>NZ_CP089978.1:600744-1201489 GCF_030674635.1 Moraxella sp. ZY210820 | reverse complement strand
GATAAAAAATGGTTATATATTGATTATCCTGAACCTGTAAAACGACACATTAAAAATGTATATATTGCCACTGGAGCTAAAGAGTATTATCCATTTATTGTACGATTATTAGGTGAAGAGGATAGTGCTTCAAAAGTGCAATTATCTAAAAATCCATTTCGTACTGCTTAGTAAAAGCAAAAGGCACTATCTTACCATAGTGCCTTTATTCCCTATCTATTTATTGCTCAATAATTTCCGTCCCTTTCGGTGGTGTGAAATTAAATAATGTTGCAGGGATTTTTGCATTAAGTTGCGTATTTTTAAACTTAATATGTGTGGTTTGCCCTGTATTGTCTTGTAATACCATATGAATTGGGGATTTTTTCGCATCAAAACTAAGTGATAAACTTTGAAATACGCCATCTTTATTTTTTGGATATAAAGTATAGAACATTTTTGTTGCATCAGGTTGTGTAATGCGATAGTTTTGCATAATTTTTGCACTATTTCCAGAGAATAATAATGCTGGTGTATTTTCAATTTGTTGATCTAACTTTTGACGTACCGCTTGTTTTAAATCGGGATCATATATCCATACAGTAGAGCCTGAAGTTACAATAATTTGTTTCGCGGGACTGTTAGTCTGCCAATAAAATTTCCCAGGACGCTCAACTTTCATATTCCCTGTAAAGGTTTGGTTCATATGTTGTGCAGTTAAACTTTTTTGTTGAGCCTTACCACTTTTTTGATTACTATAAATACGTTGCTCAAAATCAGCACTTAAACTATTTAAGCCACTTAATATATTCATTAATTGTTGTGTTGCTTGTTGCTCACTATTAGCTTTAGTTTGTGCATATGCCATTGTTGGTAATGCAATAGAACTTACACCCATAGCAGTTATGGCAACACTTAAAACAATTTTTTTTAACATCATAAAACCTTTGTCGTTGATTAACTTGATGAATTTATTGTAGCAAACTTTATGATAAAATCATCAAGTAAAGCGTACTATTTTGTAGTCTTATGCTATATGATTGTGAATAGGCTTTCATAGTTTAAGCGTATTTCAATATTAATTCAAAGATTGTAAAATTTCATTTAACATTGCTGTTGGTTTTTCCGCTTGCGTAATTGGACGACCAATAACTAAATGTGTTGAACCATCAAGCATTGCTTGTTTTGGTGTTACAATACGTTTTTGGTCATCAACTTTACTGCCAGCAGGACGAATACCCGGTGTAACTAACACAAAATCTTGCCCTAAATGTTCACGCAACATTTTTGATTCTTGAGCTGAACATACCACGCCATCTAAACCACAATCTTGGGTTAATTTCGCTAGGCGTAAAACGTGCTGTTGTGGTTCAATATCAATCCCCACTTCTCTTAAATCATTTTGTTCAAGCGATGTTAAAACTGTTACTGCAATCAGTTGTGTATTATAACTACCCTTATGTAAACGCTCTATACAGGTTTCCATCATTTTGCGTCCACCACTTGCATGAACATTAACCATCCATACGCCCATATCGGCAGCAGCACATACTGCTTGAGCTGTTGTATTTGGAATATCATGAAATTTTAAATCTAAAAATACATCAAAACCACGTTGTTGTAGTACTTGCACCACATTTGAACCCGATGATGTAAATAATTCTTTCCCCACCTTGACACGACATAATTTAGGGTCTAATTGGTCTGCAATTTCTAAGGCTTTTTGCTTGGTATTGACATCTAAAGCAACGATAATACTCATAATGAATGTTCTCACATATTTTGAAATAGATTTTGACTATCTTTATTCAATCTATTTTAGATTTACAACATCAAATTAAAACAAAACCCCTAAATTAAGGGGCTTGTTTATCATCAGTTTTAGACTGATTTATTTCGAGTTTTTGCATTTCAGCCATAACTGGAGCATTCTCATGTTGTTTTTGAAAATCGCTTTCTCGAGCATATTGTAATGCTTTTTCAGCAACGCTATTCATTTGTGTTTGTTTAAGCAATTCAATTTCTTTCTTTAAACGTGTAATTTCCATTTTATTTTGAATAACATGGAACATTTGTACGCCTAATAATAAACCAACTGCTATACCTAAACCAAGTGTGATAAGCAATAATAAGCCTAAACGCATGGCAGGAATTTGAGTAAAGACTAAATCAACGGTACTTTCAGTGCTATTGAGTAAAACCAAAGCAATTGAATAACCAAAGAATACCAATAATAAAATGGCTAAAACATAACGCATATTCTATTCTCTACAAGTCAATCATCATGTGATACACTTGTCTATCTAAAAACACCTGTATAAAAATAAAAAAATCTACAAACTCTAACTTTAAAAATACAATTTGGGCTTATCTATTTTTTTATCTAAAGGTATGATGATATCATTTTTTCTTTTTTGCTTTTGGCTGAACCGATTGGTTTACCGCATCACGCAAAGCTTTGCCTGGTTTAAAGTGTGGTACAGCTTTTGCTGATACCATTACATCATCGCCAGTTTTTGGATTACGTCCTTGACGTGGCTCACGATGGTGTAATGAAAAACTACCAAAACCACGAATTTCAATACGATTATCTGAAGCTAAATAATCAACCATTTGCTCTATAATTACACGAACCGCATCTTCAACAAGGGGTTCTGCCATGTGTGGATTTTTTAACGTAAGACGTTCAATTAAATCAGATTTATTCAAAGTTACATTTGTCATAACATGACCTCTGTTCTATTCTTTTACCATATTGAATTATGATAACCTGTTTAAATACAAAAAGATAGCAAAATTTACTATTTTTTTGAGAAAATCATGAAAAAAATAGTAAATTTCATATAAATTGTATTATTATGCATAAATTTTAAGGTACGAATTGATGTTCAACGACTGCCAATCCTTGACTGATAGTGCTTAATTGATACACACGCCCTTCTGCTAAATTAAACGGTTTAATGGTATTTAATGTGAGTAATTGGTCCATATAAGCAATAATATTCATATGGCAAACGACAACCATATTTTGATAATGTCCTTCAATCTCAAGTTGCTGTAATTTATCAAGTGCGAATTTTGCATCATCATCAGGTTTGATGTGTTCACAAATAATAACGGGCACATTGGGAAAATAACTTTGTAAATGTGCTAAAGTCTGTTGGGCACGTGTTAAAGGACTCACTACAAATACGTCAGGTTTAAGACGTTGTTTCATCTCAACAGCAGTACGTTCTGCTTGTTCATGTCCTACAGTAGTTAATTGGCGAGTCTCATCTACCCCATCAAGTGCTGGGTGTGCTTCACCATGACGAATTAATGTTAAATACATAATAACAATTCTCAATAAAATATAAAATTATTTATGTGGTAAAACAAATTCTACATCACTACGATTACCTGCTTGCATCAGGTTTACCGCCAGCTCTAAAGGAGGGGCTTGCTCGTAAATGACTTTATATAGAGCCGTGGCAATTGGCATATAAACATTTCTCTGCTGAGCAAAGTGATATACTTGGGCAATCGTATTAATTCCTTCAGCAGTTTGCCCTAATTCTTCACTTGCTTGTGCTAAACTCTTACCCTGCCCGAGTTTATAACCCATTTGATAATTTCGACTTAGTGGACTATTACAAGTAGCAAATAAATCCCCCACACCTGCTAAACCTAAAAATGTTAAAGGATTTGCCCCCATATCAACAGCAAAACGGCTCATTTCTGCTAATGCACGTGTTAGAATTAAACTTTTAGTATTTTCGCCAATTGCAAAAGCTCCACCCATACCCATTGCAACAGCATAAATATTTTTTAATGCACCGCCAAGTTCTACACCATAGACATCATCACTTGAAAACACACGGAATAAGGCACTATGTAACGCTTGTTGTACTGCTGAACGGACATATTCTGATGAGCTTGCAATAACTGTTGCTGATGGCATACCCATCACAATTTCTTTAGCTAAATTTGGACCTGATAATACGCCATATGCGACTTCAGGCAATTCTTCACGAATAATATCACTCATCAATTTAAAAGTATCACTTTCCATACCTTTGGTTAAAGAAATGACCACTTGTGATGAAATATAAGGTGCAATTTGCTTCACAATTGAACGAAAAGAATGACTAGGAATTGCCACAAAAATTAAATCACGGTCTCTCACTGCTTTTTCTAAATCCGTTTCAGCATATAATTTTTCTTCAAGTTGATAATCAGGCAAATAACGGCGATTGATATGTGTTTGATTAATTTCTTGTGCAACTTGTGTATCACGAATCCATATTTTTGCATCACAACCATTACGAACAGCGAGATTAGCCATTGCTGTACCAAAACTCCCACCACCTAATACACTAATGCGTAAAGGAGCTGATGATGATATTTGTTTGGTTTGTTCATTTAAATGGCTAAATAAAGTTTGAAAATCAAATTGCATCGCAACGTTCCCTTAATTTGCTGTTGGTTGTGGAAATTGTGGCAATGTGCGGATAAAATCTACTTGTGGCTCTACAGTCCGTGGTGGAATAGCACGCGTTGCACTGCCAATATAAATAATTGCTGATAAATAATCTTCCGAATTAAAGCCAAAATATTGTTTTAAATAATCAGAATTTACCCATTCACCTGTACGCCACATGGTTGCAAAACCTTGTGCTTGTAAAGAAAGCAATACATTTTGTACTGCAGCACCTGTACTCAATAATTGCTCAAATGCAGGTACTTTTTCATTTTGCTGAATTTTGGTAAATGCTAATACAAGCATTGGTGCACGCATAACTTGCTGTTGAATACGTTCCATTTGTATTTCATCGGCTTCCCCTTTATCTGCACGCAAACTATCAATTAAAATTTGAGCGAAATTCTTACGTTGCTCACGCTCTACAATGATAAATTGTGTAGGTTGTAAACAACGATGATCAGGTGCATACTGTGCCATTTGCAAAGCCATCATTAATTGTTCATTTGATGGTGCAGGATCATGCAATAGCCCCACTGAACGGCGTTGTTCTATAAGGTCGTGTATTATTTCAGCATTCATGAAAATTTCCTTTGACTAATCTTCAGGATAAATGGTCTTCATCACACGATTTTGTTGATTTTGTGTAGTATAATCAGGATATGATTCAGCTTTAGGAATAATAAACCATAAAATAAGATACACTAAAATACCTGGGAAAGCTACACTAAAAACAGATACCAAAACAAAGACAATACGTACAAGGCTGACATCCCAACCAAAACGCTCCGCAATACCAGCCATGACACCTGCGATCATTTTATTATGCTGAGAACGTACTAAAGCCATAAAACTTCCCCCAATAAATAAGCCTGAGAAATTAAATACCTCTTAAAATAAGGTATTAAATTTTAATTTACAGTTTAGCAAATTTTAAATAAAAAAATGTTATTTTTTATATTTATTTCGTATTGTTTACTCATGGTAAATGATTGATTTTTCTTAAGAGATAAACTATATATTACTTATATAGAAATTAAATTATTTAAATATTATCAATATGTTATAATAATAAATTAAATAATAAACTTATTATTTTATAATTATATTTTATTTATTAATAAGTTTCCATTTAAACACATTATTATCATTATGATTAATTATTGAATGGAATAAGACAAAAATTAAACAAACAATATGATAATTTACTAAAAAATACTAACTAGAACACATTCTTGTATTGGAAAATGTTACTATATGTTCCCTAATTTTTAAATGATGATGCTGTGAGATTTTTGACATGAATTGGTTACAAATCCATATTACTGTACAACAAGCTGAAGTTGAGTTGGCTGAAACTTTATTATTATCATTGGGTGCAGTAAGTGTTACTTTAGATGATGCAGAAGACCAAGCTCTTTTAGAGCCATTACCTAACGAAACACCGCTTTGGGATAAAGTGATTGTAACAGGGATTTTCCAACAAACTGAAGATGAACCCATTGACATTCAGGCTTTACACGCATTTGTTAGCTCGCAATTCTCTCATGCACCTGTAACCTATGATGAAGTGGCTGACCAACAATGGGAACGTGCATGGATGGATTATTATGAACCGATTCAAATTGATGATAATTTTTGGATTGTACCAGAGTGGCTAGAAGCACCAAATCCACAAGCAGTAAATTTAAAATTAGATCCTGGTTTAGCGTTTGGTACAGGTAATCATGCTAGTACATTTTTATGCTTACAATGGCTTGGCAAAACCGATTTAAAAGATAAGGTTGTGATTGATTATGGTTGTGGTTCAGGTATTTTAGGTGTTGCAGCTTTATTACTAGGTGCTAAGAAAGTGTATGCAACCGATATTGACCCACAAGCTGTGCTTGCAACTCGTCAAAATGCTGAATTAAACGGTGTGGAACAAGGTTTATATGTGGGCTTACCAGAACAATTCGAACAAGAATTTGCAGGTCAAAAAGCCAATGTTTTGGTGGCAAATATTTTAGCAACACCACTCATTTCTCTTGCTCCAACTTTTGCCACATTGGTTCAACCACAAGCTGAGTTTGCCTTGGCAGGTGTGATTGAAGAACAATGTCATGATGTATGTCAAGCCTATCAACAAGCAGGTTTTAGTGTGAGCGATATTGAAAAGCGTGAAATCACTTGGTGCCGTATTGCAGGTCGTTATACAGGCTAATTAATCCACAGGCTTATCTATGCTTAAAAATACTAAAAAGCAAACACGTTGTCCTTATTGTTCGACAGTTTATAATGTCAGCATTAACCAACTTACCGTATCTAAAGGGTGGGTGCGTTGTGCTGACTGCCGTTTAGTATTTAATGCTGTAGAGCATGTATATACAAAATCACATTCTGTGTTTAACAATACATCTGAACAACAAAAATATCACAATGAGGATATCCGTACTTTTTTTCATAAAAAAACTGAGTCAGCACAAATGAACTTATTAGAATATCTTAATGAGTCAAAAAGTAGTTCACAACACCACATCAATGAACAAATACATAGATATTCAAAATATAAAAATTTATTTTTAGAGTATCGTCTTTTTATTTTATTATTTGTAATGGCGAGTTGTGCTTTCATTCTTAAACAGTTTAACCTTCATTTACTATAATTTTTTCAATTATTCATATTGTAAATACAAATACTATCGTTTTTAATAATTAATTTTAAATATTAATCTAAAATACAAATAAAATTTAAGCTAAAAATTGTTCATATTTTAACTCAAAAAATGCTATCATACCGCCCGCTAAAGATTTAGCATTTTAAACTATTTGAGTACGATTAATTCCATGATTATTTAAAGCCATATAAACACATTATTATTTTACAAGAACGTAATATTGTGATTTTAAAGTGAAAATAATTTTATAGTTGTACTTAATAGCTTAATTTTTTATTGGCGTTATCCTAAATATAAACTATATTATAGTGATAATATTTTTAATTCTGTAGTAGCAAATAAACCTAAATAACATTATTTTTATTGTATAGTGTTTTTGGTTTTTTTATTGAATAAATTAGGTCAAATCATATGAATAGCAAATCTCCAAATTTTCCTACACAAGCTTCTGATGTTGCACTTCGTATCCATGTAGAACGTGCAGTTCGTCATTATTTTGCACATTTAAATGGTGAGCAACCTGCTGAAGTGTATGATATGGTGTTAGCTGAAATGGAGAAACCACTTTTGTCAGTTGTGTTAGAGTTTACACGTGGTAACCAAACTAAAGCGGCTGAAATTTTAGGTCTCAATCGTGGTACTTTGCGTAAAAAGTTAAAAGCTCACGGTTTAATGAGCGAATAAAATAGAAAAATGCCTGCCTGCTTGGTGGGCATTTTACTTTAGTCTAAAATACCATGTGAAAATGCAATAAAAACATGGTGGTTTATGTTTTAAATGCTATAATTCCATAATTTATATGGCAGATATTTTATGATGGAAAAATAGCTTGCCAATACCTTCATTATTTGATTTAAGTTTAGAGGTAAACATGAACGTAACTCGTGCCTTGATTTCTGTTTCTGATAAAACAGGGATTGTTGAATTTGCCAAGCAACTTTCTGCTTTGGGGATTGAAATTCTATCGACAGGTGGAACATATAAACTACTCAAAGACAACCAAATTCAAGTTGTCGAAGTATCAGAACATACTGGCTTCCCTGAAATGATGGACGGTCGTGTAAAAACGTTGCACCCAAAAATTCATGGCGGTATTTTGGCTCGCCGTGGACTTGATGAAGCGGTGATGGCGGAACACAACATCGCTCCGATTGATTTGGTGGTGGTGAATTTATATCCATTTGCACAAACAGTGGCAAAACCTGATTGTACCTTAGCAGATGCAATTGAAAATATCGACATTGGCGGTCCTACGATGGTGCGTGCTGCAGCGAAAAACCATGCGTCTGTTGGCATTATCGTGAATGCAAGCGATTATGATAGCGTGATTGCTGAATTAAAACAAAACAAGACCTTATCTCAAAAAACACGTTTTGATTTAGCCGTAAAAGCCTTTGAACATACTGCACAATACGATGGTATGATTGCACAATATTTAGGCTGTCGTTTGAATGATGAAGTGGAACAATTTGCTCGTACCTTCAATGTACAAATGAACAAAGCTCAAGATTTGCGTTATGGTGAAAATCCACATCAAACAGCAAGTTTTTATGTAGAACGTAATGCTAAAGAAGCGTCAATTTCAACGGCTAAACAGTTGCAAGGTAAGGAATTATCTTATAACAATATTGCTGATACTGATGCGGCATTAGAATGTGTCAAATCATTTGCTAAACCTGCCTGTGTGATTGTCAAACACGCTAATCCTTGTGGTGTTGCAGTTTCACTTGATGGTATTTTAGATGCTTATAATTTAGCTTATGCGACTGACCCAGAATCAGCCTTTGGTGGTATTATTGCATTTAACCGTGAGCTTGATGTGGAAACAGCAAAAGCAATTATCGAACGTCAATTTGTAGAAGTAATTATCGCACCAAGTATCGCTGATGGCGTGTTAGCCGTAACAGAAAGTAAGAAAAATGTACGTGTGTTAGTCTGTGGTAAATTACCGAAAATTGATGAACGTCAAGCACAATTTGACTTTAAACGTGTCAATGGTGGTTTATTAGTTCAAGAGCAAGATTTAGGCATGATTACAAAGGACGATTTAAAAGTCGTTACTGATGTTGCTCCGACTGATGAACAATTAGATGATTTAATTTTTGCGTGGAAAGTCGCTAAATATGTGAAATCAAATGCGATTGTCTATGCGAAAAACCGTCAAACAGTTGGTATCGGTGCAGGTCAAATGAGCCGTGTAAACTCTGCTCGTATCGCAGCGATTAAAGCCGAACACGCAGGTTTAGAAGTACAAGGTGCGGTAATGGCATCTGATGCATTCTTCCCTTTCCGTGATGGAATTGATAATGCAGCCAAAGCAGGCATTAAGTGCATTATTCAACCCGGTGGCTCAATGCGTGATGAAGAAGTGATTGCTGCTGCCAATGAACATGGGATTGCCATGGTGTTTACAGGAATGCGTCATTTCCGTCACTAATTAAAAAAATGGGTAGGTTGAGATTTTGACCTGCCCATTTTAACAATTTAACTGGATAAATACGAAATGGAACAAAAAACTTATTATCCAAAAACAAGCATTCATTTAGTTTTGTTGATGATTGTGATATGTAGTGTTTATGAGATTTATCATTTTATGGTGCATGGTAAATTAAATAATACAGCTATGCCACTTTTGGCAATTACATTTTTTATCATGTATTATCGTCAAAGTTTATCTTATATAGTTACCGAAACAGGAATTTATTCTAAATTTTTATGTTTTGCTCCACAACTTAAAATTGCTTATGATGATATTAAAGAGATTGCATTAGTCAATGAAACACGTCATGCAAAGTTGCTAAATATTCAACATTTATGGATAATATCAAAACAGTTTACATCATTACGCATTGAGTTAAATTATTTAAAAGATGCTGAGCAGTTTATCGAAGAGATTCGACAATATATTGATATTGAAGAAAAAATATTAGATAGTTATGCTAGTCAATCAATTGGTAATATACCAGTTTATATTTTGCTTGTTAGTATATTTTTGATGTTTGTTACATTATGGTTTGACCATTCTATTATTCAAGCATGGCATACATCGAGTGAATATATGTTCACTTGGTTTACGATAGGCATTATATTGACATCAATAGTCTGTTATTTTGTGTGTAAACAAGATGAAAAAAATAAAGCGGTTGTAATTAGTAGTATTGTGGTTGGGATATTTGCAGGAGCGATGGTTACCAATTTTGCATTATCCATACAGCGTTATATCAATGAACAGCGAAATATCACTCCACAAGTTGTGGTAATGGAATTGGTTGAGCAAAAAGAACGCTATCAAAAATGGAAAATTGTGAGTGAAAATGCCAAGCAATTTCGCTTTCAAGATGGTTATTTTCTCGTCCATAAAGATTGGAAACAAGGCTATAATGAGCAATTACAACAAGGTAAACATTATCAAATTGAGATTTACCAATCTGAATGGAATGATATTTATTTCAAGCCGAACGCCTTTTTTGATGCGAAAGTTAGATAATAACTGTATAATCCTTTTTGATGAGAAACGCAAGGAGATATAAAATGCAAAATATTTTAAAAGACTATCAAACGTGGTTGATTTTAATTGTTGCTCTGATTATATTCTTTTTGTTAGGCTTTGAACTTTACGTTTTCCTTGCTTTAGCTATTACCTATTTCCCCGTCCAATGGTTAAGTGAAAAATATCCTAAACTTAAAAATTATTTATTTTTAATTGGATATGTGTTTATACTGTGTCTTGATGAAGCACATCAATATTGGTTGGTAAATTATCAAGCAACCAATAAATCACAACAAGTTTGTGGTATCTTAACCAAAAATGAACATCACTTTTTTCCTTTGTCTCCCTTAAATCCAGCAAATTTTATCATTCAAACATCAGCAACAGAGATGAAGGAATTTCGCACCGAGAAATTTAGAAATGATGTTGGTTTTCGTGGTTTAAAGCTCAATCAGCACATTTGTGTACAATTTGTCCCTACTGATAAAAATTGGCTTTTACTTCATGATTATATTGTAAAGGTTGAACAATCTTAGATTGATGATATAATGACAAACACTTCTTGCAAAAACACGAGAAATAGTTGATGACCTTATCACTCAATGGAACGATTCCTTTACCCGCTCAATATGGTGGATATTTAACCGTTTATATGGATGGACAAGAGTTTTATATTACTAGTGTGCCATCTTTTGTAGCAAATGCTCCACGTTATCATGATAGTATTGTGGAAAATTTAGACCATGTCCAAGATGATGATGGTAATATTTTTGATATTCGTGTTTTGTCATCAAATTTAGGCGTAGATTGGGATATTCAAATTCAATCTAAACAAGCCGATGAGTTAAAGCAACGTATCAATGTTGAGTATTTGGCAAATGAATATTAACCATCAACCCAGCCAATTTTATCAACGCTTTTCTCAAGATAGTTTAAAAATTAAATTTGATGATATTGATGATTTTCATTGTCAATTATATTTTTCCTATATTATTACCTTAATGGAAAAATATTTATCAGATGTTTTTATTTATGAAATTTCTCAACATCGAGAACATCTCATTCGCTTGGCTCAACATCATAAATTTCAATCAGAAAGCTTAAAAATTCCTTATTTATTACATCATTCTGTAGAAGATTACATGATTAACAGCATTAAAAATTTAGTTTGGCATCGATTAAATGATGTTGAAACATTATATAAATTAGTGCTGAATATTTCATTTAATAAAAGTCATGCTTTATTGAATCAAATGATTACCGCCATGATATTGTACATCGTAATGGTTTTACACTATCAGGCGAGCAAAGAGTTATATCACCGCATGATGTTACAAATTGTTTAACTTTAATTCAACAATTTATTTTAGATGTTGATAAAAAATATCAACAACGCCAAAATATCCATTCTCCATCAATTTAACGTTTTAGGAAATCTTTATGAATATTTTAGTATTAGGTAGTGGTGGTCGTGAACACGCATTGGCGTGGAAAATCGCACAAGATGAAAAAGTAAAAACCGTTTTTGTTGCACCGGGCAATGCAGGTACAGCAACAGAACCTAAATGCCAAAATGTTGCTTTGAATATTTTGGATAATACTGCGATTGTTAATTTTGCCAAAGACAATGCGATTGATTTTATCGTGGTTGGACCTGAAGCACCGCTTGTGAATGGTGTGGTTGATGCGTGCCGTGCAGAAAATATCCAAATTTGGGGACCTACACAATACTGTGCTCAACTTGAAGGTTCTAAAGCATTTGCCAAAGATTTCTTGAAAAAACATGGTATTCCAACTGCATTTTATGAAGTGTTTACCGAAGTCGCTCCAGCGAAGGCATTTGTTGAAAAACATGGTGCGCCTATCGTGATTAAAGCGGACGGACTTGCTGCTGGTAAAGGTGTTATTGTAGCAATGACTCAAGATGAAGCCTTTAATGCGATTGATGATATGTTAAGTGGTAACAAATTTGGTAATGCTGGTAGCCGTGTTGTCATTGAGCAATTTTTAGCAGGTGAAGAAGCATCATTTATTTGTATGATTGATGGAGACAACATTTTACCGATGGCGACCAGCCAAGACCATAAACGCATTTTTGAAGGCGACCAAGGCGCAAATACAGGCGGTATGGGAGCATATTCACCAGCACCAGTGGTTACGCCTGATGTATTTGAACGTGTGATGAGTCAAATCATGCGTCCAACAGTGGAAGGCATCAAAAAAGATGGTCATGCTTATACAGGCTTTTTATATGCAGGTTTAATGATTGATGATGCAGGTAATCCAAAAGTGATTGAATTTAACTGCCGTTTTGGCGACCCTGAAACCCAACCGATTATGATGCGTTTACAATCATCATTGGTGGATTTGGTGCAAGTAGGTTTAGCAGGTAACTTACCAAGCGAAGCACAATGGGACGAACGTAAAACAGTCGGTATCGTATTGGCAACGGCAGGCTATCCTGAAACATCGGGTAAAGGCGATGTAATTACAGGTTTGGAAAATAGCACAGCAGACAGCAAAATTTTCCATGCAGGCACAGCAAAAAATGAGCAAGGTGAGATTGTAACCAATGGCGGTCGTGTATTATGTGTAACGGCATTGGGCGATACGGTTGCTAAAGCTCAAAGTAAAGCATTGGAACTGTGTCAAAAAGTAAGTTTTGAAGGTATGCAATATCGTAAAGATATTGGTTATCGTGCGATTGCTCGAGAACAACAATAATTCATAATGCAAAATAGATTTCCTATCCAAGTGGGAAATCTATTTTTGTGCTTATTTATTACTATTACTTATCTATTCTCATATTATTAGTTTTTATTGATTAAACTATGTCCAAACAATCCATTTATATTGGCACAGGTGGCTATAGCGATACTGATTTAATTGGTACATTATATCCACAAGGTACATCATCAAGTCAATTTCTAAATATTTATCAACAATATTATGATACAGTTGAAATTAATAGCACCTTTCACGCTCCCATTGCCGAAAAAGCCATACAAGGTATGCTTGAAAAATCACAAGGCAATTTATTATTTTCAGTGAAATTACATCAAGATTTTAGCCATCAACGTACGGCAACCTATCAAAACGCCGAAGCCTTTATGAATCATTTAACACCATTAATCGATGCAACGTGTTTAGCTCATTTATTTTTACAATTTCCACAAAGTTTTGTGCGTAATAAGCATAATCGTTTATATTTGGCAAAGATGTTAAATTGGTTTCAAGGATTATCCATTGCTATTGAATTTCGCCACCCGAGTTGGCATATTCCACCAGTATTTGAATATTTTAAACAACAATCCAATTTAATTTGGTGCAATGTCGATTATCCACCTTTAGCAGATTTACCAACATTTAACTTACAATTTAATCAAGAAATTGGCTATTTACGTTTGCATGGGCATAATCTGAAATGGCATGATGCACAATCTGCCAAAGAGCGTCATGATTATCGCTACACTGATGATGAATTACAAAAACTTGCTCATCTAATTCATCAACAACGTCATCATTTTAAACAGTTATTTATCTATTTTCAAAATACTACCCACAGTCATTCTGTTTACAATATCGACAGTTTAAAATCTTATTTATTAGAATATGGCTTTAATATTAAAAATAATCCTGTAAATATTCAAAAAAATGGATTAAGTCAAGGGGATTTGTTTTAATCCCCTTGTTACAAAACTTTATTTTTCATCAAACACTTTATTCATCTTCTGCTAAAGTTAAAAAATCAGCAAAATATTCATCAAATGACGAAAAAATCAGCTCAATTTCGTCAATCTCCAGCTCATCTGAGCCATCATCATAATACACACTCGCACCATATACCGTCGAATCGTTCAATTCTTCTGTGGTTGACGTTTTGTACAGTGTGATATATTCATCAGGCTCATAGCTTAACACCAAAAAGTCGTCAGCAATGCCTAATTCTTCCCTAAGTTGTTTGGTCATTTCAACCACAGGATAAGTACATTTGACATCACTTTTTGCTACACCCAAAATATTAACATCACCATAATTACACATGCCACATTGTAATAAAAATGTTTTGTATGCTGTCGGTAATTTTAAATTTAATTGATTTTCAATATTGGTAATATGGGTATTTTCAGCACCTTGCCAATATTCAAACTCTTCATTAGTCATCAATTTTTTAAGATAATTCATTGTACCACCCCACTCTACCATTTAAAATTTTATGTTACATGGTTTTTGGGATAATATCAATTTCAACACTTCATCCGTCATTGAATGTGATATTATCGCTCATGACTTATATAACAACATTGTTCTTATCACACAACCATCACTTTGACCATTTTCTTAATGCTGACCCATCTTGCAATGAATCGGGCAATTTTTTCACAAAATCTTTCTTTTGCTGATTACTCCAATCTGTATTATGATTAAGCATAATCGGAATGTTATATTTGCTGACACTTTCAGGTTTATAAGCAATCCATTTTTCAATCATCGCCTCGCTAATTGCTTGCCCAAGCTGATGAAGTACACCAATATAAAGCGATTGCCCTTGTTCAGCTTGCTCTCTTGCCACAAAATATGCCACCACTTTTTGTTTAATCGTTGGATTTTTAATATTTTTAGGCAATAACGCTTGAAACAATTGGTCATAGCTTTCATACACCACCGCCACACCAACAGGCATAGAAAAATAGCTTTGCAATGGCACTTTTTCAGGTTCAATTTCAGTCAAAATCTCCAACCACCGTTCGTCCAATGGCTCAAAAATCGCTTGTGAAAAAGAAGTCTCGCTATTATTGCGTTCATCGTGATAATTGCCCCAATTAGCAATGGCGGTATATTGTTCTGCTTTCAAGTCAAAATAAATCAATGCCAATGTGTCAAGTACATAGGATTTATTTTTACCTTTAAGTAATGGCGAATATTTTTCAAATACGGCTGATGAACTTTGCGTTAAAAATGCTCCGATTATTTCAGCAGTCAGCCAATTTTTACCATATTGCTTTGATAATTCATTTGCCAAATCAATCAATCTTTCATCTGGATTGCGAATGATTGAAAGTGCTAAGGTTTGTGGAAATACTTTTGCTAAATTTTTACAAGCAATATCGCCTTGACTATAAAATATGAAGTGCTTATTAATACTCCATTTTATTTTAAAGGAAGTGAATTTCTCTTGATTTTTAGCAAACAAGCGATAGATGTTTTGCATTTTTGCACTGGCTTTACCCAAAATTAAAGAATGCCATACCTGAAATTCTTCAAATTCTTTGGGCGTATAATAGGACAAATCCAAATGACGAAACTCATCGGGAATAAAATCATAATTTTCATCGTGCAAGAAGAGTTTCTGAAAAAATTGCTCAGCTTGCTCCACTAGCAAGTCCGAAAGCGTGTCTGCTGTACCGTGTAGCAGGATTTTTTCGCCTTTGGATTTTGATGTTAATAACTTTTTAAAAATCGGCTGTGCTTCTTCCAAATCAAAACACGCCAAACCACGCAAGGCTTCTTCTTTAAAATAGCTCTTTTCACTTTGTGATAAAGCAAGTAATACAGGAGCATTATTGGGGTCTTTAACCAACGCTTTGATGGCTTGGTATTTGTCATCGCCTTTCATTTGGGCAATTTTGTCTAAAATTTCTTGCATCATATCATCTCTTTTCCTCTCAAACGCCTATTTTCTATCGTAATCCAATTTTATACGATATTCAATAGACTTTCTGCGAAACGCTTAAAATAAGGAAAACCTAGTAGCGCAGGAAGTCTAATTTATCGCTCAGCCTATTTGCTAAATTCAGACTCAGCATTTTCGTCCCACATTTCAAATAAACATGGCGTTTGGCGATTTAAACTACGGTCAGCAATTAAACGTGCTTTTTGATTCGCATTTTTCTGATTACCGTTGATTTTTGCCACAATACAGCTTTTTTCTTGATTTAATTTAACCACAATTAAATAGCTTGATTTCGCTGGTTTGAGTAAAGTGTCTGTTTCATAATCATCATACACATAGATACGATAAATCAACGCATAATAATGTGGTTGATTATCCTTGAGTATATAACGCCATTCCACTTTTTCACCAACAGTCATCGGTAATAAAGTCGTTTGATGGTTTAAATGATAACTTTGATAACGAATATTCAACCATGTTTGCACTTCATAGTTTTGTTTCCAAATTTGATAATTTTTATCTAAACTTTGGCAACGTTCACTATATACCATCGCAGGATGTTGTGGAATATATTCACAGTTTACAGTATCAGTATAAGCTGAATAATACCCTGCTTTCTCATGTAAATTGGGTGTTGATGTCTGCTGAATATCTGTTTTTGCATTCGTATTACAGCCAAGCAATGCTAAAAACAAACCACATAAACGCTTGATTAACATTTTATCTCCCTTAAAAAAATGCCCTATTTTAATCATAGGGCATTTTAATATTAAACGATTTTAATCAACTGTGCAAATAAATCGTATTCATCAGCATCAGTAATTTCTACTTCGAGTAAATCACCTGCTTTAATTTGAGATTTATCAATATCTTCCACAAATACATGACCATCAATTTCAGGTGCATCTGCATAAGAACGAGCCACCGCAACTGGATATTCATCTTCCAAACTATCCACCAAAACGGTCATTCTTTGTCCAATACGCTTTTGCAATTTTTGTGCAGAAATTTCTTGTTGCACTTGCATAAAGCGTTCAAAACGCTGTTGTTTAATCTCTTCAGGTACAGGGTCTGGCAAATCATTGGCGACCGCCCCTTCAACTGGCGAATAAGTAAAACAACCCACTCGGTCAAGTTGTGCTGCCTTGAGCCAATCTAATAAAAACTCAAAATCTTCTTCTGTTTCCCCCGGAAAGCCAACCACAAAAGTTGAACGAATGACCAAATCAGGGCATTTTTCACGCCATAATTTGATGCGTTCTAAGGTATTTTCGCTATGGGCAGGACGTTTCATCAACTTTAAAATACGTGGACTGGCGTGTTGGAATGGAATATCCAAATACGGTAAAATTTTACCTTCTGCCATTAAATCAATCGCTGCATCAACATGTGGATAAGGATAAACATAATGCAAACGTACCCAAATACCCAATTTGCCTAAGGCTTCACACATATCATAAAACTTCGTTTTAAGTGGCTGACCGTCCCAAAAATCAAGTTTATATTTTGTATCTACGCCATAAGCTGATGTATCTTGTGAAATAACCAATAACTCTTTCACACCTGCTCTTTTCAAAGCAGCCGCTTCTTTCATCACATCACCAATCGGACGAGAAACCAAATCGCCACGCAAACTTGGAATGATACAGAATGTACAACGATGATTACAGCCTTCTGAAATTTTTAAATAAGCATAATGTTTTGGCGTTAAACGTACACCTTGCTCTGGTACAAGGTCGATAAATGGATTATGTTTTGGCGGTGGTGGTACATATTCATGTACAGCATTCATCACATCTTGATAGGCTGCTGCACCTGTAACTTTTAATACACTTGGGTGCATATCACGGATTTTGGCTTCGTCTTTACCTAAACAGCCTGTAACAATCACACGCCCGTTTTCGTTGATGGCTTCGCCAATCGCATCAAGCGACTCTTGTACCGCAGATTCAATAAAACCACAGGTATTGACCACCACTAAGTCCGCACCCTGATAGTCTGATGCGACTTGATAACCTTCTATTTTTAATTGTGTTAAAATTCGTTCAGAATCAACTAACGCTTTGGGACAACCTAGCGATACAAAACCCACTTTTGGCATATTTGCTACTCAAAAATTAATTATATTATGAAAGGTGTGTATTATAGTTTTTTTTGTATTTGATTGATAGGGGGTAAATGTTAAAATGATTTGATGATTAATATAACTCAACTCTACAAGGTAAAATAATGAAAATTCAAGCAGTATCATGGCAAGCCCAAGCACCAAAACAACAAGATAGCTTTTTAATTAGTAATGGAGATATTTGCCGTATCATTCAAAATAAAGCTATTATTAGTAAAACCTATGATTTTAATACAAATTTTATCATCGCTGTAGCTGATGGTATTGCGAGTAGCCCTTATTCTGGATTAATTTCAAAAAAACTATTAACTCTTTTAGCGGAACAATTTAATAAAGGCATCATTTCTTTCCAAACATTACAAGATGAATTAAATCATTATTTTAGTCAAGAAAAATATCAAGGTGCAGGTTCTACCCTAGCAATGGCATATTATCATGCCCATAAAAATATTTTTGAACTTCGACATTTAGGAGATAGTCGCATTTACCATTTTAATAGTATGAAAAAACAATGGTGTAAATTAACGCATGACCATACCTATTTAAACGAATTAAAACAAGAAATACAACTTGAGCAAAATCAGCAATATGCGAGCAGTTATGATATTCTCTATCATTATTTTTGTATTGATGATAATCCGCTTAGTTGTTTTCCATCACAAAATATTCAATTAAACACAGGGGATTATTTGCTTATATGTACTGATGGTGTTCACGATGTATTAGATTGTGAACATTGGTTATTACCTTGTGAAATGAATACTAAACAATGGCTATCATCTATGTATAAATTATTACAGAAACATAGGGCTTGGGATAATATGACTATGATTTTAATGCAATATTAAATGAATTAGCTATAAGTCACTAATTGATAACTTTCAAAAATACCTAAATTTTCTTTTGTGGTTTGCGATAATTTGGGCAAATTTTCATAAATCCACTCTACTAACTGTTTTCCTATCATAATTTCAATATTATATTGATAAGCAATATTTATCGCACTTTCAGTTACATTATGAGCAGTTGTAATAAAAATTTTTCTGCATATCAAATCACTTTGATGATGATATTCTTTTAATTGTATGATGCCTTTATTGTGTGATATTCCATGATGATGTTTCACCTGAATGAGCAATTTTTCATCATTATTTTCAGCAATAACATCAATATCAGCAATACCTTTCAATTGACGTTTTGAGCATATACGAGTTTTATAGCCTTGTATTGCATATAATTCTGCAATTAATTGTTCTAAACCATAACCACCTGCTTGTATAAGTATTTTTCCTTGTTGAATATGCTTTAATAATTGATGTTTAAAATTAACAATATGTTCATTAACTTGTTGTTGATAATGTGCTTTTTTATTATAAAAGCCGTTCGTTTCGATTTGTTTAATAATTTTTATAATTTCATCAGCATATTTTCCTTTTAATATTACATTTGTTCTTTTTATTCTTAATTTTGTTTGCAAAAATGAAACTAAATTTTTATTTGGAATTTTGATTACTTCCCCATGTGTATTTCTTAAATAATTGACTTTAATTTGATTATTTGAATCTCGTGTATTTGGCACATATCTTTTTTCACCACAAACAATGGCAATTTTGATTGCCTTATGTACAGGCACAATGACAATATCACCTGCTTTTAAAGTGAAAAAATTTTGTACCATATTACGGCTTCTTTTTCTTTTAGGATATGTTTTTATAAATACGGCTAATAAATCTTTTACATCTTGATAATCAGAAAAATTAATTCTTCCAAAACCATAGCCAATATAACCTTCATTAATTACATGTTGATCAGCAGTTCGGTGTAAAAGTATTTTTGGAATATCCATCATATTGACCTGAGTAAATAAAAAAACAATTAATATAATATTGCATTTTAACTATTTTACAATAATCTATTGATGTTTTGAAAACTATTTTTAAAATTTATCATCACGCCAAGCTCATTTTTGATTATAATAGTAGCATTTCTATTTTTATAATTTTATTTTTATGCGTATTCCTGCTCATTTTCCATTTATGCAATGGCTTAATCATTACAATAAACAAGATTTTAAATCTGATGTGATTGCATCTTTTATTGTGGTTGCTTTAATTATTCCACAAGCAATGGCATATGCACTCGTAGCAGGTTTACCGCCCATTATGGGACTTTATGCCAGTATTTTACCGATTATTTTATATGCTTTTTTAGGCGGAAGTAGCACCCTATCTATTGGTCCTGTGGCGATTTTAGCCATGATGACTTTTGCTTTTTTAAGTCCAATTTTTACAGTTGGTTCAGCTGAATATTTACAGGCAGCGTGTTTATTGGCATTATTAACAGGGATTATTTCATTTTTATTGGGGATTTTTAGATTTGGTTTTTTAATACGTTTGATTAGCCGTCCTGTCATTCATAGTTTTATTATTGCAGCTGCTTTATTAATCGCTTTAGGACAATTACGTTTTATTCTTGACGTTAAACTCAAATCTGATAATTTAATGAGTTTTATCCAAAGTTTTATTTTAAATATTACACAAATTAATTTTAGTACAACATTGATTGGCATCATCTGTATTTTAGCTCTTATTTATGTACCGAAAATATTATCTAAATATAAATTAAATACTTACAGTAAAATTATTCCCTTAATTTTAGTAATTATTAGTATTTTAATTCATCAATTTGCACATCAAACCTTACCTTCTGTGCCTCATATTCCTAGTGTTGGTGTCATTCCATCAGGTTTACCACAATTTAAAATACCTGATTGGAGTTGGCAATTAGTGCAACAATTATTATTACCTGCTTTTTTAATTGCGATGGTCAATTTTGTAGAATCAATGACCATCGCTGAAGCAACTGCTTTACAGCAACGTAAAAATTTAGATAGTAATCAAGAGCTTATTGCAATTGGTGTTTCTAATATTGGTGCAGGTTTAAATATGGGTTTTCCTGTTGGGGGAAGTTTATCTCGTACAGTAGTTAATGCTGATGCAGGTGCAAAATCTCCTTTTTCTGGTGTGTTCGTTGGTATCTTTATCATTATCATTAGTTTGTTTTTAACACAAACTTTTTATTATTTACCTTTATCAGTTTTAGCCGCTACTATTATTGTCTCAATTTGGAGATTAGTTAAAATTAAACCATTTATTGATACTTGGCGATATTCTAAACATGATGGTTTAGCGATGATTATTACCTTTTTATCAGTTTTATTGATTGATATTGCTACAGGATTAATGATTGGTGTAATTTCCACATTTGTTTTATTATTATGGAAAATGAGTCGTCCACATATTGCAACACTTGGTCTAATTGCAGGTACGCAACATTTCCGTAATATTCAACGTCATAAAACCATGACAATCCCACAAATATTTTCCTTACGTGTAGATGAAAATTTAACCTTTTTAAATGCAAATTCTTTAAAACACTATATTATTCAAGAGATTAGCAAAAATAAACAACTGCATCATGTTGTACTAAATTGTTCAAGTATTAGTGATATTGATTTTAGTGCTTTAGAAACGCTTGAAGAAATTAATCATGAATTAATTAAACTTAATATCCAACTACATTTAACAGAAGTCAAAGGTCCTGTAATGGATAAATTACAACATAGCCATTTTTTACATGAATTAAGTGGAAAAGTCTTTTTAACCCATTATCAAGCAGTACAAGCTATTTATCAACAACAGCATGATGATAAAGATTTTACCATTTAGATACTTATAAAAGGTCATGATAACGCTTGATTTTTTATCGAAAAACGGTTTATGATAATTGTTTAGTAAAGTTTTGTAAACTACGCAATTATGAGCCACAATCCTTTTCAAAGCCTACCTAATTGGATACAATTTGGTGCATTTTCCCTTGCTGTAAATGCTGGCATGATTAATGTTTTAGGGTTATTAACCTTATTGCATCAATCTGTTTCACACATGACAGGTAATATTAGCATTTTAGCAATGGATATTGTTACAGGTAATATCGACCATATTTTATTTTTAACTTGTATTTTAATATGTTATGTTTTAGGCTCATTTTATAGTGGTTTTATTTTAGGTAACGCCCATTTTCAATTAGGACGGCGTTATGGTTTACCATTAATGCTAGTTGCCCTGTCGATTTTTTTATGTTGGGCATTTTTGCCCTATTTTCCACGCTATGCACTATTATGGGCAAGCTGTGCAATGGGTATACAAAATGCGATGGTCAGTCATTATAAAGGTGCAATTATTCGTACTACACATTTATCAGGCGTGCTTACCGATTTAGGACTGGCTTTTGGCTATGTTGCACGTGGTTTAAAAGTGGATAGACGGCGTATTGTTCTGCATTTTTTATTATTAGTTGGCTTTTTTGTTGGAGGATTAATTGCTAGTATCATTTATCCTTATTGGGGTTTACAATCTTTTCTATTTCCTGTTGCACTTACATTATGTATGAGTGTAGTATATTGGATTATTTATTTTCGTGTTCGTGGTACACCTTATCAAGAACATGACCCATCATAACCCATGATTATAGGTGTCTTATGCTTAAAAATGCCCTACAGGCTCAACTACTCAAAGCAGGTCTAGTTGATGCTAAAAAAGCCAAAAAAATCAATAAACAAACCCAACATCAGCAACGTATGGGTAATGATGAAGATACACATCTCAAAGCTGAACTCGCACAAGCACAACAAGAGAAAATAGCCAAAGACCAAGCACTTAATCAAGAAAGACAACGTGTACTTGATGAAAAAGCACTCAAAGCCAATATTGAACAAATGATTCAACAACATAAAATCAAAGACACGCAAGGCGATATTGCTTATCAATTTGTGGATGAAACCATTAAAAAAGTTTATATTTCACAACAAGTGTATAATGCTTTAGTGGCAGGTTCATTAGTGATTGCTCGTACACAAAATCAAGAATATGCGTATTTACCTAGAGCATTGGCTGAGCGTATCGAACAAAAAATGGCAGGTTTTATGATTAATTTAAATACGCAATCGCAAGAAAATCATCAGCAAACTGATGAAGAAGATCCGTATGCAGATTATGTGATTCCTGATGATTTAATGTGGTAAACAATAAAATTTGATAAATAATTTGTATTTTATCTCATTTTTTGTACATTTCATCGATATTGTCTATTAATTTGTATTTTAATATATTGCAATTTACATTTTTTTGCTATAGTATAAATTAATCTTTTCTTTACAATAGAGTATTTATTATGGGTCGTACAGCTACGATTGATAAAAATGATTTATTTCAAGCTACATTGCGTTTAATTAGTCCGGGTAAAAGTGTTGCATCACTGAGCTTGCGAGAGATTACACGTGAAGCTGGTATTTCACCAAATAGCTTTTATCGCCATTTCCGTGATACTGATGAATTAGCAGTTTCTCTAATTGTTCTTGCTGGTGAGCGTTTACGTAGTATTATTCGTGAAGCACGTTTACAAGCACAACAAACTGAAAGCGTTATTCGTAGTTCAATTGAAGTATTTGTTGGACAGTTACACAATGATGAAGGTCATTTAAGTCTATTATTACGTGAAAGCTATATTGGTTCAGATGCTTATAAAAAAGCAGTAGAAGACCAATTAAATTACTTTACACAAGAATTAATTGAAGATTTGAATCGTTTTGAACAACATGAAAAACAACAAGATTTAGCACACGCAGATATTGTAGCAAAGGCAATTACACGTATTGTATTCCATATGGGTGCTCAAATCTTAAACTCTCCAAAAGAGCAACAACAACAAATTGCAGAAGAAACGATTGCAATGATTCGTATGCTACTTGAAGGTGCAAGAGTTACTAAAAATCTTAAAGATTAATTTTTTCTTTAAGTATTTTTTGATGATACGGAAACGAAATGTTAAACAGAGGTTTCCGTATTTTTTATTATCATTTTACTATGTCAAATATTACAATTGATTTTTACAAACGGTAAAAATAAAAGCCATATCTTATTATTTTTGTTACTAAAAATATATTTTTTAACAAATTAATGATGATTTTACATCAAACGATTGAATATAATAACCCTAGCTATGATATAATATTCCACATCTTATATTCATCAACCTTTGGAGATTATGATGAAAAAAAGCCTTTTAAGTATTGCACTATTCAGTAGTGTATTGGCTGTTGCTTGTACTCAACAAGAGCCAAAAAAAACAGAGCCTACTAAAGAAACCACATCAACAACAGCTCCTGCTACTCAGCCATCTACGCCAGCAACTCCTGCTGAAACTACACCTGCTTATGTAGGTACTTATAATGGTACTTTACCATGTGCGGATTGTAGCGGTATTGATACAACTGTTGAATTAAAAGCTGATGGTACTTATGTATTAACTGAAAAGTACACACATAAAGACCAAGAAAAAGTTGATGTAAAACAAGGTAAAGCAACTTTTGATGCTACGACTTCAACCATTACTTTAGAAAGCAATGACCCATTAACAACTGCTAAATTTGTTATTGAAGGTGATGTCATTTCTAAATTAGATGCTGATGGTAAAAAAGCAACGACTAAAGAAATGAATTATGATTTGAAAAAAGTAGCTCAACCTGCGACAGATGCTCCGAAAGCAGAAATCAAAGCCGAAGGTGAAGCACAGCCACAAGCAACTGATGTAAAAACCGAAGCTCCTGCTGAGCCTGCAAAAGCAGAAGAAAAGAAATAATCTTTTCACTGGTTAAAAACATAAAAACGTGCTAATTGTTATTAGCACGTTTTTAACAATCACATTATAGATTAAGATAATTTTTTATTGCGATAATTCACATAATAGCTATAGCAATACATCAATAAACAGCCAACCGCCATTACAAAAACAATGGATGCTAAATTCACCCAAACTAAATTCATCTCTTTAGTTAATAAACCAAAAATCATACCAAATATCGCAGGTGCGATTTTTGCATTAGTACCTTCCGAAACAGTAGGGGTTAATAATACGGCAAACATAAAAATGCCAAAACTAATGCGTAAGGTGTGTGGTAAAGATCTAGAAATATTCGACCACCCCCAAAGCATAAACAATGAACCAAGTAAATAGAAACCAACCGCAAAACTATATTCTGGAATGCCATCAAATAAAGAAAAGAAACCACTCCATAGCGAAATGAAAAAGTTTAAAAAATTTTCCCATAGTTTCGCCCAAAAACCAACATGATCATGCACCACGTAAACCCTCTGGTTCAACCGCATTTGGATTAATTAAACCTTCAGGCGGCATTTGTATAAAGAAACCTTTTGTTTGTAAACTATCCATCACATGTAATACATTCACACGTGCTAATTTACGTTTTTCATCTAAATCTAAACTCATGACAAAAGTCAGACGACCAAAAGCATTTAATACGGTTGCAGGTACACTCTCTAAGGCTTCATCTTGATTTTCTTTATGTAAAACATAGAGATACATTTCATCTTTTTTACTTGATTTAAAAATATCACAACGCATAATTAAATACCATCATTTATCAACATTTGCTATTATACAACAATTTTAAGATAGGTTGGGTGATTATATCGTAACGCCAGCCCAAAAGATAGGGATTAAAATCTTGTTCATCTTTCTTATCAGTTAAAGTGTATAAAATATCACTAATCCACTTTTTACGCATTAATAACTCTGGACTGATATTTAATTGTTCAGCTTGAGTTTGAATGAGTTGATTAATTTGCTCTTGTTGCCCTGTATCAAGGCTATAAGGATACGCCAAACGTTGTGGCCACAATTTTGCAGGTGGAAGTTGATAGAGTTGTTTTAAAATTTGATGTGTATAACGGCGAGTACGAGAATTTGTTTCTAATAACATCTCTAATTGGCGTACATTTTCAGGCTGACGTTGTACAATCATCAGTAAATCATGATTTTTTAAAATAAATGAAATTGGTATATTTTGACTGATAGATAACGTTTCTCGCCAAATACATAACTGCTGGATTTGAGCTAATTCACGACGTGTATGCGATGGACGTGCTAAATCTAAATATAATTGCTCCATAGGTGTTTGTTTAAGTAAATTTTTGACAAAACATTGGCTGTCTTGTACTACTCGCTCATAATGCCCTAATGATGTTAATTCTTGTTGAATGATATTTGCCAAATCATAAAGATGAATGACATCATTTGCTGCATAATCTAATTGTAAATCACTTAAAGGGCGAGCTAACCAATCAGAACGAGATTCATATTTATCGATTTGTATATTGAGCATTTCATCAAGTGCAGTTTGATAACCAACACTATACCCATAGCCTAAAAAATTTAAACCAATTTGTGTATCAAAAACATTATTTAAATCATAGCGTTGAGCATAATGTGTAATTAAGTTTACATCTTCAGCACAAGAATGAATGACAATTTGCTGGGCTTGAAATAACTGGTTCCAAAAAGCAGTTAAATCTAATTTTAATGGGTCAATAATAAAAATTTGTTGATTTACATTGAGTTGTAACAAACCTAATTGCGGATAACGTGTTTTGGTTCGAATAAATTCTGTATCAAGATAATAGGTATCATGCTGTTGCATGAACTGCAATAATGCTGAAAGTTGCGATAAATTATTAACAAAAGTGTACATTTAAATCTCCTTATCCCTTTTATCAAACTAACTCATTTTAGAACGATTATGCAAGGCTTTACTTAAAGTATGACTACCTACATATTCCAATTCTCCCCCTTGTGGTATGCCCTGTGCAATGCGTGTTACTTGCACAGTTAAATGTTTACAGGCTTCTACAATATAATGTGCTGTAGCTTCCCCTTCTACAGTGCTATTGGTTGCTAAAATAATTTCTTTTATCTCGCCTTGTTCTAAACGTTGTAATAAATGAGGAATACCAATTTCATCAGGTCCAACGCCATCTAAAGGCGATAAATGCCCACCTAATACATGATATTTACCATAAAAACTGCCACTTTGCTCAATCGCCATTACATCAGCAGGGCTTTCTACCACGCATAATAAATGGCATTCTCGTGCATCATCAAGGCAAATATCACAAATTTCCTGCTCAGTTAAACTATGGCAAACTTGGCAAGTACACAAATAAGTGCTTGCTTCATGTAAAGCATGAGAAAGTTGCATTGCCCCTTCACGATTTTTCATCATTAAATGAAGTGCCATACGCTGTGCAGATTTTGGACCGACACTTGGTAGTAAACGTAAGGCATTGACTAATTCATCAAATTTGGGGCTAAACATGGTTATTCTCAATGATAAAATTGGCAAAGATTATAACAAAAAATTTGATTTTTGGTTGATAAATATTGAAATAAAAAACGTAGTTTTTGTTTAAATATAATCAATTTATATCAGAACAATACAGCAAATGTAGGGGTCTATTATATAAACCCTTTTAAATCAATTGCTTGGGCAAATATAATTTGCCCCTACTGTTCAAGTATGAATTGAATTTGCTATACAAATCCACATAAAAAGTGATTTAAGTGAGAAAATATGAAGAATGCAGAACGAGAGATGTTAGCTTTATTCTCTTCAATGATAATTAATGGGCTATATTTTATATTGATGATGTATGCTGTAGTACAAGCCAGAAAAGGAATTTATCTTTTTGATATTACGGCTATTAATTGGTGTGTAGGTTTCTTTTGTGCTAAAACATTAGTAATTGTAATTGCATAACATCATTTTCAACTTAAATTGATAATATATTGATAACCCCATTCTCAACTTAAAATCATAGTATATTGATATGATTTAAGATATTTAATTTTGTACGGGCGAATAATCATTCGCCCCTACACAAAATCAATAACTTACTATGAGTTGAGAATGACGTATTGATATTATTTAAATAATAAGGGAGAAAAATTAAATTTTCTCCCCCATTACACAATTTAGAATAAACCTGCCAAACCTGGTGGTAAACCCATACCACTATTGGCATTTTTCATGGTTTCTTCTGATAATGCTTCAGCTTGACGTACTGCATCATTAATCGCTGCAGCAATGAGATCTTCAATCATATCTGCATCATCTTGCAACAAATCAGGCGAAATATTTAAACGTTTTACCACGAAACGACCTGTCATGGTTACTTTCACTAAACCATTGCCCGCTTCGCCATGCACTTCTTGTTGTGCCAACTCTTCTTTAGCTTTTTTAATATTGGCTTCAACTTCTTTTTGCATACGTTGAGCCTGTTGCATTAACATATTAATGTTCATGATTTATCTCACTTTATAAAATATTACCCATCATACCATAATCTTAGATTAAATCCAAACCACGTTTCAAATCAGCAATAATATCATCCGCATCTTCCAAACCGACAGAAACACGAATTAAACTTTCGGTAATACCCGCTTTTACTTTAGCTTCTGGCGATAATTTACCATGCGTGGTGGTTGCAGGGTGTGTAATGGTAGTTTTAATATCGCCTAAATTGGCAGTAATGGATAAAATTTTTGTATTATCAATTACTGTCCATGCTTCTTTACGCTCACCATGTACTTCAAATGCAACAATACCACCAAAACCTGATTGTTGTTTTTTAATCAATTCATGGTTTTTATGTGTTGGTAAACCTGCATAATAAACTTGCTTCACTTTCGGATGTGTTGTGAGCCATTCTGCTACTTTTTGAGCATTAGCAGAATGAGCGTGCATCCGTAATTTTAAAGTTTCTAAACTCTTAATTAAAACCCATGCATTAAAAGGACTCATTGTTGTACCAAAAGTACGCAACACATTATATGCTCCTTCCAGTAAGTCATGTTTACCAACAACCGCTCCGCCTAATACACGCCCTTGCCCATCAATATATTTAGTTGCAGAATAAACGACTAAATCTGCACCCAATTCTAATGGCTTTTGTAAAATAGGTGTACATAAACTGTTATCTACAGCTAATAATGCACCTTGCTGATGAGCAATATCTGCTAAAGCACGAATATCCACCACTTCAGATAATGGATTTGACGGATTTTCTAAGAAAAATAATTTAGTGTTCGGCTTAATAGCATCTTTCCATGCTTGTAAATCGGTTAAATCAACAAAAGTAACACCAATATCAAATTTGACAATATTTTTTTCAAATAAAGCGACTGTCGTTCCAAACATTGAACGTGAACAAACAATATGGTCGCCTGCTTGTAAATACCCTAACAATACCGAAGCAATCGCAGACATACCACAGCTACTGGCAACTGCACGCTCTGCTCCTTCCATTTTTGCCAAACGCTTTTCAAAATTTGTAACTGTTGGGTTAGTATAACGGCTATAAATATTACCTTCCACTTCACCAGAGAATTTTGCTGCCGCTTCCGCAGCATTTTTATAAACAAATGATGATGTTAAAAAAATCGGCTCACTATGTTCCCCTTCAAAGGTGCGTTCATGCCCCGTACGAATGGCTAAGGTATCAATCTGATAATCTGTTTCTTGGTTTGACATATCATTACACTCACATTTATTTCATATTGCTTCATTATGATACGTCATGCTTAAAAGGGCAAATGTTAATCGAAAAAAATTGTTAAATTTATGTTTTAATGTCTAATTATTAAACAAAATAAAGCATTTTAGATTTTATTCATCACTCATCTTGACTTACAATAATCATCTATATTTAAAGTAATGAGAAATATCATGCAACGTATCGCAATTAATGGTTTTGGACGTATTGGGCGTAATGTATTACGAGCATGGTTCGAACATCCACAACAATTTAATTTTAACATTGTTGCTATCAATGATGTTGCAGATATTGATACTTTAGTGCATTTATTAAAATTTGATAGTACACATGGACGTTTTCAGGCGTATATTCACATCGAACAGCAACAACTGATTATTCAAACTGCAAACAAAAGCCTGAAAATAGATGTTTTACAACAAAAAAATCCGCTTGATTTAAATTGGCAACAATTGAATGTAGATATTGTTTTAGAATGTACGGGTTTATTTCGTTCTCGTATTGATGCCAGCAAACATTTACAAGCAGGAGCAAAGAGAGTAATTATTGGTGCTGCACCATTCGATAGCGTGGATATTGCAGTGGTGTATGGTGTAAATCATCAACAGATACAAGCGGAGCATCGTTTAATTTCAAGTGTATCGTGTACCACACAAGCCTTAGTGCCTTTAGTTAAATTACTTGATGATACTTTCGGCATGGAAAGTGCGTTAATGACAGAAATTCATGCAGTTACGGCTGACCAATCGGTACTTGACCAAGCCCATCGAGATTTACGCCGTGCCAGAGCGAGCGGACAAAATATTATTCCAACCACATCAAGTGCGATTGGTGCATTAAAACAAGTTTTACCAAATATGAATGGACGTATTGATGGATATTCAATTCGTGTACCAACCATTAATGTAGCAAGTATTGATTTAAGTTTTGTCAGCCAAAAAACGATTGATATGGAACAATTACATCAATGTTTGTATCATGCCAAGCAATATCAATATCGTGAAATTATGGATATTACCGATGAGCCTTTAGTATCAAGCGATTTTAATCATTCGCCGTATTCGCTGATTGTGGATTTAAATCAAAGTATGATTGTTGGACAGCAAGTGAAAGTATTTGCGTGGTATGATAATGAATGGGGGTATGCAAATCGTTTGTTGGATTTGTGTCAGACGTTAAATGACAAAGAATAATGATTAATAATTGTCACTCAATTATTGATATATAAATATATTTTTAGTGGTAAAAATTTTTACTTAAATGATAAAGATAAAAAATCCACCATATTGTATGATGGATTTTTGTCTATTACAATGCCTTAAAATGATTCATTAACGACTCTTGGGCATTGTGCTTAAGTTCTTGTTCAGGCACATAAATCTGTTTCCAAGTACCATCACTCTGTAAAATCCACGCACGTTGATTATCTTGTAAGTAACTCATCAAACCATGTTGATAAATTTGTTTCTTCAATTGTTCATTTTCAATTGGGAAACACACTTCGACACGATTAAACAGATTACGATTCATCCAATCCGCACTTGAACAATAAATACGACTATCGCCATTATTATGGAAATAATACACACGTGTATGCTCTAAGAAACGCCCTACGATTGAACGCACACGAATATTTTCTGACAAGCCTACCACATTTGGACGTAAACAACAAATTGAACGAATAATCAAATCAATTTGCACCCCAGCTTGCGATGCTTCATACAATTTATTAATGAGTTGCGGTTCAGTTAAAGCATTAACTTTAATGATAATTCTGGCTTCTTTACCTGCTTTTGCATTCTCAATTTCAGTATCAACATATTGCATTAAGTGATTATGCAACGTAAATGGAGCATGTAATAACTTCTTCATTTTCGGCATTTTGCCCATGCCTGTTAATTCTTGGAAGATACGATGAACATCTTCACACAATTCTTTATCCGTAGTCATTAAACCATAATCGGTATAAATACGAGCGTTTCCTGCATGATAATTCCCCGTACCTAAATGTACATAACGCACTAATTTATTATGCTCACGACGAACCACCAAAATCATTTTAGCGTGTGTTTTATAACCTACAATACCATAAACAACCACCGCTCCAGCTTCTTGCAACACATTAGCAACTGCAATATTTGATTCCTCATCAAATCTCGCACGCAATTCAATAACTGCTGTTACTTCTTTACCATTACGAGCAGCTTCGGCTAAAACCTGTACAATTTCAGAATCTGCACCGCTACGATAAAGTGTTTGTTTAATCGCCAATACTTGTGGATCATGTGCTGCTTGACGTAATAAATCAATCACTGGTGTAAATGATTCAAAAGGATGATGTAATAAAATATCCTTTTTCTTCATTGCTTCAAAAATATTAGTCGTTTTACGCAATGCTTTAGGTATAACAGGTGTATAAGGCTCATAACGCAAATGTGGACGGTCAAAATTAGACACCAAACGTGCCAAATTAACAGGTCCATCAACTTTATAAAGTTGGTCTTCAGTTAAATCAAATTCATCAAGTAAATAATGATAAATTTCGTGTGGACAATTATGCGTAACTTCTAAACGTACTGCACGTCCAAAACGGCGAGAATTTAATCCCCCTTTCAATGCCTTAGCTAAATCTTCCACATCTTCATTTAAGGTTAAATCTGCATTTCGTGTTACACGGAATTGATAGCAACCTGTCGCTTCCATACCTGGGAATAAATCAGAAACGTGTTCATGAATAATTGCTGATAGCATCACATATTGTTCTTTGCCATCGGTCAAGCTATCAGGTAAACGCACCACACGTGGCAATGAACGTGGAGCAGGTACAACTGCTAAATCAATTTGTCTGCCAAATGCATCTTTACCTTCTAAAGTTACAATAAAGTTTAAACTTTTATTGACTAAGCGTGGAAATGGGTGAGCTGGGTCTAAACTAATAGGTGTTAAAACAGGTGCAACTTGTTCTTGGAAATATTTTTTTAGCCATGATGCCTGCTCATCACTCAATTCATTACGGCGTAAAAAGTAAATATCTTCTTCACGCAATTTAGGTAAAATTTCTTCATTTAAAATACGATATTGACGCTCAATCGCTGTATGGGCTTTATCGGCAATTTGTTCTAATACTTGTTTTGGTGTCATGCCATCTGGACTATGACTTTGATTACCTAAATGTAATTGTTCCAACATTCCTGCAACACGAATTTCAAAAAATTCATCCATATTACGAGAAAAAATTAATAAAAAATTCAGACGTTCAATTAAAGGATGTTGTGGGTCGGTAGCTTGTTCAAGCACACGTAAATGGAAATCTAAAATGGATAATTCACGATTAATATAACGTTCTTGGTCGCTATATTGAACGGTACTAAGCGTCTGAGTTGTTACCATAATAATATTCCTAATTGTATAAGTATATTAGAATTTTAACACATTTCATTAATAAAAACTGCTTAGATATAATGATTTTTTAAATTTTAGGCAATATTAAATGTCCCATTTCATCTTGCCATAATTTTTGGAATGTTGGACTATAAAAATGCTCACCAATATTAACTAATTCACTATCAATTACACCATGCAAATAGAGTAAAAATAAATAATCTAATTGCATTGCATTATATTGTGCTGATTGTTTTGCCAATTTCTGACGATGAGTTTGTGCTTGGGCAATTAATTGCTTAACAAAAACTACATTTTTATAATTCATCAATGCCTTTAAACGTAATTCCAAAATACCCCATGATTGATAAAACTTTTGTAGCATTTGTAAATCTGCTGTTGTGCTTTCCCACTCAATTTTATCTAAAGTTTGTTGTTGTTCATTTAATACAGGTAAAATCAGCTCCATCACACTTGGTAAAACTTTTTTCAACGTTAATAAGACTTCAACATCAGATTGTTGAGTATGTTGAAAAGAAAAATCAAGCCAAGTGCTACTATCAGTTAGTTTTACTTTCATAAATTAATTAACCTAATATAATTAAAAATATAACATTCAATGATTATTTAATAACCTTTAAATGAAAAAATAATCCACGATAATAAACATATCGCATTTAAAAACATATAAAAACGACTTAAAAATGCTAATTTTTCATCTAATTTCTCATCTTTTCGTCTAAAATATAAATAAGTATTTTGAATTAAAAGCAAAGGTGTAATAAAAGCTGCTAGCACAATACTCAAAATTGCAAATGCTGATACTGTAAATTCAACTTGATTGTACTTAAGAATCCACATTGCTCCAGTTGGTGCAGCACCTATAGCAAAAATCAACGAATGGAAGAGAATACGAGAGATATTAGGTTGCATAATAATTCTAACTTATTTCTTAAATGAGCATATTCAAGATAATATCATTGATATGATATTTAACGTTATTGTATAATTTTATGATGATATGAAAATTTGTATGGGCGAATTACAATCCGCCCCTACAAAAAATCAATCACTTATGATAAGTTAAACATACAATATCTAAGATATTATCTTAATTTTTTACATGATTATGACGCAAATGGATGACGTAAAATAATCGTTTCTGCACGGTCAGGTCCTGTTGAAATAATATCAATCGGACAACCAATTAACTGCTCTAAACGTTTTACATAAGCTAAAGCATTCGCAGGTAATTGTTCAATACTGGTTAAACCGACTGTACTTTCGCTCCAACCCTCCATTGTTTCATAAATTGGTTTTAAATTTTCATACGATACAGCGTCTGATGAACCCACACAACCACTATCTGTATTTTCATAACCCACACAGATTTTTACTTCTTTTAGACCATCTAAAACATCTAACTTAGTTAAGCAAATACCTGATAATGAATTTACATCAACCGAACGGCGTAAAATCACTGCATCGAACCAACCACAACGGCGTTGGCGACCTGTTGAAGCACCAAACTCATGACCAACTGTACCTAAATGACGACCAATTTCATCACCTTCATCAGTTGAAGCATCATAGATTAGCTCCGTTGGGAATGGACCTGCACCTACGCGTGTGGTATAAGCTTTGGTAATTCCTAATACATAATCTAAATGCAATGGTCCCATACCAGAGCCCGAACTTACACCACCTGCTGTAGTATTTGAACTGGTTACAAATGGATAAGTACCATGATCAACATCTAATAATGAACCTTGAGCCCCTTCAAACATAATCGCTTTGCCTTCTTTACGATATTGATGTAAAACTTCTGTAACATCAATCACTAAAGGAGCAATCACTTTACGCCATTCATCACATAACGCAAGTACAGTATCTAAATCAACCGCTTCCACACCATAATACTGGGTTAATTGGAAGTTATGATAATCTAATAATTCTGTAAGTTGTTGTTTTAATGCTTCACCACCACGCACTAAATCTGCAACACGCACTGCACGACGAGCCACTTTATCTTCATAAGCAGGACCGATACCACGCCCAGTCGTGCCAATTTTGGCATTACCACGCTTTTTCTCACGAGCTTGGTCAAGTGCAATATGATTTGGTAAAATTAATGGACAATTCGGCGAGATACGTAAACGTTCTTTTACAGGCACACCTTCTGCTTGTAAAATATCCATTTCTTTAATGAGAGCTTCTGGTGAAAGTACCACACCATTACCAATTAAGCATAATACATTTTCACGCAAAATGCCGGATGGAATTAAATGTAAAACTGTCTTTTTACCACCTACTACTAAGGTATGACCTGCATTATGCCCACCTTGATAACGTACGACTGCTGATGCTTGGTCAGTTAATAAATCAACGATTTTTCCTTTCCCTTCATCACCCCATTGTGTGCCTAATACAACTACATTCTTGCTCATAAATACCTCTTTGCGTTTTTATTTATCACGCTAAAATTTAATTCATTACAAATTAACAATTCGCCATTGTCCATCAACCAATTTAAATTGTTGAGTCGCATATGGAATTGAACTTAAATCATCATCTGCCAATAATTGCACCACACTACGCCCTTGACTTCTTGCTTGCTGAATGGCTTTTTGTAATGCAACATCATGTGAAGCAGGTGCAACGATAGTTTCAACTTGTTGAAATTGTCCCGTACATAAAGTATATAAATCACAACTAAAACCTGTTGCAGGTCTTGCACGCCCAAAATGTTCACCAATACCATCATAACGTCCACCTTGTGCTAAAGCGACTGCACGATGTGGTGCATAAACTGCATACACTAAACCTGTGTGATAGTGATAACTACGCAACTCTACAACATCTATACCAATATGTACATTTTCCCAACGCAATTGAATTTGTTGTTTCGTTTTTAACAAATCATCAAGTGCTGAGCTAAAGGCTTTATCTTGTAAAATTGCTGATGATAAATGCTGTTGCAATTCGCCTAAATCAGTTGCATATCGTCCTAAATGATAAAAATCCTGCCCATGTGGCAAATGTTGTGTAAACTCAGCCAACTCTGGCAATGATTTACGTTGATAAATATTAGAAAGCTGACGTTCTTGTGCTTTAGTTAAACCCGCTAAACGTACCATGCTACGGAACAACCCAACATGACCTAAATCTAAATGTAATTGGTCAGCGACATTGGCTTGCTCAATTAAACCTAGCATCACATCAATCATTTCAATATCAGCAGAAATACTACGATGTCCATATAACTCTGCACCTAATTGTAAAGGTGAACGTGTAGTATTAAAACCTTGTGGTTTAGTATGTAGCACCGTACCTGCATAGCAATAACGTGCCACACCATTAACAGGATAAACATGTGCATCGATACGAGCAACCTGCGGTGTGATATCAGCACGCACACCAATTAATCGACCTGATAATTGGTCAATTAATTTAAAGGTCACTAAATCTAAATCTTGTCCAGATTCTGACAATGATGATAATGACTCGATATACTCAATCATTGGTGTATAAACCAACTGATAACCTCGAGTCGCAAGGAAATCTAAACTTTTTCGCCGTAAATTTTCAACGACTTGAGCTTGTTCTGGTAGTACATCAGCTACACCATCTGGTAATAGCCATGTTTCTAAAATAGGCATATCTCAACCCTAATTTTGGTCTTGATGTGGTTAATCTCGGTCTTATGTAGTACATAAAATGCCATCTACATAAAAAAATCGGGAACACACCCGACTTGTTCGGATTGTAACATGATTTTTAACATTTAACCAGTTAAAATCAACTTACATTCACATTTTATATGCTTTTTTAAGCAAATAGTCAATATTTTGCTTACAAATTTTGCAGAACTTGACGTAAACGACTATCTAAATCATCTTTAGATAATAACCAATCAACATAATCTTTGGGTAAATCGGTCAATGCTGTGCCTTTGTATTTACCAAAATGAATTGTCGTTGGAATGAGTGCTTGCTCTGAAATTTGATATAACTCTTCTATATTATTCACTTGCAATTCTTTTAACATATGCATTAATACATTTGCAGTTAAAATAATATCTGCATCAGCACGATGAGCATTTTTCAGCATTTGACGTGCTTTTTCACTACCTTTAGAAACATAATACACCAAAGCTGACATATTATATGCTTCTAAATTTTTCCATACCTGACGTGCTAATGCTAAGGTACAAATTGATTTTAAGGGTTGAATATCAATGCCACAACGTGCAATAGCATTCATATCATATTCAATATTATGTCCAATGATATATTGTGTCTCAATTGGTAATTTAAAACTACGATAGTCAGGCTGATTGATTAAATCACTTTCTAAAATATGATGTACTGCCATAGAACCATAGCTAATTTTCTCGCCAACTTGAAAATACTGGTCAAAAATTTGTTCTTTATCCAATACTAATGTTCCCTGTACAATATCAACAGGTGCATAAGCAATTTCAATTGGCAAACCATTTAAATCATGCGTTTCAGTATCCAAAATAATGGCACGAGCATTAATTGATGTCATTAAATATTCCAAGCATTATAATCAATAAGATAGTCTAAATAATCTTAGTATGATTTTCAACATATCATATGATTGATTTGATGTAGGGTGAGTACTAATTCACCCATAAAAATGATATTAGCTGAATATTATCAATAAGTTATTAAAATATTGACAATAATGAAATCTAGTAAAAATTAAGCAAATTGCTGTTGTAAAGCCTGATATTGCTCTACGCTTAATCTTGCTCCATAATTTGCTACCACTTCACTTGAAATAAGTACTGCTAAACGTCCTGCAGTTTGTACATCTTGCCCTTGTTGTAAAGCATATAAGAATGCACCTGCAAAAGCATCTCCTGCACCATTCGCATCAACCGCAGTAACCGCACGTCCTGCTACTTGTACAATCTCTTTTGCTGTACCAATTATTGCACCTTGTTCACTTAACGTAATGACGACCATTTGACTGATGTTTAATAATGCTGTCATTGCATCTTGTACATTTAAGGTTTGTGTGTACATCATGGCTTCATGTTGATTACAGAATAATAAATCAATACCATCGCCAATCAACTCATCTAAACCTTCACGAGCATATTGTACCATCGCAGGGTCAGATAACGTTAATGCAATTTTTACACCATGTTCTCGGGCTACCTGACGAGCTTGTACCACCGCATGACGTGCTGATGAACTGGTTGATAAATAACCTTCAATATATAACCATTTGGCTTGCTCTAAACGTTTATAATTCACCTGTGCAACTGATAAATCAGAACTTACCCCTAAATAAGTTTGCATCGTACGCTCTGCATCAGCACTTACCATCACTAAACAAGTCCCTGTTGTACCATCATCGGCAATGGCCAAGTCGCCTGTATGTACATTAGCATGACCTAAACCACGCAAATAAGATTGTCCTAATTCGCCAATGCCTACACGGCAAGCATAATACACTGCACCACCTAACGCACTATATGCCACACAAGTATTGGCAGCCGAACCACCACTGGTTTGTCCTTGATAGTCTTGCGAACCTTTTAAATCAGCATATAAATGGGCTTGTTGTTCCGCATCAGCAAGTTGCATTGTACCTTTTTGTAAATTGTGTTTTGTTAAAAACGTATCATCAATTTTAAACTCTTGATCAACCAACGCATTACCAATGGCAAATAAATCAATGTGCATGGCATATTCCTATAAATTTTTAAAACATTATCCTAATTTTATCATCAATATAGTGTGAATGGTAGAGAATAATGTATGTTAAATGATAAATTTAACGACACTAAAATCAGATTGTCCAATCTTCATATTTTAAATTTTGCACACGTTTAAATTCATCAATATTATTGGTAATTAACGTGAGATTTTCTGCAACAGCATGAGATGCAATCAACATATCCATTGAACCAATCACTTGTCCTTTTCTCTCCAAATCTGCTCGTATATTTGCATAATGGGTAGAGATATGATTATCCCAATTTAAAATTTAAATATGATGTAAAAATTGATGAACTTCTCTATATAATCGTGTCGCATTTGGATTTTTAGCAAGACCATACAGTAATTCAGCTTGAGTAATGACTGAAATACATAATTGTATCGATGAAACCGATTTTAATTTTTGCTCCAATATTGAATGATTTACTTTGAGTATAAAGCTCACAATATTCGTATCAAGCATATACTGAATTGTCATTTCAATGCTCTTCAAATAAAGTACGATGTTCTAAAATAGGTTGTTGTCTATTCATTAAAAAATCATCAGGTACGGCAGAAGGATTACGTTGATTTAAATAATCCTGCCAAGTCGTATCAGCAATTTTAGGTTCAGTCATCACTAAACTTTCTAATAATTTCGCAGTCATATATTGTGTGGCTAATTCTTTGAGCAAAGTTTCATTAAACACACCTTTATTTTTGGCTTGTTGTACAAAATGTTCAGGTAAATGAATGGTTAATGTGGTCATCATTTTAATCCTAATAAAAATGCCATTAAACAATAGTCTAATGGCATTTTAAATTAAAGTAAAGCGTGATGTTTTCTTTAGAAATTACATCATTCCGCCCATACCACCCATTCCGCCCATGTCTGGAGTCGCTGGTTTGTCTTCAGGAATATCAGTAATCATCGCTTCAGTCGTAAGCATTAAACCTGCTACTGATGCAGCGTGTTCAAGTGCAGAACGTGTTACTTTTGCAGGGTCTAAGATACCCATTTCAAGCATATCGCCATATTCGCCAGTTGCGGCATTGTAACCGTAGTTACCTTGACCTTGTTTAACTGCATTTACCACAACAGATGGCTCATCACCTGCATTCGCAACGATTTGACGTAATGGAGCTTCAATCGCACGACGTAAAATGTTGATACCAATCGTTTGGTCATCATTTGCACCTTTTAAGCCGTCAAGTGCAGAAATCGCACGCACTAATGCAACACCACCACCTGCAACAACGCCTTCTTCTACTGCGGCACGAGTTGCGTGTAATGCGTCATCAACACGGTCTTTTTTCTCTTTCATTTCAACTTCAGTCGCTGCACCGATTTTGATGACAGCTACACCGCCCGCTAATTTCGCAACACGCTCTTGTAATTTTTCACGGTCGTAGTCAGACGTTGTTTCTTCGATTTGTGCACGGATTTGTTGTACACGTTCAGCGATTTGTTCAGCGTTACCAGCACCATCAACAATCACAGTATTTTCTTTAGATACAGTAACTTTATGTGCTGTACCTAAATCTTGTAAAGTCGTTTGTTCTAAAGACAAACCAACTTCTTCAGAAATCACGGTTGCACCAGTTAAAATCGCAATATCTTGTAACATTGCTTTACGGCGATCACCAAAGCCTGGTGCTTTCACTGCACATACTTTGATAATACCACGCATATTGTTTACTACTAAAGTTGCTAAAGCTTCACCTTCTACATCTTCAGCGATAATCAATAATGGCTTACCAGTTTTTGCAACCGCTTCTAATACAGTGATTAACTCACGGATATTGCTGATTTTTTTATCAACTAATAAGATATATGGATTATCTAACTCTGCAGTTAAAGTATCTTGTTTGTTGGCAAAATATGGGCTGATATAACCACGGTCAAATTGCATACCTTCAACCACATCTAAGGCATCTTCAAAACCAGAACCTTCTTCAACGGTAATTACGCCTTCTTTGCCAACTTTTTCCATCGCTTGAGCAATCAATTTACCGACAGTATGGTCAGAGTTTGCAGAAATCGAACCAACTTGCTCAATCGCTTTAAAATCGTTTGCAGGTTGAGCATTGGCACGAATGCTTTCTACTACTGCTTTTACAGCGATGTCGATACCACGTTTTAAATCCATTGGGTTCATACCTGCAGTTACAGATTTGATTCCTTCATTTAAAATCGCTTGAGCTAACACAGTTGCAGTCGTTGTACCATCACCTGCAACATCATTGGTTTTTGATGATACTTCACGCACCAATTGAGCGCCCATATTTTCAAATTTGTCTTGTAGCGTGATTTCTTTAGCAACCGTTACACCATCTTTAGTAATATGTGGTGCACCATAAGAGCGGTCAATAACAACATTACGACCTTTAGGACCTAAAGTAACTTTCACTGCATCGGCAAGTACGTTTACACCAGCAATCATTTTTGCACGAGCATTATCACCAAATTTTACGTCTTTAGCTGACATGATATTCTCCAAATATTTTAAATTTTAATGTAAGTTACATCATTCTCAACTTAACTTCATCACTTATTGATATGATTTACATTATTTCATTTTGTACGGGCGGAAAATCTTCCGCCCCTACAGCAAATCAATAGCTTAAAAGGGGTTGAAAATGGAGTTGTAATTTAGAATTAACCTTCAAGAACCGCTAAAATGTCAGATTCTTTCATGATTAACAATTCTTCGCCATCAACTTTTACAGTCGTACCAGCGTATTGACCAAATAATACTTTATCGCCGACTTTTACATCTAAAGCACGCACGCCATTGTCAGTAATTTGACCATTACCTACTGCTTGTACCACACCTTGAGATGGTTTTTCAGCCGCTGAACCCGGTAATAAAATACCACCAGCAGTTTTAGTTTCTTCTTCAACACGTTTAATCACGACACGGTCGTGTAAAGGACGAATTTTGCTCATTTTAAAGCTCCAAAATAAAATATATGTTTTGATGTGATACTTTTTGGGGATAAAAATAATCTATTCAAGGGAAAATTTAAAATATTTTAAAATTATTGTTTTTATTGATGATATTTTAGGCATTTAAAACAAAACAAGTAGGATTATTACCCTACTTGTTGTTTATTTTTATAATGCTTGGATTTGCTCAATCCATTTTTGTTTTAGTTCATCAGCAATAAACGAAGCTTTAAATGAATTAATCGCTAATTGTTTTAATTCATCAGCAGTCATATTTAAAGCTTGCTCAATAGCAATAAAATTTTCATTCATGTAGCCACCAAAATAAGCTGGGTCATCAGAATTTGCTGTTACACAAACACCACGTTGCAACATACGACGAATATTATGCTTTGACATATCATCAACAACGCATAATTTTAAATTGCTTAATGGACAAACAGTTAAAGGAATTTGTTCATCAATTAAACGTTGCATCAATTTCTCATCTTCTTCTGAACGCACACCATGGTCAATACGTTGTACTTTTAATAAATCCAATGCTTGCCATACATAATCTGGTGAACCTTCTTCACCTGCATGTGCGACCAATAAAAAGCCTAATTCTTTTGCTTTCGCAAACACACGCTTAAATTTTTCTGGTGGATTACCTACTTCACTCGAATCTAAGCCCACCGCAATAATTTTATCTTTAAATGGCAAGGCTAATTCTAAAGTTTCAAATGCACTTTCTTCACTTAAATGGCGTAAGAAACACATAATTAACTGTGATGTAATACCCCATTTTTGCTCTGCATCTTGGCAAGCACGATAAATACCATTAAAAAAAGTTTCAAAAGCGATACCACGTTGCGTATGTGTTTGTGGGTCAAAAAAGATTTCTGTATGCACTACATAATCTTCAGCACATTTTGCAAAATAAGCTAAAGTCAAATCATAAAAATCCTGTTCATGAATAAGAACATTCGCCCCTGCATAATAAATGTCTAAAAAAGACTGTAAATTATGAAAATGATAGGCTTGTTTAACGTCTTCCACACTTTTGTATGGAACTTGAATTTGATTACGTTGTGCAATGGCAAACATCAATTCAGGTTCAAATGTCCCTTCAATATGCAAATGTAATTCTGCTTTTGGTAAACGTTGAATTAATTCTAAATTAGTCATTTTATCTACTCTTTAAATAAAGTATCATTTATCCGCCATAAACAGCGAATTTGATTGCCCATAAAATCGCAATAATCCATACCATATACGGTACGGTTTTCGCCTTACCAGTACATAATTTAATTAATGCATAACTGATAAAGCCCATCGCAATACCATCAGCAATTGAATAGGTTAATGGCATAAATACCATCGTCAAAAATGCAGGTGCAGCTTCAGTCATATCGTCCCAATCAATATGAATAACGCCATGAATCATTAAAATTGCAATATATAATAACGCAGGTGCAACCGCAAAACTTGGGATTGATTGTGCCAAAGGTGCTAACACCAAACAACATAAAAATAGTACCGCAACCACAACTGCTGTTAAACCAGTACGTCCACCCGCTGCCACACCTGAAGCCGATTCAATATAAGGCGTTGTTGATGATGTACCTAAAGCAGCTCCTGCAACAATCGCTGTTGAATCGGCGAATAAAGCACGTTTTAAACGTGGTAATTTGCCATCTTGTAACAAGCCTGCACGATGTGAAACACCGACCAAAGTGCCTGTACTATCAAATAAATCGACTAAGAAAAATACGAAAATGATACCTATCATACTTGCAGTAAATAAACCTTCAAAGTTCATTTGCATAAAAGTCGGTGCAATTGACGGTATTGCACCAAAAATACCTTTGAAATCATTATGTCCTGTTAAAGTAGATAGAAACGTTACTATTAAAATACTTAGGATAATACCACCTGTAGTTTTAAAATGATGAAAAATAACCATCAAAATAAAACCTAAAAAGGCATAAAGTACACTTGCTTGTTTTAAATCACCCATTTGCACCAAAACAAATTGATTACCTACTACAATTCCAGCTTTTTGCAAAGCAATAAATGCTAAAAATAAGCCAATACCACCGCCAATAGCAAGTTTTAATGACATAGGAATCGCATTGACAATCTGTTCACGAATTTTAAATAAACTAATCGCAAAAAATACCAATCCTGATACAAAAACGGCGGCTAATGCCGTCTGCCATGGGACTGCCATTGCCCCTAAACATACCGAGGCAAAATAGGCATTTAAGCCCATACCAGGAGCTAAGGCAATCGGATAATTGGCAAATAGACCCATTACTAAACAGCCTATGGCTGCTGCTAAACAGGTTGCAACAAATACCGCACCATAATCCATCCCTGTTTCAGATAAAATAATGGGATTGATAATCACAATATAGCACATCGTTAAAAAGGTGGTTAAACCTGCAATTAATTCAGTACTAAGATTGGTTTGATGTTGATTGAGTTTAAATATTCGTTCTAAAAAATTGGTTTGTGGCACAGACATGGAGATAACCTACAAAAGATAAGAATAAAAAACCTATATTTATGAACATCTTTCTGTTACCGTTTATTCAATATAGGTTTGTTATATCATTTTAGCTTTAAAGTACGCTAAAACAGTAAGGGCGAAATATGTTCCGCCCTTACCATAAATCAATCACTTATAATCAGTCTGAAATGATATATTTCAACGATATTATAACAATTTTCTAGCTATTTACTCAACACATTTAATTTGCGTTTGCCCACCCATGTAAGGCTGCAATACCGTTGGAATATTAATTGAACCATCAGCCTGCTGATAATTTTCCATCACTGCCAATAATGTGCGACCAACCGCTAAACCAGAACCATTTAAAGTATGCACCAATTCTGTTTTTTTCGCATCAACACGATAACGTGCTTTCATACGGCGTGCTTGGAAATCACCCATATTTGAACAACTAGAAATCTCACGATATGTATTTTGACTTGGTACCCATACTTCTAAATCATAAGTCTTGCTTGCACCAAAACCCATATCACCACCACATAATACAATTTTACGATACGGCAATTCTAAGGCTTGTAAAATTGCTTCAGCATGATTGGTTAATTCTTCAAGAGCTTGCATTGAGTGTTCTGGTTTAACAATTTGTACCATTTCCACTTTATCAAATTGATGTTGGCGAATTAAACCACGTGTATCACGACCATAAGCCCCCGCTTCACTACGGAAACATGGCGTATGTGCAGTAAATTTTAAAGGCAATTGCTGTTCATCAATAATACTATCACGCACAAAATTAGTTACAGGCACTTCAGCTGTTGGAATTAAATAATATTCCTTTTCGCCTTGTAATTTAAACAAATCTTCTTCAAATTTTGGTAATTGCCCTGTGCCACGCAAGCTATCTGCATTCACTAAATAAGGTACATAAACTTCAGTATAACCATGTTTAAGTGTGTGCGTATCAAGCATAAATTGTGTTAATGCACGTTGTAAACGTGCCAATTGCCCTTGCAATACACTAAAACGTGAACCTGTCAATTTACTTGCTGTTTCAAAATCTAAGCCGTGTAATTGTTCGCCTAAATCGGTATGGTCTTTAATATCAAAGTCAAACTGACGTGGCGTACCCCAGCGTAAAATTTCCACATTATCATTTTCATCTTGACCTTCAGGTACACTTTCATCAGGTAAATTTGGAATGCTTAATGAACGTTGCTCAATTTCTGCTTGTAAGTTTGATAAATCATTTTCAGCTTGCTTTAATTCATCGCTAATGGCTTGCATACGAGCCATCAATTCAGTCGTATCTGCACCTGATTTTTTCAGTTGTCCAACTTGTTTTGCACCAGCATTACGTTCAGCTTGTAAATTTTCGGTATGTTGCTGTAATTGTTTACGGCGATTTTCAAGCTCTATCCATTGTTCAGCATCAAGTTGAATACCTCGTTTAGCCAAAGCACGATTTACTTGTTCAATATTATTGCGTAATAATTTAGGGTCAATCATAAGTCATCAAGAATTGATTTAAAAAGATAGTAAAAGTTTAAATCTTTTTATGATAAATAACAAGTTTTAACGCAAAAATCGTATATTTTACTCGTGATTTTTCTCATTTTTAATGCTAAATATAAGTTGAATACATCTAAAAAGTCTGTGCCATTGCAAAAATCAAATTATCTTATTTTATCCATCATAAGGCGATATTATCATATTTCTAAATTAGTTAATCAATAAATGTTTGATTTCGTCATATTTGGGGAAAACCGTATCCAAAAGCATTAGTCAAGCTCCCAATCATTATCCAATGGCGTGCTGTCGTCAATAATTTTAACCGAGCCTTGCAATAATGGATTGGCTTTGCGTTTTGGTTTGGAGCGTTCGTTTTGTTCGGTTTCTCGTTTGATAAAAATCACATCAAAATTGCCCATTACAGCCAACTCCGCAGGCACAGGAATTTCCTTTGTATTTTTCGGATAATTAAATTTATAAGTAATCACTTTCATTTTACTCTCCACTATTTACTCAACGAACACCCAATTATTTAAATTTGGAATGATACTTTTGATAGAATTTTCGATTTCTTTATTACAATCAATTTCTATATAATCAAATGACTTACACTCATATTCATAAATATTACCAAGCTTTTGTTCACAATAATAACAACTATTCAATCCATCTACTATTTTTCCTGAATTCATTAATTTTAATATATTTTCATTATAAATATACTCTTTTAAAAATGTATATTTACAGCCTATACCTAGTTGCTTTCTATCTACAAATAATGAATAAATTTGTTTATTTTTAATACTAATAAAAATCTGAAACCCCAATATAAAATGAGTAAATTTACGACAAAATTGACAACAAACTTTTGAATATTTTATAGAAATAGAAGCTTTACTTTTATGGCTCTTTGGATGTTGTATATTTCCCTTAAGCAAGTGCTTTATAAAATCAGAAATTTCAATAGATAATAATTTTGGATCTATATTTAATATATCTCCAATGTCTATAACGTCAATGACTTCAAAGAATTTTTTGTTCTCATCATCTTTATTTAATCTTATTGTAAAAATGGGGAGCTTCTTTTCCCTCATATCAGAAAACTCACGAAAACCATAATTAAAAAGAGAATTACCACAACTTTTAGGCATTAAATAAACAAATTGCGTATTTCCATTCTCTAACCTAACTTGATTATGTTTTTCATAATATTCTTTCCAGTTTGTAAAATCTTTACTATTTAAACGAATATCAAAATAAATTTTAACTTTATCATTAAAAACCATAATGTCAGCAATATAATCTAGTTCACTTTCGTGATAAACTTGATAATTCCAACCAATTTCCTGAACAGATTTGATAATCGTATAAACTAAATACATATACTCAGAACTCTTATCCTTAAAAGCACAACCAACCCTAGCTTTATGAGCAAAAAATTGTGTGCCATAAGCACTGGTCTTGGGAACAACATCAGCACCACAGCAAATCATTGTCAGCTTTTTTGAGCGATAATTTTCTTTTAATTCTTGCCACTCATTAGCAGAATATCCAATACTATCAATACGTTCTCCATCTAATAAACATACAAAAGGCATATATGCTACCCCCATATAAAAATGGCATTATATCTCTATAATACCATTTTTATTTTTTAAATACAATTAAAGCATTACATCACTTCTTTAACCGCATTCACCACATTTTCCACCGTAAAGCCAAAATGTTTAAATAAATCTTTGGCAGGAGCGGATTCGCCAAAGGAAGTCATTCCAATCACTTTACCGTCCAAACCAACAAATTTGTACCAATAATCGGCAATACCCGCTTCTACCACCACTCTGGCACGAATATGGCTTGGCAAGACACTTTGGATATAAGCCTTGTCTTGTTTGACAAAAACTTCAGCACACGGCATAGACACCACACGCACGCCATCAAGCCCTTGTTCCAAAAGTGTCTGATACGCCCCCATTGCCAATTCAACTTCCGACCCTGTGGCAATAATAATCGCCTTTAAGTCGCCTTTTTCTTGTGCCAAAATATAAGCCCCTTTGGCAATATCAGCAATTTGATTCTCATCACGGCTTTGGAATGGTAAATTTTGACGAGATAAAATTAAAGCAGTTGGTGTGTTTTTGCTTAAAATCGCTTGTTTCCACGCCACAGCAGTTTCTACTGTATCACACGGACGCCAAGTATAATGATTTGGCGTTTGGCGTAAAGACGCAATTTGCTCCACAGGCTGATGGGTAGGTCCATCTTCGCCAAGCCCAATAGAATCGTGGGTATAAACTTGAATCACTCGCTGTTTCATCAAGGCTGACATACGCACGGCGTTACGAGCGTATTCCATAAACATCAAAAAGGTTGCGGTAAATGGAATAAAACCACCGTGCAACGCCACACCATTGGCAATCGCCGTCATACCAAATTCACGCACACCATAATGAACATAATTACCATCGCTATGGTTTTGTACGCCTTTGGCATCTTTCCATAAGGTTAAATTTGACCCTGCAAGGTCGGCACTTCCGCCCAAAAATTCAGGCAAAATGCTCGCAAATGCCCCAATGGTATTTTGACTTGCCTTACGAGTGGCAATGGTTTCGCCTTTTTCATTGCAAGCTTTAATAAATTCATCGGCTTTTTGTTCAAAATCGCTTGGCAATTCACCATTTAAACGGCGTTCCAATTCTTTTGCCAATTCTGGATATTCGTTTTTATAATTGGCAAATTGTGCATTCCATTCGTTTTCCAAAGCTTGCCCTTTGTCTTTGGCATTCCACGCCTCATAAATCTCGCTAGGAATGTCAAAGGCTTCATTTTGCCAACCCAAAGTTTCACGCACAAGTTTAATTTCGTCATTACCCAGTGGAGCCCCGTGGCAATCTTCTTTACCTTGTTTGTTGGGACTTCCTAGACCGATGATGGTTTTGCAAATAATCAGCGTAGGTTTATTTTTTTCATTTTGGGCAGACAATGTCGCCTGACGAATTTCATCGGCATTATGCCCATCTACTTTTAATACTTGCCAGTTGTAGGAAAGAAAGCGTTTTTCGGTATCGTCCGAGAACCAGCCTTCCACTTCACCATCAATGGAAATGCCATTATCATCATAATAAACAATGAGTTTACCCAAATTTAATGTTCCAGCCAGCGAGCAAACTTCGTGGCTAATACCCTCCATCAAGCAACCATCACCCAAAAAGCAATAAGTATAATGGTCAATCACATCAAAGTTTGGACGATTAAATTGTCCTGCTAAGGTTTTTTCCGCCAAAGCAAAACCCACCGCATTAGCAATGCCCTGCCCCAAAGGTCCTGTAGTGGTTTCAATGCCATCAGCATAGCCGTATTCTGGGTGTCCTGCGGTCTTTGAGTGTAACTGACGGAAATTTTTAATGTCGTCAATCGTCAAATCATAACCAGTTAAATGCAGTAAGGCGTAATGGAGCATTGAGCCGTGTCCGTTGGACAGCACAAAGCGATCACGGTTTGCCCATTTGGCGTTGGTTGGGTTGTGGCGATAAAATTCACGCCATACCACATCGGCAATGTCCGCCATTCCCATTGGGGCACCAGGGTGTCCAGAATTGGCTTTTTGTACTGCATCCATCGCCAAAACACGAATGGCGTTGGCAGTATGGCGTTGGTTTAAAGGAGGATTAAAAGTGGGTAAAGTGGTCATAAAATATTCCAAAACAAATTTAAAAATATCATAAAAATATACTGTTATATTGTCTTAGAAAATCAAGTCTAGGTAAAGAGTAAAAGTAGAATAATTACCGATTTTATACTATAAAAATGCTTTGTTATATCACATTTTCAACAAAATAACATTTTTCCGCAAATATTCAATCGATAAATATTGACTATTTAAATCATTGAAATGATTTACATCATTCTACACATTTTATAAAATGATGATAATTAAGATTTCATATTTTGGAGAAATGACGATGTCTGAAATTACTTATAGCTTAAATCATCATATCAAAGCAAATCAACAAGGCTTTTTTGGCGAATTTGGCGGTAAAATTGCACACCCAGCTCTTGCAAAAGCCATGCAGGAAATCGAAGATGGTTTCCATGCCATGATTGCCGATCCAAGTTTTTTACAACAAATTGAACAATTACAATTGCATTATGTCGGTCGTCCAAGTCCAATTTATCATGCACAGCGTTTATCAGCACATTTAGGTGGTGCTCAAATTTATTTTAAACGTGAAGATTTAAATCACACAGGTTCTCATAAAATCAATCATTGTTTAGGTGAAGTATTACTTGCTAAACGCTTAGGCAAAAAGAAAGTCATTGCTGAAACAGGGGCAGGACAACACGGCGTTGCCTTGGCTACAGCAGCGGCATTATTAGGCTTAGAATGCGAAATCCACATGGGTGTGGTCGATATTGCCAAAGAACACCCCAATGTATCTCGTATGAAAATTTTAGGTGCAACATTAGTGCCTGTAGAGCGTGGTGCAGGTACCCTTAAAGAAGCGGTAGATAGTGCTTTTGAATCGTATTTAACCCAATTAGATGACAGTATTTTTGCCATTGGTTCAGTGGTTGGTCCTGCACCTTATCCTGAAATGGTTGCCTATTTCCAATCTTTAATCGGACATGAAGCTCGTCAGCAATTCCAAATGATGACAGGAAAATTACCAGATGTCATTACTGCTTGTGTTGGCGGTGGTTCAAATGCTTTAGGTTTATTTAATGCATTCTTAGATGATAGTCATGTGCGTAAAGTCGGTGTTGAACCTGCAGGCGAAGGTTTAGACACACCACGTCATGCAGCGACTATGACTAAAGGCGTAAAAGGAGAAATTCAAGGCTTTAAATGCTATGTACTATTAGATGAAAATGGTGAGCCTGCTCCTGTACATTCAATTGCTTCTGGCTTGGATTATCCAGGGGTAGGACCGCAACATTGCTATTTAAAAGACCAAAATTTAGTGGAATATCAAACCGCAACTGACCAAGAATGTTTAGATGCCTTTATGATGTTATCTCGTATGGAAGGGATTATTCCTGCCTTAGAAAGCTCTCATGCTGTGGCTTTTGCCATTCGTGAAGCCCAAAATATGCGTCCTGACCAAGCAATTTTAGTTAATTTATCTGGACGTGGTGATAAAGATATTGATTTTGTAATTGAACGTTTAGCATTGTAATTTATCTCATCTTTAATAGTTAATTTAAATGTAAGGGCGGAAGATTTTCCGCTCCTACAACAGACAATGACTTAAATCATATCAATCATTTGCAAATTTAAGTTAAGCATAACGTTAATATTATAAAATCGTGTATAATAACAATACATCAAAGCTATCTTTTTTATCATTATGTATAAATATTTATTTTTAGATATTGGCAATACCCGTTTAAAATATTGGATGGTTGAACATCAGCAAGTGATTGAACATATTGCAGAATTACATTTACAATCGCCTGCCGATTTAATTTTAGGCTTAATTCATTATTTTAAATCACAAGATTTAGCACAAATTGCAATTTCATCAGTGCTTGATGTTGAAACCAATCAACGTATTCAATCTATTTTAAATCAGCTCAATATTCCTATTTATTTTGCCCAAGTTGAACATGAATATGCAGGGGTTAGATGCGGTTATCATGACCCTAAACAATTAGGTATTGACCGTTGGTTACAAGTTTTTGCCTGTGCAGAAATGGGTAAAAATTATTGTGTGGTGGGTTGTGGTACTGCCCTAACGATTGATTTAGTGGAGGATTTACAGCATTTAGGTGGTTATATTTTACCAAGTTTATATTTACAACGTGATGCCTTGATTCAAAATACTAAAGGCATTAAAATTCCTGCCATTGCTTTTGAAAATCTAAATGTAGGGAATAACACCTTAGATGCTGTTCATCATGGAATCTTATTTGGTTTAATTAGCACCATTCAAAATATCTTATCACAACGTCAAAGTGTAAATTATCAATTAGTTTTAACAGGCGGTGATGCAGAATTATTCTCACATTTTCTGACCGATTTTAATCCACGCATTGAGCCAGATTTACTACTCAAAGGTTTACAAAAATATTTATCACACCAAATGCAAGTTTAATTTTGCCATTTCTGATAATTTATTTTAAACTACAGCAAGTTTATTCATCTTCATCATCAGGCAACACATGGCAATTCCACAACATACCATAGACCAAATTTTAGACCGTACTGATTTAGTTGATTTAATTGGCAAATATGTCAAACTCAAAAAATCAGGGCGTTCTTATTCTGGTTGTTGTCCATTTCATCAAGAAAAAACACCATCATTTCATGTTTACCGTGATAAGCAGTATTATCATTGTTTTGGCTGTCAGGCGAATGGTAATGCAATTAAATTTTTAATGGAATATGAAAGCCGTTCATTTCCTGATGTAATGAAACAGTTAGCAAGTGAAACAGGTATTGATTTACCCAAAGATGATTTTGAACAGAAAAAAAGTGCCTATAAACGTAATCAAACAACAACCTATAAAAATTCATCTGTTGATAATAATACCATAGAATATCAACATTTACCTGCTGATGTACCATTGACTGAAGCAGATTATTTTGTAGATACAACACAGCATTTTAATGATAATTATTTTTTACCTGATGAAACTTTTATGCCATCTGCACAAGAAGAAGGTAATTTATACGATTTATTAGAATACATTACGCAATATTATCAACAACAATTATGGCATAATGCACAAGCACAGGCATATTTTAGTAAACGTGGTTTAAGCAAAGAAACTATTCAAGCATGGCGATTAGGCTATGCTCCTGATGGTTGGCAACATTTACAACAGACTTTTCCACAAGATATTGAGGGTTTAAAATTACTCGGTTTAATTCGTACCAGTAATAATGGGCGAGATTTTTGTTTATTAAGAGACCGTGTGATTTTCCCTATCCGTGATAGCAAAGGGCGTGTGGTTGGTTTTGGTGGACGAGCTTTAAATGATGAAACTAAGCCTAAATATATCAACTCGCCAGATTCAGATATTTTTCATAAAAATCAATTACTTTATGGTTTATATGAAGGCAGTAAACAAAAAGCGAAAGATTGGCTCATGGTTGAAGGCTACATGGACGTAATTGCCTTGCAACAAAATGGTATTCATGGTGCGGTAGCAACACTTGGCACAGCAAGTAATGCTGAACATTTATCACAATTATTTAAACGTAATCCACGTTTAACCTTAGCGTTTGATGGCGACCAAGCAGGTCAAAAAGCAGCACAACGCACATTGGAAATCGCTTTACCATTATTAACTGATGGACGAGAATTGCAATTTTTTGTACTGCCAGCCGAGCATGACCCTGATTCCCTAATTCGTCAATATGGTGTAGAACATTTCAAGCAATTATGGCAACAATCACCGTTATTATCGGATTTTTTGTTCTCTTTACTTAGCCAACACTATGATATTAGTACACCTGAAGGTAAAAGTTTAGTGATGGGTGATTTAAAGCCTTTAACCGATTTATTGCCTAAGTATAATTCTTTTAAATATCTTTTAACACAATCATTTAAAGAAAAATTAGGCTTAGCTTGGCGTTTTAATCGTAAAACCATTCAACAGCAAGATGCATCATTATCCTTTAATAGCCCAAGTTCAACCGAAGACCATGTGATTGCAATTTTAATCCAATATCCAAGTCTATATACACGTTTTGAAATGTTGCGTGCGGTAATTAATCCAAATCTATTATTGTCAGATATTTTGACCACGCTACATTATGTTTATGAACATTTACCAGATGATGCACAAGCACAAAGTTATTATATGCTCGGTGCTTGTGCCAATTATCAATATGAAATTAATCAAATTATCCAACGTGTTCCGCTGGCTTATTTACAAGATGGCGTAGAAAAAATTGACCGTTTAGCCCATGAATATAGTTTAACGTTACAAAGTAAATATTTGAAAGAACATTTAAAATCTGAACAAGCTAAGAATATCAAAACTTTAGCTTATTTGCGTGAACAATTAAATGTCATTCAAAAACAAATTTTGTTTAGAGATGAATTTTAAATACAGCAAATAAATACGCTCTCTGTACATAAAATCATTATACTTTCTCATTTTTTTGGTGTAAGATGTGGAAATTTTGATATTTATCTCCATAACAATTTGATATTAAAAGATTGGTACTCGTAAGGTGCATACTATGCACCCTACTTATTCTTTTATATTCAATAAGTTATAATTATTTATCAAACCAAACTCATGTTAAAATAACATCTGCAAGGTTAAACTATGACATTTCCAACATCTAGCCATCAAGATTTTAAACTGATTTCACAACAAGCCATGCCATCATTGGGCATTGAAGTACAACATTATCAACATAAAAAAACGGGTGCAATTCACTACCATTTAGCTCATCATTCCGATGAAAATGTATTTTTAGTCGCATTCCGCACACAACCAATGGATTCTACAGGTAAAGCCCATATTTTAGAACATACCGTTTTATGTGGTTCTCAACAATTCCCTGTACGAGACCCATTTTTCTTGATGATTCGCCGTTCACTCAATACCTTCATGAATGCATTTACATCATCGGATTGGACAGCTTATCCTTTTGCTACGCAAAATATTAAAGATTATGATAATTTACTAGCCGTTTATTTAGATGCTGTTTTTGCACCAAATTTAAATCCTTTGGATTTTGCTCAGGAAGGTATCCGTATTGAATTGGAAAATGAGCAAGCAGTCTATAAAGGTGTTGTATTTAATGAAATGAAAGGAGCGATGAGTTCTCCTTCATCACAGCTTTATTACCATTTAGCACATCATTTATATCCACATACCACTTATCATTATAATTCTGGTGGCGACCCCAAAAATATTCCCGATTTAACTTATGAACAACTAGTCGAGTTTTATCAATCGCATTATCACCCAAGTAATTCGGTGTTTATGACTTTTGGTAATCGTCCTGTTGATGAATTACATAGCCAATTTGCACCTGTTTTAGCTAAGTTTGAACGTGGAGAAACTTTACATTCTACCCCTGAAACACGTTTAACAGCTCCGATTCAAGTCGTTGAACAATATGCCAATGATGGTGGCGATTTAAGTGATAAAACTTATCATTTATTAGCATGGTTATTACCGCAAGCCAGTGATTTAAAAGTGCGTTTAGGTATGCGTTTAGTTGAAGGTGTATTACTGGAAAATTCAGCATCGCCATTACGTCATTATTTAGAAACGTGCGATTATGCCCAAGCGACATCGCCAATGATGGGTATTGATGATAGCAATTTTGAAATGACATTCTATTGTGGCGTTCAAGGCTCAAATCCTGAACATGCTGAACAATTTGAACAAGGCGTATTTGATATTTTACGTGATGTGGCAAGCAAACCTGCCGACCCAGAATTAATTGAAGCTATTTTACATCAAATTGAACTTCATCAACGGGAAGTCAGTGGCGATGGTATGCCTTATGGTTTAAATGTAATGTTGCAAGGTTTAAATGCTCCAATTCATCACTATGATCCAATCAGTTTATGGGACGTGGATAGTGCTTTAAACCAAGTAAAACAAGAATTACAAGACCCGATGTGGGTATCAAATTTAATTCAAACTTACTTAATTGATAATCCACACCGTGTACGTTTAACTTTACAGCCCGATAATGAAGTTTCAAAACGTGAACAGCAAGCTGAATTAGATCGCTTAGCTGATATTACCGCAAAATTAACTGATGATGATAAAGCCAAGATTCACAAGCAAACAGAAGATTTACGCATTCGCCAAAATACACCTGATGATTTAGATTTATTGCCAAAAGTGGGTTTAGACGATATTCCTGCTGATTTGCATATTGTACAAGGTCAGTTGCGTGAAATTTTAGTCAATAATACCGATGTTCCGTTGAATTTATATACAGCAGGAACAAATGGTTTATATTATCAACAAGTACTCATTCATCTTGATGATGATGTGATTAATTCGCCTTATTTCTCAATTTTAACCATTTTAATGGGCGAAGTAGGTGCAGGCGAATGGGACTATTTAACACTACAACAATTACAAACTGCTCATACAGGCGGTATTGGTATGGGGGTTTCAACCCGTAGTGTAGTCAATGATAAAGATAAAATTAGTGCGTGGACGACTTTAACCACTAAATCTTTAACGTCAAAACTTGATGCAATTTCTTTATTAAAAACAACATTTGAACAATTACGTTTTGATGAAAAAGAGCGTATTATTGAGTTATTACAACAGCGTAAAAACCGTTGGCAAAGCCAATTATCTGGTGTCGCACATCAATACGCTATGCAAACCGCATCACGTCATCATAGTGCTTTAGAAAATCGTGATTATGCCAATACAGGTTTACCTGCGTTTGTATGGTTACGTGATACTTTAGCCAAAATCGAACAAGATGATGTGGCTTATCAACAATTTATCGATGCGGTACAAGCCATTCATCAACGTTTACTCACAGCAAAAAAACAATTTTTATTGGTGTGTGAAGCACAACAAAGTGAACGTTTATTGGAAGAAGTGCAAAATGTATGGTATCAATTGCAACAACCACAACAAGCCAAAACTGTTCAACAAGTTGCACGCCATCAAAATACCCAACATCAAGCATGGCTTATGCAAGCGAATGTACAATTCTGTGCAACAGCTTATCCTGCGGTAGATGTTTCTCACCCTGACGCTGTGCCATTTATGGTACTTGGTGGTTATTTACGCAATGGTTTCTTACATAGTGCGATTCGTGAACAAGGTGGTGCTTATGGTGGCGGTGCAGGTTATGATGGTAATGCGTGTTCATTCCGTTTTTATAGCTACCGTGACCCACGCTTAACAGAAACTTTTGCTGATTTTGACCATGCAATTAATTGGTTACTTAATGAACCGCAACAACCACATCAATTAGAAGAAGCTATTTTAGGTTTAATCGCAAGTATGGATAAACCTGGCTCTCCAGCAGGTGAGGCGATTGGTGCGTGTTATGCCTATTTACATCAACGTACACCAACATTCCGTAAAGCCATGCGTCAAAAAATCTTAAATGTTACACTTGAAGATTTGCAACGCATTGCTCGTGAATATTTACGTCCTGAATTGGCGAGTAAATCAGTGGTTGCTCCATTTAATCAACGTGAGAACTTAGAGCAATTAGGCTTTGAAGTATTTCAAATTGATTGAATTTAGAGCAATATATCACATATAGTTTTTTGTTTGTAACGCCATTCTCAATGAATTGTAACTCATGAATATTGATGTTGCGTAGGGGCGGAAGATTTTCCGCCCGTACAAAATTAAATGATGTGAATCATATCAATATCATGATTGTAAATTGAGAATGGAATATTTTTATCATTTCATCATTTATTTTAATTTATGAATAAATTACATTTCTCCCTTTACAGTCTTAGTGGTATTGCCTTACTGTATAGCCCTTATGTCCTTGCAGATACTGATAAGGCAAAGACTGACCCTATTACTATTCAATCGCCAACATTACAGCCAACATCGGTTAATGCTTGTGTTGCCATTTCTGCTAATGCACAACGTTTAGAATGTTATGACACATTATTTCGTTTAGATGAACAACAAAAACAGCAAGTTTTGCAAGAGCAACAGGCGGAAAAACAATTTGTAAGTTTGGTAAAACAAGCCAATTTAGATGAAAATGCGACATTAAAAGAAAAAATTGCCCATAATTGGAACAATACTGAATTGTTTAGTGCAGGCGATGATTTTAATCCTAATATTTCATTTTTAGACCGTCATTGGGAATTGTCTCCAGACAGTAAATTAGGTACATGGAATATTCATACTTACCAACCGACTTATGTTTTACCGCTATTTGTAACAACTGATAAAAATACGATGCCCAAAAGTGAAAATCCGCTCAATACAGTTACAGCGGCTAAAAATTATGATTCTTTAGAGTCTAAATTTCAACTTTCACTTAAAACCAAAGCGGTTGAAAATATTTTTGGCGATAATGGCGATATATGGCTTGGCTATACGCAATCATCACGTTGGCAAGTGTATAATGGCGAAGAATCACGCCCATTCCGTGAAACCAATTATGAACCTGAAGCTATGCTTATGTTCCGTACCAATTATAATGTATTGGGTTTAAATGCACGTTTATTAGGTGTTGGTTTTAACCATCAATCCAATGGTAGTTCTGATCCATTTTCTCGCAGCTGGAATCGTGTAACATTCCATGCAGGATTTGAAAAAAATAATTTTGCCTTGATGTTACGCCCTTGGATACGTATACCTGAGGCTAAGGCTAAAGATGATAATAATCCTAATATCGAAAATTATATCGGTCAAGGCGATTTAACAGCTTATTATCAACATAATCAACACAATTTTGCTTTAATGTTACGTCATTCATTAAAAGGCGGTAATGATAGTCATGGTGCTGTGCAATTTGACTGGACATTTCCGATTTATGGTAAATTGCGTGGACATTTCCAAGTATTTGATGGCTATGGCGAAAGTCTAATTGATTATAATCATCGTGCGACTTATTTTGGTTTAGGTGTTGCATTAGCAGATGGATTTTAATTAATTAGTTACCAAAAATTAAGCACTTAACCTTATGCCTTAGCAAAATTTATGATTGTTTTTTAGACTTTAATCGTTATTTTTGACTGTATAATTTTGGCATTCGGTGGTATAGTTAGAATATTTTTTACTATTCTCTGTTCATAGGATTTTTAAGTAATGACTGCTCAAACTTTAAAGCAACAAGCCTTACATTATCATGAATTTCCAAAACCTGGAAAAATTAGCGTTACACCAAGTAAACCATTAGCTAACCAACGTGATTTAGCTTTAGCATATTCACCTGGCGTTGCTGAACCGTGTTTAGAAATTGCCAAAGACCCTTCTAATGCAGCACGTTATACTGCTCGTGGTAATTTGGTTGCTGTAATTAGTAATGGTACTGCAGTATTAGGCTTAGGAAATATTGGTGCTTTAGCTTCAAAACCTGTGATGGAAGGTAAAGGGGTCTTATTTAAAAAATTTGCTGGGGTAGATGTTTTTGATATCGAAGTTGCAGAAACTGACCCAGATAAATTTATTAGTGTAGTATCAGCACTAGAGCCTACTTTTGGCGGTATCAATTTAGAAGATATTAAAGCACCTGAGTGTTTTTATATTGAACGTACCTTGCGTGAGCGTATGAATATTCCTGTATTCCATGATGACCAACATGGTACAGCAATTATTGTGAGTGCAGGTTTAATTAATGCATTAAAATTAGTCAATAAAAAAATTGAAGATATTAAAATCTGTGTATCTGGTGCAGGTGCTGCTGCCCTATCCTGTTTAGGTTTATTATGTGCTTTGGGCGTACAAAAGAAAAATATCTTTGTCGCTGATGTAAATGGTTTATTAACCACATCTCGCACAGATTTAAACGAATATACTGAACCATATAAACAAGACACTGAATTTACTAAATTATCTGAAGTCATCGATGACGCTGATATGTTTTTAGGTCTATCTGCACCAAACGTTTTAACACCTGATATGGTTAAACGTATGGCAAAAGACCCTATTATCTTTGCTTTAGCCAATCCAAACCCAGAGATTTTACCAGCTGACGCATTTGCCGTTCGTTCTGACGTGATTATGGCAACAGGACGTTCAGACTATCCAAACCAAATTAATAATGCCTTATGTTTCCCTTACATCTTCCGTGGTGCATTAGATGTTGGTGCAACAGTAATTAATGAAGAAATGAAATTGGCGTGCGTTCATGCGATTGCACGTTTAGCACATGTACAAACTGAAAGTTCTGCTTATGGTGAAAAAGCAAAAACTTTTGGACGTGATTATTTAATCCCTGGTCCATTAGACCAACGCTTAATTTTGGAAATTGCTCCTGCAATTGCTAAAGCAGCAATGGATACTGGCGTAGCGACTCGCCCAATTGAAGATTGGGATGCATATCATCAAAAACTTTCAGAGTTTGTTTATAACTCTGCCTTTGTGATGAAACCTATCTTTAACCAAGCAAAAACTGCTCCAAAACGTATCGCTTATGCTGAAGGTGAAGATTTACGTGTATTGCGTGCTGCACAAGTCGTGGTTGATGAAGGTTTAGCTTATCCAGTGTTGGTTGGTCGTACTGCAATTATTGAGGCAAATATTCAACAGTTAGGTTTAAGTTTACAAAATGGTGTAAATATTGAAATTGTCGATCAAGAAAAAAATCCTGATTATGAACAATTTTGGCAAGATTATTATGAAATCATGAAACGTAAAGGTATTTCACTTGAATTTGCTAAACGTGAAGCACGTCGTCGTTCAACCTTAATTGCTTCTTTATTGGTAAAATATGGTAAAGCTGATGGTATGTTGTGCGGTACTTATTCAAGCTATGGTGTACATTTAGACTTTGTGAATAATGTAATTGGTTTGAAAGATGGGCACAAAAACTACTTCGCAATGAACTTATTAAACTTAAATGAGCGTAATTTGTTTATCGCTGATACTTATGTTAATACCAATCCAACAGCAGAACAGCTTGCAGAATTGACAATTTTAGCAGCAGAAGAAGTGAAACGTTTTGGCGTAGAACCACGTATTGCCTTACTTTCTCACTCAAGTTTTGGTAGTAACCAACATGACCCATCAGCACAAAAAATGCGTGAAGTCTATCAAATTTTAAGTGAAAAAGCACCAGAATTAGCGGTAGAAGGTGAAATGCACGCCGATGCAGCTTTAGATGAAAGTATTCGTCAATTTGCATTCCCAAATTCACGCTACAAAGGTTCAGCAAATTTATTGATTATGCCAAATCTTGATGCAGCTAATATTGCATTTAACTTGGTAAAAGCGATTACTGGTAGTGTAGTCATTGGTCCAATTTTATTGGGTGCTAATAAACCAATTAATATCTTAACACCAACTACAACATCACGCCGTATTGTTAACATGACAGCTTTAACGGTTGTTGAAGTACAAAATCAAGAAAATTAATTTTTGATTTGATTAAATACCTTATTATCATTGTATAATAAGGTATTTTTCATGGGAATTTGTACGATGACACAAAATAAACAAACTTTTCAACGCCTAGTTGAGTTCTTTAACAAAGTACCTAGTGTACAAGCTGATAATATTTTAGCCTATGCTTATGAGCAGGATAACATTTGGTGGTTTAAGTTTAAAATCAATATCAAACACCCTTTGGCATGGCAAACGGTGCAAGAATTAGGTCATGTATTGAATTATCTTTCAGTCAATGAACGTTTACCAACTCGCTTTTTACCTGTCTCGCCACCACCGTATATGAATGGCGGTGCTGATGAGTTTTTAGCATGGGTAATTGAATGTAATCATGCCGACTTTCCACCCGATGTCATTTGTGATTGGCTAGAAGCTCGCTTACCGAAACCCATTGATGATGAAAAGCAATGGAATATTACTGGAGATTTAAGCTTACTTGATAATATGACCGCTCAAGATATTGACCAACTGATTCCACCGTTAGATAGCATTCAATTTGCTAAGAAATAATTGTAAGGAATAATATCCATGTCTGCTCCATTTAAAATTCATACACTTGATGTAAAAAATCAGCTACAAAATTATATCTTTTTACTGGAAGATACTCGCAATCAACATACTGTAGTTATTGATCCAACAGAACATGAATTGGTTATTAATTATTGCCAACAATATCAGCTTAATGTGCAACAAATTTGGATTACTCATCATCATGCAGACCATACCAATGGTATTGCGGGTTTAATCACACAATATCCTACAGCTCAAGTATTTGCACCCGCTTTGGAATTTGACAATATTCCCCATGCCCAAATTAAATTAGAGCATGAACAACATTTTGAGTTTAATGGTTTAGATGTGAATGTGATTTTAACAGCAGGACATACCTTAGGACATATTAGTTATTTTATTGATGCTTTAGATGTTGTATTCTGTGGCGATACTTTATTTGTTATGGGTTGTGGTCGTGTTTTTGAAGGAACACACGAACAAATGTATCATTCTCTCAATCGTTTATCCGCTTTACCACCACGCACAGCGGTTTACTGTTCACATGAATACACCTTAGGTAATGCAAAATTTGCCTTACACGTTGAGCCTGATAATGTGGCAATTCAACAACGTGCCAATGAAATTGAACAATTACGCCAACAAAATTTACCGACTATTCCAAGTACAATCGCTTTGGAATTGGAGACTAATCCATTTTTGCGTGTGTTAAATGTTGATGAATTTAGTCGTTTACGGCAGATGAAAGATGATTTTTAATATAAAAACATCTCCTTAGTTATGATTATAACATATGCAATTTTCCATCAATATAAAGGCTAGGTATATGCCAGCCTTTTGTTTCTGGTCTATCTAAAACATTTTGATTCCATGCTTTTAAAATTTTATGAAAAAATTCCACTTTTTGATGATCTTGTACTTCAAAATCATCATAAAAAATCTGTAAAAGATAACTTTTAATATTCACTACATAATTCACAGTATATTGAGCAGTTGCCATAATACTTTTCTTTTGTTGCAAACATTGTTGCCACACATAAGCATCATTTTGTTGTGAATACGTCCAATAATGTGCTAACTCTCGTGCGGTTTGAATCGTCATAGCTAAACAATTGGTATCTACTAAAAAACCACGATGGACTTTTAATCCAATTCTTCTATGATAATTATTGAATGTTATTTCACAGCCAAATTCTTCAAAATGATAAAATCCTAAAGATTCACTATTATCATCACAAATATACTCGCCTTGTTCAGTCATAAAACAGCGTAATGTATAAGCGACATCAATCTCATATTGTGTAAACGCATTTGCAATCACTTGTGTATGTTCAGGTTGATACCAATTATCATCATCTAAATAGCAAATAATATCTTCCTTGATTAAAAAAGGGGCAATTGTATTAATATAACTATTCGTCCACCCATTTGCCCCTGTATTCATGGGTAAGTAAGTAAAAATCACATCAGGATATTTTTCTTCTAAAGCTTGGATTTTATCAAAATATTGTTTACCATCAACAAATACATAATGCTTACATGGATATTGTTGCTGTTGCACACTTAAAATAGCTCGCTCTAATTCAGCACGACCAATAGTCGATGTAATTACAGCTATTGTTCGATGTTCGATGTTCGATGTTCGATGTTCGATGTTCGATGTTCATGGTATAAACCTTTATAAACAAAAACAATGTAAATTTTCAATGATATGATGTAAATTTAAACATTTACATCATATATTGCAAACACATTATTTAAAAAAATAACCCGTTTCAGGAGAGCTTGCATTTGCCATACGTTTGCGTGGCATACGCCCTGCTAAAAAGGCTTCTCGTCCTGCTTCGACTGCTTTTTTCATTGCTGAAGCCATTAAAATTGGATTTTGTGCTTGGGCAATTGCGGTATTCATCAATACACCATCACAACCTAATTCCATTGCAATTGCCGCATCACTCGCCGTGCCTACACCAGCATCAACCAATACAGGGACTTTAGCATTTTCTTTGATAATTGAAATGGTATGTGGATTTAAAATGCCTAAACCTGAACCAATTAAACTACCCAATGGCATAATCGCCACACAGCCCATATCTTCTAATTCTTTAGCAACAATTGGGTCATCAGACGTATAAACCATGATGTCAAAACCATCATCAATCAGCGTGCGTGCGGCTTTCAATGTTTCAGTTACATTAGGATAAAGTGTTTTTTCATCGCCTAAAACTTCTAATTTAACTAAATTATGACCATCTAATAACTCACGAGCCAACATACAAGTTCTTACTGCACTATTAGCATCAAAACAGCCTGCAGTATTTGGTAAAATCGTATATTTTTCAGGTGGAATAACCGATAACAAATTGGGTTGATTAGGGTCTTGTCCAATATTTACTCGGCGAATAGCAACAGTAACGATTTCTGCTCCACTCGCTTGAATGGCTAAATCCGTTTCTTGTAAATCTTTATATTTACCTGTACCGACCAATAAACGTGAATTAAATTGACGTGAACCGATCATTAATGGGCTATCTTGTGTGTGCATAATCTAAACCTAATCTTGTTTTCAATATCATATTTATCTAGGTTGAAATGGAATAACGCCATTCAAACTATATTCAACCACCACCAACGGCTTGGATAATTTCAATTTTTGCGTGTTCTGTTAATGGCGTATCAGCAAATTTTGATTTACTGATAATTTGTTCATTCATTTCTACCGCAAATCGTTGCCCTTGTAAATCTAAACCATCAATCAACTCTAGTAAAATTTGTGCAGATGTTTCAATCAATTCGCCATTTAAATAAATTTTCATCATTTTACCCTACATTTTACGATATTTTAAGGCATTAAATGCTAATAATAACCAACCAATAATCATGAATAAACCACCAATCGGAGTAATCATACCTAAACTTGATGTCGCTCCAACTCCCATAATATATAATGAACCACAAAATAAGACGATACCAAGCTGAATACAGATAAAACTAGCTTTAATCGGAAATAAGCTATTGATTTTATGTAAAACTGCTAATGCTAATAAACCTAGTGCGTGGTAGAAAAAATAATCTGTTGCCGTTGCCCACCAAGCAAGCTGTTGAGCTGTTGCCATATTCTTTAAACCATGAGCCCCAAATGCACCTAGCACGACAGCTAATGCCATATTTAAACTTGCAATCATTAACCACATAATTTATCTCTCTTTTGATATATCATCATTTTAGTCTTTTGCTTAACCCGCCAACATTGCCGTTTTAATTTTATCCATTGCATTTTTTTCAAGCTGACGAATACGTTCTGCTGAAACATTATATTCCGCAGCCAACTCATGCAAGGTAGATTTATCTTCATCAAGCCAACGACGTTGTAAAATATGACGTGAACGATCATCTAAACTTTGCATTGCTTGATGGAGTGATGCTGTATTTTGCTCTTCCCAATCATCTTCTTCAATTAAACGTGCTGGATCATAACGATTATCTTCTAAATATAAAGCAGGAGCAACACTATGCGATTGTTCATCATCGTCATCATTTTGTGCTTCAAAAGCAGCATCATAAGCCGTTAAACGCCCTTCCATTTCAAGCACTTGCTCAACGGTAACATTTAAATCATTGGCAATGGCTTGAGCCTCTTCGAGATTTAATTTTTTACTTGATTTTTTTAAGCTACGTAAATTAAAAAATAATTTACGCTGTGCTTTAGTTGTCGCAATTTTAACAATACGCCAGTTACGAATCACATATTCATGAATTTCTGCTTTAATCCAATGTACGGCAAATGAAACCAAACGTACGCCCATATTTGGATCAAAACGTTTAACTGCCTTCATTAAACCTAAATTCCCTTCTTGAATTAAATCTCCCTGTGGTAACCCATATCCTGCATAACTGCGTGCAATGTGAATCACAAAACGTAAATGCGACATTACTAAAATTTTTGCAGCTTCTAAATCTTGGTCATAATAATAACGTTCCGCCAGCTCTTTTTCTTGTTCTGGCGTTAAAATAGGAATTTGATTAACATTATTGATATAAGCACCAAGATTGACACCGGGTGCGGTCATTGACAAGGGCATCAACTGGTGGTTGTTGTCCGTCATACATTCTCCAAAATGGGGTTTATCAAACAATATATGCTATTATAACGTTAAAAGCATAAAAATGTGCAATTATTTTGTTGTTGATTGTGGAAATTTTATATTTGGCTTACCAATATTATCGATTTGCTGTTGTAATTATCTTTCAACAAGATCAAGGCGAACGGTTTCGTATCAAAAAATAAGCTGTTTTACTATATCAGTATTAGAGCGAATGGAAATCCCTATATTGGATTCACTTTGAACATGAAGAGTGAGCTAAGCGTGTTTCGTTTAATTATTTCTCGCTTGCAAAATTAACTTTGCTAATATTAAATCCTCAGCATAAGTAATTTTTAAATTATCACTACTACCCTGTACTAAATGCACAATTTCCCCCATATATTCTAAAGCACTTGCTTCATCAGTGATGATGATATTATCGTTTAATGCCTGTTCAATCGCATGAATAAGTACACCTAATTGTGCCATTTGTGGCGTTTGTGCTTGCCACATTTGCTCACGATTAACAGTATGCAAAATATTTTGTGTAGTATCTGATTTTTTTAAAGTATCTCGTACAGGCGTAGCTAAAATTGCACTTTGCCCTGTGTTTAAACATTGTTGATAGAGTGCTTTTAAATGTTGATATTGTACGCAAGGTCTCGCTGCATCATGTACCATCACCCAATCATCATCATTAGCATAACATTGATTTTTAAGATAATATAAGCCATTAAGTACTGAATTTACTCGCTCTGCTCCACCTAAACACTCATGTGCTAAATGTGCTGATGGTAAATTTAGCCTTGCTAATTGTTGGTCATTAGGCGATTTAGCTAAAACATAAGCGGATAAAGGTAATTGTGTGATGGCTTCTAATGTATGCTCTAACACGGTTTTATCATTAATCAACATATATTGTTTTAATTGTTGTGATGAAAAACGTGAACCACTTCCAGCTACAGGAATCACTGCCCATAATTTTTGTGATGTGAACATAATGTAGCCCTATTTTATGGTTCACGAATATCTGGAGCAATTTCGTCCATCATGGGAGCGATATTAGATTGTTGTTGTTCAACAAATTCTGCAGGTAATGGTTTAGCTTTTGCCGTATTTAATTGCACAAAAGTCTCATTTTTTTTCACTAGACCTAAATCTAAACGTGCATATTCTTCAACCACATCATAACCATGTTTTAAATCGTCCATTTCAGCAAATAAAATACGATTACGCATTTCCATTGCTTTATTTTTATCTTGTTGTTCAGCGATTTGTTGTGTGAGTTTACGATGTTCTAAAATACCTGTTTCACCACGCCATAATTGGTATTGCAATACCGCAATGATTAATAATGAGATAATCAAAATTGCAATATTCATTTTGGAATGGAAAAAATTATTCATAAAACACTCAATTCAATATTGATTTACGCTTTTAGCCATTATGCCAAAAGCGTAAATTTTAAACTTAGAAGATTAAATTATTTTAAGCCTTTAAACTCAGCTTTACCATGATATGGTGCTTTAATTAATTCTTCAATACGCAATAATTGATTGTACTTCGCTACACGGTCGCTACGGCACAATGAACCAGTTTTGATTTGTCCCGCCGCAGTACCGACTGCTAAGTCAGCAATAGTACTATCTTCAGTTTCACCAGAACGATGTGAAATAACTGTAGTATAACCATTAGCTTTAGCTAAATAAATCGCATCTAAAGTTTCAGTTAAAGTACCAATTTGGTTATATTTAATTAAGATAGAGTTTGCAACTTTTTCATCAATACCACGTTGTAAAATCTTCGGATTAGTTACGAATAAATCATCACCAACAAGTTGGATTTTATCACCTAAAATTGATGTTAAATACGCCCAACCATCCCAATCACTTTCATCTAAACCATCTTCAATTGAAATAATAGGATATTGACGTACCAAACCTGCTAAATAGTCAGCAAATTGGTTACTAGTAAATGCTTTATTACCTTCACCTTCAAGCACATATTGACCATTTTTATAAAATTCAGATGATGCACAGTCTAAAGCCAAATAAATATCTTGACCTGCTTTGTAACCTGTTTGTTCAATCGCTTGTAAAATAACGGTAATCGCTTCTTCATTAGAACGTAAATTTGGTGCAAAACCACCTTCATCACCCACAGCAGTATTTAAGCCTTGTTTTTTAAGTACAGATTTTAAGCTATGGAAAACTTCCGCACCCGCACGCAACGCTTCAGAGAATGATGTAAAACCAACAGGCTCAATCATAAACTCTTGAATATCAACGGTATTATCAGCATGAGCACCACCATTTAAGATATTCATCATTGGCACTGGCATACTGAGTTTATTTTGACCACGCAAATTTGCAATGTATTGGAATAATGGTAAATTTTGCTGTTGAGCAGCAGCACGAGCAATTGCTAATGAGACTGCTAAGGTTGCATTTGCCCCCAATTTAGATTTATTTTCCGTACCATCACGAGCAATCATTTTTTCATCAAGTAATTTTTGCTCAAATACACTTTGACCCACCAATAATTGTTGAATTTCAGTATTTACATTTTGTACAGCTTGGCGAACACCCTTACCTAAATAGCGAGCTTTATCGCCATCACGCAATTCTAAGGCCTCTCGAGAACCTGTTGATGCTCCTGATGGTGCACACGCACGACCCACTACCCCAGATTCTAAAATTACATCAGCTTCAATGGTTGGATTACCACGAGAATCTAAAATTTCACGTGCACGAATGTCTTTAATTTCAATCGCAGTTTTATTTTGTTCAGCGTACATACAATGTCCTTTAGGTCAAAAACGCAACAGTTCAGCAATTTTAGCATTAATAATTAATGTAAATTACCATTTAAAACTTGAGTTAGGCATTAGCCTAATTATCTTTACAGTATACCATAATTTTGCATAGGAAAATCAGTTTATCTACCGCTTTTCATCGCTTATAAATTAAATTGATTAATTTATAGACTAAATTTCTCAAATTAAAATAATTTGAACTTCATTCATTTTACTGAAATCATTTAACCTAATATGAGTAAACTACAATTTACGCATACATAAAATCAATAAATTACAATCAGTTAAGATTTTAAACCTGATGATACCTCTACTACAGGCACTACAAGCTGACGACTATAATAATCATTACCATGACGCTCATCAAATTGATGTGCTAAACGGCTGGCTTGCTCCAATAACTCAGCTTGTTCTGCTACAGCCAATTTTGATGCTTCAATAGCAAACAACATTCGCTCAAATAATGATTCACATTCATGATATAAGTCTTTGTTTTCTTGATAAATGTTTTCAGCAAATTGTATATCGCCCATTTGAATGGCTAATCGCATGAACTCTGCAATCGGTTTAATGAATTGCCCTTGTCCTTTGACTAAATCATAACCTGAAATTAATAAGTTTTTGGCTTTTTCTAATTGGTTAGTATAAAAATATGCTTGCACAATTAAACTATTGGTCAAATGTGGTACTTCGCCACAAGAACTAGTACCATCTAAAATTTCTTGAGCATATTCAAGGGCTTTTTCATATTGACCTAAAAATACATTCACACGCACCATATCATCAACTTGGCACGCCCAACAATCATCAAAATCATTTTTTTCAGCATCAAGCCATAATTTAAAATGTGTTTTTACCATGTCTTGATTTGCCATTTGCAAACCGTGCATGACTGCTAATTTATGAATTGAACGCCAACCTAAATCCAACAAATTACAATAATATGAAAATAAACGCATATATTGATTGATTTGACTATAAGGACGAGAGACATCATCAATAATATCCGCTAAGAACCATTTAAATTTCCATAAAATCATAAAATTCATAAATGCTTGGAAACGTTCATCTTTTTCTTGATAATACATATCAATCATGGCTTCATGATAAACCACCAACCACAATACACTTTCTTGCCACAAATGAGTATTTTTAATTGGTGATGTTTCATGTTGTGTATAGTCTGAACTTTCCATGATTTTTAAATGGAGCATACCTTGTTGATATAATTCATCAGGGTGTGGAATAACCAATTGATTAGCAAAGAAACTATCTACCAATTCATCAATTTGGGTAATATCCATTAAATCTTGACGTAATTGTTGAATATTTTCTACAATCGGTTGATGATTATCATCAAATGCTTGCTCTAAACGTTGTTCAAATTCATGTTGGTTCATCATGTGTTCCTCAAAATAAAGCTTATTTAAACTCTGCCGTTCCACTAATATGCCATTCACAGCCATTATTTTCAACTGAAATGATATTATTTGGCGTGTAGATATAATGAGATTGATAAGCAATGCCTCGCCCAGTTTGCAAACTTGGCGAACCCACCATTTCAACCGTTTTAAATTGTTCACCAAATTCTAATTTAAGCATTTTAATGCTTGGGCAATGTTCTTTAAAATGAATTATTACGCTTTTATTGGCTTTATTTAACTCATAATCACCTAAACCACCGACAGAAATAATATGCGAAATAGACGCAATCGGAATATCTTTATCATTGTTGTGATAAGTGTAGCGAATACTATCGCCATTTGCTACAGGTTTCATTGCCAAATTATCAATATCATTTAAACCCAATTGCTTGGCACTTTCTCTTAATTTAAAAATTTGCCCATTTTCCACCAAACTGGCAATTTCTCCGAGCCAATTTTTGGCGGATAGAGCGTGGGCATTGGTGGATAATACTAAGATAAGTGGTAAAAATAGGAGTTTTTTCATTTTAAAATACCTTTTTAAATACAAATGGAAAAATTTGGCGTAAGGTGTGTAATACACACCATTTAGATTTAGAATTTTAAACGGTGCGTTGTACGCACCTTACAGATTTTTTTCATTTTAAACGCCTTTAAAAAAATAAAATGTGACACATCAATTAAACACCAACTTCACTCATCCAGTTTTTCATAATAAGAGTTTCTATCAAGTATTTCAACAGCAATACAGCCAATCAGTACAGTAAATACAATAGAAAACCAAAAAATATTTTCAGTAATATTACAAAAAATTAGCAGTATGCAGTATAAAAAAGATACAAAAATCACCATCATACCAACTTTAAAGAAAACTTTTTATCCCACACTTGACCCAATTTCTGCTGACAATGTGGGCAATGTTTATCTGGGTGTACATAAAATATAGTTTTTTCTGACCCTTTTGCAGGTTTTTCTATCAGCTCTGATGATTTAAATAATTGCTGACAATTTGGACAAGTGTGTTTATGGCTAGGTGTAAATTTCATTGAGTTTAACCTGCTAATTTGGTGTAAGGTGCGTTGTACGCACCTTACAGATTACGCTTATCATCAAAATCCTTCAATGATTGCATTTTGATAATTTTTTAAAAATAAAAATATCATTAAAATATAACAAACCCATAAAATAATTCCAACTATAAAAGCTGACACCATTTTTAAAGTCGGTTTTTCTTTAATTATACAATAAATATCTAATAATCCACGACAATCTTTGGGTGTTAAAATATGGAATAATAGCAAAACAATTATCCAAATAAACGAAACACCATAGAACGACATTTTAATCCCCAAAGATTATCTTTATAACTCTTATTTAATGCGTATCAAGCACTTCAAACCCTTTGACCAAATTATCAAGCTGTTTTAATTGGGTTAAAAACGGCTCTAATTGTGATAATCTTAAGGCACAAGGTCCATCGCATTTAGCTTCATCAGGGTTTGGGTGAGCTTCCAAAAATAATCCTGCCAAACCTGTTGCCATACCTGCTCTTGCCAATGTGGTAATTTGAGCACGGCGACCACCTGCACTATCTGCACGTCCCCCTGGTGTTTGTAAAGCGTGCGTTACATCAAAAAATACTGGTACATTCATCGCTTTCATGATATCAAAACCAAGCATATCCACCACTAAATTATTATAGCCAAATGCTGAACCACGCTCACATAAAATCAACTGGTCATTGCCTGCTTCTAGGCATTTGTGCAAAATATGACGCATTTCATGGGGTGCTAAAAATTGAGCTTTTTTAATATTGATGATTTTACCTGTTTTTGCCATTGCTTCCACAAGGTCAGTTTGACGGCTTAAAAATGCAGGAAGTTGTAAAATATCAGCCACTTCCGCCACTGGTTCAGCCTGATACGGCTCGTGAATATCGGTAATAATCGGCACATTAAATTGTTGTTTAATCTCACCTAAAATCTCTAAGCCTTTTTCCATTCCAAGCCCACGATAAGAATGTAAACTTGAACGATTCGCCTTGTCAAAACTAGCCTTAAACACATAGCCAATATTTAATCGCTGGCAAATATCAATATACGTTTCGGCAATTTCAAACGCCAAATCACGACTTTCAATGACATTCATTCCACCAAATAGGACGAATGGTTTATCATTGGCGATTTGAATGCCATTGAGTTGAATAGTCGATTTTGCAGTTAAAGTGGTCATAACACTACCTAAATTTAAAAATTATCTTAAAATATCATCAATTAAGCGAAATATCAATGTTTATTCATTTGCTTTTTGATATACGATATTTTTATCTGTTTGAATCGCAAAATATAAAGCAATCAATAAACCAGTACCTTGAAAAATTATTTCAAAAGTTTTACTCACAACAAATAAATCCATCATATCGATTAACATTAGTATAACAATTGGTAATGACATGGCAATTAAAGTAAAATAAAATTGATTGGGGAGAATAGCGACCAACCTTTGCTCACAATGTGGACAATACACTCTCGGAGCCGGTGTCATTTGATACCATTTTAATGTTCCCTTAAATGGCTTTTTAATTAACTGTTTTCTTATAAATTTATTTTGACAATTTGGGCAATTATATTCAGGGTTTAATTTAAACATCAGTTCTCCAATTTTCAATAAATGGGTTAATAATTGTTAATTTCCCATCTATTATTTGACTGTGAGCCATATCTTCAGAATATAAAATAGATACACCTGATTTTAAAGCGGTGGCAATAATCAAACTATCCCAATAAGAATAATGATAGCGGTCTTTGATATTTAGAGCATTGATAACCAAATCACTGGTTAAATCCATTACCGTAAATACTTGACGAAATCCATCTACCGATACAAATAATTGTTCTGGCGTAAGCAATTTCTTTTTAAAAGCTACATTACAAAACTCATTTAATACTTGCGTACTAATAATCAAATGAGTATTTCTTACCAATTGTTTTGCAATTTGTTTTTTATGCACATCATCGCCGATAGAATACAATAAAATATTGCTGTCTATAAAATAAGGTTGTTTAACGCTCATACAATTCCTCTCGGTCAAACTTAAAGTTTGGCGGTAGTTTGGCTTGTACAGTGTCAAAAATATTATCTAAAATGGCTAATTTTCTTTCCTCTTCAGACATTATTTTTTCATTTGGCATAACATTAAACTGCTTACCATTTAAATTTAATACCACTTTTTCGCCCTGCTCGGCTTTTTGCAAAACTTGCACCATATCATAATTCGCAATTTCTTGAATGGCAATTTCAATCATTTTATACTCCAAATTTACCAAAATACGTTTACATCATAATCTTTAAATGCCCTATCACAACCAATAATCGGCATATTTTCCATTATTGATTGGGCGATTATCATTCTATCAAATGGGTCATTGTGATGAAAAGGCAAATCGTGAAAATTTTGTAAATACTTAATATCAAAATCCAACAAGCGAATATGATTTTCAAGTACATATTTTTGATATAGTCGGCTAATTGGTAGTGGAATTTCCAATTTGCCCAATGATGATTTAATGCTCATTTCCCACAAACTTGCAAAACTCAAATAGCACTGATTATTTGGGCTGGCAATTAATTGCTTTGCATAAGCAGACATTTTTTCGTCGCCATTAATGTACCATAAAAAAGTAAGCGTATCCAATAATAATCGCATCATAAATCCTTATTTATGGCATATAGTCTTTAAAACACTCTAAAGGCTCATCAAAATCATCGCTCATTTTAATTTGTCCTTTAGCAATTCCAAAAACAGGCACTTTTGGCAACTCTATTTCATTATCCACCAAAGTCAAAATGTATTGCCCGCCATTCAGCGTAGGGTTTAATAAATATTTATCGCCATTAATATTGAGAGTAACTTGTTCTTGAATACTTTTTAAATCGTATTGTTGAATATCTTGAATCGCAATTTCTAACATATTTTACTCCTGCCAAATAAAAAGGGAAATCATAACCGACTTCCCTTATTGTAATGCAAATCAATCATTAAGCCAAATGCTTTTTCTTGCCTGCTTCTACAAACGCACCAAATAATGGGTGTCCGCCTCGTGGCGAGCTGGTAAATTCTGGGTGAAATTGCACCGCCACAAAGAATGGGTGTGATGGAATTTCCACCGTTTCTACCAAGTTTTGTGCCGAATAACCAGATACTTTCATACCTGCTTTTTCAATATCACTAATAAAATGATTATTCATTTCATAACGATGGCGATGACGCTCTACAATTTCCGCTTGTCCGTAGATTTCACGCATTTTTGTACCTTCAAGCAGTAATGATGTTTGAGAGCCTAAACGCATCGTACCACCTAAGTTCGAGCTATCTGAACGTTCTTGCAATTCACCTTTTTCATCTAGCCATTCAGTAATTAAGCTGATAATTGGTTGTGGTGTTTTCTTATTAAATTCGGTCGAAGTCGCTTCAGTTAAACCTGCAACATTACGAGCAAATTCAATCACTGCCAACTGCATACCTAAGCAAATCCCTAAATAAGGTACATTGTTTTCACGAGCATAGCGAATGGCTTTCATCTTGCCTTCTGTGCCACGTTCGCCAAATCCACCTGGAACGAGAATCGCATCAGCCGTGCTTAAGATTGCTTTTTCATCTTGGCTTTCTAACTCTTCAGCATCAACATAATCAATTTGCACTTTCACACGATGTTTGATACCTGCATGAAGTAACGCCTCATTAACTGATTTGTATGCATCTGGCAATTCTACATATTTACCAACCATTGCCACACGCACCGTGAACTCTGGATTAAATAAACCTTCACAAACACTATCCCAATCGGATAAATCAGCTTCTGGCAAGTTTTCAAAACCAAAACGGCTCACAATTAAATCATCAACATCTTGTTCATAAAAATTGCGTGGAATTTCATAAATGCTACGAGCATCTTTACACACAATCACCGCTTCCTGCTTAACATTGGTAAATAGGGCGATTTTACGTTTTGTATCTTCATCAACATCATGTTCGGTACGGCAGATTAAAATATCTGGTTGCATACCAATTGACAATAATTCTTTGACTGAATGTTGTGTTGGCTTAGTTTTTAACTCACTTGCCGATGCGATATATGGCAATAATGTTAAGTGCATTAACATTGAACGATTATGCCCCAATTCCACCATTAATTGACGCACTGCTTCCATAAAGGGTAAACTTTCAATATCGCCTACCGTACCCCCAATCTCCACAATCGCAACATCAAAACCTTCGCCAGCTTTACGCACTCGCTCTTTAATATTATCAGTAATATGTGGAATAACTTGAACAGTTTTACCCAAATAATCGCCACGGCGTTCTTTATCTAACACATCTTGATAAACACGACCACTGGTAAAGTTATTGAGTTTACTCATTTTTGAGCGTTTTAAGAAACGTTCATAATAGCCTAAATCAAGGTCAGTTTCCGCCCCATCTTCAGTTACAAAAACTTCGCCATGTTGGAATGGACTCATCGTCCCAGGATCAACATTAATGTAAGGATCCATTTTGACCATAGTAATTTTTAAGCCACGAGCTTCAAGTAAAGCAGCGACTGATGCTGCCGAAATGCCTTTACCGAGCGATGAAACCACACCGCCTGTTACAAAGATAAAATGGGTCATGCAAATTCTCATCAATTATGGATAATATCAATTATTTTGACCTTATCCATTTATAAAAATATCAAAAAATAATTACCCAATATTCTACCATAAGCAAATGATAAAATCTCATTATTTTAGATAGATTTTTTATGCTGTTTTTCCTACAATAAAACTCTTAACTCAAATAAAAATATTACAATATGTTTTAATTAAATAACATAACATAACATAACATAACATAACATAACATAACATAACATAATGCTATAATTTAATAAATGTAGCTTAAAGTGTGAGAATGTAACATGAATATCAAATTTGTAATCATTGGTCTAGCAATTATTGCTGGTCTATGGTTTGGCACTGAATATTATTCTGCCAAGAAATTTCAAGAAAATGTCCGCAATGAATTAAAAAACATTAAAATAGATGCTGAAATGGAAAAGCAAATGAAACGTTCGGGTTTACCTATTAAAATGGATATTTTAAATCATTATCCAAAAATTACTCAGTATTATGATATTGATTTCTTATTACCAAGCGAACAAGCCCAACAAATTCGTACCCAAATGCAACAAGAAGCTAATGAACAACCTTGCCGTTATATCAATAATCATCCTAACTTAAAAAATGATACAAAACCTCATGATTATTATCATGCGTATAAAACAGTATTGGAAAAAGATAATGTAAGTCTGACGATTATTGTGCGTGATAAAAATAAACAAAAAATTGCTGAAGCAACACAAGAACTAGCGAAATGCTCAGTCTTTTTAACGCCACCTAAAAGTTAAAATATCAGTTAGATAAACGTGAGCTTAGCTTAACTATAATTAATAACTTATTGAAATATAAAGTATAAGTAAGGTGCGTAATACGCACCCTATTCTTTTAATGACATTATTCTATCATTTAAACAATACGGCGTTTTAATTTTGTCATTTGCAAAATACGTGTTGAAATTTCTTCAATTGACATTTCCGACACATCTAAATATGGAATGCCTTCGGAAATATAAATGCCTTCAATCGCTCGTAATTCCATTTGACATTGATTAAAACTCGCATAACGACTTTGCCCCATACGTTCAGTACGAATTGCCACCAAACGTTCAGCATTAATCATCAAACCAAATAATTTATGCTTATGTTGTTTTAAAATACTTGGTAAGCGATTATCATCTAAATCTTCTTCGGTTAATGGATAATTTGCTACACGAATACCAAATTGCAACGATAAATAAATCGATGTTGGCGTTTTGCCTGAACGAGATACCCCAATCAAAATCAAATCTGCTTTATCATAATGACGTGTTCTTGCCCCATCATCATTATCAAGGGCAAAATGTACCGCATCAATCCGTGCTTGATAAGTTTCACTATTGGTAACAGCATGAGTTTGCCCAACCAATGTGGTTGGCGGTGTGCCAAGCTCATGTTCTAATTTACTAATCAATCCTTCAAAAACGTCTAAATTAACTGCATTCGCAGTATTGATGATTTCTCGTACATCAGCATTGACGATGGTATCAAATACCAATGGTAAACAGCCTGTCATTTCAGCACAAGCATTGATTTCCTCAACTGTTTTTAAAGCAATTTCTTCACTCATCACATAAGGAATGATATGCACTTCAAATTTGACATTAGGAAATTGTGCCAATAATGAACGCCCCAAGGTTTCCGCAGTAATCGCCGTGCCATCGGAAATAAAAAATACTGTACGATAAATTTCACTCATTTCATTACCACTATTCATTTAAATTATGCCTATATTACCCTAAAAAATCATTTATTAAAAAAATAATAAACATTTACTTTTGAAATAAATAAAATATAGATAAAAATCAACTACTTACTAAAAGTTTATTTTTTAGACAACAACATAAAGCTAACGACATCTACAAATGAGTATAATATAATGACGATATATTTAACAGAATTTTATTTTACATTCTATCTCAAAAAGATAAAATGTCTCAATTATCCTATCAGGAGAAAAAGATGACTGCTCGTGTTATTCCTTTAAATCAACTTGGCAAGCATGACGTTGAACTGGTTGGCGGTAAAAACGCATCACTCGGCGAAATGATTAGCCACCTTGCCAATGCTGGTGTCTCTGTACCCACAGGGTTTGCGACCACAGCCGAAGCATACCGTGAATTTTTACAACAAAGCGGTCTCAATGATAAAATTAAAGCAGAATTAGACCAACTCGATGTTGATAATATTCAGGCTTTAACTGAAACTGGTGCAAAAATTCGTCAATGGATTGTGGATACACCATTAACTAAAGAATTAGAACAAGAAATTCGTTTAGCTTTCCACACATTATCCAATGGTAATCCTGATATTGCGGTTGCGGTGCGTTCATCAGCGACAGCGGAAGATTTACCCGATGCGTCATTTGCAGGACAACAAGAAACCTTCTTAAATATTCGTGGTATTGATAATATTCTGATTGCCATTAAAGAAGTTTTTGCATCATTATTTAATGACCGTGCCATTGCATACCGTGTACATCAAGGTTTTGACCATAGTTTAGTGGCATTATCAGCAGGCGTACAATATATGGTACGTTCAGAAACAGGCTCTTCTGGTGTGATGTTTACCCTTGATACCGAATCTGGTTTCCGTGATGTGGTGTTTATTACTGCGTCTTATGGTTTAGGTGAAATGGTTGTACAAGGTGCAGTGAACCCTGATGAATTTTATTTATCGAAAAAATTATTAAATAATGGGAAACACGCTGTTTTACGCCGTAATTTAGGTTCAAAACACCAAAAAATGATTTATACTCAAGATGCAAGTGCAGGTAAATCAGTGGCTGTGGTTGATGTTGATAAACAAGAACGCCAACAATTTGCACTCACCGATGAAGAATTGCATGAATTAGCTAAACAAGCCTTAATTATTGAGCAACATTATGGCATGCCAATGGATATTGAATGGGCAAAAGATGGCGATAATGGTAAATTATATATCGTACAAGCTCGTCCAGAAACGGTAAAAAGCCGTCAAAATGCAGGCACAATGGAACGTTATTTACTCAAACAAAAAGGAACTGTTTTAGTAGAAGGTCGTTCAATCGGACAACGCATTGGTGCAGGAAAAGTGCGCATTGTTACATCTGTACAAGAAATGGACAAGGTACAAGATGGCGATGTATTGGTTTCTGATATGACTGACCCAGATTGGGAACCAGTAATGAAACGTGCATCTGCGATTATTACCAATCGTGGCGGACGTACTTGCCATGCGGCAATTATTGCACGTGAATTAGGCGTACCTGCGATTGTCGGTTCAGGCAATGCCACTGAAATTTTACAAGATGGACAAGAAGTAACCGTTTCATGTGCTGAAGGCGATACAGGTTTTGTTTATGAGCATTGTTTAGATTTTGAAATTCAAAGTAATTCTATCGAATCAATGCCTCCATTACCATTTAAATTGATGATGAATGTCGGCAACCCTGACCGTGCATTTGACTTCGCCCAAATTCCAAATCAAGGTGTAGGTTTAGCTCGATTAGAATTTATCATTAACCGTATGATTGGTGTTCACCCTAAAGCATTGATTAATATCGATAGCTTACCTCGTGAAACTCGTGCCGCCGTGCTGATGCGTACTGCAGGTTATGCAACACCGATTGATTTCTATGTTGAAAAATTGGTTGAAGGGATTTCTACCCTTGCGGCTGCCTTTGCTGATAAGCCAGTAATTGTGCGTATGTCTGATTTCAAATCTAATGAATATGCGAACTTAATCGGTGGAAAACTATACGAACCTGAAGAAGAAAACCCAATGCTTGGTTTTCGTGGTGCAAGCCGTTATGTCTCTGATAATTTCCGTGATTGTTTTGAACTTGAGTGCCGTGCTTTGAAAAAAGTGCGTGATGAAATGGGTTTAACTAATGTACAAATTATGATTCCATTTGTGCGTACAGTCAATGAAGCTAAACGTGTGATTGAACTCCTTGCACAAAATGGTTTAAAACGTGGTGAAAATGGCTTAAAAATCATTATGATGTGTGAATTACCAACCAATGCGTTATTGGCAGAGCAATTCTTAGAGCATTTTGATGGTTTCTCAATCGGCTCAAATGACTTAACACAACTCACGCTTGGTTTAGACCGTGATAGTGGTATTGTTTCTCATCTGTTTGATGAACGTGATTTAGCAGTCAAAGCGTTATTGTCAATGGCAATTCATGCGTGCCGTAAAGCAGGTAAATATGTGGGGATTTGCGGACAAGGTCCATCAGACCATCCAGATTTAGCAAAATGGTTGATGGAACAAAATATCGAATCAGTTTCACTTAACCCAGACTCTGTACTCGATACATGGTTCTTCTTGGCTGGTGAAAAATAATATTGTATCATTGTACAATATCATCAAAATGTAGGGGCGAAAAATTTTTCGCCCTTACTTAAATCTATAAATAACAATCAATTCAATATAACATATTATTTTTGATAATTATTTATTGAATAACACAACGAATCAAACCAAGTTCTTTTTTATTAAAACCTGATTGTACTAAAGACTGAGCCAATCTATCTGAAAAAAATAAAGAATGATTAAGTAATGGGTCATGCCATAAATCTACCTCATTGGCTTTAGCTTGTGATAATAAAACAATATCATCATCTTTTGGTTCTCTTATCCATCTCTTTCTTTGTTGAGAGAAATAGTGGTTAGCTGTAATTTCTTGACTATTTGCCACATCCAAAAACTCAAATTTCTCTGCAATATTCATAAAATAATAAGGCTTATCGAAAAGCTGTTCTTTGGTTTCAATGTCATAGATATAAACTTGGCTAAAATGGGTTTTACCAAGATTATATTTGGAAATTATTTTGTATATTTTCTCACTAATAATCAAGAAACCTCCAACTATTCGAAACATTACTTCATTTGTATTTGGCAAGACTCTATTTGGTTCATTAAAGTTTGGTTCGCTAAATATTGCTTTTGGCATATATTTACCCTCAATAAACTCCCCCCCTTTCCATTTTTCAGAAAATGGCTTTGTTAAATCATAATACATTTTTATCTTTTGTTTTTCATCATCAGTTGCATTCCCAGCCTTTTCTTTTTGTTCAAGACGAAAAAGGTCTACAGCATCCCAACATTCAGGTATAGTAGCTTGAATACCATGCACTTTTGTTACAGAATAATTACTATACTCACACAACCAAGCATAATTAGACATCACTGTCTCCTAAAATTTCAATTTCTCTATTTTAAAACACTAAACCTATAAAAACAAGTGTTATTTTACAGTTTAGCCAGTTTAAATAATACACTTGCTTTTATTTTTATAATCTGTATAAAATAGCTTATCCATTTATTGTTCAACTCATTGGAGTTTTGATGAAAAATTATATTTTATCGGCATTGTTTGGTGCAATGCTCGCAACAAGCAGTATGGCAACGTTCGCTTATCAATATCAATACGGTTCATATAGTGCAGAAACCTTGAAAAAAGCCCAAGCAGGCGATGCAGATGCGCAAAATATGATTGGCGATGGTTATTTTGAAGGCAATGGCATTAAGCAAGATTATCAAAAAGCCTTTGAATGGTATATGAAAGCTGCGAATAATGGTCATTTAGAAGCTATGAACTCAGTTGCTTATATGTATGATAATGGCTATGCGAGTAATGATGTTGATGTGATTCAAGCTGAAAAATGGTATAAAAAAGCAGCAGATAAAGGTCATGCAAGTTCACAATTTATGCTAGCAATCATCTATCGTGATGATGAAACATTTCAAAATAAAAAATTATACCGTGAATATCTAGTTAAATCAGCAAATAATGGTCATGACCCTGCTCAATATGAATTAGCTTTAGCCTATGAAGATGGTTTATATGGCTTTAAACAAGATGAAAAACAAGCCGTTAAATATTATCAATTAGCTGTTGCTCAAAAACACCCGATTGCGACCAATAATTTAGCTTTGATGTATGAAGAAGGTCGTGGGGTCAATAAAGATATTAATAAAGCCTTGAGTTTATATGAACAAGCCTATCAATTAGGCGATGTTGCAGCTGCTTACAATTTAGGTAATCTTTATTATGAAGGCGAGTTAGTCAAAAAAGACTATAAAAAAGCGGTAATGTATCATGAGTTTGTCTTAGAAAATACCGATGACCATGATTTTTTACATGACAGTCTCGACCAATTGATTAATATGTATGAAAATGGTGGTTATGGTATCAAGAAAAACTTAAGAAAAGTCAAAGAATTAGAACAAATGGATATTCACTAAGTGAAAGAATAATCACCTACATGATGCAATGTAGGTGACTATTTCATCAAATCTATACTTTAAAATAACAAATAAGAATAATCATCATTGTTTATTTTCATCAAATATTCGCATATATTCTCATAAATAAGTGGTATAATTTTAGTGAAATATAATTTAAATATTTGTTTATTATGAGTACAGAAATCCTTTTAAGTATTTTTCTTGGTATTGGACTGGCTGCAAGTGCAGGTTTCCGTGTATTTGTCCCCTTATTTGCTTTAAGTGGTGCATCATTTTGGGGGATTTTACCCTTAAATGAACAATGGGCTTGGCTCGCCTCAACACCTGCTCTCGTGATTTTAGGCGTGGCAAGTATCGCAGAATCTGTCAGTTATTTAATACCTTATGTCGATAACCTACTCGATAGTTTAGCTGTACCATTAGCAGGCATTGCAGGCACATTAGTCATGGCATCAACACTTACCGATATGGATCCCGCTTTAACTTGGGCTTTAGCTTTAGTCGCTGGTGGTGGTTCAGCTAGTCTGATTAAAGGGACAACGGCTGTAGGACGTGGTGCTTCTACCGTTACCACAGGTGGATTAGCGAATCCTGCCATTTCCGTTGCTGAAACAGGAACTGCGATTGGACTCTCTGCTTTTGCCATTTTTATGCCTGTTTTAACTGCTGGGATTGTTGCTGTACTATTAATTGCTTTTATATGGTTTTTAGTCATTAAAATGAAAAAGAACAAATCTTAACGCAAGGTATGAATTATGTCTCAATCTATTCAAAATAAACGTTTAACCCCTTGTGCAGGACGATGTTCTACTGTATTTGGCGACCAAGTATGTCGTGGTTGTCGCCGTTTTAATCATGAAGTGATTGATTGGAATAGTTATACCACCGAACAACAAATTGCAATTTGGCAACGTTTAGACCAACAGCTTGACCAAATTTTAATTCCAATGTTGTCTAATGCTGAACCTGAAATCGTTGATGATTTTTTAGATAGTAAACACGTTCGTCTTATGCCGACTGCAAGTTTAGGACGTAAATATTATCACGCTATACGTCTTTGTGAAAAAACACCTAAATTTTGTGAAATTAGCGGATTAAATATCGAAGCAAGTCAAATTAAAGATTTTTGGTATGATTTTGAACAGCGTATTTTAGCCCTTGCCTTAGCACAATACGAAATGGCATGGGTACGTGCTACGAATCTCAAAAATATTTTAGAGCATAATGATGATTTGTCTTAAATTTGTATGTAAATTCAATTCATATTTGAAAAGTAGGGGCGAATCATATTCGCCCTGTATGAATATCGTATTTATTCGGCAAATGTGATTTGCCCCTACAAGTCTGTACCACTTTTTAGGTTAAATTAGTATATAAACTGACCATATCAAAAAAAATGGCTATCTATGATTATAGACAGCCATTTTACAATCTAATCTTTAACCATTATCGCATGGTTACAAATTCTTCTGAACCTGTTGGGTGAATAGCAACGGTATTATCAAAATCGGCTTTAGTCGCTCCCATTTTGATGGCAACGGCAAAACCTTGAATCATTTCATCAACTCCAAAACCGATACCATGTAAACCAATGATTTTTTGCTCCTGACCTAAGCATACTAATTTCATTTTACACGGCTGACGATGTTGCGTAACTGCACTATACATTGGTGTAAATGACGATTGATACACTTTAATATTTTCCTGACCATATTGTTCAATCGCTTGCTGTTCAGTCAATCCAATTGTACCAATTGGAGGGTGGCTAAATACAACGGTTGGCACAAAATTGTAGTCTAAATGCTCATTCGGTTTATTATTAAATAAACGCTCAGATAATCGGCGACCCGCAGCAACAGCAATAGGTGTTAAAGAAACTGCATTTTCAATAATATCTCCTACCGCATAAATATTTGCTACATTTGTATTTTGATATTTATCAACTTTGATAAAGCCTTTATCATTAGTTGCTACACCTACAGCTTCTAAATTGATATTATCCGTTGCTGGCTCACGTCCAATTGCCCACACTAAACAATCAACCGTTAATTCTTGCCCATTAGCATAATAAATAGTTAAACTTTCATCAGCATTTTTAACAATACGTTGTGGATTAACTTGACGATGAATATGAACGCCTTCCTTTTCCATCACATCAACTAAAGTTTGTACAATATCTGTATCAAAATTACGCAATGGATTATCTTTACGCACCAATAAATGCGTTTCTGAACCTAAACTATTAAATACTCCAGCAAGTTCTACTGCAATGTAACCTGCACCAACCACCGCTAAACGTTTAGGCTGTTCAGTCAAAGCAAATAAACCATCAGAATCTATACCATATTGTTGCCCTTCAATATCAGGACGGCTTGGTCGTCCACCAGTTGCAATTAAAATATGTTCTGCTGTAATTTTTTCGCCATTCACTTCAACTGTATTTTTATCAATAAATTTTGCAAAACCTTGAATTACATCAACATTATTTTTATTAAACACATTTTGATATGAACCATGAATACGCTCAATATAGGCATTACGGGCTTTCACTAAAGTTGCATAATCAAATTTATTGACCTGAATATCAAAACCATAATCGGGTGCATATTGATGAATTGCATCAGCTAATTGTCCTGCATACCACATCACTTTTTTAGGCACACAACCAACATTTACACAAGTTCCACCAATATGTTTTGCTTCAATAATTGCACATTTTTTGCCATAACTTGCCGCACGGTTAATCGATGCAATACCACCAGAACCACCGCCTATCGCAATATAATCATAATGTTTAGTCATTTCAATCACCATTTTACATTTTATCTAAGATAAAGCTATTGTATCATACCTAATCTGTTAAATTTGTCATAAAATCATATACTCACACAATATTATACGATTTTACGATAGATTGATAATTTTTCTTGGGCGTGATGGACATTGGTTTTTGTAGCTAAAAATGAGAAAAATCAAAAATTTTCAAGGAAAAAGTTGCAATCAATATTAAAATCTTGCCAAAACTTTTGACGAAAAAAACTAGATTTAGCCATTTTTAGCACAAAAAATATTATCAATAGCTAAAATTCAAGCAAACTATTAAAATATGTCATTCATGTTCAACACGCCTTAAATTATGAGTTATTTCACATTATTTATCACAGCTTTTTTGGCAGGAAGTTTATTCCCTGCCCAATCTGAGGCTTTATTAATCACTTTATTATCTCAACACCGCTACACAATTGAATTGTTAATCTTGTGTGCCAGTTTAGGTAATATTTTAGGCTCGTGTTTTAATTGGTATATTGGTACCCAACTGCAACGTTTCCAACACAAAAAATGGTTTCCTTTTTCACCACAACAAATCCAAAAAGCTAAACATCACTACCAAAAATATGGCTATTTCAGCTTATTATTCAGTTGGCTACCGATCATTGGCGACCCTTTAACTTTAATCGCAGGCATACTCAAAGAACATTTTATTAGATTTTTACTCTTAGTCAGTATTGCTAAAACAGGACGCTATATTGCAATTTATTACTTATATCAAATCGCTCAATAAAAGAATACTCGCAACCATTGATAAATAAAATAGCAACCGACTAATAATAATTCAATAGCAAAATATTTTTTAAGTTTTTGTGCAGAAATAGCATGAGCCACTTTAACCCCTAATTTTGCTGTCATAAAACTGGCAATGCTAATACCTAAAAAGGCATAAATGTGTACATAACCTAAACTATTAGGTGCTTGAATACTATGTTGTGAGCCAAACCATAAATAACCGATCGCCCCCATAATCGAAATTGGTACACCACACGCAGATGAAGTCGCTACTGCACGCTGTATTAACATACCACAACGATTTAAATAAGGAACAATAATACTTCCCCCTGCTATACCAAAAATCGATGATGCTACACCAATTGCACCACCAACTACACGCATCGTCCAAACGTTCGGTAAATTCATTGTTTCAGCTTCAATAATGTTTTTCTTTTTTAACATACCATAAGCTGTCCAAAATGCAAATAAACCAATCACTAATTGCATATTGGCTGAACTGAGTTGATTAGCAATCCAAGCACCTAGTAATGAACCAAGTAACATAAATGGCACAAATACTTTAACCACCGACCAAACAATTGCACCTTTTTTGTGATGGGATAATGCTGAACTTAAACTACTGATGACAATACTCGCCAACGCAGTACCAACAGCTAAGTGCATAATAATTGATGGGTCATAATGTAAAATATAATTAAATACAAAATAGAGACAAGGGATAATAATTAACCCACCGCCAATGCCAAACAAACCAGCAAAAAAACCTGACACGCTACCAATTAATAAATAAAGTAAAATTTCCATCATTCACAGCATAAAAATGATAATAAACAGTATTGTAACATAAATAATACTATTCCATCATTTTATTTTTATGATAAAATATAATCATTATTATTATAGAATATTAGGTAATCACAGTGAAACCATCTCCACTAAAATTACTCTTTTGCTGTTTAATAACAACAAACGTATCGGCTGAATTGCATATCAATAATATTATTACACCACTACCTTCGCAAGTAAATAAATCCATTAATCGTCTTGCAATTCCACCAATCCCTGAAAAAATGTCATTAACCCAATTTGGTCAAGAAGTTATTCAATGGGGAACTGGATTTCAAGGTGCTAAATATCAACTAGATAATATTACAGCTGAATATGTGCAAACTATTAAACAACATGGTATAACACAGACAATGATTGTACAATGGCGTGATTTTTATCAAAATGAAACTCAACGCAATCCTTCTAATATAGCTGCTTATTACCGTGCTTTACTAATGCAAAAAATATTAACATTATGGTAACACATAGAACTATGATTTACTCTCTGATACAATAATCATGTGATAATTTAAGGTGAACTATGAATCAACACAATAAAGATATTTTGCGTAATTTTAACTATTTTATTACCAATGATGATGAAGATTGCTCTTATATTGATGGCAAACTATCACGCATCGTATTGATTGACCCACAAGCTAAAATTAATGATAACGTATTTTCTGCCCTTGCTGATGGCGGTTTTCGTCGTAGTGGTGAGTTAATTTACAAACCTAGTTGTAATTCTTGTTCACAATGCTTGGCTTGTCGTATTCCTGTGGCAGATTTTAAAATTAACAGTATGCAAAAGAAAGCATGGAAACGTAACCAAGATTTAAAAGTAACGCTTATTCCTGCACATCAAGCAAATCAAGAACATGCTAAATTGTACGTTAAATATGTCCAACATCGCCATGCTGATAAATCAACCAGTCCGCCGAGTGAACAACAATTTTATGAATATCTTGTAGTCTCTCGTACACAAAATATTTTTATTGAGTATTGGCTTAATGAACAATTAATTGCCGTTTCTGCCTGCGATATGTTCCATGATGGCTTATCTGCCGTTTATACATTTTTTGACCCAGATTATCACAAACGGTCTTTGGGTGTGTTTTCAGTCTTAACTCAAATCGAATATGCCAAATCATTAGGATTAGATTATGTCTATTTGGGCTATTGGATTCCACATTCAAAAAAAATGAATTATAAAGCTCAATACCAACCTTTAGAAATTCTATATAAAGGAACATGGGAACGTTTAAGCTACCCTTTAAATGACGATGATGTCCGCCGTTTTGGTAATATGCTCAATACCAGCAATGATTTATTACATGCACCTGCACAATTATTACCTGTATTTAATCCACACATACAATTTGATAATGTCAGATTGATTGGCTTTCATGATGATAAACCATAGACAATAAAATACCCCAAAAGGTTGATTGCTAACTTTTGGGGTATTGGTCAATAATCAGCCACTTTAAGCAACTTTTATCACAATTAACGTGTAATACCACGTGTACTATCCTTTAAGGACTGTACTAATAATGAAACTTCTGGAACTGTTGGTAAAATTTGCTCTTCAATTAAGGCAATCGCTTCTTTAGTGGTATAATTTTGTTTATATACCAACTTAAAAGCATCCATCAAACCATTAATCACATCACGAGACCAACCTTTACGCTTTAAACCTTCCGTATTAATTTTCATTGCACGAGCAGGATTTCCAGAAACAAGTACATAAGCAGGTACATCTTTCCAAATAGTTGAACCACTCGCAATCATACTATAAGAATCAATATGACAGAATTGATGAATACCTGAATTACCACCCATTACCACATAATCCCCCATATGTACATGTCCTGCAATACCAGCATTATTGGCAATCACATTATGACTACCAATAATACAATCATGAGCAATATGAGTATTGACCATCAACAAATTATGACTGCCAATTTTGGTAATGCCTTGATCCTGAATTGTACCACGATGTAAAGAACAATGCTCACGAATAGAATTATAATCCCCTATTTCCAGCCATGTTTCTTCACCCATGTATTTTAAATCTTGGCAATCCGCACCAATACTAGCAAAAGGAAAAATTTCATTCATTTTTCCTATGCGTGTATGCGAGTGTACCACAACATGTGAATGTAATTTTGTACCTTCAGCAATACTAACTTGAGGACCAATAATACAGTAAGGTCCAATTTGTACGTCTGCTGCTAATTCTGCCGATGGATCAATAATAGCAGTCGGGTGAATGAATTGATTATTGCTCATTATTACTCAATTTTTGATGGGAAATCATAATTTCAGCCGTTGCAACCACTTGATTATCAACGAGTGCAGTACAATTATATTTATACAAACTACTACGTTGCATAATTAATTCAGATTTTAACACTAATTGATCACCAGGCACAACAGGACGTTTAAAGCGTACTTTTTCAGCACCCGCAAATAAGAATAGTGAATTACCATCAGGTAATACATCATTTAAAATAAAGCCTAAGACACCAGATACTTGTGCTAATGCTTCAACAATCAACACACCAGGCATAATTGGTTGATTGGGAAAATGTCCTTGAAAAAACTCTTCATTTAAACTGACATTTTTATAACCCACAATGGTTTTATCTTCTACACTTAATACACGATCCACCAATAAAAATGGATAGCGATGTGGTAAATACTTATGAATGTCAGGTGCCATTAAAGGAAATTTAGGCAAATTAACAGTTTCAGTCATGATGATACTCACTCATTTATCTAGGCAATTATTTGGGTAATTTTGCCTGTAGGGTTTCAATCTTAGCCTGCATATCATCTATCTTTTTAGTCATCTGGGTCAATGGCAAATCTGCTAATTGTCTTAAACGTACAATCGTTTTTTTCCAATGATTAGTTTCAAAAAAACTTGTTCCTGAAGAATAACTTCCAGCTTCGGTAATACTTTTAGTAACCATTGATTGGGCAGTTAAAGTTACATTATCCGCAATGCTAATATGTCCAACTAAACCACAATCGCCACCTAAAATACAATTTTTACCAATTTTAGTGCTACCTGCAATACCACATTTTGCCGCAATCGCAGTATGTTCGCCAATTTGTACATTATGGGCAATTTGTACCAAATTATCAATAATTACACCATCAGCAATTATCGTATCATCTAATGCACCACGATCAACACTACAATTAGAGCCAATACGTACACCATTGCCAATACGCACTGAACCTAATTGAGCAATACGATGCCATTGTCCTTGATACGGTGCAAAACCAAAACCTTCACCACCAATCACAGTATTAGCATGAATGCGTACACCTTGACCTAATTTACTTTCGCCAATAATGCTGACATTACTTTCAATAAAACTATTTGCACCAATTTCAACTTTATCACCAATGACCGTATTGGCTAAAATAATGGTATTGTCTCCAATCACTGCATGATGACCAATGACCACATGATGACCAATATATACATTGTCACCGATAATCGCTGAATCATCAATTTGTGCTGTATGCTCAATACCACGTTTTATATGCTTAACTTCAAACACATGAGTTAAAATAGCAAAAGCCAAATAAGGATTAGCAACTACTAAATAAGGAATATTTAAATTTTGTGATTGTAAATTTTGTAATACATCTTCATTCACAATTAATGCGCCTGCTTTTGTTTGTAAAGCAGATTCAATATATTTTGTTCCATTGACAAAACTTAATTGTGTAGGTTGTGCATTGGCTAAACTTGCCATTTTATCAATGACTATATTTTCATCGCCAATAATTTTTGCTTGAATATGGGAAGCAAGCTCAGCTAAACGATAAGATTGATGTATCATAAAATGTATTATTCACGAGATGATTTTATTTAAAGAACAATATAAAATCAGTTAAAGCGTATATCATTATGATACACGCTTTATTAGAATTTAATATTATTTAATCGCATTTAAACGTTGAATTACTTTATCTGTAATATCCACTTTCTTATCATAAGATAATACAACACCACGCTCTAAAACAATATCAAACTTATTTTCAACACGCAATTGTTCGGTTACTTGGCTAATACGATTATTTAAAGTATTTTCAATTTGCCCCATACCTTGTTGTACACGTGTTTGTACTTGTTGTTGCAATTTGCCAAATTCATTCATTTTAGTTTCAAACTGTTGCTCAAGACGTTTCAATTCATCTTCTTTCATTTTAGGAGCTTCAGTTTGTGCTTTTTGTTGCATAGCAGCTAATTCTTTACGTAATTGTTCCAACTTTGTTGTATCAGCCTTGATAGATTGTTGTAAACTTGCTTCTTGCTGTTTGACATAAGTACTACTTTCAATCACTTTTGGTAAATCAACTACCGCATATTGATTGGCAAAACTTGCAACTGACATTGTCATACCTGCAACTAATAATGCTATTTTTTTCATATCATAACTCCATCGTTACCTATTTAATATGAATTCGGCTTATTTACACCCATAAATTTTTGATACTAAAAGATATAAATTAAATCGATAAATGCTAGTGGGTGCGTAATATACACCATGTATAGATTTTTATCGAAATGGTGTAATACACACCCTATTTATCCTTTTATTTTCAATAAGTTGTATAAATATTTGAGCCAAACTCACGTTATTTAATATATGAGAATAATTTTTAACTAAAAACTATTCTCATTAAACTATTACTAGCACATCATAACATAAGGCATGATTTTTGCCTAGATTATGATAGTATATTTTCAGTAAATTTATAGGTTTAGAATGTACGACCAATTTCAAATTGAACATTCTTGGTTTCATCACCCTCTTTTTTGTTCAATGGATAAGCATAACTTAATGAAATTGGACCAATCATAGTCAGCCAAGTAAAGCCTGCACCCACACTATAACGCATATTGTTCATATCAAAGCCATAATTGTCTTTACAATACTGTTGTGCTGAAACTAATGTATTCGTTGCACGATTATATTGCTGTGTGCCTGTATTAAAGCCTTTACATTGCGTATCAAAGACTTGAGCTCCTTCAGCAAATAGTACTGGGCGTACTTGACGTGTCCAATCACCTTTAAATGGTAATGGCAATACCAATTCAGTACCAAATTGGATTAAAGCATTACCTCCTACGTGTTCTGGATCCACATCACCTCTATTCTCAAAATATGTACGGTCATAACGGGGCCCTAAAGTACTAATTTCATAACCACGCACCGAACCAAAACCACCAGCAAAATAGTTTTTGTAGAATGGCATATCATTACCATAACCTAAACGCCCGTAACCGCGTAAGGCAAAACCTTTCCATAATGGTAACATACCTTGGAAATCATAAGTTATTTTTTGATAATCCACATCACTACCAGGAACAGCAACTTCTAAACCTACACGGTGGTACATACCTGACGTTGGGAATACTGGACGGTTTAAAGTATTATATGCCCATGCTAAATTTAAATTATAGGTTAAGAAATCGCCTTCAAATGATTTATTTTCATTTGTTCTAGCTTTACCGCCATTATTCAATAAATAATCACGCACATAGGTTGAAGCATATTCACCCGTACGCACTGTTGTTTTATCCACACCAAAGGTTGCACTTACACTTTGATTTTCATCTAAAGGATAACCAAACGTAATATTTCCACCTAAACTATCGGTAGCATAATTAGTTACACTATAACTGCTACTTTCTTTAGTTTTACGATAATAAGCATTAAAACCACGACTCACACCATCAATGGTATAATACGGATTGAGTACACTAAAGTTATAATAATCTTGTGTTTGTGAACGTGTTAAATCAATCCCCACACGATTACCTGTACCTAAGAAGTTAGTTTGGCTTAAACCTGCTTGGAAAGTCATACCACCACTTTGTGAATAACCTACTGCAAATGTCGTGCTACCTGAGTGCTGTTCTTCAACTTTTACATCGATATCCACTTCATCAGGAATATTCGGTACACGCACAATATTCATATCCACGGTTTTAAAGAAACCTGTACGCTCTAAACGAATTTTTGACAATTCAATTTTTTCATTACTCGCTAAAGCACCTTCCATTTGACGCATTTCACGGCGTAATACTTCATCGGCAGTCTTGGTATTACCACTAAAATTAATACGGCGTACTTTGACTTGCTGACCCGGATTAATATAATAATTTAAATCAACAGTTTTAGTCGCTTCATCAATTTTTGGAATGATGTTAATTTCAGTAAAATAATAGCCAGCGTTACCATATTTATTGAGTAATAATTGACGCACTGCATTCACTTGAGCTTGAGAATAAGTATCGCCTTCTTTATACACACGCAAGGCATCTAAATCTTCCGCCTTAAACATGGCATCGCCTAAAAATTTACTTTGTCCAAAGTTAAATTTTTCACCTTCTTTAATTTTTACTTCAATAAAGATATGACGTTTATCTTCACTAATATCTAGTTGTGAGTTTTCAATTTCAAAATTAATATAGCCATTATTGAGATACATGGTGCGTAAAGCTTCTAAACTCGCCGCCATTTTTTCACGTGCATAACGGTCTTTACGTGAAAGTACAGTAGACCAACCGCTTTCTCTTACAGCAAAGGCTTGCTTAATCTCACTCTCTTTAAATACGGTATTACCAATCACATTAATATCGACAACTTTTGCAGGCAAACCTTCATCAAAGTTAATGGTAACTTCAACACGGTTATTTGCTGTTTCTAATGTTTCGATTTTAATATCAGCATTATAGCGACCTTGTTGTGCATATTGTTGCTCTAACTCTGTCTCAATGGTATGCATAGCAGATTTTTTATAAACGCTTCCTTCAGCAATACCCATCTTTTTCAAGCCATCAAGCAACATATCTTTTTGTAATAATTTATTGCCTTTTAATGTAATTTTAGAAATAATAGGACGCTCCACTACATCAAAAGTAATAATTCCATCTTGTGTTGAACTTTTTACATCTTCAAATAAACCTGAAGCATATAAACTTGAAACTGTTTGTGCAATCACAGTCTCATTCGCCGTATCTCCTACACTAATTGGCAAATAAGGCTGTACATTGGCAGGCGTTAAACGAATTAAACCCGACATACGCACATCTTTTACCGTAAAACTTTCACTAGCATGAGCTTGAACACTTGCTATAGCACTGACTAAAGCCAGTGGCATAAATAAATGTGAAAATCGCATTTGCTGTTTCCTATATTGTGCAGTTTATAACCGCATTAAGTCATTAAATAAAGCTAGTAGCATTAAACCGCCTAGCAATACTATACCAATTTTAAAACCTACAATTTGTACCGCTTCTGAAACAGGCTTACCACGCACCATCTCAATGATATAATAAACCAAATGCCCACCATCTAACATTGGAATTGGCAATAAATTTAAAATACCTAAGCTAACACTCATCATCGCCATAAATGCAAAAAATGTCTGCCACCCCATTTCTGCAGTTTGACCTGCAACTTTCGCAACTGAAATCGGTCCTGAAATATTATCCAAACCAATTAATCCTTTAATCATTTTAACAATCGAACCAACTATCATAACCGATAAGTCATAGGTTTTCTCAACTGCTTTAGATAAAGCTTGCATTGGATTATAATGCACAATTTGCTTATATTCATCAGGTACAACAAATTTTTCTGCTTGATGTTTTACACCAATACTACCAAAAATCTGACCATCTTGCCGAGTTGCTTGAGGCATAATTTTTAAGTTTACTACATTACCCTGTCTTAATACATCTATATGTAACGTTTTTTCTGGTGAATTGCGTATAATTGCAACAATTTCATACCAATCTTGTACAGGCTTTCCATCAATTTTGATAATTTCATCACCAACTTGCATACCTTGCAATTGAGCAGCACCACCATCAATCAATTCCGATACAATGGCTTTGATCGGTGGACGATAAGGATAAAAGCCTAAAACTTCTAATGGCGACTGTTGTGAATTACTCAAAAAACGCTCAATCGGTAATACAACGGTCTGCAACTGTTGCTCACGTTCAACTTGTAACTGAATTGTACCAGTTTCACCCACTCTATCAATTAAAGCCAAATGTAACTTTTCCCATGTCTCCACAGGTTTGCCATCAATCGCAACAATTTTATCCCCCTGATGTAAACTCACTTCAGCAGGTGTATTGGGCATAATTTTGCCAACGCGTGTATTCAACTGTTCACTTGCAGGTAAATAGAGTAACCAAAACAATAAGATAGCAAAAATTAAGTTAATTGCAGGTCCTGCAAAAACAATGAGAAAACGTTTCCACACCGATTGACGATTAAATGCTTGTTTTTGCTCTTGTTCACTTAACTTCGGTGGATTTCCATCTTGGTCTAGTTCACGCTCATCAAGCATACGCACATAACCACCCAATGGAATCACTGCTAATTGATAAACAATTCCCGTTTTTTTCGATTGCCATTTTAACAACTGTGGCCCAAATCCTATCGAATACACTAACACTTTTACGCCTAATGCTCGAGCAACCCAATAATGTCCAAACTCATGAATTGCAACCAATGGACCAAGTAAACAAATCGCCGCTACAATCATAATTAATACACTCATTATCTCACTCCTTGATTAATCCATTGTTGTGCAATATCACGAGCGTGTCTATCCGTATCAAGAATGATATCTAAGTCAATCGCCGTTTGTATTGTCATTTTATTCAATGTAAAATCAACCACTTGTGGAATGGCTGTAAATACAATTTGACCATTTAAAAATGCTTCAACGGCAATTTCATTACTCGCATTTAAAATTGTAGGTGCAGTCCCCCCCATACGCATGGCTTGACGTGCTAAGTTAAGTGCTGGGAATTTTTGAACATCAGGTTGTTGAAAGTTAAGCTGTGTATAATGGAATAAATCCAACGCTGGCACATCTGTTTCTATACGTTGTGGATAAGCTAAAGCATGTGCAATCGGCGTACACATATCAGGATTACCCATTTGTGCTAAGGTTGAACCATCAACATATTGCACCATTGAATGAATGATACTTTCTGGGTGAATCACTACTGTAATAAATTGCTCTTGCAGATTAAATAAATGACAAGCCTCAATCAATTCTAAACCTTTATTCATTAAAGTCGCTGAATCAACTGAGATTTTACGCCCCATTGACCAATTTGGGTGTTTACACGCTTGTTCAGGAGTTACTGTTTGTAATTGCTGTTCACTAAAATTTAAAAAAGGTCCGCCAGACGCAGTCAATAAAATTTTTGATACACCTAATTTAGGCTGTCCCTGCTGACCATCCGTTTGCATATAATGTTGTGGTAAACTTTGGAAAATCGCATTATGTTCAGAATCAACAGGTAATAATAGTGCTTGTGATTGTTGAACTGCATTCATCATGATTTCACCTGACATGACCAATGCTTCTTTATTGGCTAATAAGACACGTTTTCCAGCTTTAACTGCTGAAAGTGTCGGTAATAAACCCGCAGCTCCAACAATCGCTGCCATGACTATATCAACATCATGATGTTGAACAACATCAATTAGACCTTGTTCGCCTGTTAAAATTTCAATATTTTCTATTTTTTTTTCTGCTAATAATTGCTTTACTTCACTAGCTTTATGATGTGGTACAACCACAACTTTAGGTTGAAATTGCACACAAATATCCACCAATTCCGCTACACGATGTTGGGCTGTAACTGCGTAAACTTGATATTGCTCTGCGTGTTTTGCTAATACTTTTAAGGTACTTTGTCCAATAGAACCTGTCGCCCCTAAAATACAAACTGATTGCACCATATTATAACACCACACCCATTAAACTTAATAAATATAAGCCACACAAGAAAATAGGTGTTGCTGATAATAATGAATCCACTCGGTCTAATACACCACCATGCCCTGGTAAAATAGTTCCTGAATCTTTAATTCCCGCACGGCGTTTAATCATTGATTCAAATAAATCTCCTTGCACCGATGCAATGACTGTTATTATAGAAACAACCAAAAATACAAAACTTTGCACAATATTTAACGATAATGGACTTAATATTAAAGTCGCTATCATAATAATAACAGTTGTAATAATACCACCTATTAACCCTTCTATACTTTTATTTGGACTAACATATGGCGATAATTTATTTTTACCAAATTTTCGCCCAACGAAATAAGCACCACTATCAGCACCCCATACCAATAAGAATACATACATTAACCACCAAGGCGACATTTTCCATAAGAAAAACATTGAAAAAGCTGCACTTGGAATTACGATCGCACCAACAATATATAATGATTTACCATACCATTGCATATCATTTTTAGGAAATGTAAAGACCCAATACACACTCACTAACCAATAAATAATTACCAATAGTAAAGCGTATTTCAAAATTGAAAAAATCTCACCCATCTGTCCGAATATTGGAACAATCATGAGCAAACCAGAAATCCATGCTCCTATCACACCATATAAATAAGCATCGGTTTGACGTTTTTTAGCTTTATTAAAATCAATCACACCATCTTGTTCTAAAGGTGCTTTCGGCATTAATTTAAACCATTCATAACTAGCAATACCAGCAAGTAATGTCAGTAATAAAAACATAGGTGCAGGTTCACGTGTAGCAAACATACAACCTAATACAATCGCAACTAAAATCAATCCTGTAATAATACGCTGTTTCATCAGTCATATCCTTATTGTTGTTCTTGTTGTATTTGTTCAGAAGTTTTACCAAAACGACGTTCACGTCCAGCAAATATCGCTAAAATTTGGTCTAATTCTGCAGGTTTAAAATCTGGCCATAAAGTATCTGTAAAGAATAATTCACTATAGGCAAGTTGCCATAACAAAAAGTTAGAAATGCGATAATCTCCACCTGTACGAATAAATACATCAATCGCAGGCAAATCACTCAAACTAACATATTTTGAGACAGTATCACTGTTAATATTATCAACATTCAGTTGTCCTGCTTGTACCTGTTGAGCAATCTTTTTACAAGCATTAGCAATATCCCACTGCCCACCATAACTAATGGCGATGTTAAGACTCATGGCTTGATACTGAGCGGTTTCTTGCTCTGCATACGCCATTAAATCCTGCAATTTTGGTGATAATTGACTGCGGTCGCCAATAAAACGCATAGCTATTCCAAATTTTTGCATACGTGGTAATTGCTCATGAATAGCTTGTTCAAGCAACATCATCAACAATTCCACTTCATCTTGTGGACGTTGCCAATTTTCACTCGAAAATGCAAACACGGTTAAAGCACGAATACCAATCTTACGACAATGCTCCACGATTGGATCAAGGCTTTGCTTACCTGCCAAATGTCCTTGTCCCTTTACCATACCATGCTTTTTAGCATAACGATTATTACCGTCCATAATAATAGCGATATGTTGCGGTAATTGCCCTGTAGTGATTGCTGATGTATTCACGTTTTAACCCTGCTTTATACTCAATCATTGAGCGATACAATCATTAATCATCAATCGCTCAACATTTTACCCAAATTTTGAGTTTAAACTTTCATTAATTCAGCTTCTTTATCTGCCAAACGTTTATCCACTTCAGCAACATATTTATCTGTAATTTTTTGAATATCTGCTTCTGCACGGCGTTCATCATCTTCAGATATTTCTTTATCTTTTAATAATGTTTTAATATCACCTAATACATCACGGCGGATATTACGAATCGCCACTTTAGCATGTTCTGCTTCACCACGTGCCACTTTTTGCATATCACGGCGTGTTTCTTCCGTTAAAGCTGGTAATGGCACACGAATTGCATCAGCAGAAATTGGGTTTAAACCTAAATCACTTTCACGAATTGCTTTGTCAATCGCTGAAACCATATTACGCTCAAATGGTTGCACGATTAATGTACGAGAATCCTCAACACCAATGCTTGCCACTTGGTTTAATGGCACATCAGAACCATAATATGATACCATTACACCATTTAGAATTGATGGATTTGCACGACCTGTACGCACTTTTGCAAAGCCTTGTTCTAGTGATTCAAGACTTTTCTGCATACGCTGTTCTGCATCTTTTTTCAAATCGTTAATCATAACATTTTCCTATATTTCAATACTTAAAATTTATACAAATGATATGTTAGTATTTAAACATATCATAAGTTACACCATTCACTCATCAATGTACAGATTTCCCATTAGTTTGATGAAACCAATGTACCCTCTTTTTCACCCATTACCACAGATAATAAAGCACCTGATTTATTCATATCAAATACTTGTAATGGCACATTATGGTCACGACATAAACAAATCGCAGTTAAATCCATTACACCTAATTTTTCATCAAGCACTTGGTCAAATGTCAAATGGTCATATTTAACCGCATCATCATATTTACTTGGGTCTTTATTGTACACACCATCAACTTTGGTTGCTTTTAAAATCAAATTCGCTTCGATTTCGATACCACGCAAGCACGCTGCCGTGTCCGTAGTAAAGAATGGATTACCTGTACCCGCCACAAATACACACACTTCACCATTATTTAAATGACGAATTGCATCACGGCTTGAGTAAGGCTCACCCACTGTAGCAATATTCAATGCAGACATCAAACGAGTTTTAATATTACGGCGTACCAACGCATCACGCATGGCTAAACCATTCATCACTGTTGCCAGCATTCCCATTTGGTCGCCTGTTACACGCCCAACCAAGCCTTCTTTTTGCAAGGTGCTACCACGATACAAGTTACCACCACCCACAACAATACCGACTTGCACACCCAAACCTACCAAGTGAGCAATCGATAAAGACATTTGGTCTAAAACTTGAGCATCAATGCCCATTTCTTTATTGCCTGCTAAAGCTTCACCTGAAAGTTTTAATAAAATTCGCTGATAACGTGGGCGAGTATTTTGTATCGTGCTCATTAGCCTCTCCAAAATCTAAGATACGTTTTTTAAATAAACATTTTATTCTACATCATTTTTAGGCATAAGTCGATAAACAGAACAAAAAAGCACAATAATAAAGTAAAAAAGGCATGCTTAGCACACCTTTTTAATTAAAATCAGCACCTTAGCTTAGAATAAATAATTGACACGCAATAATACATTTCTCGGTGTACCTGGCATTGCACCAGAACGCCAATATTGTTTATTGGTTAAATTATTACCTGCAAGTGTAATACTCCATTGGTCATTTTTAAAGCCAATCGCACCATCTAAACGTGTAAAGCCATCAATTTTTTCTGTATTGGTATTATTCGCATAAAAATCGCCGACATACGTTGCACCTAATTCTGCATAAATTTGTTCAGTTGGCAAATAACGTACAAAAATATTACCCGTATGCTTTGATGTATTTTGCGGACGTTTACCAATCTCATTAGCATTAGTTGGATTTTTTGTGGTTTTTACATCATTATAACCATAACCACCACGCACATAAAGATTATCTAACACACGACCAATCACACTAAATTCAGCACCTTTGGATACCATTTCCGCACCAGAAGCCCATGAAGTTGGATCTTCACGGTCTCGCAAATAGCGTAAATTATGCTTTTTGATATGATAAGCTGAAAGTTGCGTATTTAAACGCTGATTAAACCAATCACTTTTTAGCCCAATTTCATATTGGTCATTATAAGTTGGTTCCATATTGAAACGACTTAAATCTTCAGTACTGCCCACCATACTTACCCCCATATTCCCACCAAATGGTGCAAAACTACGGCTATAAGATGCATAAATACTTTGCTGTGGAATCGGTTGCCATACAAGACCAATATTTGGACTAATCGTTTTATTTTTAACCTGACGATTATCGCCATTTAACTTATTGGTCGTAGAAAAGTCATAATAATCATAACGTAAACCAAGCATAAGTTTATATTGGTCAGAGAAACTGATTAAATCTTGTAAAAATACGCCATAATTGGTACCTTGATTATAATTATGTGTACGAATTTTCAATGTACCATCACGGTTATTTTCACTATATTGACCTGTATAAGGATTTAAATAACCAGTAATTAATTGACCTTGAGCATTTTGATTAGCAAGGCGTGGTTCACGCTGTTCGTAAATCCAATCGGTACCCAACATGATATTATGTTTGATATGACCAGTCAAAAACTCGCCTGTAATGTCCCATGTATTACTTGTGGTTTTATTATCAGTTTGTTGCCAATAATAATTTTGTGAAATTTCCCCTGCATGACCATTACACGAACCTAAATTGCCTCTCACTTGAGTGGTATCTGTCGCACAATATAAGCCTGTATAAAAATGGTCAAAATTTTGCGATGCTTCACGATGACTCAATGCCCAATGAAATTTCCAATTTGGCAAATATTCATATTTTAAATCTGTACGCAAAACTTTTAACTCATCATCTACAAAATCTTTAGGATGAGCAAAACCCATTTTTAATGATACATCTTTTGGCATATCTTCATAACGTGGGCTACGGTCAGGCACACGCTCTAACTTGTCATAAGTAAATTGTGTCGTCCATAATAAAGTTTCATCATCATTACGATAGCTGATACTTGGAGAAATCATGGCTAATTCAGAACTAATGCCTCGACGGAAACTATCACTTTTTGATTTTTCACCCGTTAAACGTACCGCCCAATTATTATTCAAAACACGGTTAATATCTAATGTACCGCCAACATTATCATAAGAGCCTGCGTACACGCCTAATGAACTTTTAGAGCTAAAGTTTGCATATTTTGAAACCATGTTCATTACGCCACCGCCTGCACTACGACCATAAAGCACAGAAGCAGGACCTTTTAAAATTTCAATACGCTCAACATTAGCAGTGCTACGGCGAACCTGTCCACTTTCACGAATACCATCACGGTAAATATCGCCTGTATCCGCACTAAAACCACGAATGCTAATCCCATCACCACGCATATCATAATTAGTCGAAACCCCAGGTGTACCTTGTAACATCACACTTAAATCATTAGCACCATACAGTTTATATTTGACAACATCAATGGTATCAATGGTTTGCGGAATATCTTTTTTATCCAAACCATTACGCGTAACATTCGCTTGTTTATAATCGACATAGGTTTTAATTGGATCGCCTTCTTCCATCGCTTCAACTTCAATGGTTGGTAATACAGTTGATGGTATTGCAACATCTTGAGCAAAAATTTGTGTACTAAATGCTAAGCCTAATAACGCAATCGCATTCAGTTGTTTAACTAAACATAATAAATGACGTTTCATAATTAACCTAATAAATAAAAATGAACCAATAAGATATGTTGATAATAATTATCAATATTTCCTGTATTATATATTATAATTACATAAAATCAACATAAATTCATAATAAGCATCAATCATTCACATTAAATCATTTTTATTTCTGTGAAAAACATCACTAAAATTTATAAAAAATCCAATATTTTTAATTTTTTATCGATAAATCTTATTAAAAATACTAGCTATTATTTCCGTTAATTTGCGATAATATCTTATTTTTAATCCATTATTGAAGTGCAATTATTTGTAATTTAAAAGATAGACCATCATTATTGTATATTACATCTTATTTGATAAAACATTGCACGGTACCCTATTTTGAAATTGGAGCAGAGCATGAATCCTACTATTATCATGTTTGCATTTTATATTTTTGTTATGTTAGCGATAGGTATGATTGCTTATCGCAGTACACAAAGTTCCGCAGATTATGTATTGGGCGGTCGGCGTTTAGGTAGCTTTGTAACTGCTATGTCAGCAGGTGCATCAGATATGTCAGGCTGGCTATTAATGGGCTTACCCGGTGCAGTCTATGCTGCAGGTTTGGTTGAAGCATGGATAGCGATTGGTTTAACTATTGGTGCTTATTTCAACTGGTTATTTGTGGCTGGGCGTTTGCGTGTGCATACTGAATATGCAAATAACGCTCTTACTTTACCTGATTATTTTTACCATCGGTTTGGTGGTAATAATATTGCATTAAAAGTCGTACCTGCATTTATTATTTTGCTATTTTTCACGATTTATTGTGCTTCGGGCGTTGTTGCAGGTGGACGTTTATTTGAAAACTTATTTGGAATTCCTTATGCTCAAGCCTTGTGGTATGGTGCTTTAGCAACAATTATTTATACCTTTTTAGGCGGTTTCTTAGCGGTAAGCTGGACAGATACCGTACAAGCTACGTTGATGATGTTAGCACTGACTCTTGCTCCACTATTTGTATTATTCCAGCTTGGTGGTTTTGATGAAATGCAAATGGTGCTAGTTCAAGCTGGCGAAGCAGCCAATCTCAGTTATACCGATTTACTTCCAGAAGGTACAACAGCAATTGGTATTTTAAGCTTAATGGCTTGGGGGCTAGGCTATTGTGGTCAGCCACATATCATCACCCGTTTTATGGCAGCAGATAGTATTAAATCCTTACATCAAGCACGCCGTATTAGCATCACATGGATGATTATTTGCTTAACAGGTGCGATAGCAGTGGGTTTCTTTGGTATCCCATATTTCTTTAGCCACCCTGAAATGGCAACAGTTGTCAGCCAAGACCGTGAACAAGTATTTATTGAATTGACGAAAGTATTATTTAATCCTTGGATTGGTGGTATTTTACTCGCTGCAATTATCGCCGCAGTGATGAGTACACTTTCTGCACAATTATTAATTAGTGCTACAGCCATTACAGAAGACTTGTATAAAGGTTTAATCAACAAAAATGCATCTGATAAACAACTTATTTGGTTGGGACGTATCATGGTATTAGCAGTTGCAGTGATTGCGATTATTATTGCACAAGATCCAAAAAGTCAAATTTTAGGTTTAGTGGCAAATGCTTGGGCAGGCTTTGGGAGTGCGTTCGGACCTGTAGTAGTGCTATCATTATTCTGGCGACGTATGACAGGTGCTGGTGCATTGGCAGGTATGATTGTTGGTGCATTAATTGTTAAATATTGGGATTCAGCAGTAGAAGGCTCAAATCTTGCCAATATCTATGAAATGATTCCAGCCTTTATTTGTGCTACGATTGCGATTATTATCGTTTCACTCATTACACCAAAACCATCACAGCAAGTGCTTGATAATTTTGATAAAGCAAATAATGAATATCAACAAGCAAAATAAAATCAATCATATAAAAAAAGATTGGGAATATTAAAACTCCCAATCTTTTTATTTTACCTATGGTAAATTATAGTCGATTTATATCAGAATAATACAATAAATGTAGGGGTTTATTACATAAACCCTTTGTAAAATCAATTGCTTGGGCGAATATGATTCGCCTCTACTGTTCAATTTTGAATTGAATTAACTATAATTATAATACTTCATTATCTGTTGCCTTAGCTTCAATTTGACGATGTAATGAATTGAGATAATCATCAGATTGCATTTCTAATAAACGAGAACGTGTCCGCTCAATTTCGAACGCTAATTTTTCGCCTTGATAGAGTTCAATAATACTATCTTGCGATGTTAAAATTAATTTCACACTACGGTCATAAAACTCATCAACCAAATAAATAAAACGACGTGTCGCATCAGATAATACATCATGTAAATGCGGAACATCGCTGACTAAAATAGTATTATAACGGTTCGCTAATTCAATAAAATCTGCAGGGCTACGTGGCTTTAAACATAATTCACGGAAATCACACCATAAAATATCATCACTATAAGCAATGGTTTGTACAGGACGATTGTTAATTTCAATCGCTCCTGTTTGTACTTGATGACCACCAATTAATGCATCAAAACGCCCTTGTAACCACTGTGTAGTTTCTGGCGATAATGGTGATTTAAATAATTGTGCTTGTTTTAATACACGCAAACGATAATCTACACCCGCATCAACATTTAAAATCGTACAATTTTTATTGACTAAATCAATGGTTGGTAAAAATCTATCTCGATGAATACCATTTTTATATAAACCATCTGGTGCAATATTTGATGTCGCCACTAAGGTAATACCGCGTGTAAACAATTTATGGAATAAATCACCTAAAATCATCGCATCAGTCACATTTGAAACGAAAAATTCGTCAAAACAAATGACTAAAGCTTCTTCACAAATTTTATCTGCAACAGTATCAAGCGGATTTTGCTGCCCAGATAATTTGTTTAATTCTTTATGAACGTGTTGCATAAAATGATGGAAATGCAAACGTTTTTTACGTTGTAAAGGTACACTATCAAAAAATTGATCCATCAGCCATGTTTTACCACGTCCGACACCACCCCACATATACACACCTTTAGGATGTGTTTTTTTACGCAAAAATGAAAAAAATCCTTTAGAATTTTGTTCAAATTCAACTAATTCTTGCCAAATGCGTTGTAACTCTGCTACAGCTTGGGCTTGGGCTTCATCGGGTAAAAATTTTCCAGATTCAATGGCTTGTGCATAACGCTGAGCTGGACTTAAATTCGACATAAATGACTCATCATACAAAAATTGATGGATATTACCATAAAATTATGGCGTAAATTTGTTAAGTATAACGAAATTTAGCTTAAAATTAAATATTTAAAGTAAAAAATCATCAAATTATGATGGATTGACTAATTTTTTCGGGTCAGTATTGCCTAATTCTGGGTGATTAATCGCATCTTCACATAAAGCTTTATCACGCAAATACATTTCACGTCTTTTTTCAATATCTCGACTATTATCTTGTAATGCTCTTGCCCATGCATCCATACTTTGTAAAGTCTTACGACACATCGCATATTTACCTTCGGTAACTGCATCATTCATTTTCACTTGCGTGAGCCAATCTTCAGTTAATTGACGAATCGGCTGACGTACTGAACCATCAAGCATATCAATTTTTTGTTCTTGCAATAACGTCTCAACTTGCTGTATAAATTGCCAAGCTCGTTGTGCGTGCATAGTCGCATCTGGACTTAATTTAACCGCAGGCTGAATTTTCTTTTCACTCTGCTGTTGATTTACAGTTGAATCGGCTTGTTTCTGACCACCACAAGCCACTAAAGTCATGGTTAATGCCGATAAGGTTAATAATTTTAAGGTTGATATCATCATGTTAGACTCCTATAACGATATGTAATTTATTGCATAACTGTCATCATTGTACGATAGACTTTCCGTTTTGCATCAGCGTGCTGTAACATTTGTGCTAAGCTGGGTAATTGTTGCCAATGCTCAGCTACTTCATTACCCTGCCAATCGCCCAATAATAACACTTTCTTTTGTTGCGTAATTACTTCAATATAACCTTGTTGAAAATAACCCATCATATTAGGTTCTATATCAATAAAATCATATCCCCATACTAGCACTTGATGCTGAATTTCTTTTTGTGTCAAACGCATTTGTATTTGATTAAAAAAATTTCGAATATTATGCCACAATCGCACATCTTCACGCTCAGCATGATGCGGTGCTTGAATATCCACATCAAATTGTGTCATCAAAACGATTTGTTCACTTATACAACTCGCTACAAAAATATTTTGTTCAAATTTATGCTGAATAATGGCATGATGATGTCCAACTTGAACCGTATGCTCATCGATTAAATCTCGATGATTTGATGAGTTTTCTAAAATTTGTTTAGTGATATTAATTTGTTGTGAACTGATAACTGATTGATATTCATCAACTTCATCAATGATAGTTTGTTGTGTTATATGATTTGCATGATTTGTATCTAACGGTTGATGATTTATATCTATTGCGATTGATGAACTTAATCCATCTGTCATGTCATCATTAGCATCATCATCTCGCCATACTGTTGAATATGGCATTTTTACACATGGCGTAGCAACTTCAACCCATGGTTGTATGCCCATAAGTTGCAATAATTGACGTTGATGATGTGATAAATTTGACATGATAAAAATCAAAAATAATTTTTGTCGATTATAACATATTTCATTTCATCAACAATAATTTTTACCAAATTGCAATTTGACTACGTTTATAAAGCATTTTCTGTATAGGCTCTTTATCAAAACCTAATCGCCAATATAACAGTACAATAACATCAAATGCATCTTGCGTAATTTTTTGATGATGCCATAATAATTGTTCAATCAATGTTAAAACTTTTAATTTATCTGCTACGGTTAAACCCGATAATTCCTGAAAAATACAATGATAATCCATCGCTTGCTTACGATAGGGTGGATATAATTCACCAAATGTTTCATAGTAAGCCGTTTCATAAACTTTACTCGGAATAACAAAAGGTTGCACATAACTCACCGCTTCTACTAATTGAGCTACACTTCCCATCACACCCGCTAAAGTCTGTGGCTGACTTGGACATGACCATTGCCATTTTGCTTTTACACGTTCAAACATCAATGCATCCAGGAGATGAATTTCTCCATCACTTTGTATTGTTTTAGACCATGCAAGAATATAAGGTTTAGCTACAATGGTCGGAATCGTTAATAAATCACAACATTGTTCAAAAATTTCTACTAATAAACGTTGGTCTGCCTTATATAAGACCATCGTTACAGCAGCACTAATATCTTTGGTTTGTACCAAACTTGGTCTATGTACTTTGCGTAATTCAAAAATATAACTTAATACATGTAAATAATGTGCTTTCGTAGGAAATATTTGCTGTAAATAAATTTGTGCCTGCTGAGTACGGATCTCAGGATTTAATGGACGAATTTGGTCAATATGACGATTTTGCGGATTAAATTGTTTGCTCATAACCGTCATAACATTTGTATGAGACCAATATAATTTATTTTTTTGATAATCAAATTTAAACAAACGTTGCTTAAGAAAATGACTTTGTTGATACATCGCTTGTATATTCGAAGCTTGATGATGACGCTGTGCTAAAATATAATGCTTTACATCTTGCATTTTCATCTCCAAACTCAAGTATCGCAATGCATCTAAACGATGTTGAATATGTTGATATGGTGAGCATTGCCATAAATGATAAGATTGAAATAATGCTAATGGCGATAAATACACTAAATCCATACGTTGTATAGACAATAAATCAGGATATAACTGCATACGCTGTAACATACAAATGGTATGGTGATGATATTGAGCAATACATCCATCTAAACTAAAGTCTTGATGAAATAAATAACATTGTATTCGTTGATATAACCAAGCATCAAAACTACTTAAAATTTTCAGTAACCAACCCAAACAAAATTGCATACGATATTTCAGACGTGGAGATGATTGTTTTAGTTGATATTCTGCTTTAAAAATCAATTTATTAGCATAGTATGCTGTCAAAAAATAGCCTTGTAAATAAATAAAATAATGACTACGAGTCCGTGTTTCTCCAGACAAAATAGAAATATATTGTGCAACTAAAATTTGATAAATATCTTGCGGGCTAAAATGAGACAATAAACCACGTGTTACCAAAATATAGGGAACATTTGGCTCTAAATGAAAACTAAAGCTATGAATACTTTCTTCATCTAATGTAAAAACATCTATTTCTTCGATTGAAAATTGTTGTGCAATATGCTGATTTAATTGATAGAGTAATAATTCTTGTTCTTGTAGTGGTTGATGATTCATACTGATTTTATGTGCTACAGTATCATTGAACAATGTTTTTGATGTATAAGCAACTCGATAATATTGATATAATAAACCACAACTAAAAGCAGTAAGATATAAACCAATTACCAATACACTTACTGAATGCCATAAAATACTTGAACTTAATGCTAAAACATATAAAACAACACCAACCAAAAGATTTAAGCACAAAATAGCAAAAATCAAACTCAAGATTAAAACTATTACACGATAAATTGACCTAAATAAATGACGACTTTGCCGATACTCATCTAAAATTTTTGCTAATTGATGATTTTCTATTGGTTTAAAGGCTAATTTTTGCATGAATGGTATCAAATATTATAATAAATTCAATTCGCCATTGCGTCGTAGGGGCGAATTATATTCGCCCAATAAACACAAGCTTTGTACAGGGAAAATATAATTTTCCCCTACCCATCATCAATCATTATAGCAAGTTGAGACTAATGTATAACTTAGGCTTTATCAGTTACACCTGTTAAATCCACCGCTGCTACATCAATATTGACATCAATATAGCCATCTTTTTTCTTTTTTGCACTATCGTTACGCAAATTCGCTAAATCATCAAGATATTGCTCATCAATACCACCTGTTACATAGATACCATCAAATACCGAACAGTCAAATTCTTGTAATTCAGGCACTTTTGATGTACGTACTGCATCTTTTAAATCGTCCAAATCTTGGAAAATCAAACGGTCAGCACCAATAATCTCACAAATTTCATCAACATTACGATTTGATGCAATCAATTCAGATTTCACAGGCATATCAATACCATATACATTTGGATATTTTACCATTGGTGCAGCAGAGGCAAAGAATACATTTTTCGCTCCAGCATCACGTGCCATTTGAATAATTTCATTACAGGTGGTACCACGCACAATCGAGTCATCAACCAACAATACGTTTTTATCTTTAAACTCAAGCTCTACAGGATTGAGCTTTTGACGTACTGATTTTTTACGTTGTTGTTGTCCTGGCATAATAAATGTACGTCCGATATAACGGTTTTTCATAAAACCTTCACGGAATTTCACACCTAATACATTTGCTAATTCTAAAGCAGATGTACGACTCGTATCTGGAATTGGAATAACCACATCAATTTGATGATTTTCTCCCCATTCTTTTAAAATCTTATGAGCTAATTTTTCTCCCATCTTTAAGCGAGCTTTATAAACTGATATACCATCTATAATCGCATCTGGACGAGCAAAATATACATATTCAAAAATACATGAACGATATTGTGGATTTTGAGCACATTGTTGGCTAAATAATTGACCATTCGCATCGATAAAAATCGCTTCACCTGGTGCAATATCACGTTCAACTTTAAAACCTAAAGCCGTAATCGCAACTGACTCTGACGCAATGATATATTCCACACCCTGCTCTGTTTCCCTTGAACCATAAATTAATGGACGAATACCATATGGATCACGAAAACCAACCAAGCCATAGCCTGTAATCATTGCCACAACACCATAAGCACCTCTACAACGCTTATGTACTTGAGCAACCGTATTAAAAATATCTTGTGCATCTGGTTCTACTTTACCAGTTTTTTGTAATTCATGAGCAAAAACGTTTAATAATACTTCTGAATCTGAATCTGTATTGATATGACGCAAATCTGTTTTAAATAAATCTTGTTTAATTTCATCAGCATTGGTTAAGTTACCATTATGTGCCAAACTAATACCATACGGAGAATTAACATAAAATGGTTGAGCTTCTGCACTACTTGATGAACCTGCTGTAGGATAACGTACATGACCAATACCATAATTACCAATCAAAGCTCTCATATGGCGAGTATGGAACACATCACGCACCATACCATTATCTTTGCGTAAAAATAAACGACCATCATGGCAGGTAACAATCCCAGCTGCATCTTGTCCACGATGCTGTAACATGGTCAAGGCATCAAATAACATTTGATTAACTGGCGATTTTCCAGCGATACCAACAACTCCACACATATATAAACCTCAAAGTGTGCTAGGGTGAAAATGGATTTTTAACTTCTCGATTAGACGATTTTTCGCTTGATGACGATGTAGATGGCGAATCTGAAGCTGATTTCATTTTAGGTAATACACTATCAGACTGTAAATAGTCGCCTACTCTTTGTTTCATCTGCGTGGTCATGTGTTTTGACCATTGCGTTGCCATCGGAGCATAAGGATATAAAGTTTGTAAAATTTGTGATTGTTGCCACATTGGCATTTTACCAAATATAGGCGTTAAAATATTCAATAATATTAAAATAACTATCACACTTTTGCTCACACCAAATATAGCACCTAAAGCACGATTGACTGGACTAAGTTTTAATTTCTTAAAGGTTTGGTCTAATAAAAAAGCCAAGCCCCAAATCATCATCATCACACTTAATACAATACAACTAAAAGCTAGTACATTTTGTTGCCACATACTTTCAGTTGCCCATAGCATTAATGGTGCAACATCATCATAATATTTAATTGCTAGAATTAAAGCGATTGCCCAGCCCACTAAATTAAAGATAATTTGCACAAAACCTATATATAAACCTTGCACAAAACCTATTAGCAGGACAATTAGCAATGCAATATCAATATAATTATCCATTATTAATCAAACAATTAAGCTTCAGATGAAGAAATATTTAAACGATTTACACAAGCCTTTACCAATTTAGGACCTTCATAAACTAAACCACTATACAGCTGTACTAAAGTTGCTCCTGCGTCAATTTTTGCTTGAGCATCATCAGCTGAGCAAATACCTCCTACACCAATCAACGGTACACACCCTTTTAATATTTGAGCAAATTGGCGTAAACATTCAGTACTTTTTTCAAACACTGGCATACCCGATAAACCACCACTCTCGTTGCCATTTGGTAAATCTTCTACACCTTCACGAGACAATGTCGTGTTACTCACGATTAAACCATCAAATTTATATTTTAAAACTTGTTCAGCAATAAATGGAATTTCATCTGTTGTTAAATCTGGAGCGACTTTTAATACTAAAGGTACATAATGTTGATAGTGTTGTGCTAATTCAAATTGTTTTTCTTTGAGACTTGATAATAATTCCGTCAAAGCAGAACCATTTTGTAAACTGCGTAAATTTTTCGTATTTGGCGATGAGATATTTACCGTTACATAAGAAGCATAGTGATAAACTTTTTCTAAACAAATCAAATAATCTTGCGTTGCTTGTTCGACAGGTGTATCCGCATTTTTACCAATATTAATGCCCAATACACCTTGAAATTGGGATTTTTTTACATTTTCAACCAAAGCATCGACACCATGATTATTAAAGCCCATACGGTTAATAATTGCCTTTGCTTCAGGTATACGGAATAAACGTGGTTTTTCATTACCCTCTTGTGGTCTTGGTGTTACTGTACCGATTTCAATAAAACCAAAGCCTAATTCAGCTAAAGCATCGATATATTCGCCATTTTTATCTAATCCTGCTGCTAAACCTACAGCATTAGGAAATTCGATACCCATACATCTTACTGGATTTTGTTCTACTGTTTGCGTAACAAAACCAAATGTATCCGCTTTTTTAAGTAAAGATAATGTTAAGTGATGTGCTTTTTCAGCATCTAAACTAAACATTAAAGGGCGAATAATCGAATATAAAGACATATCGAAACTCAAAACAGGATAAAAACTAATATATGTTTATTATAAATCAGTCTTAAAAAATTGTCATTAAAATCATAGAAATTATTACGATCATTTGTAGGGAGTCTTTTTCATCATTTGTGTAATTACATTTTAAGCTATTTATAAGATAAAAAAATCCACATAACTGGCTTCCACCAAGTATGCGTAATCTACCACAAGAATATATTGTTACGCATAAAATACACCCAAATTACCAAAAGTTATAATTTAAATATACTCTAAGATGAATTACCCAACCATTATATTCATTATGTTATAACATTTTTATTTTCCCTATAAATATACAATCTCTATTGAAAATAAAAAATTATTTTACATACAAACAGTATCAATGACAGATTTCGCCACTCAAATTTGAGTATAGCAAATTCAAAATATGACTAGCAAACCAAACTACCATAATTTAATATTTTATTTAAATACTTGATTTAAATAAAATTTATAAGATTAAAACTTTTCAATTTAGTTATTCACTATTAAAACCTATCTTTAACTTAATTACAATACAATTATGATTAAAAAAATAAAATAGACTAGCATATTTGCCATAAGCAAGTGATGAACTTTCTGTTATGATAAGCCTAATTTTTTAATATGCTGATATAAATTTGTGATTTGATTGATTTTTATATTTTTCTTTTATCATCAATCATAAAAGAGTAAATATCAGCACAACAATTTTTAAAGGAACAACTTATGAAACGTGTTGTTATTACGGGTATGGGTATTCACTCATGTATTGGCAATTCATTAGAAAGCGTTTTACACTCATTACAAAATGGGGTTTCAGGTACACGTTTTAATCAAACTTATGCTGATTTAAACTTTAAAAGTCATGTCAGTGCTGCTGCAGAGAAAAATTTTGAGCAAATTGACCGTAAACTTATGCGATTTATGGGTGGTTGTGCGGCTTATGCTTATTTATCAGCGTTAGATGCGGTAAAAAATGCAGGTTTAGAACCCGAACAATTAGCAGGCAATCCACGCTATGGCGTTGTAGGAGGTACTGGCGGTGCTTCGACTGCTTCTGTAGTAGAAATGAATGACATTCGCATTGAAAAAGGAGCAAGAAAAGTAGGGCCATTTTTCGTTCCTCGTAATATGACCAATACCATTACGGCTAACGTGGCAGTGGCTTTAAAATTACAAGGGATTTCACACTCGATTTCATCTGCTTGTGCAACATCTGCCGATGCGATTGGTTATGCTTATAATTTAATCCAATTAGGTAAACAAGATTTAATGCTTGCAGGTGGTGGCGAAGAAGACCATTGGTCGCAAAGTTTATTATTTGATGCAATGGGTGCATTAAGTTCTAAATATAACGATACACCAGAAAAAGCTTCTCGCCCTTATTCTAAAGACCGTGATGGTTTTGTTATCGCAGGTGGTGGCGGTTTTGTCGTGTTAGAAAGTTTAGAACACGCTCAAGCTCGTGGTGCAACTATTTTAGCTGAAGTTGTGGGCTATGCTGCAAATAGTGATGGTGCAGACATGGTTGCTCCAAGTGGTGAAGGTGCAACACGTTGTATTTTAATGGCTTTAGATGAAGCAAAACAACACGGCGTAGAAAAAATTGATTATATCAATACACATGGTACTTCTACTCCTGCAGGTGATATTACAGAATTAAAAGCTGTAGAGCGTGCTTTTGGTGTGGGTAATGTACCGCCAATTAGCTCAACAAAATCTATGACAGGTCATAGTTTAGGTGCGGCTGGTGTGCATGAAGCGATTTATTGCTTATTAATGATGCAAAATAATTTTATTGCACCGAATATCAATGTTACAGAGCTTGATGAAGAAGCAAAAGCATTTGATATTGTGCAACAACCACGAGAAGCAAAACTTGATGCAATTATGAGTAATAGTTTTGGTTTTGGTGGTGCAAATGCTTGTTTAATTTTTAAACGTTGGACAGTATAAAATATAAGTTTGTATTATTCTCAGTTTTAATTATAACGGATTGAGAGTATTTAAATAATATCATGTGTATGAGTGGAAATATTTCACTCATACGCAATAAATTTAAAAATAATTTCAATCATTTAAATCAATATAAAATATAAACACACATCTTAAAAATACTGTTATACTTGATTCTATGTAACTCTACCCTTTATAATATTTTCAAATTATTCATGATGATAATAAAGCCATGACTACTCCACCTGATGCTTTTTTATGGGTAAAAGCTTTACACATCATTGCAGTGGTGTGTTGGTTTGCTGCCCTATTTTATTTACCACGTTTATATGTCTATCATGCAATGACTGATGCGGACGATACAACTGCACATCAACGTTTTCAAATTATGGAACGTAAATTGTATCGTGGTATCATGTGGCCTGCGATGATTGCCACACTCATTACCGCTCATTTTTTAGTAGATTGGGGCGATGCATTTTATCATTATCATCAATCTGCTTGGTTTTATATCAAAGTTGCCTTAGTTGGCTTATTAGTCATTTATCATTTTGTCTGTGGCTATTATCGTAAAAAATTAATCGATAATGCTCATTATAAATCACATAAATTTTGGCGTTTTTTTAATGAAATACCAACACTGATTTTATTTGCTTGCGTGATTTTAGTTGTAGTTAAACCCGTATTTTAATGTTGCTTTTATATTTATGGCTATCTAAGTAGAATAGCCATGCTTTTGTATAATGTTATTCTCAATTCATAGTAAGCGATTAATTTTGTGTAAGGGCAAATGATGATCCATCTACACAAAGTTAAATATTTTAAATCATATCAATAGATTATAAGTTTAAGTTGAGAATGGATTTATTATACAAGAAAACTACAGACTAATCGTACGAGATATGATAAGGTATTGATTATTAAATAAAATCAATAAGCTAAATCACTCATGCAATTGCCCTGAATAAAACTACAATTTCTTGATTTCCATCACATAGCTATGCTAGAATAATGCTAATAGTACATTTTTTATTCTATCTCTTTTGATTTTGAGATATACAACAACATTTCCTTTTAGGATATTTATATGAAAAAATATTTCCTACTCACTCTTACTGCAATATTTACCAGTTTAAGTATCGAGAATGCAGTCGGTTATGAATATCACTATGGTTTTTATAGTGAGCCTACCTTACGTCAAGCACAATTAGGTTATGTTGATGCACAAAATACCATTGCTGATAGTTATTACGCAGGTAATGGAATTGAAAAAAATTACCAAAAAGCCTTTGAATGGTATCAAAAAGCAGCAAATAATGGACATTTAGAAGCGATGAATTCATTGGCTTTAATGTATGAAAAAGGCGATATTAGTTCGCCAAATATTGAACAAGCTGAAAAATGGTATAAAATCGCAGCAGATTATGGTCATGCTTCATCACAATACATGGTTTCTCTTATTTATCGTGAGCATGAAAAATTTAAAAATCTTAAATTAGCACGCGATTATTTAGTCCGTGCTGCCAATGGCGGTCATGCTCCAGCACAATATGACTTAGCTTTACATTATGAAGATGGATTATATGGTTCACCAAAAAGTGAAAAATTAGCACTCAAATATTATCAGTTAGCAGTTGCAAAACGCTATCCTAAAGCAATGAATAACTTAGCACTCATGTATGAAGAGGGTCGTGGTGTTGAGCAAAATATTGAACAAGCCTTAGGTTTATACAACCAATCATTCCAATTAGGCGATACCGTTGCGGCATATAATTTAGCTAATCTTTATTATGTAGGAGATTTTGTTGAGAAAAATTATAGTAAAGCCAGTATTTATTACGAATTTGTACTCAAAAATAGTGATAATCGCCAACTCATTACTGACAGTCTAAAAGACTTAATTGAAATGTATGAACAAGGTGGACATGGTTTACGTAAGAATCCACAAAAAGTGAAAGAATATCGTAATTATAAATACTAAAATTAATATGGGTTTAGTTTAATAAACAACCATAACTCATTGAATATAAAAGAATAAGTAAGGTGCGTAGTACGCACCTTGCGAGCATTAATTGATGTATTTAGAGCTTTTATGGTAAATCCAAAATAAAATAATCACTTTTAATCTCCATATATTTAAACGTTGCACTTCTTAGTTGAATCTAAGCTTTCTGTATAAAACATTTTTTATATAAAAAGGCATTAAATTAATAATGCCTTTTGTTTTATTAAATTTAGTAAAAATTAACGGATTTTTTCTACATCAATTTTCACTAAACGTAAACCATCTGGCTGTAACTCTACATCCGCTTCACCAATTAAAGTAACTGCCTTTTTTGCATTTGGCTTACGGTTTCCCATCAACTCATCATCAATTTCAACTGTAATTGTACCTGTGCGGTCTTGGAAAGTATAACGCTCTTTGCCAGTTTTTTTAATTAAATAACCTTTCAGCTGTACTGGAGCACCATCAGCACGTAATTTTGCAGAGGCAACATCTTTAGCTAATTTATTTTGTAAAGTCTCTGCCGTATGCTCTGGTGTATGATGAGCCATTGCTATAGGTGAAGTGATAGCTAAACTCGCCATCAATGTGGTTAAAATCAAAGTTTTTTTCATATATTTGCTCCAAAAAGCCTAAAATAACTAGGCTTATATTAACTTATTTTTGACATCAACAGGCATATTTTTCACATATTGTTACGCTTTGAATATCTCTATTCACGATGATGGATTGATTTTGTAGAAACTACTTTGGAGCTTCATCTAAAATATCATACACATAAATTTTACGCCTATAAAAAATACCATCAAAATAGCGAATTAGAATATATTCAATATGTCTACATTGATGAGGTCTATATAAAAAACTAGTGACCAAATTTCCATATTGCAAACGGTCTATTTTGGCATTTTCATTATATCCCATCGAAACAGTTTGATTATTTAATGTATAATAATACACCTTCTTTCTATAAGTGGATTTATAATCAGGTATTAAACCCGATTTAAACATATTACCCTTTCTCTCTTTATAATACAGACAACCCTGCATACGTTTGTCCGCATTTTTAATTTTATAATTGGCATAATGCTTAATGATATAAGATTCATAAATATTACCCAATAATGCAGTAACAATAGACAAAATAACAACCACAATAACGCTAAAAACAACTCTTTCATGCCAAGTCTTAGTCTGCATTTTTTATCTCTCAGGATAATGGTACCACACGCAACACTTCTTCCATCGTAGTTTTACCTGCAACAATTTGTCTTATCCCAGCGATACGCAATGGCTCAACACCTTCTAATTTTGCTTGTTGGCGAATATCATTTAAAGTCGCATCAATACTAATTAAATGTTTTAATTCCAAACTAACAGGCATAAATTCATATAGTCCAATACGCCCTTTATAACCTGTATGACGACAATGCTCACACCCCACCGCACGATAAATCGCTGACGGTACATTCACACGATAACCTGATGTTAAATGTTTCCATTCATCAACATTTACTTCAGTTTCCTGTTTACAATGCTGGCATAATTGACGTACTAAACGCTGTGCTAATACACCTAAAATGGTCGCTGCGGTTAAAAAAGGCTGTACACCTAAATCATGCAAACGTGTAAGTGATGATGGTGCATCATTGGTATGTAAAGTTGATAATACTAAATGCCCTGTTAATGCTGCTTGAATCGCCATATTCGCTGTATCTTGATCACGAATTTCCCCTACCATAATAATATCAGGGTCTTGACGCATTAACGCTCGCACACCTTCTGCAAAAGTTAAATCAATGGTTGGATTCACTTGCATTTGATTAAAACTTGGCTCAATCATTTCAATTGGGTCTTCAATCGTACATACATTCACTTGCTCAGTTGCCAATTGTTTTAATGATGAATAGAGCGTTGTGGTTTTCCCCGAACCTGTCGGGCCTGTTACCAAAATAATACCATGACTATTTTGTGTTAATTTTTGCCATTGTGTAAGTAATTGTTCGCTAAAACCCAACTGCTGGAAACTGCGTACCAATACTTCAGGGTCAAAAATACGCATGACTAATTTTTCACCAAATGCAGTTGGTAAAGTTGATAAACGCAATTCTGTTTCTTGTCCCTTAGGCGTTCTAGTTTTTAAACGCCCATCTTGAGGTTTACGTTTTTCAGCAATATTTAAACGCCCTAAACTTTTAATACGTGCAATGACTGCTAATAAAGTATTGGCAGGCATATTATAAATGGTATGCAATACCCCATCGATACGGAAACGTACTTTAGCATTTTCCTTGCGTGGTTCTAAATGAATATCGCTTGCCCCTTGTTCAAAGGCAAATTGTAAAATCCAATCTACCAATTTAACAATATGTTGGTCATTGGCATCAGGATTTTGCGTATCACCTAATTGTAATAAGGCTTCTACATTTTGTGTCGCATCACGGTAAGCCCCTGAATTTTTAGAAGAATTAACCGCACGACTTACTTGATAATATTCAATCAAATAACGTTGTAATTGCTCAGGGTTAAGCATTACAATTTCAATTTCTTTATTTTTGAGATTTTGTCTTAAACTTCCCTGCCAATCTTGCACAAAAGGTTGATCTGTACCAATTAAAACCTTATCTTGTTGTACATCAACAGCTAAGATTTGATTTTTCAGGGCAAATTCTTGCGACATCACACTGGTTAAGGCTTGTACATCAACTTTTAATGGGTCAATCACAAAAAAATTAACCTTAGCTTTATTCGCTAACCATTGGCATAATACTGTTAAAGTTAAGAGTTGATTTTGTGCATTACTTAAATCACGCAATTTAAAATGTGCAATCCATTGTAATGGATGCCATTGTAACTGGTCTCGTTGACGTGATGTAGTTTGTACCAATAAACGGTCTTTTTCTGAAATTTTACCATCTTGTAATAATTGTTCTAAACACCACTGCGTATCAACTTGTAAGCCAAACATATCGAATCTCAAAAATGATTTACTTTAATATATCATAACATGTTATCGAATATAAATCATAACATCATGATAAACACAAATAAAAAACAATCAAACATTTAAATAAAAAATGATACTATTTATTTTTTTAATATAAATATAAATATTAAGCAAATATCAGTATAATTTATCACTAATTTTAACCCTACCTTGAGTGAGAAATATCATGAATTTTAAACGCATGACTGATTTAGACCTAGCTGGTAAACGTGTACTTATCCGTGAAGATTTAAATGTGCCTGTTAAAAATGGTGTCATTACAAGTGATGCTCGTTTGCGTGCTTCTTTACCAACCATTCAACAAGCATTAGCTCAAGGTGCTGGTGTAATTGTCTGTTCACACTTAGGTCGTCCTGTAGAAGGTGAACCAAAAGATGAACAATCTCTTGCTCCTGTAGCTCAATATTTAAGTGACGCTTTAGGTCAAACGGTACGCCTAGAAAAAGATTATTTAAATGGTGTTGATGTACAAGCTGGTGAAGTGGTATTACTGGAAAATGTTCGCTTTAATCATGGCGAAAAGAAAAATAATACAGAATTAGCTCAAAAATATGCTGATTTGTGTGATGTATTTGTGATGGACGCATTTGGTACAGCACACCGTGCCGAAGCTTCAACAGAAGGCGTTGCTCGCTTGGCTCAAGTGGCTTGTGCAGGGCCTTTATTAGCTGCTGAACTTGACGCTTTAGGCCGTGCTATGCAAACCCCTGAAAAACCAATGGTAGCGATTGTTGCAGGTTCAAAAGTATCAACTAAATTAGATGTATTAAATTCACTTTCTAGCATTTGCGACCAACTCATTGTTGGTGGTGGTATTGCGAATACATTCTTAGCAGCAGCAGGTTACAATGTCGGTAAATCACTTTATGAAGCAGATTTAGTAGAAACTGCAAAAACCATCGCACAAAAAGTAAACGTACCTTTACCAACCGATGTTGTCGTTGCTGATGCAAGTGAAATCAATTTTGAAGATTTCTTAGGTTCATTAGCAAATGCGAAAGCAACAATTAAAAATGTGGCTGATGTTGCCGATAATGATATGATTTTAGATGTGGGTCCACAAACCGCTCAAACTTTTGCTGACATTTTAAAACAATCTAAGACAATTTTATGGAATGGTCCAGTTGGTGTGTTTGAAGTAGATACTTTTGGCGAGGGTACAAAAGCATTATCGTTAGCGATTGCTGAAAGTTCTGCTTTCTCAATTGCAGGTGGTGGCGATACTTTAGCAGCAATTGATAAATATCAAGTTGCTGATAAAATTGGCTATATTTCAACAGGTGGCGGTGCATTTTTAGAATTTGTAGAAGGCAAAACTTTACCTGCTGTTGCGGTATTATTAGAAAAAGCATAATTTTAACGATGATAATAAGCACTATTTTCTATCATTTTTGAATGAAAATAGTGCATTTTATTGCAAAATATGCTGAATAAAATCTTATTTCACGTTAAAATATAGTCAATCTAATCTGAGGATAAAACATGGCTCTTATTTCTTTACGTCAGTTACTTGACCATGCTGCTGAACATAGCTATGGCGTACCTGCATTTAACGTTAATAACTTAGAACAAATGCGTGCAATTATGATGGCAGCAGATGAAACTAATTCTCCTGTAATTGTACAAGCATCAGCAGGTGCAAGAAAATATGCAGGAGCACCTTTCTTACGCCATCTTATTTTAGCTGCGGTTGAAGAATTTCCACACATTCCTGTGGTCATGCACCAAGATCATGGCACAAGTCCAGCAGTTTGCCAACGTTCAATCCAACTTGGTTTTAGTTCAGTCATGATGGACGGTTCATTAGGTACTGATGGTAAAACACCTACTACTTATGAATATAACGTTGATGTAACTCGTCAAGTAGTCGCAATGGCTCATGCGTGTGGTGTTTCTGTAGAAGGTGAAATCGGTTGTTTAGGTAGCTTAGAAACAGGCTTAGCAGGCGAAGAAGATGGTGTAGGTGCTGAGGGTGTACTTGATCATTCACAATTATTGACTTCTGTAGAAGAAGCAACTCAATTTGTTGCCGATACCAATGTTGATGCTTTAGCCATTGCTGTAGGTACTTCACACGGTGCATATAAATTTACACGCCCACCTACAGGCGATATTTTATCAATAGACCGTATTAAAGAAATTCATGCTGCCTTACCAAATACTCACTTGGTCATGCACGGTTCTTCATCTGTACCACAAGAATGGTTACAAATCATCAATGAACATGGTGGTCAAATTGGTGAAACCTATGGTGTACCTGTAGAACAATTGGTTGAAGCAATTAAACACGGCGTGCGTAAAATTAATATCGATACCGATTTACGTTTAGCTTCAACAGGTGCAATCCGTAAATTCTTAATTGAAAATCCAGCAGAATTTGACCCACGCAAATACTTGGCAAAAACTGTTGATGCAATGAAACAAATCTGCATCGACCGTTATACCGCTTTTGGCACTGCAGGTCATGCTTCAAAAATTCGTCCAATTTCATTAGAAAAAATGGTTGAACGTTATTAATCATTGTTAATCTGATAGATTAATTAGGGCTATGATACAAATGATAGTCCTAATTTTATTTTTCATTAATAAAAAATAACCACCATCAGTTTTTTCCCAATGGTGATTATTCTTTTTTAGTCTACAAAATTACAAATCTTGCAAACGATAAACATCAAGTTCAACATTATTCTCTAATGCTTGACATACAGCATCAGCACCATTCAGTGTAGTTGAGTAATACACTTTTCCTTGCAACGCTGAACGGCGAATTGGGAAAGAATCCTGATGTGCTTGCTTGCCTTCTGTTGTATTAACAATAAAATGAATTTCTCCATTTTTAATCATATCCACAATATTTGGACGACCTTCAGGTACTTTATTGACACGCTCACATGGCACACCTGCATCAATAATCGCTTGATATGTGCCACCCGTAGCCACCAATTTAAAACCAAAATCAGCAAATGTCTTCGCAATTTTCACTGCTTGTGGTTTATCACTATCACGTACTGAGAAGAAAATAGTTTTTACTTCACCCTCTTTAGGTAATTCAGGTAAACGGTCATTTGAACCCAATACCGCTTTATGATACGCCTCACCAAAAGTACGCCCTACGCCCATTACTTCACCTGTTGATTTCATTTCAGGCCCTAAAACTGGATCAACACCCGGGAATTTAGCAAATGGGAATACTGCTTCTTTTACCGAGAAATGTTCTGGAATAATCTCTTGCGTAAAACCTTGCGATTCTAATGATTGACCTGCCATACAGCGAGCAGCTATTTTCGCCAAAGACACACCAATACATTTTGAAACAAATGGTACAGTACGGCTCGCACGTGGATTCACTTCTAAGATATAAACATCATTATCTTTCACAGCAAATTGTACATTCATTAAACCAACCACACCAAGTTCTTTTGCCATCGCTACTGTTTGACGACGCATTTCATCTTGAATGTCTTTGGATAATGAATAAGGCGGAATTGAACATGCAGAATCGCCAGAGTGTACACCTGCCTGTTCAATGTGTTGCATAATACCACCAATGACTACATCTTTACCATCAGATACACAATCTACATCAACTTCAATTGCATCATCTAAGAAACGGTCTAATAATACAGGAGCTTCATTTGATGCTTGTACTGCATCACGCAAATAACGTTTTAACTCTTCTTCATTGTAAACGATTTCCATCGCACGACCACCCAAGACATAAGATGGACGTACAACCAATGGATACCCCACTTTAGCCGCTTCAGAAATACCTTCTTCTGCTGATTTTACAATACTGTTATTTGGCTGACGTAATGCCAATTTTTGAATCATTTGTTGGAAACGTTCACGGTCTTCCGCACGATCAATCGCTTCTGGGCTAGTACCGATAATTGGCACACCAGCTTCTTCTAAAGCACGGGCTAATTTCAATGGCGTTTGACCACCATACTGTACAATCACCCCTTTTGGATTTTCTGTACGCACAATTTCTAATACATCTTCACGAGTGATTGGTTCAAAATATAAACGGTCAGATGTATCATAGTCAGTAGAAACGGTTTCAGGGTTACAGTTTACCATGATAGTTTCATAACCATCTTCACGCATCGCAAGTGCTGCATGTACGCAACAATAGTCAAACTCAATACCCTGTCCAATACGGTTTGGACCACCACCAATAACCATGATTTTTTCTTTATTACTTGGATTAGCTTCGCATTCTTCATCATAAGTTGAATACATATAAGCTGTATTTGATGCAAATTCGGCTGCACAAGTATCAACACGCTTATAAACAGGATAAACACCTAAATTCCAACGTTGTTTACGGAATTGTTTCTCTGAAATACCCATTAATTGAGCAATACGCAAATCAGATAAACCTTTACGTTTAAATGAACGGATATTCTCTGCTGTTAAATCACCAAAACCTAAAGTCTTAATTTGATTTTCGGTTTGAATAATATCTTGAATTTGAATTAAGAACCAACGATCAATTTTAGTCGCTTCAAATACTTCATCTAAACTAAAACCATGACGGAATGCATCAGCCACATACCAAATACGCTCTGGACCTGGTACTTTTAATTCCACTAAAATTTTATCTTTTAGGTTATCTGTTTCGCTCGTCACTTTTTCATCAAAGCCACAAACACCAACTTCTAAACCACGTAATGCTTTTTGTACAGACTCTTGGAAATTACGACCAATTGCCATAACTTCACCGACAGACTTCATTTGTGTAGTCAAAACAGGCTCTGCTTGCGGGAATTTTTCAAAGTTAAAGCGAGGAATCTTCGTTACAACATAATCAATTGATGGTTCAAATGACGCAGGTGTGATACCACCTGTAATATCATTTTTCAATTCATCAAGTGTATAGCCTACCGCTAACTTAGCTGCGACTTTTGCAATTGGGAAACCTGTTGCTTTTGATGCTAATGCTGATGAACGACTCACACGTGGGTTCATTTCAATAACCACCATACGTCCATCTTTTGGATTGATACCAAATTGAACGTTTGAACCACCTGTTTCTACACCAATTTCACGCAATACAGCGATAGATGCATTACGCATAAGTTGATATTCTTTATCAGTTAATGTTTGAGCAGGAGCAACAGTGATTGAGTCGCCAGTATGCACACCCATTGGATCAAAGTTTTCAATTGAACACACAATAATACAGTTATCATTTTTATCACGTACAACTTCCATTTCGTACTCTTTCCAACCAATTAAACTTTCATCAATTAATAACTGATGCGTTGGTGATAAGTCAAAACCACGCTCACAAATTTCTAAAAATTCTTCACGATTATAAGCAATACCACCACCACTACCGCCCATTGTAAAAGATGGACGAATAATCACAGGAAAACCAAATTTTGCTTGAATTTCAAGAGCTTGTTCCATCGTTTCAGCAACAGCGGCTCGTGGACACTCTAGTCCAATTTTACGCATTGCTTGGTCGAATAATTTACGGTCTTCCGCTTTTTCAATCGCTTCTTTAGTTGCTCCAATTAATTCCACACCATATTTTTCTAATACACCATGCTCATCTAAAGCTAAAGCACAGTTAAGTGCAGTTTGTCCACCCATTGTCGGCAACACAGCATCTGGACGCTCTTTTTCAATGATTTTAGCAACGGTCTGCCAAGTAATCGGCTCGATATAAGTCGCATCTGCCATTGACGGATCGGTCATAATGGTTGCAGGGTTAGAATTAACCAAAATCACACGGTAGCCTTCTTCACGAAGTGCTTTACACGCTTGTGCACCAGAATAGTCAAATTCACAGGCTTGTCCAATCACAATTGGACCTGCCCCAATAATTAAAATAGATTTAATGTCGGTACGCTTTGGCATATATTCTTCCCACTACTTAAAAAATGCAAATTAATCTATTCTACCATAATATTTAGAATTTTTCAGCATAAAAAGTATGCATTAAATAGAAAGTAAATTCCGTCTAACTTAGAATGATTGTTTTATGTGAGTTAAATAAATTTAATCGTTGCATATCATAAACCTTTTATTAAAATTATACAATGCAATGATAATACCTTAGTAGAATAACTATTGTAAAATAATCAAAAATATTGAATAATAAACAAAATTTAAATCAAGTTTAAGTAAATGTGGCAATGGTTTAAAAGATTAGATTTTGTATAACAAAGTGTCTCTATTATACTTCTAAGTGGAGTGATATATTGTTCATATATCTTTACTATACTACCATTACGTTTTAACTACGCTCAAACCAAAACAGATTGTGGCGTTTTTGTACGTTACAATAAACAAATAAAATCAGGTAAAGGCTCTACATGGACTGTTTACTGGCTAATCATTCAAAGTCAAACAGCTAAAGAATATAAATTCCTATACTATTCTAAATATCATAAATCATTTTCCTTTATCAAAACTGATTTACAGCAAGGGCAAAAATTATGTTTCGAATATTTTAACCCTTGGGTTGAACATCAACTGGGAAAAACTTTTTTAAAATCAATTAAATTGACCCAAGACAAATAATAAAAGCCTATATACAGCCAATATTCATCAAGATACAGGCAATAACTCCGTCATTAACCAACGTGGCGTTGTTGTAACTGCTAAATCATGCGACTGCCCAGCTTTTAAACGTTGATAACCTGCAAAAGCAATCATTGCCCCATTATCAGTACATAAAGCTGGTTCAGCATAATATACATCCGCTTTTATTTTCGCTAATTCTTGTTCTAAACGCTGTCTTAACGCAATATTGGCACTCACACCACCCGCAATCACTAAGCGTTTTAAACCCGTTTGTTTTAATGCTTTAACGGATTTTTTAGTTAATGTATCCACAACTGCTTCTTGGAATGATGCAGCAATATCCGCATGACGTGGGTTTTCATCACCATTTTTTTTCAATTGCACGGCAACAGCTGTTTTTAAACCGCTAAATGAAAAATCCAAACCTTGATGCAAAATCGGACGTGGAAATTCAAATGCTAAAGCATCTCCCTGTTCAGCTAGTTTTGCAATATTCGGACCACCCGGATAAGGTAAATTCATCATTTTAGCAACTTTATCAAAGGCTTCACCTGCTGCATCATCAATAGATTCGCCTAATAATTCATATTGCCCAATGCCATAAGCCGCCATTAATTGTGTATGCCCACCTGACACCAATAAGGCTACAAAAGGAAATTCAGGTGGTGTATCAGACAACAATGGTGCAAGCAAATGCCCTTCCATATGATGTACGCCAATCGCAGGTTTATTTAGTGCAAATGCCAAACTCCGCCCAAACAACGCACCTGTCATCAACGCCCCCATCAAACCCGGCCCCCGCGTATAGGCGACTGCATCAATATCTTTTTTATCCACTTGACTTTGTGATAATAATTGTTCTAACAATGGAATTAATTTACGCACATGGTCACGTGATGCTAATTCAGGTACTACACCACCATATTCAGCGTGTAATTGAATTTGACTGTATAACACTTGTCCTAACAATCCACGCTCACTATCAAATAGTGCAAGCCCAGTTTCATCACACGATGTTTCTAAACCTAAAACCAACATAATTATTTACCATGATGTTGTGATGATGTTAATATATCTTGTTGAAAAATAGACTTTTCTTTATCAGCATCAGTTAATTCAACAATTCCATCATCATTGGTTAATTGTTGTTGTAAATGAATACGCTGAATGGTTTTCTTTAACGTATTCAATACATCTTCATAATTTTTACGCTCCATGCTATTTAAATCAAGCAATAAATTAAAGCCTCTATACTCATAATCAAAATATTGCTGTGCATTATCCAACATCCCTTGCTCATAACGCTCTGATACCTGCCATGTGGTAATCAATTCATTAATCCCCTTAACCATCACTGGAGCTCTTTGAATACATAAGAATTCATCATTAATCAATTGATAAGTACTATCTGCTACTAAAATTTCATCAACTGCTGCTAAAGCCTGAATACGAGCTGCCAAATTTGCTTCACGTCCCACAATAGTATATGCCATACGGTCAGACGTACCATAGTTACCAACATGGCAATAACCCGTAGTAATCCCCATACGCACGTGTAAATCTGGATAACCCATTTTCTTCCAACGTTCACGCAAAATTTTCATTTGCTGTTGCATGGCAATTGCCATATTTACACAGGCTTTTGCATCAGCTTGTATGCCCTTAGAATCAAGATCTCCAAAAAAAATTAAAATACCATCACCCATAAATTTATCAATCGTAGCATTATATTGACGGGCGATTTGAGTCATATGATGTAAATACTCATTGAGTAAAAATGCTAAATCTTCAGGAATTAAAGTCTCAGATAATTGAGTAAAACCTTTAATATCTGAAAAGAAAATAGTCATTTTTTTACGTTTATATTCAATTTTTGCTTCAGATTCACCACGCATAATTGCCTGCCATAATTGCACAGGTGCATAACGGCTAATCTGATTAGAAAAATCAATATAATGAGTCATTTGTTGATAGTAAGAACGATTTTGTCGCTGCAAATGAATCATTTTTTTTGATTGAGCAAATACCCCTGAAAATATAAAAGCACTCAATAATAATACATATAAAACAAAACTAGTCAGTGATAAATGAACCAAGTTTTGTTGAAAATCCATTTTACTACTCAATGTTAGACTTAACAAAGCCAGCAAGATAAAAACAAGTAAATATTCAATTTTTTTATGTTCATACATCAATGCATAAAATAAAGCAATTAAAGATAAACCCAGTAAAATTAAATTAAAATCAACATAATATAAAGCAAGGAAATAAACCACTATATCTAAACTAAACGCCATATAGCGAGTAAATTGTTCATTTTTACTCGCAACTAATTTTTGTAACGGTTGATTTAATACATATAAAATCATAAATACAACTGGCAGATAAATAATACTCTGCCAAGTGCCTAATTCATAATGATAAATCAATACCATACAAGAGAGCAATAAATACCCCCAAAGTCGATATGGTGATGCAATTTTTATAAAATATTGCTTAAATAGTTGATTCAATGATTATGCTCAATTATCAATAAATACAAAAAATAATATGAAACAATTAGTCCATACGCCAATCAAAAGGCATTTCACCTTGTCCACGTAACGCTAACATTAAAGTTTGACGCATATGAGCCAACACATCAGAACTATAAGGCACAGCAGGATTACCCCAAACTGGTTTTGGCCACGCCACATCGTTGTGATAACGCACTACATGATGAAAATGTAATTGAGGCACTACATTCCCTAATGCTGCTACATTCATTTTATCCGCACGAAATACACGTGCTAATTGACTCGATAACCAACTTGATTCACGCAAAAATTGCTCTTGGTCGGCAGGGCTTAATTCGTATAACTCACTAATATTTGGCACACGTGGAATTAAAATCAGCCACGGATATTGCATATCGTTCATCAAACGGCAAGTTGATAATGGAAAATCACCAACCCAAAATGTATCTTGTGCTAATTGAGGATGTAAACTAAACATAATTTTAAATCTATAATCAATAAAAATATAATCTTGCTAATACTAACATATTTTTTTACAAGACTGTATCCACATTTGATGAATTTTCACTAGATTTTTCAAATTTATGCTTTTTTAATATTTAAAGACACAACAATATAAATTATGCTGACTCAACATCACATCTAAAGAAAAACACTATTTCAATCAATATTGATATGGTATTTTATTTATAACATATGATGAACATGACTTTAAACGGATATAAATTTGATACCAATCCACGCCAAAAATGCAATCAATATCAAAACACTTTGTAAAATCAATAATTTATAATATCGATGAAATAAATGATATAAACCAGCATAATGATAAATCAAATCATCAGAATCCATTTTCTTCTCTTTGGCAGGTAAATGATAATAAATATCTTTAAATAATGCTATCAAATAATTCGCATCTTTTTCCTGCCACTTAAATGGTTTCCATGAACCTAAGAAATTCACTATTTGGGGACTAATATTCGAATTGTGAATATTAACAAACGCCATATCCCATTGTTCAAAATTCTTACTTTCCAAATAACCTGTAGATAAGAGCATAACCTTATTATGACGTTTATCTCTGCAAATATTATCATACAATGCTCGTACTTTACTTTCCTCTCCTTCTAAATACTGAAAGAAATAGCCATCACCAAAACACAAAAAGCCTGTAATATCTTGTGTTGCATTAAACTGATTGGCAACCTGATAAATATCAACAAATACATTTTTATTCATACCAGCATACCAAGTCATACGACTCACATAAGTCAAATAAAAAACTGGTTTCATATAAAACCTCAATAAATCTTTATCAAAAAGAATGGCTATATCATAACAACTTCACTCTGAACTCAATTTTATAATAGATTATTTATGTTTTAAGCAAATTTACCTTATATAAAATTGATAACTTACTGTAATTAAATAAAAATGCTCTAATAATAAATAAAAGCGATTATCACTCATAGGATTGAGAAACATTGTTTAGCAACAGACCATCTATAAGCTTTTATCGAAATAAAACTTCTTTTGTAAGTTCAACTATTACTCAATTTAGCTTATTATTTTATTTTCAATAAGTTATATGAAATGTATTAAACCAAACTCACATCAAATTAAATTTATTATATACTATACGATAAAAATAATGCAATAAAATGAGAATATAATTGTTATTTACAAACAATATATTTATTTAAATTTTACAATCATATATATTGTTTTATAATAAATACAATCAGTTATATGACCTATCAACATAATATCACTTTTAACACTTTATAAGCTATCCATTTTTGTGAAATAGAATTAACATTTCCTATATTATAATAAATTTTATATTTATCAATATATTATAAAACAAAATTACTCATAGCATTTACAGTCTATATTTTTAATTGATTTTTAACTTTATTTTTATTGTAAAAAATGCTTTAATAATAAAGTTTTGATTTCTATTTCTTGATTTAGAGTAAGAATAGCTATGGCTTTAATCGTACAAAAATATGGTGGTACGTCAATGGGTACACCAGAGCGAATTTTAAATGTCGCTCGCCGTGTAAAACGCTGGCATGACCATGGACATAAAGTAGTTGTCGTAGTATCGGCAATGAGTGGTGAAACCAATCGTTTACTCGCTTTAGCAAAAGCAATTACAGAAACCCCAAATCCTCGTGAATTAGACCAAATGGTTTCTACAGGTGAGCAAGTAACGATTGCAATGTTATCGATGGCTCTAAACTCTTTAGGTGTTGAAGCTCAATCAATGACAGGTCGTCAAGTTGGTATTAAAACTGACAGTGCCTTCACTAAAGCACGTATTGAATCGATTGATACTCAAGCTATGACTGAACATTTAGATGCAGGGCGTGTAATTGTAGTGGCTGGCTTTCAAGGTGTTGATGATTTGGGCAATACCACTACATTAGGTCGTGGTGGCTCTGATACAACGGGTGTTGCTCTTGCAGCAGCATTACAGGCAGATGAATGTCAAATTTATACCGATGTTGATGGTGTTTATACAACCGACCCTCGTGTTGCACCAAAAGCAAAAAAAGTTGATCGAATTTCCTTTAAAGAAATGCTAGAAATGGCATCTTTAGGTTCAAAAGTGTTACAAATTCGTTCTGTAGAATTTGCAGGTAAATATAACGTGCCATTGCGTGTATTATCAAGTTTTGATAATGATGATGATGGTGCATTTGATGATGAATTTAGAAAAAATGTTGGTACTTTAATTACAACAGAGGCAGAAGACGATATGGAACAACCAATTATTGCGGGTATTGCATTTAACCGTGATGAAGCAAAATTAACGGTATTAGGCGTACCAGATGAGCCGGGTATTGCATCAAAAATTTTAACACCAATTTCTGATGCCAATATCGAAGTAGATATGATTATTCAAAATATTGAAGAAGATGGCACGACCGACTTTACCTTTACCGTAAACCGTAATGATTTTACTAAGGCTAAAGGTATTTTGGAAGAAACTGCAAAACAAATCAACGCTCGTGAAGTGATTACACGTAATGATATCGTAAAAGTATCAATTGTTGGTGTTGGTATGCGTTCTCATGCAGGTGTTGCAAGTAAAATGTTTACCGCTCTTGCCAAAGAAAGCATTAATATTTTGATGATTACGACTTCTGAAATTAAGATTTCTGTTGCAATTGATGAAAAATATTTAGAGCTTGCAGTGCGTACTTTACATACAGCATTCGGCTTAGACCGTGAACATGGTGAGAGTTCTGCTCGTGCCTAATTTGAAAAATTAATGTACATAACATAAAATTTCAATATTATTTTTTGTTAAATGTATCACATTTTTATAGAGAACCACTATATTTTTTATAGTGGTTCTGTTATTATACTTAGGCAAGTAACAATCTTACCAAGATTGTGAGACAAATCCTAACCCAAAAGGTGATAAATGTGATTAGGATTAATCGTGAATCACAAATTTTGGAACTATCACATTAATCTGACAATATGTCTAAGTATTGGATATTTTTCAATATAAATGTTCAATATTCCAAGATAAAAGGAGCAATCTTATGTTAATTTTAACTCGTCGTGTTGGTGAAACATTGATGATTGGCGACCAAGTAAGCGTAACTGTTTTAGGTGTAAAAGGTAATCAAGTACGTATCGGTGTTAATGCACCTAAGGAAATTTCTGTACACCGTGAAGAAATTTATCAACGTATCCAACATGAGCGTGCAATGCACCAACATTTACAGCATTTAGAACAAGGCTATCAACAAGGTTACGAAGAAGATCCATATAATCAAATGAATCAATTAAACCAGATGAATCATATGGGTTGGAATCAATATCGTTAAGTAAATCACTTGCTTTAAACGATTGCATTTTTTAAAATATAACCGACTAAATTTCTAGTCGGTTTTTTTTTATTGAGATTTCTGTTATGAACCGTTTTTATGTGCCATTATCTTTACACGTTGCACAATCGATACAACTTCCAGAGAATGTATTTCATCATTGGACACGTGTATTGCGTGCCAAAATCGGTGAGCAAGCAATTTTATTTAATGGTCAAGGTGGTGAATATCTCGTAGAATTAAATGAAATCAATAAAAAAAATGCTCAAGTTCATATTTTAGATTATAACCCTATTAATCGTACATTAGCTTTTAATGTTACTATCGGTCTAGTCATGAGTAAAGGCGACCGTATGGATTATGCCGTTCAAAAATCAACTGAATTAGGCGTGCGTCATATTCAACTTTTAACCAGCGAACGCTGTGAAATGCGTTTGAAATATGACCGAGACCAAAAAAAAATTGAACATTGGCAAGGTGTAGCCATTGCGGCTTGTGAACAATGTGGTTTAAATATTGTACCTCAAATTATTGAGCCTACAAGTTTAGAACAATGGGTTCCTAATGTACAAGCTGACTTAAAATTAGTAATGGCATTAAGTGATGGTAAAGTAAATTTCCCAAAACCATTACCCAATCACATTGCTTTATTGATTGGTGCTGAAGGTGGTTTAAGTCAAGCAGAAATTGATTTCACCCATCAACATGGCTTTCAATCATGGACGATTGGCGACCGTGTACTACGTACAGAAACCGCTCCTGTTGTAGCGTTAAGTATTTTAAATATGTTAAATGATATTAATATAACGTGAGTTTAGAGCATTTTTGAGTGTAACTATTTAATTAATATTAAAGGTATAAATGACATAGATTTCTACTCGTAAGGTGCGTACTACGCACCTCACTCAATCTTTATATTTCAATAAGTTATAATATACAATTTAAGCTGAATTCACGTTAATATATAATAAATATGTTGTCACAGCAATTATAAATACGCCATTTACTATCCAAATAAAAATAGCTAAATCAATAATTTAGCTATTTTATATTGAATTAACCTACAAATACTCGTGCATTACGGAACATACGCAACCAAGCACCATCTTTATCCCAATCTTCAGGCTTCCATGAATGTTGAATAGCACGGAAATTACGCTCTGGGTGTGGCATCATGACTGTTGCACGACCATCTTTAGAGGTTAAGCCTGTAATCCCTTCTGGAGAACCATTTGGATTTAAAGGATAATGTTGTGTTGGATTACCTGCACTATCAACATAACGCAATACAATTTGATTATCGTATTTCATTTGTTGCAGACTCTCATCAGCAACAACCAAACGACCTTCGCCATGAGCCACTGCGATTGGCAAAATCGAACCTTCCATACCTTGTAATAAAACAGAAGCCGATTTTTCTACACGTACATTGGCAACACGTGCTTCAAATACTTCTGATGTATTACGATGGAAACGTCCCCAATGCTCCGCACCCGGAATTAACGATGCAAGTTGTGAAACCATTTGACAGCCATTACACACACCTAAAGTAAATGTTTCAGGACGATGGAAAAATTTCTTAAACTGATCACGTAATTGTGGATTTAACAAAATTGATTTTGCCCAACCACCACCAGCACCAAGCACATCGCCATAAGAGAAACCACCACACGCCACTAAACCTTCAAAATCAGCAAGTTGTACACGACCTGATAATAAATCACTCATATGTACATCAACTGCATTAAAGCCAACTTTATCAAAAGCTGCAGCCATTTCAATATGACCATTGACCCCCTGCTCACGCAAAATTGCCATATTTGGACGGCGGATATTGATAAATGGTGCTTCGATTTGCTCATTTAAATCATAGGTTACTTGTGCAATTAAACCTTGATGGCTATTATCACTAATCAAGGCAAATTCTTGATCAGCTGTTTCTGCATTATCACGCAAACGTTGGATTTGGTGCGATACACTTGCCCATGCTTGTTGCAATTCTACACGTTTTAACGTTAAATCATCAACCAATAAAGTGTCAGTATCATTGACATAACCAATCACATCAATACAATCATTTAAGGTACTCATATTGAGTTCGGTTTGAATTTGTTGCCAATCTTCCTTCCTTAACTGTACTACAGCACCAATTTCTTCCGCAAATAATGCTTCAATACGATGTTCTATTAATTCCACACCCAAACGTGAAGTAAACATCATTTCTACAACTGTCGCTAATAAACCACCATCGCCAATATCATGATAAGCTAAAATCAGATCACGCTCATTCCAATCTTGTACCAATTCAAACAAATGACGTAAATCTTCAAAATCATCAACATCAGGACTTTCCGCACCAATCTTTTGATATACTTGAGCTAAAATCGAACCACCTAAACGGAATTGACCACGAGATAAGTCAATACGAACCAGTACACTCTCTTCAACATTTTTTAATTCAGGTGTTAAAGTTTTACGCACATCTTGCACAGGTGCAAAAGCCGTGATAATTAACGACAATGGCGATGTTACTGATTTATCTTCCCCATTATCTTGCCAAGTAGTACGCATAGAAAGCGAATCTTTACCTACAGGAATAGCAATATCTAAGGCTGGGCAAATTTCCATACCAATCGTTTTTACTGCTTCAAATAAGGCTTGGTCTTCGCCAGTTTGTCCTGCTGCTGCCATCCAGTTTGCAGATAATTTAATATCACCAATTTTTTCAATACTAGCACTAGCAATATTAGTAATTGCTTCTGCAACCGCTAAACGTGCCGATGCTGATGGATTTAATAATGCCACAGGTGGACGCTCACCCATCGCCATCGCTTCACCTGTATAATCTTGTAAATTGGTTGTTGTAACCGCACAATCTGCTACAGGAACTTGCCAACGTCCAACCATTTGGTCTCGTGCAACCATGCCTGTAATGGAACGGTCTCCAATGGTAATTAAGAATGATTTTGAAGCAACCGTTGGATTTTTAAGTACACGGAAAATCGCATCTTTTAAATCAAGCGTATATGGGTCAAAATCATCTCCTTGACGTTCAATACGGTCAAATGAACGTTGCATACGTGGTGTACCGCCTAACATCACTTGCATTGGCATATCTACCGCATTATTTTGAAATAATGGGTCTTCAACCGTTAAATGACGCTCTGCTGTTGCTTTACCTAACACCGCAAATGGGCAACGCTCACGCTCACAAATATTTTCAAATACTGATAATGATGATGGACGAATTGCTAATACATAACGTTCTTGTGCTTCATTTGACCAAATTTCCATCGGACTCATGCCCTTTTCTAATGATGGAATTTTACGCAAATTCAATATTGCACCTAATTCATGGTCATTGACCAATTCAGGCATGGCATTAGACAAACCACCTGCACCCACATCATGAATAGAAACAATGGGGTTTTGTTCACCCAATCGCCAACAAGTATCAATCACTTCTTGACAACGGCGTTCCATTTCTGGGTTTTCACGTTGTACTGATGCAAAATCTAAACTTTCGCCCATCGTACCACTATCCACAGATGAAGCAGCACCACCACCTAGACCAATTAACATCGCTGGCCCACCTAAAACGACTAATAAATCGCCCGCTTGAATATCATTTTTTTCCACATGTTCAGCATTGATATTACCATAGCCACCTGCAATCATGATTGGCTTATGGAAACCTTTTACTTCACCATTAACATTTTGCTCAAACGTACGGAAATAACCATTTAAGTTAGGACGACCAAATTCATTATTAAATGCAGCTCCACCCAAAGGTCCATCAATCATAATTTGTAATGGCGATGCCATACGACTTGGTTTACCGTATTGCTCTTCCCATGGTTGTTCAAAATTAGGAATATTTAAATTTGAAACCGTAAAGCCTGTTAAACCAGCTTTTGGTTTACCACCACGACCCGTTGCACCTTCATCACGGATTTCTCCACCAGAACCCGTTGCAGCTCCTGCAAAAGGAGAAATCGCTGTTGGATGGTTATGGGTTTCCACTTTCATTAAAATATGCGTTTCTTGTGGATGATGATTGTACACATATTGACCATCTTTATTTGGAGTTGGATAAAAACGTGGAGCATCAAAACCTGTAATCACAGACGCATTATCTTTATACGCTGATAATACATCGGTTGGCGACATTTTATGCGTATTTTTAATCATTTGGAACAATGATAATGGTTGTTTTTCACCATCAATCGTCCATTCAGCATTAAAGATTTTATGACGACAATGCTCTGAATTTGCTTGAGCAAACATCATCAATTCAATATCATGTGGATTACGCCCTAACTCCTTGAAAGCATCATATAAATAATCAATTTCTTGTTCAGATAAAGCAAAACCAAATTCAATATTGGCTTGTTTTAAAGCATATTTCCCTTCTTCTAAAATATTAATACTATTTAACGGTTTAGGTTCACTTTCTTGGAATAAAGATTCAGCCTCATTTATATTGTTAAACACACTTTCAGTCATGCGGTCATGTAAGGCTAATTTTAATTCTGTTGAAAGTTGTTCAATTCCCTTTAAGGTATATAAAATACCACGTTCAATACGCTCAATATTAATACCACAATTTTTAAAAATATCAGTTGCTTTTGAACACCAAGGTGAAATCGTTCCTATACGTGGTGTTATCAATACCTGTATTTCATCTTCACTCGTACGATATAATTCGTATTTCTGCCCATCGTTCAATAATTGAATAGCCGTCTCATGTTGCTGTTCATTTAAGTAAGACGTATCAAAAAAATAAATCCATTGACTTTTAATATCTTGTACCTGATTATCAATTGATTGTAATCGTGTTAAAAGCTGTGATTGTTTAAAAGATGAATGTGCATCTGCACCCACAATGGTAAACATGTTAAACCTAACCCCACATATTGAAAAACTGTCTTATTTTTCCAGAAGGTAAAATAAGCTATCATACAAAATTCTCCTTATTATTTTAGCGTAAATTATATTAAAAATCTAACAAAATTAATCAGAAAATGTGAAAAAATTCACAAAAGATACAATTTCTATTATAAATATCTCGCTATTGAACAATCAAGCAATAGGCATAAATCATTTTATGCCTATTTTGTTTATAATGGATATAAATTAAACAAAAACTTTAACTGTTTTACCCATTAATTCACAATTGATTAATGGTGTATTTTTACCTTTGGAATGCATATTTTGTGAGTTTAATGTCCATTTTTGTGTAGGATCAATTAATACCCAACCATGTTGTTTTATCCAATCATCAACTATGTTAGCAATCTGTGCAGGTTTAATCGTTACTGTTTCAACCCATTGCAATGGCGTTAATAAACCTTGTTCCACTAAAGATACACCCAATGCCACAAAACTATCAAAACTACTAATACCTGCTTGCGTTTCAGCAAATGGTGCCATTTTTGCCGATGAATTAAGCGGTTCGTGATGACTACAAATGGCATCAATTACACCTTGTTGTACCCCTTTACGTAATAAATCACAGTCAGATTCAGCACGCAATGGTGGACGCACATGAGCCAAACTATTAAAACCATCAGTAATACTTTCTGTTAAATGTAATTGATGAATTGCTACATCTGCAGTAACTTTTAAACCATTTTGTTTAGCAATACGAATTAAATCAACCGAAGCACCGCAAGATAATAAACCAAAGTGTGCTTTAACGCCTGTTGCTTCCACCATCAATAAATATTTCGCAACAGCAACTGTTTCTGCTAACGTTGGAATAGTCGGCAAGCCTTGACGTGAAGCAGTAAAACCTTGATGCACACAACCATCTTTAGCAATTTCAGCCTCTTCAGGATAAAATACTACTGTTAAATCTAAACCTGCTGCATATTCCAAAGTACGGATAATTACATCATCATTTTCAAATGGTGCATAAGCATTAGAAACTGCAATACAACCACCTTTTTTCAATCCTGCCATATTTGCAGGTTGTTTACCTTTTAAGCCTTGTGTTAGTGCCCCAATAATATGCAAATAAACTTGAGCATCAGCCCATGCTTTTTCTTGCAAACCACTAATTAATGCCCCATTATCTTGAATAATTGGCGAATCTGGCGGATTAACAATGTGTAAAATCCCATTTTCACGAGCTGCTGTCCCTTCAGATTGTAATGTACCATGTTGCTGCTGTCCTGGTTCACGCATATTAGCACATAAATCAACCATCGTTGGTATTAACCATTGCCCTGTACCATCTAATGTGGTATGAATATAAGCAAAATGTTCATCAACCAACTGCCCATTATGAATATAAACTGTTTTTACTTCATCAGTTTTATCAAGCGGATTTAATACACGTACATTTTCTATTTTAATCATTTGCCTCACCCCTTATACTCGACCATTTTCTTGTAATTGCCCTTGCATTGATAAAGCAAGAACCGCCATACGCACAGCAATACCATTAGTTACTTGTTTTAAAATCACTGATTGCTCACCATCAGCTACACTAGAAGCAATTTCTACTCCACGATTCATTGGACCTGGGTGCATGACAATACAATCAGGTTTGGCTAATTTTACACGGCGTTCGTCTAAACCAAAAGTTTTAAAAAATTCTTGTGGTGATGATAAAGCAGGAGAATCAATACGCTCATTTTGAATACGCAAGGCAATCACAACATCGCAATCTTTTACACCTTCATCCATATTATTCACTAAACGCACATGACTACCATATTCTGCAAAACCTGCTGGTAATAAGGTATTTGGTGCAATCACACGAATATCTTTACAACCTAATGTTTGTAATGCTGCAATATTCGAACGAGCCACACGTGAATGTTTAATATCGCCAATAATAGCAATACTCATGTCAGAAAATGGCTTTTGCGTTTCACGGCGAATGGTCAGCATATCCAACATGGCTTGTGTTGGGTGAGCATGACGACCATCTCCAGCATTAATAATGGCAACATTTGGACAAACTTGCTGAGCAATAAAATGGGCCGCACCTGACGACCCATGACGTACAACAAAAATATCTGCTGCCATTGCTTCTAAATTCCACAAAGTATCACGTAAAGTTTCGCCTTTATTGGTACTTGAGCGTGCAATATCAATATTTAATACATTGGCAGATAAACGCTTAGCAGCAGCTTCAAATGTCATACGTGTACGTGTTGAATTTTCAAAAAATAGATTCATTACCGTGCGTCCTTCTAGTAATGGACTATTTTTTAATTGATTATTTTCATCAATAAAACTATCTGCAGTATCTAAAATCTTAACTAATAAGTCTTTAGATAAGCCTTCTGTAGTTAAAAAATGCTTTAAATTCCCATGAGAATTTAATTGAATTTGACTTGGTGTATGTAAAGCAGCAATATGCGACATAGAATTTCCCCGCTATGTATTCACTCTATAATCCATACATAAAGATAACAGATTTCTGCTAGATTTGAAACAAAAAATTGCGAGATAATAGCACTAAATAAATCAGAGTAACTTTATTTTATGATAAAAATTAAACCAATTACATGATTGATTTAACTTATTGATTTTATTAAATCATTCATCAAACACCCCAAATAATAATTCATTCAAAATCAATATCTTATTATATTTTATGAAATTACTCTGTACTACAATTAATTATCGTTAGATTATTCTTAATTTAATGCTATAATTTATTGATAATATTGCAAAATATTAAAAGGCTAAACTGCAATGAAAAACTTACAAAACACTGATTTAAAAAGAGATGGTTTACTTTGTCTCGCTCCTATGGAAGGTCTTACCGATCCAATCATGCGTGATGTACTTACCCATATTGGTGATTTTGATTGGTGTGTTACCGAGTTTATCCGTGTAACTGATAGTGTATTACCAGACCATATTTTTTATCACTATTGCCCTGAACTCAAACAAGGTTGCCAAACATCAGCAGGTACGCCTGTACATATTCAATTTTTAGGCAATAATGCAGAAATGTTGGCTCGAAATGCAATACGAGCAGTAGAATTAGGTGCTGTTGCTATTGATTTAAATTTTGGTTGCCCTGCAAAAACGGTGAATAAGCATCGTGGTGGTGCGGTTCTACTTGATGAACCTGAAACCATTTATCAATTAGTCAAAGCAGTACGAGATGCAACACCATCACACATTCCTGTATCAGCAAAAATGCGTTTAGGCTATTTAGATGAAAATCATACTTTAGACAATGCTTTTGCCATTGAAAATGCTGGAGCAAGTTGGCTTACCGTACACGCACGCACCAAAGCTAATGGCTACACACCTCCTGCATATTGGGAAAAAATCTTACCAATTAAAAATGCATTAAATATCAATGTGATTGCTAATGGTGAAATTTGGAATTATCAACATGCGCAACGTTGCCAACAGCAATCAGGTTGCCAAGATTTAATGCTCGGTCGTGGTGCAGTAACTACACCCGATTTAAGTCTATGTATCCGTCAGCAACAACATACAGCTATACTCACTTGGGCTGATTTAGTAAACTTACAAATCCGCTTTTTACAAGGCGAAAGTAAAACGGAAATTGGCATGGTAGGACGTTATAAACAATGGCTCGGTATGATGTCTAAAGCCTATCCACAAGCGGAACAATTATGGCAACAAGTCAAACGTTTAAAAACCATTAATGAGATTATTGAAAATTTAAAAAAATAAATTAAATCATAGATTTATTATAATACTTCCTGTTTACTTGGTAATCTAAACGGTGGATGTGGCAACAAACCTACGAGTATAATTTCATCATCAAATCGTTGATAATGCAAAATATATTCACTAGTCATATCGCCGTGTTCTCCTACATAACAAGGTATCCCAATGTGATAATGCCATAAACAATACTTTTGAGTGTAGGCGTACTGTAACTGTTGGCGTTTTGTGCGTGGATTAATAGGCATTGATGACTTATTACGCCCTCTTAAACCATACAAGCCATATGTTCTAACATGTGCCACAAAGCTCAATACGGCTTGCCTCATATTATCGTCTAATGTTAGCATACGTCTTTTGAAAGCGTTAGAAAAATTCACTTTCATACGCTTGCCAACCATTTATCAAAACTTACCAAATCCTTAAATGCCCACTCAGGCATTTCCGTTGTATTTTTTGCTCGTTCTTCAGGTGTTTCAAGTCCTTGCATCATTTCTTTCATTTGCTCTAGGTCAAAATCAAGATTATCACTTTCATCTTTCGTCAAGGAATATAATGCCTTTTCATAAGCACTCATGATAATAAAATCTTCCACGCTACGTCCTTGTTGATGTGCAATTTTTTCAATAATGTGTCTCGTTTGTGGTGCAATATCAAGGTACATATTTTGCTCCAAATTTAGAATGTATTTACTTTATTATAGCACAATATATTTACAAATATCACAATACAAGCTATGAACGATTATGTTAAAATAAATCCATAAACCACAACTCAACTGCAAATTATTTTATGAAAAATACATTATTTATCATTACTTTGGCAATTTTATCTACGGGTTGTATGACAACACCTGCCCTACCAGATGAACAACGACCAATACAATGGGGAACATCGCTTGATAAACAACATAATTTTTATCAAATCTCCAATCATGTGTTTCGTAGCGAGCAACCATCACAAGAGTTTATTCCACAACTACAACATTATAAAATTCAAAATATTATCAACTTAAGACAAAGTAAAGATGATTTTAAAATTTTAGAAAATCAGCCTTATAATATTATTCATATTCCGATTCGTACTTGGGCAATTGACCGTGAAGATATGCTCCAAGTGATGAAAAATATCAAACAAATTCAACAACGTGGTGAAAATGTTTTAATCCATTGTTATCATGGTTCTGACCGTACAGGAGCAAGCATTGCTATGTATCGTATTTTATTTGAAAATTGGACGATTGAACAAGCCACACAAGAAATGAAACACGGTGGATATGGCTTTCACAGTATTTGGAAAAATATTGAGCATTTATTTACTGAAGAAAATATCACTTGGATTCGTCAAAGATTATAAATTATTCACTTTACTCCATGTTCAACTTAAAATCATAATATATTGATATAATTGAAGATATTTCATTTGTACAAATAAATTGCAAATTTTCCTTACACGACATCAATAATTTATAATGATGAGCATAACATTAACTTTTTAGGATGTAATCTGATAATGATTTTGTCGATGGCATACTTGGCAACGTAAACTCACATGTTGAAATTGGTTATATTCGACCAAAACATCATAACTCCCACAATGCAAACAGCGGCGACGAGCAAAAAAACTTAAACGTGGCTGTACAGTTTGCCAAATTTTCCACAACGGCTGATAATAAAAATTATCTTTTAAATTAAGCACATGATAATATAAAATCTGACTCATATGACTTATTGGCATATCATCAGGTCTTAATATACTTGATGTTTCCCACTTTTCATGAATAATTTTTTGTTCGTATTCCAATAAAGTTTTACGTAATAAATTGGTATTCACAAAATCATCATTCTTACGTTTTAATAATTTTTTCTGATGTAAATAATTTAATGCCTGTTGCACCAAATAAAAAATTTGTGATAATGCTAAATGTGCCATCAATTGCTGACATAAACGTTCTAACTGTTGATTACCCGCAATTTGAATTTTCCATAATCCACAAACATATTGCATAAATTGCACAATTTCTTGATACATCATTTGATAAAGTGCAAATTTCACTTCATTTTCATGTTTAAATGGCACATATTCATTCAACTGATGATAAAATCCTGATTTTAATCCAGAATGAATACTATATAAACTGCTATCATACAAACCATCAAGTGATAAATTTAAATAATAAAAACCCACAGCTCCTTGATGTTCAACTAAAAAATTTTGTTTAATTAATTGTTTAATTAAGTATGCTTGATATTGATAATTAGGCGTAATGGGTAAATATTTCATGCGTTCCCACGCAATATATTCGCCATGTACTCGCTCCTCATTCACATGATAATCCAGCACACTTAATACAAATAACTTTTGTGTAAAATTTAAATCATCAATTTGTGGTAAAGTTTCTTCAGCGCTTACAATTTTATCTTGATGCTTTTTTTTCTCATGTAACGATGTTTCTCGCATTAAAATTTTACGCTGTTGTACACAATGTTCACAATAACAAATTCGGTCTTCATTGGGAAAAATTTGATGATGACATTGCTTGCATTGATAAAACTGATAAACTCGCCCAACAATTTCCCCCTCAATGTCATACATCATATTTTGACATAAAGGACAAATCACTTGCTCATCAAGTTTTCGGCTTAAAATTTCAACACTAATATCCATGTTATCAACTTTTGATTAAACCACTTGCTGACGTAAACGAGTAAAGTTTTGTGTCGTAATTTCTGCCATTTCTTCTAATGTTTTACCATGAATATCGGCTAAAACTTGAGCTACATAAGGCACATATTGTGGTTCATTTGACTTACCACGATACGGCACGGGTGCTAAATAAGGACTATCCGTTTCAATCAACAAACGGTCTAATGGCACTTGTTTTGCCACATCACGCAAGGCTTGAGCATTTTTAAACGAAATAATACCTGAGAATGAAATATAATAACCCATATCAAGCAACTGACGAGCCATTTCCCAATCTTCAGTAAAACAATGTAAAATACCATGTTCTGACTTTTCTGCACGGATTAAATCGACAGTATCTTGTTTTGCTGAACGTGTGTGTACCACCACAGGTTTTTTCACAATTTTTGATGCTGCAATATGGTTAATAAAACTTTGTTTTTGTTCAGCAATTAAACTGGTATCATGATAATAATCCAAACCCGTTTCACCCAATGCCCAGACTTTCTCATCTTGTGCATAAGTGACTAAATTTTCCACAGTTGCTTCAGCTAACTCTTCAGCCGAACTACATGGATGTACACCAATGCTATAACCCACTTGTGAGTGTCTATCCGCAACTTTAGCTAAAATATGACGGTCATTTAAGGTTACAGAAATCGCCATCATTTGTGTAACATTAGCTTTCAAGGCATTTTCAATAGCTAAATCAATCACTTCATCAGCATTGTTGGCTTGTGGATAGCGAGTAGCATCTAACATAGTTAAATGGCAATGGGTATCGATAAACATAACTTTTTATATCACATCATTATAATTGACGTATAATAGATGATAATCCACAAAATATCAAACAACTTTATCGATGTACATCATCAAGTTGTATTTTACCTATTTGTTCATTAGTTAAAAAACACCATTCGCCTAATGCTAAATCTAAATCATCTAAATCAAGCTGTCCAATTTTAAAACGATGTAATCGCTCAACTCGATTACCAGCACTCGCAATCATACGTTTTACTTGATGATAAATCCCTTGATAAATTGTCATATTTAACTGATTACTTGCAACACGCTGTACATGACTTGCGGTAAAAATTCCCTGTTCTTGATGTAAACTTACCCCTTGTTGTAATCTATTTAAGAGTTCATCATCAAAATCATGACAAGTTTGCACACGGTAGGCTTTACCTATATGATGTCGTGGATGGGTCATTTTTTGTAGAAATTGTCCATCATCGGTCAATAACAAAAAACCCGTAGTATCTTGGTCTAAACGCCCTACTGCTTGTACACCTCGCAAATTTAAATAATCAGGTAATAATTCAAATACTGAATGATGATGACTCGTTTGATGTGAACATTCATAGCCTATTGGTTTATTTAAAGCAATATAAACTTTTTCACGATACTGATAATCTTGTCCAAAAATAGTAATGCTTAAATCTGATAACTTATCTTTAGGAACTTGATATTTTAAATGAGTACACAATTCATTATTTAAATATACCACACCTTGTTCAATTAATGATTGACAATATTTGCGTGAACCAAATCCTTGCGATTGTAACAATTTATCTATTTTCATCAGTTTCTACTCAATCATATCACACAGACATTTTATATTGTATCAATAAAAAAATCAATTTATATCAACTAGATAATATCATTTACTATATAATAAATGGATAGAAATTCATTATTATCGCATTAACTTCAATCATCCTAGAAATAATTTTATACAAACAATCGTAAAAATGAATAGAATTTACCTACAAAAGTCATAAATTGCCATACAAATTTACTTTAAAAATTTGTTATGATATAAGAATTAATTTACATTCTTATTTATGGTTTTTATGCGTATTCTTTATCAGTTTCCATTGTCGCCTTATTGTGAAAAAGTCCGTTGGATTTTAGATTTTAAAGAGCTCCATTATGTGGCACAAAATCTCCGACCAGGTTTACATCGTGCTTTTACGCAATTAAAAACGAAACAAAATACCTTACCTATTTTAAGAGACGACCATGCTTGGGTAGGTGATTCAACTAAAATCGCTTTATATTTAGATGATATTTATCCAGAACATCGTATTATTCGCCCACAACGTGATTTACATGAAAAAATTTTACAATGGAATAGTTTTGCTGATGAATTGGGACAATATATTCGCCGTTGGTGTTTAGCTTCATTATCTGCACAAGATGAACATACGCTAGATATTTTATTGGGCGAGCGTGGCTATGCACGTCAATTTGAAAAAATTACCAAACCAATTTTACAAAAAATGCTTCATCATCATTTTGGTTTAAATGATAAAGATATTCAGCAATCACATCAAAAAATGCAACAGATGATTATTGAACTAAATCAACAACTTGAATATATCGATGAATTTTTGATTGGTGGTAAATTAAGTTTAGCCGATATGTCATTATGTGCCATGATTGCACCATTATTACAGGTTGCTAATACCCCTTGGGAACATGGTGAATATCAAATTTTTTCTGATGAATTTTATGCTTATCAACAACAGTTAAAAAATATGAAAGTGGCTCATTATGTACAAAATATGTACCAAAATCATCGCAAAGCATGGGTAGATTGGCGTGGTGTGGATTGATGATGAAAACCATTGATAATTAAGAGTGATTATTATAAACTACTGTTTTACATCAATAAATAATCAATCTCAATATTAAAATAGATGTATTCTTATTGGCTACAATTTGCTACATTTTAAATATAGTGGTTAAATTTGCGTAATTGACAATTAAAATGAATTATCGCAAATTTAAGCTATTATTTTTATTCATAATATTCAAAATGATAAAACATAAATGATAAACTTTATCATTTTATTTATTTATAAATCAGTGTTTTAAGCAAAAATAACCTTTGCAAATTGTACAAAAATTTGCATAATATAGCCATTAAGTCCATAATCCGATAAGAGGAAAACAAATGAAAGGTAATCCTGAAGTTATTGCTTATCTAAATAGTTTGATTGGTGGCGAATTAGCTGCTCGTGATCAATATTTTATTCATTCACGTATGTATGAAGATTGGGGTTTAACCAAGATTTATGAGCGTATCAATCATGAGATGGAAGAAGAAACCACCCATGCCGATGCGATTATTCGCCGTGTATTATTTTTAGGTGCAGAGCCAGATATGACACGTGATGAATTAAATATCGGTCATGATGTTGTGAGCTGTTTAAAATCTGACTTAGAGCTTGAGTATCATGTGCGTGATCGTTTAGCTCAAGGTATCAAATTGTGTGAAGAAAAAGGCGATTTTATTAGCCGTGATATGCTTCGTCAGCAACTCTTGGATACTGAAGAAGACCATATGTACTGGTTAGAAAAACAAATTGATTTAATTGAGTTAATTGGTTTACAAAACTACATTCAATCACAGATGTAATCTTGGTTGGATTGTATAAACGCCATTTTTATTGAGAATGGCGTTTTTATTTATGGTGTTTCATCTAATAATAATCCATTTTTATTGACTGCAATCACGCCATCAAATTGAGCGATTTGTTGTTGTATTTCATTGATTAATTTTAAATTATTCACTTGAATAGCAACTGCATTTAGCGTTTGATATTGATGATAAAAGCTCACATCAAGCGTAGCTAAAGCGACCATGACATGAGGTTGTTTATCCGCTTGATAAAACACAATCAAATGATGTTGTGCTTGTTGGTTAATCGTTACTGGTGTTGATGGCTGATAAGTGATAGCAGTAAGCTGTGATGGCTCAATACCTAACAATAACCATAAGAGTGCACTAAAAGATAATTCTGGCATAGTAAATTCCCAAATAATTGATTTATATCAATGGAAAAGGTCTATAAATCCATCGCTGCACCTAAGGCTTCATGCAAGCGAGAAACAGCAATAATTTCTAAACCGACAATACTTTTTTGTGGAGCATTCGCTCGTGGTAAAATAATAGTTTTAAATCCATGTTTTTGAGCTTCTTTTAGACGCTCTTGACCATTCGGCACAGGACGAATTTCGCCAGATAAACCGACTTCACCAAAAACAGCTAAATGTTGTGGTAAGGCTTTATTTCTTAAACTCGAAGCACAGGCTAATAGAACAGCTAAGTCCGAACCTGTTTCAGTAATTTTTAAACCACCAACAATATTAACATAGACATCTTGCCCTACAGTATGCACACCACCATGACGATGCATAACTGCTAATAACATCGATAAACGGTTTTGTTCTAAACCAAGTGCTACACGGCGTGGCTGACCATGTGCATCATCAACCAATGCCTGTACTTCAACCAACAATGGGCGAGTACCTTCACGACTAATCATAACAATAGAACCAGCAATCGGTTCATCATAACGGCTTAAAAAAATTGCTGATGGATTAGCCACTTCTTTTAGACCTTTATCTGTCATGCCAAAAACACCCAATTCATTCACCGCACCAAAACGGTTTTTTACTGCACGAATCATACGATAACGACTATCGGACTGCCCTTCAAAATACAGTACGCAATCAACCATATGTTCCAACACTCTCGGACCTGCTAAAGCCCCTTCTTTTGTTACATGACCAACGATAAATAATGCTGTGCCTGTATGTTTCGCAAAACGTGTTAAAATTGCAGCAGATTCACGAATCTGTGATACGCCCCCCGGTGCGGATTGAATAGTTTCAGTATAAAGTGTTTGAATAGAATCTAAAACAGCCATTTGTGGACGTTCATGGGCAAGCACTTCACAAATGCGTTCAACGCAGGTTTCTGCCATGACTTTTAGGCGTTCTAAGGGTAATTCTAAACGTTTGGCACGCATTGCCACTTGGGAAAGGCTTTCTTCCCCTGTAATATAAAGTGCTGATTGCTGACTTGCCATGTAGGTTGCTGTTTGTAATAAAATAGTCGATTTACCAATACCGGGATCACCACCAATCAGTACTACTGAACCTGTAACTAAGCCACCACCTAATACTCGGTCAAATTCACTAATCCCTGTTGATGTGCGAGTTTCGTAACTAATTTCAACTTTATCAAGTGTAGTAATGGCTGAAGTTTGCCCTGCATAACCACCCTTTTTAGGTGCAACATTTAAACCAATTTGGGCTTTATGAGCAGGTGTTGTAGTTTGAGCTTGACTTTCGATGAGACTATTCCATTCTCCGCAATCTGAACATTGCCCAGCCCATTTTGAATGTACTGTCCCACATTGTTCACAACGATAAATAGTTTTAATTTTACTCATAACATTAATGCATTAAAAATAAACAAGATATTAAAATTATCTCATAAAATGTCAGAAAAGTATTTCCTATTTTTGTGAATTGTTTTATTGTAATAGGGTTTTTATTTTTTGTGGATAATATGCAAATGTCTGAAACACATGAATTACAACGAAGCTTGTCAAACCGACATCTTCAGTTAATTGCAATTGGCGGTGCGATTGGTACAGGTTTATTTATGGGCTCTGGTAAAACCATCAGCGTGGCTGGACCATCAATTTTATTTATTTATATGATTATCGGCTTGGTGGTATTTTTTATCATGCGGGCATTGGGTGGTTTATTATTATCCAATTTAAATTATAAATCATTTATCGATTTTTCGACTGATTTAATTGGACCTTGGGCTGGCTTTTTTGTAGGTTGGACGTATTGGCTCGTTTGGGTAACGATTGGTATTGCTGATTTATCAGCCATTATTTATTATTTACAATTTTTCAATAATGGACAAGCTTTTAGTTTAGCTGAAGGTTTAATGATTAGTTTTGCATCGATATTTTTTATCATGATTTTAAACCTTGCGACGGTGCGATTATTTGGTGAAATGGAGTTTTGGTTTGCCTTGATTAAAATTATTGCTATTATTGTACTGATTTTAACAGGTTTATGGCTGATTTTTACAAGTTATACGTCAAGTGCGGGACACGTTGCATCATTTAGTAATATTTGGTCGCATGGTGGTTTATTTCCACAAGGGTTTGATGGATTTTTAGCAGGCTTCCAAATTGCAATTTTTGCTTTTATTGGTGTGGAATTAGTTGGCACAACAGCAGCAGAAACAGAAAATCCACAGCGTAATTTACCAAAAGCGATTAACTCGATTCCAATCCGTATCATTATTTTCTACGTTTTTGCCTTGTTAATTGTGATGTCGGTGACTCCTTGGAATGCGATTGACCCAAAAGTAAGTCCATTTGTGAATTTATTTAGTGAAGCGGGTGTAGCAGCAGCAGCGATTATCATGAATTTGGTGGTTTTATCATCTGTGATGTCATCAATGAATGGCGGTATTTTCTCAACCAGTCGTATGTTGTTTGGTTTATCAAGCGAACAATCTGCACCAAAATTATTTGGTAAGCTCAATAAAAATGCTGTACCTGCCAATGCTTTATATTTTACCGTGGCGTGTTTGGTGGGGGGAGCGATTTTACAATCAACATCAGAAAGTTTACAACAAGCCTTTACCATTACCACAACTTTAACTACAATTTTATGTATTTGCGTGTGGTTAATTATCATATGGAGTTATATCAATTTAATGCGTAAACGCCCACAACTTTATGCAGAATTGAGTTTTAAATTACCCGGTGGATTGGCAACATGTATTTTTGTAATTGTATTCTTGATGGTTACGGTATTTATATTATGCTTAGAGCCCGATACTTTATTAGCAGTACAATGGAGTCCAATTTGGTTTATTTTGATAGCAATTGGTTATTTCGGTTTTTATAAAAAGAAATTGAAATAGTGCGTGTATTACATCATGAATATTGGATTTTACGATATTCATGATGTTTGATTAAAGTGGTGATGGTGAAAAATCACCATCTTTTTAGTCAAATTTTGTCAGATTTTCTGTTTGCTTAAGCCAATATTCAATAGGAATTTTACTATCAGGATTTTCTTGCACTTTTTCCTGTAATAATTCAACTATCCATTGGCGGACTTGTTCTTGTTTTTCTTTGGAAAGGAGCCTGTTGTTTATGATTGATTTAAGAAATGATCGTCGAGTTGAATGGAATGGTATTTTTTCTACCCAAATAATCTCTTTTAAATCATTCTTATTTATATTGTTTAATTTGTTTTTTATATCATCTTCTGAATTTTTACCTTTTCCATGTAAAAAATAGTCAAGATAACTAAAAACCTCTTTATTTTCATTCAGAATGTTAAGTTGTTCGATTGTAAATTCATAAAAAATATTTTCTTTATGTGAGTCAGTGAGTTCAAAATATTCAAGAGAAAGTTTCTTATCAGATTTTGTAATTTCGTCTATAATAAAATTTTGAGATAGTTCTTTTAATTGATTAGCCTTATCTTTGCTAAACATGGAGATGTACTGGTAATAATTACTTAATGTCCGCAAGCTTAAGTAAGGGATACTCTTAATCGAAGAGTTGTAAAAATTATTAAAATTTATCTCGTTAAACTCAAGATTTTCAAAATCACTTTTGAATCTGTTATAGTAAAAAATACATTCAAAACTGTGATTTTTAGTTATTATATCTTTTAAAGTATCATCATTATGGTCTAAATTATAGTTCATAAGATAATCAATAATTATTTTCATCCAATCTTCAATTTCATAAAATTTGAAGAAATCCTTTGAATATCTTGAAATATCTTTTTTGTATACATCTATTTTTCTATTAGAGTGCATGCTTATATCCTTTAATAACTTCAGATTAAAAGTAATATGTTCAGACTTTTGGTCAAGACTATCATTATCATTAATATCAATGCTAAGTATTTTAGGAGAAAAATACTCAGCAAATCTAATCATAAGTAGATTTTTTAAGATATATTCTTTACTTTTATAACTAAAATCATGTCCTAAAGACATTATATTTTGAAAATCTTTATCTACTTTTTGATAAAATCTTAAGTTTTTGTTTTTGACCTTTAATTTATCGTAAAACTCTTGATAAATATCAATCATTTCATGATTTTTAATCATTTCTTTGATGATAGAAAAGTTGTCAGTTAAATAAAACACATCATCAAATACTTTTTCTTTGTATTCTTGAAACTCTGTATTTTGCTCATTGATTTTATCTTGATGCAGAATAACAATCACTTGACAATTTTTCTCTGTTTTTAATTGGTTAATAAAGCCCATTAAATCTTTCATATCAAGTTTATCGGATTTTCGTTCTAAATCATCAATGCAAATGACACTATTTTTTACAACAATAGAACCCAATACTGATAATGTATTTTTACTAGAAGAAATAACAACTCCACTATTTTTAACATCATCTATCTTAATCTTTTCTAAAAACACTTTAAGCAATGATTGTAGTTTTAAAGAAATTCTATTTAAAAAGTTTGGAGTGGAGTTTCTTTGAGATTGAATGGCAATTTCATACTTGAGAGCTTCTAAACTTTCAATCCCAAAAACAGAAACATAAGAATATATTGGTTTTTTAAATTTTCCACGATTTTCATTATAAAAACTTTTCCAAAAATGTGTTTTGCCAATACCCCATTCTCCAGTCAAAGCAATCGCAAAACTTTCTGTTTGCTGTAATTGTTGTAGGAATTTTTGTTCAAGATTTTCAACACTCGCCATCGCTTATTACCTTTTGTTTACTTTACATCAGTATATCATGATTAGATTGAGCATTCAAATGAGAACAATATGCTAATTTATTTAAAATATCACTGTTTTTGAATTTGTTATTTTTGATGATTTTGTATAAAAATAGAGCAACAAACAGACAGATTTTGCCTAAATTGTAGTATGATATAATCCCTTTTTACCTGTGATCAGAAGATGTCTATTTTACATTGTGTATTGAGCCAAGAGAGCGACACCCAACAATTTGCCCAAGCCTTTGCCACACACGTTCAGCAAGGTGTGATTTATTTAATTGGCGATTTGGGTGCAGGAAAAACCACTTTTACTCGCTATTTTTTGCAAGCATTGGGGCATCGTGGAGCGGTGAAAAGTCCGACTTATACGCTGGTTGAGCCGTATGTGATTGATGGAAAAAACATCTATCATTTTGATTTATATCGTTTAAATGACCCCTATGAATTAGAATTGATGGGCATTCGTGATTATTTGGATACACCTAATGCTCTATTTTTATTTGAATGGCCATCTAAAGGAGGAGATGAAATTCCATCAGCGGATATTATCATCAATATTGAAAAAACAGATAATGAATTAACTCGCCGTGTATCGCTTGAATGTTATGATATAGCATTAGCGGAGAAATTATCATCAACATTATCGGCATATTGTATTTGATTTTATCATGACTGATTTATCTACCAAACGCATTCACACTTTACCGCCTGCTTTAGCCAACCAAATTTCCGCAGGGGAAGTGATTGAGCGTCCATCATCAGTTGTCAAAGAATTATTGGAAAATGCGATTGATGCTGGAGCGACCTCTTTACATATTCGTGTGGAAAATGGTGGAAGTACACTGATAGAAATTATCGACAATGGTGCAGGTATTCACCCTGACGATTTACCATTGGCGGTGATGCGACACGCCACCAGTAAAATTCAAACAGCTGATGATTTAACCAATATTATCAGTCTAGGTTTTCGTGGTGAAGCGTTGGCATCGATTGCGGCGGTATCTCGATTAAGCATTATCAGCAGTCAAGATGATACAGGTCTCGGCTATAAAATTGAAGTCAATGGCACGGCATTTGACCATCAGCAGGTACAAGCAGTGGCACAAGCCAAAGGTACGCATATTCGAGTACAAGATTTATTTTTTAATGTCCCTGCACGGCGAAAATTTCTTAAAAAACCACAGACAGAATTTGGACATATTGAAGAAATTGTTCGCCGTTTGGCTTTAACGTATTTTGATATTCAGTTTATTTTAGAACATGGCGATAAAATTCGTTTTAATCTACCTGTAGCAGATAGTGGCGTGTTACGTTTTCAGCGTGTACAACAATTATTAGGACAAAAATTCATCGAAAATGCTTATTGGATAGATGCTCAAGGCACGGCAATGCGAATTTCAGGTTGGTTGGGGCATCCATCGGAACCACGTTCGCAAGCGGATTTACAATATATTTATGTCAATGGGCGAGTGGTAAAAGATAAAACCATTAGCCATGCCTTAAAAATGGCGTATGATGGGATTTTACACGGTCATCAATTTGCCAGTTATTTATTATTTTTAGAAATTAACCCTGAAGATGTTGATGTTAATGTACATCCAACTAAGCATGAAATTCGTCTCTTAAATGGACGAGAAGTACATGAATTTGTACGTCATCATGCCAAACAAGTATTGGCTCAATTTCAAACCGCCACCGCTGATTTAAGTCAAGCGATGAAAGTTGAACCTGAAATAACTTTATCATCGCCACAAATACAACAACAATTTGCTTTACATCAACATACATATCAAACGGCAACAAGTCATCATCATACTGAACAAAATACAGACAAGATTCAATATCCATCATCATCTGCAACTCGCCCAGTCAGTGCAGGGCAAAGTAATCATTTAACTGCGGTACAACGTTATCTTACACCCTTACGAGATGATGAAAATCATCACTCGATGGCGGAATCTGCTTCTTCATCACACGCTATTGCCATATTATCTGAAACAAACGATGTTGATATAGCACCGAAAACCGATGAATATCCACTCGGTTTGGCGATTGCACAATTACATGGTATTTATATTTTGGCACAAAATAGTGAAGGGTTAATTATTGTTGATATGCACGCTGCCCATGAACGTGTGGTCTTACAACAGATGAAATCAGCTTGGGATAAGCCAGAATTTTGGATTTCACAACAATTATTATTGCCAAAAGTAGTCGAAGTCAGTCCACGCCAAAGCGAACGTGTTGATGATTTAAAAGCCAGTTTACAGCGTTTAGGCTTGGATATTGATGTATATGGCGAACAGCACGTGATTATTCGTGGCGTGCCTGCAATTTTACAAAAAGCAGATATGGAACGCTTAATCCCTGAATTACTTGATGATTTAGATCCGAATAATGAAGCCTTAACTCTAATTCATTATCGTGATAAAATCTTGGCAACAATGGCGTGTCATGGTTCGGTGCGTGCCAATCGTTTATTAAGTTTGGCGGAAATGAATGCCTTATTGCGTCAAATGGAACAAACTGAGTTTGCAAGTCAGTGTAATCATGGCAGACCGACTTGGCGAATGTTTCCATTATCGCAGTTGGATAAGTTATTTGCACGGGGGGAATAATTTTTATAGGAGCGAATCCTAACTCATACCTACGCAGAATTAATAACTCATTATAAGTTGAGAATAACTACTATCATATTACATTATCTTATTCTAAGAGTTATACACAATTTCTGTGGATAACATTGTGAAATAAATATTTCGCATTGTTTAAATAATAACCACATATATTATAATACCTTGAAAAAGGCACAGTTTATCTATAGAATATATGCTCTCACTTATATCTATCATTAATTTGTATAGATATTATCCATTATCTTTTTTACATGAGGATTAATCATGCCACAAGTTAAGTTAAAAGAAGGCGAACCAGTTGATGTTGCTATCCGCCGTTTCAAACGTTCTTGCGAAAAAGCAGGTGTATTAGCAGACGTGCGTAAGCGTGAATTTTTTGAAAAGCCAACACAAGTGCGTAAGCGTAAAAAAGCTGCTGCTGTTAAACGTTACCAAAAGAAATTGGCTCGTGAGTCAGTACGTACAGTTCGTTTGTACTAATTTAAAAAAAGTTGTAGGCATTCAGAGGTAGACTATGAGTACTTTAAAAAATCAAATTACTGATACTTTAAAAACGGCAATGAAAGCTAAAGAAATGGCAACAGTTACCGTTATTCGTAGTCTGCAAGCAGCAATTAAACAAATAGAAGTCGATGAACGCATTGAATTAAATGATGATGCTGTTTTAAAAGTCATCGAAAAACAAATTAAACAACGTAAAGAGTCGGTAAAAGCCTTTGAAGGTGCAGGACGACTCGAACTCGCAGAAAAAGAGCAAGCTGAAATTGATGTATTGACACAATTTCTACCTGAGGCGATGACAGAACAAGAGCTTGATACTCTGATTGAGCAAACCATTGAAGCTCAAAATGCGACTAGTATTAAAGACATGGGTAAGGTGATGAATGTTTTACGTCCTATCATCGCAGGGCGTGCAGATCCAGCCGAAGTTTCTGCTAAAATTAAAGCAAAATTAGGCTGATAGTATAAATAATATAGTAAATAGATAATTGAGCAGTTCAGTTATCTATTTTTATTTTGATGATGATTTTTAAGCCAACTCTATTCTATCTTTTAATCGTATGATTTCAAATTCCTTCTCTTATAAGCTGATAACTTGGGTAAGTCGTTTACCAATGACATTTTTACAATCGATGGCAAAGACAATCGCTTATATTGAAAATACATTTCATTTCTCTAAAACCGCCAAATATGTGCATTTAAATCTGCAAATTGCATTACCAGAATTATCAACACAGCAACAAAAACAAATTATTCAGCAAGCAATATCTAATGAAATACAATCTTATTTTGAATTTTTTCATATTTGGGGGGCGAATAATCAAGATAATATTTCCCGTATTCATCAAGTACATGGTGCTGATTATTTCCATCAAGCATTAGCTGAGCAAAAAGGCGTAGTATTGATTGTCCCACACTTTGGTACATGGGAGATTATGAATGCATGGTGTGCTCAATTTACTAAAATGACAATTTTATATAAACCCGTAAAAAATAAGGTCGCTGATGAATTTGTCCGTCAAGCTCGTAGTCGAGAACAAGCAAATCTAGTGCCTACTAATGAAAGTGGTGTAAGAGAAATTTTAAAAGCTTTAAAAAAAGGTGGAACAACCGTCATTTTACCCGACCATTCACCTAACATTGAAAGTGAAATGGTTGATTATTTTGCTATTCCACTTTATTCAAGTAATTTAACTGCTAAATTAGTTCAAAAAACCAAAGCTAAAGCCTTATTTTTATATGCTATGCGTAATGAACAAGGCGGATTTGAGATGTTTATTGAGCCAATGCCTGATGAAATTTATCAAGGCACAGCCAATGATGGAACTTTATTAATTCATCATAAAATTGAACAACTTATCAGAGCATATCCACAACATTATCATTGGAGTTATAAGCGTTTTAAAGCAAATCCTGTATTAGATGGTGTTTATCACGAGTCAATAGAACAAGCTTTAAAACTAGTTGAACAAGTGAGAAAATCATAATATATAGCAAATATAGTATTCTAAAACCATGCACTAATATAATATGTCTACTAAAAAACTAAATTATCCCATTAAATTTTATGCTCAAAAACGTATTTCTTTGTTTTTAAGTATAGTTAGTACATTCTGTTTTTTAATGATATTTGCAGATGTGTTTTTTGATTATTTACCGCCATCTCATCGTGGTGATTTACCTTTTATCATTAAACTATTGATGATGTTATTGACAGGAGGTATGACATTGATTTTTATGAAAAAAATAATGAATTCCCTGCCTGATATCGTGTTATATGCAGATAAAATAAAATTGTTAAATCCATTTAAGAGCACTTATGAAGAATTTCAATTTTCCAATCTAAAGAATATCGAATTTAGTTTTGGTAAACATCCAATGTTGTATATTTATTTAAAAAATCAACCACGTTTATCCAATGCTCATAAAAGCTATCCTATGGTTTATTTAAAATTAAATAAGCAAAGATTACACAGCCGACAAGTAGCAGATATTATCCATCAAGTATTTGAAAGTTACCAAAATAATACTCAACAAATGATTTACTTAAGAGAAGTGAAAAAAGATTTTTTTGATTGGGGTTAAAACATATATGCTATCAAGCTATCTATTTAAATAAAGTAAAGATACCATACCTGCTGCAACTAAAGGTCCAACAGGCACACCACGGAAAAAGGCTACACCAATCACCGTACCGATAAGTAAACCTGCAACAATATTGGGTTGTAAGGTCATCAATTGTACACCACGCCCTCCTAACCATGCTACAAAAATACCCACAGCAATAGCTAATAAAGATTGTAAGCTTATAAACGATTTTATAACCATATTACCATCAATTTTACCTGTTGCAATCGGCATAAGTACAGCAATGGTTAGAATAAGAATACCTAAATTTAAACCATATTGTTGAATATAAGGGAAAATATAACTGTGTAATGGCGATATTTTGATTAAAATTAAAACGGCAGTTGCACCGATAATAGTTGTATTTTGGCTAAAAATACCACAAGTGAGTAAAATTAATAAAATAATAAGGCTACTATCAAGTTGTTGTAACATAGATGTCATCTGATTAAAAATATTATATTAACATATTGTATAGAAAAAATATAGGTTTTACTAGAAAATCACAGAACAATCTTATAAGTGAATTAATTTATTGATTTTATTAAAATATTCTCCAAATATTAAAAATAATAATTCATTAAAAATCAAAATTATATTAATATTTTACTCTATGCCCAACTTAGTTTTTTTATATAATTTTTTAACCCTTAAAATGGGTGATAGCCCTACTAGCAAAACTTCGGCACATCATATATATACTACCGCTGCTACCTTCCGGTTCTGACGGGGTTCGTATAGTATAATTGCGAAGTAACCAATAGAGCTACCATAACAATATGTCAATATTATAGCGTATTTTTGCAATAATGCAAGCAATTTTGCTGATAATTGCTACATTTACGCTCAAGATTAGCCATTTTGTTTTAACAATAACCATCTAAACGCGTTATTTCTAATTTACGTCCTAATTTTTGTTCCAAATCAGCTAGATAAAACGCATCATCTTCCGATAAAAAGCTGATACTAATCCCTTGTTGCCCTGCTCGCCCTGTACGCCCAATACGATGTACATAATCATCAGGTTGTTCAGGAATCGTAAAATTAATTACATGGGAAACACCATCTACATGAATGCCACGCCCTGCAACATCGGTAGCAATCATGATATTATATTGCCCTGATTTAAAACGCTCTAACATTTTCAAACGCTTATCTTGCTCAATTTCACCTGATAAAATACCTACTTTATATTGTTTTTTCTGTAAGAACTCATAAATATCTCGTACTTGGTCACGGCGATTAGCAAAAATCATAATTTTTTCAATCGGCTCATGCTGTAAAATATCTTCCAATAAACGATATTTATCTTTCTTTTCAACCAAATACACACGCTGTTCAACATCAGCATTGGTTTTTTGCTCAGGTTCAATTTCAATTAACACAGGTTCAAATAGCCATTTATAGGCTAAATTCATGACATCCACATTAAAAGTTGCTGAGAAGAATAATGTTTGACGACATTCTTTTTTTGGTGCTACCCGAACAATACGTTTAATCGCAGGGATAAATCCCATATCTAATAAACGGTCAGCTTCATCAATTACTAAAAATTCAAGTTGATCAAGCCAAATTTCTTTTTGATCTAAGAAATCAATCAATCGACCTGGAGTAGCAATCACAATATCAATAATTTTACGGTCAAATTGTTCATTTTGTTGTTTAAAATCAACACCACCCAATAATGTTATAGAATTTAAACCACAAAAACGTGTAAGTGCTTTACAATCCTGTTCAATTTGTAAAGCCAACTCTCGTGTTGGTGCTAAAATTAACGCTCTTGGCTCTGCACGATAACGTGTGTCTTGAATAGGATTATTAAGTAAATCATTGATAATACTAATTAAAAATGTTGCTGTTTTCCCTGTGCCTGTTTGTGCTAAACCAATCGCATCGTGCCCTGCTAAACTATATTTTAATAGTTTTTGTTGGATAGGTGTCATATTTGAAAAACCTAAATGGTCTATCGCTTTTTGTAGTTTTGAATGTAAATTGAGTTGTTTAAAAGTCGTAAACATAATTTTCTCAAATCGTTTAGTTTATTTAAATGATAATATTATGCCCAACTCATAATAAGTTATTGATTTCATGTAGGGACAATTTGTAATTACTCCCGACTAACTTAAATAAAATTAAGTTGAGCAAAATACTATTCTAACAAATAAGCATAAGGGCGAAAAATCTCGCCCCTATCTATCATTGATTGTCATCACAATATGTTTTGAACATTTTACATGGTATAGCCTGATTTATTGGCATTCATACGACCAGCTAAAATTCGCTCAAATTCAGCTTTAAATTCCATACCTTTAGGTGTGCCTGATAAGGTAATGGCAAAACCTTGAGGACGCATACCTGTTTGTTTTGGATTAATCCACACTACTTTACCTGTTACAGGACCACGAGACAAACCAGGGTAAGCTAACATGATAAGTTTTTCATCGCCTAATTTTACAGGTTGATTTGATGGACAAAAAATAGCACCACCTTCAACAAAATGTAAATAACTTGCTTGCAAGGTATCAATATCGGGAATATTTAAGGGTATCATCTTAAATCCTGTATTTCTGACAAATTCATCATAGCAATAAAATATTGTTCCATCATCAACTGAGTTTGTACATTTTGCCCTAAGTTAATCGCATTTTGTTGTGTTTCATCATATAAATGAAATAACATTTGCAATGAACATTGTTGAGCAAGTGTGGTTAAATCTAAATCAATATTATAGATGGGTTGTTGCAATTTCATGCGAATTATATCACAAACCAACAATTCAAACATAGAATTAAAATCATTAAATGACATGATTTTTTGCCATTTTTGTGCATAAAACATCGGTTGATGTTTCTGCTGAGATAATTTCAACCAATCTTGAATAAATTCTGCTCGATAATTCAGCCATTCACTATTAACCAATTCTGTTGCATAGAGTGGCATAGATTCTGCTAAATTTAACAATAATTGCTGATGTTGTTCGGAGAGTTGTACATTTTGCTGTTGTAAATGAGCCTGTAAAAATTGTTGAGCTTGTTGTACACTCACTCGGTCTAAAGCAAAATGTTGGGTACGACTGCGAATAGTCGCAGGTAATTTAAGATAATGCTCAGCAACTAAAATCAAAATGACTCGCTCGCTTGGCTCTTCTAAAGTCTTCAATAAAGCATTGCTCGCTGCAATATTTAAGGCTTCAGCAGGCTCAATGATAATCACTCGCCAACCTTCTAAAGTCTGCTGTACAAAAGGTAAAATCTCACGAATTTTATCAATTTTAATCACAGGCTTTTTGGCTTTATCTTTGTTTTTTTGCTCTTCTTCATCTGGTCGAATGACCATGATATGTGGATGTATATCCGTTTTTAACCAGATACAACTTTGACATTGACCACAAGCTCCATCAGCTTGTTGATTTGAACATAACAACCAAGCTACAAAATGTTCAACAAATGCCCGTTTTCCACAGCCATGCTTACCATAAAATAATAAAGCATGTCCTAATTGTGGGTAACGCTGTTGTAAATGTTGCCAAATTGGCTGTTGCCATGTATAAACTTGTGGTTCAATGCCAAACACATACATAGCATTAACCGTTTACAATCGGTGCAAATAAACTAGGGTCTAAAGCATTTAAACGTGCTAAATCTTCAGGTGTATCCACCCCTGCAGGCAAACTTACTTTAGCTTCAGTAATCGCAATACGATGCCCATTTTCCAAAATGCGTAATTGCTCCAAACTTTCTAATTGTTCAAGTTGTCCCATTTGCCAAGTACTAAATGCTTTTAATACTGCCACACGATATGCATATAAACCTAAATGGCGAAATACTTGTTGATTTAATTGTTGATTTTGACTTGCACGATGATATGGAATCATAGCACGACTAAAATATAAGGCTTCATCATGAGCAGTTTTGACTACTTTAACAATACTATCTTTTTGAAAATCATCATAATGTTCAATTTTTTCACACAATGTGGACATTGAACATTGCGGACGATTTAATAATAAATCACTCACTTGATGTACTAATTGTGCTGGTAATAAAGGCTCATCACCTTGAATATTCACCACCACATCATCATCTGCCCAACCTTTTAACTGAGCCACTTCCGCTAAACGGTCTGTTCCTGATTGATGTGAAACTTGTGTCATGACTACATCTACACCAGCATAACGACAAACTTGTGCAATTCGTTCATCATCGGTTGCTACACATAAATCATCAAAACCTTGCACCAGTCGCGCCTGATCAACCACACGTAAAATCATTTCACGTCCATGAATTTTTAATAAAGGCTTTTCAGGTAAACGAGAACTCGCTAAACGTGCAGGAATTACAATATGTTTTTGCATGATGAATGCTCCATAGAAATATTAAATTGGGCAAGCTGTTGCTGTAACGTCTGATAACATGCCAATGATAAAACCGCTTGTACAGGTACAACCCAAATTTTGGTCAATAATATATGACCTTGCAATAATGGTTTCAGCTTAACCGCATCTTTTTCAGTAGTAATGATAGGTAAATCATCATTAAAATCAATATCTTGTAGTGTATATTGATGATGGTCGGCAAATTCATGATAGATTACATCATCAACACCTAACTCTCGCAATGTGGTATAAAATCGCTGTGGATAACCAATGCCCACCATTACATGATATTTTTGTTGAGCATTAAAAGCTTGTGTTTTATCAAATAAGGCATAAGGTTGAGCAACTGCTAAATGCATATTTAATCTAGCATTTGAATGTGGTGAATGTTCAATCACTGTCGCATAATCTAAACGAGATTTTGGCTCACGCAAATAACCTTCGGGTAATAATTGTTCATTACCTAAACCACGCACCGCATCATAAACAATCCACTCTATATCTCGTTGCAAAGCCCAATGTTGTAAGCCATCATCACTAATAATAATTTGTAAATCATGATGTTGTAATAATAATTCTATTGCTTGTTGGCGATTTGCACCCACCGCCATCGGCACTTGTGTAGCTTGTACAATTAAACATGGCTCATCGCCCACTTGTTCAGGCAATGAATTTTGCTCCACTAAAGCAGGAAAGACACCTTGACCACCATAACCACGACTAATTACACCTACTTTAACTCCTTGTTGTTGTAAATATTGTACAATTGCAATCAATAAAGGCGTTTTTCCACTTCCACCTACCGTAATATTACCAATCACCATCACAGGAATAGTAGCTCGATATGATTGCTTAAATCCCTTCTTATACAAATATTTATTTAAATGAAATAAAGCACCATATAAACATGACAATGGACGTAATAACTTTAACCACGCTGATTGCTGTTGCCATGCTTGTTGAATAATATGTGCTAAAGCCATCAATTTTACTCTTCAAATTGACGTTGATGTAATTGATAATAAGCACCCTGCTGTGCTAATAATTGCTGATGTGTACCTTGTTCAATGATACGACCTTTATCCATAACCACAATACGGTCTGCATTTTCAATAGTTGATAAACGATGTGCAATCACAATTGTTGTACGATTTTGCATTGCAGTATCAAAAGCCTGTTGAATAAAATGTTCTGATTCGTTATCCAATGCACTGGTTGCTTCATCTAATATAAAAATCGGTGCATCTTTTAAAATGGCACGGGCAATCGATAAACGCTGACGTTGCCCACCAGATAGACTCAAACCTTGCGAGCCTAAAACCGTATCATAACCTTGTGGTAATTGCATAATAAAATCATGGGCATAAGCGGCTTTTGCTGCTGCGATAATTTCTTCATCAGATTTATTGGCTAATTGACCATAAGCGATATTTTCTTTTACCGTACGGTCAAACAATATCACTTGCTGATTCACCATCGCAATATTTTGACGTAAATAAGACAGTTCAATATCATTAATGTGATGTCCATCAAGTAAAATTTGCCCTGCATTAATCTCTTGAAAACGCACCAATAAATTGACTAATGAAGTTTTACCTGCACCAGAACGCCCAACTAAAGCAATCGTTTCACCAGCTTTAATCTCTAAACTAAAATCATCAATCGCTTTAGATTCACTATTTTTATAATTCAAATCAACATGTTTAAATTCAATATGACCTTGAATATTTGGCGTAAGTTTACCTTCATTACGCTCCTCAGGTAAATCTAATAATTCAAAGACTGACTCTGCCGCAGCTAAACCACGTTGAATTTTCGCATTTACATCTGTTAATGACTTAATCGGCTTCGCTAATAACCCAGCAGCAGTAATATATGCCACAAATTCGCCCGCAGTCGTATCGCCTAAAATTTCAGGACGTAATGCAATCCAAATAATCATACTCATGGCAATGGTCATGACTAATTGTACTAAAGGGCTATTTAGCGTTTGTACCACCACCATTTTTAAGCCTTTACGCAAATTATCATAAGATGCATCATAAAAGCGTTGAATTTCATAGGCTTGCCCTGCATAGCTTTTTACCACGCTTTGCCCATTTAAATTTTCTTGTACAATATGGTTAATATTACCCATTGTATCTTGTACTTGTGAGGATAATTTACGCATACGTCGAGATGCTTTACGGATTAACCAAGCAATAATTGGTACGCAAATAAAAATGCATAATGTTAAACGCCAGTTGGTATAAAGCAAATACCCCAACAACGCAATGGTAATTAAGCCATCTTTGACTAAAGTTTGCAGAGCTTCTGTAGTAGCAGCTGTTAATTGTTCAATATTATATAAAATTTTTGATGTAATTTGTCCTGTAGAATTATCTAAATAATATTGGCTAGGCATTTTTGACAATTTTATAAATACTTCATGGCGGATGCTAAAAATAAAACGGCGTGAAATCACCGCCATAAAATACCCCCCCATAAATAAGCCTAAACCACGAAAGAAAACCAATACGACAATCAGTAAAGGAAACCAATCAATGTTAGCACGATTTCCATTTTGAATGGCTTCAATAATATATTCTAATAATTTTGCAACAGAAACTTCCGTAACTGCATTAATGATAAAGCCTAAAATCACTAATAATGCCACTTTCCAATAAGGCTTTAAATAAGCCAATAATCGGAAGTACATTTGCATATCTTGTTTCACTAATCAAAACCTCGAGCAGGCACTTTAGTACTGATATTAATATTAGAAAAACCTAACTGTCCAGCCACGTCCATGACACGAATCACATCTTGATGACTTGCTTTTGCATCAGCAGAAACAATAAACATCAAATCTCGGCGTTCTTTAGAAACTTGTTGAATAATTTGTTTTAAATCAGAGACATTTTTAGTCGATAATGCTTGACCATTGACTGAATAATGTCCTGTTGCATCAACGGTAATTTCAATTTTATGGTCAAATGCTTTTGGCGGTACACCTTGAGCATCAGGTAAAGTTAATTGTAAACGGCTTTGTTGGTCAAAAGTGGTTGAAAGCAACAAAAAAACTAAAATGAATAACAAACAGTCAATCATCGGAGTTAGATTAATATTAATCTCTTCCACTTGTGTACGTCTAAATTTCATACTAAAGTCTCTAGCAATGATTATTTATTCTTTTGATAAAATAAAGCCGCATGAAATAAAGTTGCTTGTTGTTCAATTTCAGCAATATATTCATTCACTAAACGCTGAAAATAACGATAAGCAAATAAAGCAGGTACAGCAATAATCATACCTACCGCAGTGGTAATTAAAGCCTTAGAAATACCCGGAATCATTGCTGCTGGATCATTATTTTTCGCCATATCAACAATTAAAAATGACTCAATAATCCCCAATACTGTACCCAATAAACCTAATAAAGGTGCAACTGCACTTAATGTACCCAAGAAATTGATATTTTTTTCAAGCTTTAGAATCTCTTTAGAAGCTGCCACTTCCATTTGTGCTTGTGTATTCTGCCCTAAGCCATTATCGTGTTCTTTAGCTTTGTAACCCGCAATAAATACACCACCCAAAGCAGTTTGTTGTAAAGCCGATTGTTCAGATAAACGCTGTATTACAGGTGCAACATCTTGCCCACCTTTCAAAAGTAATTCTTGTGGTAAAACCAATTGCTTTTTCAAACGTAAAAAACGCTCAATCGAAATCGCAAGCGTAAAAAGTGAGCATAAGAGCAATGGGATCATCAACCAACCGCCAGCTTTTACCAATTCCCACATAAAAAATCTCTCTATTTAATAATACAATACATGAATTTAAATCATCATCATAAATAAACTAGCAATTTTAATTATGTAAAATAGTAGTTTTTATGATGCTTATTGCATAAGAATTTAAGACAATCTCTCTATTATACTATAAATCAGCACTAAAAATATGATGATTTTGTATCTCTCAGCAAAAAATTATTCTACATCTACACCAAAAATATTTAAAATACCATCTAACTCATCAAGAGAGTGATAATGAATCACCACTTGCCCCTTGCCTTGTTTATGATGCTTCAAACGTACATCAGCATTAAAACGTTCTACTAATTTTTGTGTAAGCTGTTCAATATCTGGTGGTAAAGCCAATGTTTTGTGTTCAGCTTTAGGTGCATAATAATCCCGTACAAGTTGCTCTGTTTGACGCACTGATAAATTTTTATCCAAAATCAACTGAGCAATTTTGGATTGATCAACAAGTTTTAAACTTAATAATGCACGAGCATGACCCATATCAAGCTCTTGATTTTGAATTAATTTTTTCACATCATCGTGCAAACTTAATAAACGCAATAAATTACTTACCGTTGTACGTGCTTTACCTACCGTATCAGCAATCTCTTGATGACTCATGTTAAATTCATCATGGAAACGTTGTAATGCTAACGCCTGCTCCATAGGGTTTAAATCTTTGCGTTGAATATTTTCAATTAATGCCAATGCAATCGCCACTTGGTCGTTTAAATCACGCACAATGGCAGGAATATGGCTTAATCCTGCCAATTTAGCAGCTCGCCAACGGCGTTCCCCTGCAATAATTTCATAAGGTATCATCGCATTCTCAAGTGGACGTACCACAATCGGTTGCATAACACCATGTTTTTTAATTGATTCAGCTAATTCTTGTACATCTTCATCTTGAATTTGTCCACGTGGTTGATATTCACCACGTTGCAATAAATCTATTTTTAAATGCTGTAGTTCCCCCTGCTGAGAAACTTGAGTTTCTAACTGTAATTTTTCTTTTTGAATTGTACCTAAAAGCGCATCTAAGCCACGCCCTTTGGCTAAACCACGTTTTTTTGCTGTCATGGATATTCTCACTTTTTGCGTGCTTTTTTGAGCATTTCTGCTGCTAAATTAAGATAGGCAATCGCTCCTTTCGAGCTTTTTTCAAAATTAATCACAGGTAAACCATGTGCAGGTGCTTCAGCTAAACGAATATTTCTTGGAATAAAAGTTTCATACAATTTATCGCCAAAATACTTTTGTAACTCTGCCGATACATCTTTCGTCAATGCACTACGCCCATCAAACATGGTACGCAATACCCCTACTATTTTTAAATCAGGATTGAAATTTTGTTGTATTCGATCAATGGTTTGCGTTAAATCCGCCAATCCTTCTAAAGCATAATATTCACATTGCATTGGAATCATCACACCATCAACCGCACATAACGCATTAACGGTAATCAAACTTAAACTTGGTGCACAATCAATAATAATATAGTCATAATGACTTAAAATCGATTGTAAGGCATTTTTTAAAATAAATTCTCGTCCACTTTGCTCAGCTAAACTTAATTCAACCCCAGCCAATTCACGATTTGCTCCAATGACTTTATAACCCACTTCTGTTTTTTGGATGGCAGTTTCAATTGGTACTTCACCTAAGAGTACATCAGTAATACTGTATAATAAATCGTTTTTTTGCACCCCAGAACCCATCGTGGCATTGCCCTGTGGATCCATATCAATTAACAATACACGCTTTTTTAAGATACTTAATGATGCTGATAAATTAACCGCAGTAGTCGTTTTACCTACACCACCTTTTTGATTAGCAATCGCAATCACTTTTGCTGTTTTACTCATAAGATAACCTATAACTGCTAATTTAACGCTGTTTTAATAATAATAAATGACGTTGTTCATCTAATTGCGGAACTTTTAACTCAATCGTTTCACAACTAAATTGTGATTGTAATTGACGAATTTCGTCATCAGGCACTAAGCCTTTCATTGCTGCAATCACACTTTTATCGTGCATATAAGGTTTTGATGCGTCCACAAAATCAAGCAATGATGCAAATGCACGACTAGTAATGACATCAAATTGACCCAATTGAGCAATCATGGCACTATCTTCCACACGCGTTTGTACCGCTTTAACATTGGACAATTTCATATCTGCAATCAGTTGTGTTAAAAAACGGATTTTTTTACCATTAGAATCTAGCAACACACATTCACGCTCTGGCTGACACAAAGCAATCATCATACCCGGCATACCACCACCTGTACCAACATCAAGTAAACGCCCATGCGGTAAATGTGGCAAAATACTCAAACTATCCAACAGATGCTTAACTAACATTTCCTGTGGTTCACGAATAGCGGTTAAATTATAGGCTTTATTCCATAAAATAAGTGAATCTTGATATTTGAGTAATTGACCTAAAACATCATCAGACAAATCTAAGCCTAATTGCTGACTGCCTTGCTTTAAAGTCAAATAAAATGTATGTGTTGTCATCTTAAATCATCATCTTTTATTTTATCATCATTCATGCTTAATCTAGTAAATGTATGATGGCTCTGTGAGGGACAAAAAATTTTATCCCTACCAATTTAAATCGTATCAATACATCATAAAATTAAGTTCTAAATGATGCTAGTCATATAAAATTACACAAACTGACCTTGACGAATTTGCTCATCTAATTGATACAAACGCTCTGGCGTACCAACATCAACCCAACGTGAAAGTGTTTTATGGGCAGAAATTTTACCATATTGCATGGCTTCTCGTAAAATCGGTGCTAATGGGCGTTTCCCTTGTTCCAACCCTGTAAATAAAGCAGGTGATTGTAACGACACGCCACTAAAAGTTAAATTTTCGCCATCAGTATATTGGCTATGCTGATAAGCATTACCTTGATATAAACAAAAATCTCCATCTGGGTGCTGAGCAGGATTATCTACTAAAATCAGATGAGCTAATTTATCACCATTTTTAACTGCTTGATAAATCTCATCTTGTTGCAAATCAGCAAAATCAATTTGCGTCCATACATCGCCATTCACCACGATAAAAGGCTCATCACCTAACAATGGCAAAGCATTCACAATACCGCCTGCTGTCTCCAAACCTTCTTGCTCATGCGACCATAGAATATTCACACCAAAAGCCGAACCATCACCCAAATATTCAACCAATTTTTCTGCTAAATAAGCTGTATTAATTACAATATCAGTAATGCCAATCGCTTTTAATTTCTCAATATGCCACACAATTAATGGTTTATCACCCACCGCTAATAATGGTTTTGGCATAGTTAATGTCAGTGGTCGCATACGATTACCTAAACCTGCGGCTAAAATCATTGCTTTCATTATATGATATCCTTAAGTAATCACTTGATATGTACCATATTTTTCATTAAATGGTGGTAAGATTTTTTGCTCTAATAATTGCATAAAATCAGCTAATTCAGCATATTGTTGCCCAATATGACAGACATACCACATCACACGAGGCAAATCTTTTAAATAACCTGCTTTACCATCACGCTCAAATAAACGCACAAAAATACCTAAAATTTTGATATGACGTTGCATTGCCATTAAATCCGCATCACGTTTAAAATCGGAAAAACTACGATTTTGTTTAGCTTGCTCTGGTAATAAATCATAGAATTGTTTAAACCATTGCTCCACACGATTTGGTAGCCATTGTACATAAGCATCACGTGTAATCGAAATCAAATCATAAGTATCTGCACCAATCACAGCGTCCTGAAAATCAATCACGCCTAAATCAGTTTCATCAGCAATTTTCATCAAATTACGACTATGAAAATCACGATGCACAATTACTTGTGGTTGATTTAATGCACAATCTGCTAGTGTCCCAAAAGTCTTGGCAATAATTTTTGTCTCATCATCATTTAACTCAATTTGTAATGACGGTAATAGCCAATCAGTCAAAAGTTGCATTTCTTGTAATAATTTTTCACGACTATACGGTGGTAAAATCCCTGTTGCGTCAATACTTTGTAAGTGAATAATTTGTTTAAAACTTTGTAAATAATAACCATCAACTGTATTGTTATCTAGTAACTGAGCCAATACCACATCGCCAAAATCTTCCAACAATAATAAACCTTGCTCAAGATTTTTAGCAATAATATGCGGCACACGCACACCATTTTGATCGAAAAACTCATCAATTTGCACAAATGGCACACAATCTTCTTTATCTGGTGGAGCATCCATCAACATATAAGTTTGATTTGCACAATGAACACGGGCATAACGGCGAAAACTTGCATCACCCAATAAATAGTTGAGTTGATAAGGTGCATTTAATACCATATCAAGCCAATTTTTAATCACTTGTTCACGTTGCATAATAAGCCTATAGTAGATTTGAATAGAATTTGCTTATCATACCATAATTTAGCGGATATTTTCGAGTGTATGCCTTATGATTTTTTGCTGAATAATATGCTAAAATAGCATTTTTATTTGAGATAGATGACCCAATGACACCGCTTAATCAAGATTATCAGCAACAGTTAGAACAAAAAATTCAACGTATTCAACAACAATTTTCATGCTTTTCAATGCCTGAATTGGAAATTTTCACTTCACCTAAGCAACACTTTCGGATGCGTGACGAATTTCGCATTTGGCACACAGATGATGATTTATTTTACGCTATGTTTGAGCGTAATGAACAAGGTCATAAAAAAATCATTCGTATTGATGAATTTCCCATCGCAAGTCAAATGATTAATCAACTAATGCCTATATTACGTCAAGAATTATTACAACAACCTATTTTATCGGAGCGTTTATTTGAAATTAATTTTTTAAATAGCTTGCACGGCGATATGTTAGTCAGTTTGATTTATCATAAAAAACTTGATGAAACATGGCAAAATACTGCTCAACAATTAGCTCAGAAATTAAACATTAAAATTATTGGGCGTAGTCGTGGGCAAAAAATTGTGCTAAGTGATGATTTTGTGATTGAACAATTTAACATCAATCAGCATACTTATCAATACAAACAAATTGAAAATGGTTTTAGCCAGCCCAATGCTCGTATTTGTCAGCAAATGTTGCATTGGGCGTGTGATGTTGCAGGACAACAAACTAAGGATTTACTTGAATTATATTGTGGTAATGGTAATTTTACCCTACCACTTTCACGTCATTTTAGAAAGGTTTTAGCTACCGAATTAGCTAAAAGTTCAGTGCAGACTGCTGAATGGAATATTGAGCAAAATGCTATAGAAAATATCCAAATTGCACGTTTATCCGCAGAAGAGTTTAGTCAAGCATATCAAGGTGAACGTGAATTTAGACGTTTACAACAAGCCAAAATTAATATTCAACATTATGATTTTAATACCATTTTTGTTGATCCACCCCGAGCAGGAATCGATGATGATACATTAAAACTCATGCAAAATTTTGAACGTATTATTTATATTTCATGTAATCCTGATACGCTACATGAAAATTTAAAAACTTTAACGCAAACCCATGAAATTCAACGTTTTGCATTATTTGACCAATTTCCTTATACACATCATGTAGAAAGTGGGGTGTTTTTAATTAAAAAGTAATTAATTAAATCGCCTCCTAATACAAGATACATACCATGTACCATTTTAAGTTTTTTATTAAAATGGTACATTATACATTTTATAGTCGATTTATATTAGAATAATACAATACATGTAGGGGTTTATTACATAAACCCTTTGTAAAATCAATTGCTTGGGCGAATATAATTCGCCCCTACTGTTCAATTTTGAATTGAATTAACTATAATAAATTCAAATTTATGTTATTTACTTTACCCTATTCTCTTTTTAACAATACTTGCCCGAGTATGGTCATAAATATAATTAAAAATCAGCGTATAAATCACGATAAAAATAGTCATTGCCAAATCAATGATAAAAGCCTGCCATAAACTCACTTTTAAAATATACGCTACCAACGGCAAAGTCATGCACAACAAACCACCTTCAAATAAAATAACGTGCAATAAACGAATGTTTAAACCACGAGTTTCACGGCTTGCAGGAAAAAAATAGTCAAAAATCCAATTAAAAATAAAATTCCACACCATTGCAATGAGTGAAATTAAAATCACTAGTCCCGATACAGACATTAACTGATGGTCAGTAAATAATATCAAACCAATGACCGTTAATATAATTGCTAATACTTCAAATAATACCGCATGAAAAATCCGTTCTACTATGCTGATTTTATATTGTAATTCTGCCATAAAAATACCTAAAAATTTAAAACCCATTTTATTAACTAAAATGGGCTTAATGTCGTTCAATTTATAATCTTTTATAGTGGATTATGCACTTTCTACGCTAACGTAACGGCGACCGAATTGACCTTTCACTTCAAATTTTACTACGCCATCAGCAGTAGCAAATAAAGTGTGATCACGACCCATACCCACGTTTGCACCTGCATGGAATTCAGTACCACGCTGACGTACAATGATGTTACCAGCAGTTACAGTTTGACCACCGTAAACTTTCACACCTAACATTTTTGGATTTGAATCACGACCGTTTTTAGTCGAACCACCTGCTTTTTTCGAAGCCATGTCTATTACTCCTCGTGATTAACCAGAAATGCTTGTAATTTTCAACTCAGTAAACCATTGACGGTGACCTTGTTGTTTACGATAGTGCTTACGGCGACGCAATTTGATAATGCGAATTTTGTCATGACGACCATGACTCACCACTTCAGCTACAACTTTAGCACCCGCTACAACAGGTGTACCGATTTTTACGTTGTCGCCATTTACAAGCATTAATACATCGTCAAAAGTAACTGTAGAACCAGTTTCAGCTTTTAACAATTCTACTTTAAGGGTTTCACCCTCAACTACACGGTGTTGTTTACCACCGCTTTGAATAACTGCGTACATTGTGTACTCCACTTAGCCCGTGTCGTCGTGCCAATAAAGGGATATATTGAACTTCAAACGAACGCCACTGGGAACAGTCAAATATTATACTAAAATTTGTATTAATTTCAAGATGATTGCTGTTTTTTTAAACATTATTTTACCGTTTTATACGATTTAATGATATGATAAACAAATATCCATGTTGAGATTTATCCTAAAGGCATTTTCCACTATGAGCATTGACTTTCAAAATGATATTTTAGCCCCTGTTGCAAACGATTTTGCAGAGATGGATCATTTTATCCAATCAGGTATTAGTTCCAAAGTGGCATTAGTCATGTCTGTCAGCAAATATGTCGTTGATGCAGGTGGAAAACGTTTACGCCCAATCATGTGTTTATTATCAGCTCGTGCTTGTGGTGTAGAAAATATGCAACACGCTCAACATTTAGCTGCAATTATTGAAATGCTCCATACTGCAACATTAGTACATGATGATGTGGTGGATGAGTCTGGATTAAGACGTGGCCGCCCAACAGCAAACTCAACATGGAATAATCAAACAGCAGTTTTAGTCGGTGATTTTCTCATTGCTCGTGCATTTGATTTATTGGTCAATTTAGAAAATATGACTTTACTTAAAGATTTTTCAGCAGGAACATGTGAAATTGCTGAAGGCGAGGTATTACAATTACAATCACAACATCAGCCAGATACTACAGAAGAAACTTATTTAAAAATCATTCATGGCAAAACATCACGATTATTTGAATTAGCCACCGAAGGTGGTGCGATTTTAGCAAACAAAGAGCAATATCGTGAGCCTTTACGCCAATTTGCAGGTCATTTTGGCAATGCTTTCCAAATTATCGATGATATTTTAGACTATAGTTCTGACAGTGAAACCTTAGGTAAAAATGTTGGTGATGATTTAATGGAAGGAAAACCTACTTTGCCACTCATTATTGCCCTACAACGTACTACAGGTGAAGAGCATGAATTATTACGCAATACCATTTTACATGGTGGTTTAGAACATTTAGAGCGTATTATTGAAATTATACATCAATCAAAAGCATTAGATTATTGTCGTGAACGTGCAAAACAAGAAACTGATTTAGCACTACAAGCCCTTAGTTTAATTCCTGTTTCAGCATATCGTACCGCTTTAGAAAATCTCGCAAAAATGGCATTACATCGTATCCAATAAATAAACTCTACGATTTACATTTTTGCCAATTTGATATAAATTGATATAACACTTTGAATTTTAACCCTATTTTTATAGTAATAAAGATTGTAATATGATGACCGTAGAAGATTTAATTGTAAAAATGCAACAGCGTTTAAATGCTTACTCTGTCTCACAAGATACTTCTACAACAGAAAAAGCACTATCATCAGAACAGGATTTAACACAATGGCATCAACAAGATATGCAATTATTTGCAGAATTTGTAAACCTTTTACGTCCACAACATATTCAAGATATAGATGAAATTAAACAAAAAATTGATGATTTTGCTAGCCATATTATTAAAATTCCCAATGCCTTATTTATCTTAAAACAATTCGTTTTACGTTTATTTAAGGATTATAAACAAAGCCAACTGTATGCAGATTTAGGTATTTTTTCACTTGATGGCTTTTTTAACCAACTAGGTGAACGTATTGGACAAAAGATTTTACCTAAAATCGCTGATACTCATGCTTTAGATTATCTACTTGAACATATTTTTCCTTACAAAACAGATTATCAATGGTTAGAACGCATTCCAACTGACTATTGGACAAAAATTTTTGATTTATTTCAAGCGAATCATGAAGAGCATTTTAAATATACACAAGATGAATTATTAAACGCTTTAACTATTTTATCCTATCGTATTAGCGGTTTAGGTTTATTGCCTGAATTTTTAAATGCCTTACCAGAATTATCTAATCATTTATCCCCTTTCTTAGTACAAAATAAAGAAATTGTTGATTATATTGAACATTATCATAAATTTCAGCAACAAGATGTAATTACTGTATTAGCCAAACCCGATGCTTCACAAGCACTGGTTATGCTCAATCAATGTTTAGAAATGGTACAAAAAGCACGGCGTACGACTAAACGTATTGGTGTGAGTTTTAGTTTAACCTATTCTTTAGCTGTTTTGGAACAATGTCTCAATCGTTGTTTAGTTTTGCTTAATATTTTAGATAGTGATCGTCAAAAACGCTATGTAGCACTCGCTCAATTTATCACTAATTTAAGTCATTTACATCATGAAGAAAAATCAGTTCGTACTTTACTAAAAACCAATAGTGAATTAATTGCACTACAAGTAACTGAGAACGCCAGTCGTACAGGCGAACATTATGTTAGTACTGACCGTCAAGGTCTATTTGATATGTATAAACGAGCTGCTGGCGGTGGTTTAGTCATCGCTTTTATGGCGACGCTTAAAACCTTGACAGGACGTTTAGTTCTCGCACCGTTTATGCAAGCTTTTCTCTATAGTATGAATTATGGTTTAGGTTTTGTTTTTATTCATATTATGCACTTTACAGTGGCAACTAAGCAACCTGCAGCAACAGCAGCAGCACTTGCATCAACAATTCAACAACGTAAAGGCTCTAAAACTGCTCAACTCGCTGAACTAACCACAATGATTATTAATATTATTCGTACGCAATTTTGGGCAATTTTAGGTAATATCTCCATTGCAATTCCTGTTGCTGGATTAATTGCTTTCTGTTGGGAAGTGATATTTTTTGAGCCACTTATGAGTCATGCTAAAGCAGCTAAATCTCTCCATGATTTAAACCCATTTACTTCCCTAGCAATTCCTCATGCAGCAATTGCTGGTGTATGTTTATTTTTATCAGGTTTAATTGGTGGTTATTTTGATAATGTTTCAAAATATCGTCAAGTTAAAGAACGTATTTTAGCTAATCAACGACTTACCCGTTGGATTGGAGCAAAACGACTACCACGTTTTGCAGATTATATTAGCACGAATTTAGGTGCTATTATGGGTAATTTTTTATTTGGTTGTATGTTAGGTAGTATGGGAACTATTGGCATGATTCTAGGTTTACCTTTAGATATTCGCCATATTGCTTTCGCCTCTGCTAATTTTATTCAAGGTTTAATGAATATTAATGGTTCACCTGATATTGGTCTTATTTTTGTATCATTTTTAGGAGTGCTATTAATCGGTTTGACGAACCTGTTTGTTAGTTTTACTTTAACGATTATTGTAGCATTACGCTCAAGACAAGTACAATTTGAACAGTGGAAACCCTTAGCAAAATTAGTTTTAACTCACTTCTTTACTCGTCCTAGCGATTTCTTCTGGGTAGCTAAATCAACATCTCAAACTGAAGAACATGATACCAATAAAAATACTGAACTCAAATAACTATTTAAAAATTTATTTTTAATTCAATAACGGAGCCTTTATAGGCTCTTTTTTATTTTTAGTAAAATCTACTAAAACAAAAAAACCCAATGTAAAACATCGGGCTTTCTTTAAATTTGGCAGAGAATCAAGGACTCGAACCTTGACCAACGGTTTTGGAGACCGACATGCTACCATTACACCAATCCTCTAATGGTGGGGGCGGAGAGACTCGAACTCTCACGGATTGCTCCGCTGGAACCTAAATCCAGTGCGTCTACCAATTTCGCCACGCCCCCGATAGTTATGTATTATAGAGATATTTTATGACAATGACAAGTATTTTTTTATATTCAAAGTAAATTTTTATGTTAAGTGTTTACAAAACAATCTGTTAAGATAATTCAAAAATAATAAATCACCATCAAGCATTCATTTGATGGTGATTACTCTATTATTTAAAGATTATAATTTAATCAATCGGCGGTGTATACGTACCGTTTTTGATATCGTCTTTAATCCGATCTGCTTCTGCCAATACTTGTGCAAGCAAGGCTTTGACATTGTCCAATGTCGCAACAGGGCTTAAAGTGGTCATTTTTAAGGACTGCACATTTTGACGGCTGTCAATGACACGAGTTACACCAATATTTGCCTCACCACGAGCAAACAGCTCATCAGCGACATTTTGGTTAAGATTATCCACAAACTCAGCAGGATAATCTTTTGGTACAACACGGAATAGAACTGACGCAAACTGTGGCTCAACCAAAAGTTCCAAACCATCTGTTGCCTTAATATAATCCGCCACTTCACGGGTGAGCTTGACTCCGTGGTCAATCATTGAACCGTATAACTCTTCGCCCAATGCTTCCACTGTCATCCACAGTTTTAACGCATCAAAACGGCGGGTGGTTTGTAATGATTTTGATACCAAGTTTGGCACGCCATGCTCTTCATCATAAGCCGAGTTTAAATATTCTGCTTCATAGTGCATAAAGCGATAATTTTTCTCATCTTTTAATAAGAACGCACCGCATGAAATGCTTTGGAAATAGTGCTTATGAAAATCAAGCGTTACCGAATCGGACAGCTCAATACCGTCTAGCATCGCACGGAACTCATTTGACAAAATCAACGCACCGCCCCACGCCGCATCAATGTGCATCCATGCACCATATTGATTGGTCAATTCACGCACTTTTTTCAAGTCGTCAATTGCACCTGCATCGGTTGTACCTGCTGTTGCCACCACGCACGCTACGATTTTACCTTCATCTTTAAGATGTTGCATGGTTTTAGCTAGTGCGTCCATGTCCATTTGAGCATTGTCATTGACAGGTACAGTAACAACTGATTGGAAGCCCATGCCCATCATTGCCATATTTTTTTGCACGCTAAAATGAGCATTTTCCGAGCAAATCACTTTGACTTTTTGCATCGCATCGGCAGGAATACCGTCCCTTTGCACCGACCATTCTTTGCCGTCTGCATTTTTCCAGTTTTTCGCAATCGCCCAATCACGAGCCAATAGTACGCCCATCAAGTTAGATTGTGTACCACCTGAAGTAAATACGCCTGCTTGACCACTACCATAACCAACTTTTTGACGTAACCAGTCAATAAGCTGAACTTCCATCAACGAGCCAGCAGGAGACTGGTCCCAAGAATCCATTGATTGATTGGTGGCGTTAATCAGCACTTCGGCAATTTGTGAAGTTACCATCGTGGGGCAATGCAAATGTGCCAAAGAATGTGGGTGATGAACTTTTAAACTTTTGTTTAAAAACAGCTCTACAAGGCGGTCAAGCGATTTGTGTACGCCTAAACCTTCTTTACTTGGGTTAAAGCTAATCTCAGAACGGAGCTGTTTAATGCTACCGCCTGTGTACATTTTGTCTTCTTTTAGCCAGTTTGAGACGGCTTGTACCGCTTGGTTCATCGCTGTTTGGTAGTCGGCGATGGATTTGTCGTCGTTGCAAAATAGGGCTTGTTTGTGTTGGGATAGGGTTGTCATAGCATATTCCTAAAAAGAAAAATTAGCTCATTATAGCACAGTTTTGGCTGCTACTCCAAAACCAAACTTGGCAAGCCGTTCACAATTTTCATCGTTTCTAGGCTCACTGTGATGACACGCAGTAGCAGCTCCAACGGATAGCGAGCATTATTCATTGTCTCGCACGCCCAATCATTGGCATTATTGGTAATGCCACTGGCTTTATCGGTTTTGATAGATTGTCGTTCTATGACCCATTCTATCGCTGATTTGCCATTGACGACATAATCATAAGCGGATAATGGGATATTAGAAATGGTAAAGTTTTCATTATAAATAATCACTGTTTTATCATCTTCATTTTTACCTGTTTCTTTATTTTTACGCTTGCCAAATTTCATTTTACTCACATAAAAATCATCATCACTACCACCGATTATTTTATCATCAACAAGGATAATGCCGCCTTGTAAAATAATATTATCATACATTGGTACACTTTCATAATTTAAATGCAAATTTGCCAATGCTCGCCCTGCTTTTTCAAATGCCAAAAAGTCATCTACCGATTTGACTCGTGGAATGCGTGGCAACTGTTTGGATAAATTATCGGCATAACGCTGACGGTATTCTGGGCTGTGCAAAAGACCATAGATATAATAAAAAATTTGTTCTTTTGATATTCTACGCATTTTATAATACGATTGAAAATATTCAAAGGCTTCATCACTAATGGCATCTTTTTTTTCAAAAGTATCAAAAGATTGACCTTGAAATAATGGGTGGCTTGAAGCGATGGTTATTGGTTCATAGAGGTATAATGGAAAACATTGTCCATTGGCTTGTAACTGTAAATCTGGAATGCAGTCTGTTATGATAACAGAAAATTCTTTTGGAGTGCCAAGACCTGTTATAGAAATAACCAAATTTTCCGACTGGTCATTTGGAAATAATTTTGGCAATTGATAAATCATATCATTAAAACTTCTATTAAAATAGACATTGGTTTTTGAAAATGGTCTATACAACCCTATACGAATTGAGCTATTATCAAATTTGTGATTTTTACCACGAGCAAAATCATTTTTAAGACTTCTATTCCAAGAGATTTTTGAGCTATCGTAATCAATAATGTCATCTAACTCAATTTTTTCATTATTTTCTTTTTGAATTAAGTATTGACTTAATTGAAAGTTATAAAAATTAATCATTGATGACATATTATGAATTAATGATTTTTTGGAATAATTGTAACACCAAGCATCACGAGCAGTTGCTAATCCACGAGAATAATTATTAAAAATTACAACAGAATTTTTATCTTTTTTATCTCCCATAGAGATATATTTATCAAAATTGGTATCTCTTTGATTAAGCCAATCATTAAATTCATCTGGGATAATCTGTTGCCAATCTACGATATTTTCAATGGATTTTAAATGAGTTATTTTATCCAATTTTTCTTGACGATTTAGATAATTGCCTATATCGTAATAATAAATTTTACCGATATTTTTTGAATTTGGATTTTTAACCAAAATAGCAATGGCAACACCTGTCATAATATCAAAGACATTTTGTCCTTCTTTTTTGGCAGTATCGCCAGCTTTACCACGAATAGCACCCCTTAAATTAAAAATATAAAGAGAACTAAATTCATCAGATAAGCATTTTCTTAATCCGTCCGAACTGTTACTATTGATATACCCAGAATTTGTAATAAAGCCAATTACTCCCCTATCTTTAATTCTGTCTGTTGCCCAACGAATTGCTCTGATATATGGGTCATATAAAGAATTTTGATTAACTGATTTGCCATATTGTGCATAAGTTAATCTAATACGATTATCTAGCATTGGATATGAAAAATTGGCATTATTATCGTTAGCTATTTCTTGTTTAGCTGAATAAGGCGGATTTCCCATTATCACCGTAATATCCAGCTCTTTTTGCCGTTTTTGGCGTTGGCTATTATCACTTAGAGCAATCAAATTGTGTTCATACATTGCAAAAGTATCCGCCAAACAAATACCTTTAAATGGCTTATAATCATCAATAATCAAGCTATGATAAATGCTTTCAATATTGATGGTGGCGATATAATACGCCAGTAGAAGCATTTCATTGGCGTGGATTTCTTGGTATTTTTGGGGTAGGTTTTTATTATCAATAATACCACTTTGTAATAGCCGTGTGATAAAAGTTCCCGTACCTGTAAATGGGTCAATGATTTGTACGCCTTTATCATTAAGACTGGCATTAAATTCACTTTTTAAAATATACTCAATAGAATGAATGATAAAATCCACCACTTCTATGGGTGTATAGACAATGCCCATTTTTTCAGAAAGTTTTGGAAAAGCGGTGCGAAAGAAATTATCATACAATTCTTTGATAATTCTTTGGCGATGAGCAGGCTCTTTGATACCGCTCACACGAATGGCAATGGCATCATAAAATTCATTTAATTCTTTGGTTTCTTTGTCTGAAATATTGGTTAAAGCAAGTGCATCTATCACTTTATCCAAAGCAATAGACATTGGATTAAACTTGGCAAATTCACTTTCACTAAATAATGCATCAAAGATTGGTTTTGTGATTAAATGCTGTGAGAGCATTTCTATGGCTTCATTATCGGTGGTACTATGATTTAAATCATTTCGCAATTGATTTGCAAATTCATTAAAGGCGTTAATTTGTGTGTGGTTTTCGGTATTTTCTAAGATGGCTTTTATTCTATCGGTATGTGTATTGGCAATTTGAGCAACATTAGCCGCCCATTCTTGCCAGTGCATACGATTGCCACATTTTTTGACGATTTTGGCAACCAAAGCTCGCTCAATGTCTGTGATATTAAAATCCAATTCGCCTTGTACTGGTATTTCATCATCTTTTTGTCCAATGCTATTTTTGCCACGAGTGGTTGTTTTATTGGATTTTTTGACTTTTGCTTTAATATTATCGGCGATAGCGGTAATCTCAATTTTATCCGAACCTGCCCCAAATTCTAATTTATTGAGTATGGCATCAAATCTATCATCGTGCGAACGCAAGGCATTTAATACTTGCCATACCACTTTGTAATTTTCGTTATTATCAAGGGCGGTTTCTGGCTCTATGCCTGCTGGTATGACAATGGGTAAAATAACATAGCCTCGTTTTTTGCCGTCTGCCTTTCTCATCACTCGCCCAACCGATTGCACCACATCAATTGGTGAATTACGAGCGGACAAAAATAACACAGCGTCCAATGCAGGCACATCAACGCCTTCGGATAGACAACGAACATTAGAAAGTATTCGGCAAGTATTATCTGGGGTGTTTTCTTTTAGCCAGTTGATTTTATTTGCCTTTTGGCTAGCGTTCATTGAGCCGTCTATATGGTTGGCTTCACAGTTTAATTGCAATGATGGGTTTAATGTTATTCCATCTGTTTTATGTTTTTCTTTTAGCAGTTTGATTTCTTGGGCTTGATAAGCACTCACCACTTCATTAAACATACCACTAATGGCTTTTGAACTGACTTTATGTTTGCCTGTATATTTGTCAATCACTTGACAAAAGGCAACCGCTCGTTTCATTGGGTTATAATCATCGGATAATTCTGTTTCTACACCATATTTTGATAAGGCTTTCCAACAGCCGATGATTTTGGCAACATCATCAACTTTATATTCGTTTTTATCATCATTTAATAATTTTTCTAATTGGCGGTTAATATGACTTTCGGATATAGCTAATACCAATACTTTATAATCCACCAGTAACCCTAAGTTTACCGCACGACTAAAACTGATGGTATAAAACTCTTTGCCATAATATTCTACATTGTCCATAGAATAAATGGCTTCTACCCCTTCGGTCTTTTTGGCACTGTCGCTATACACTTTTGGGGTGGCGGTCATATATAGGCGTTTTTTCGCTTGAATAAAGTCGTTGTGATGAATTTTGACAAAATGGCTTTCGTCTGTATTTTCAAAGGTTGCCCCTGTGGTACGGTGGGCTTCATCGCAAATAATCAGCTCAAACTCGCCCAAACCCAGCTTTTGAGCTTGACTGATGACATCAATAGAATGATAAGTGCTAAAAATTACCGTCATTGCGGTGTCATTGGCACGATTTTTTATGGCATTGCACAAAGACTTGGCATTGGTAGTTGCAGGAAATTGTAATTCGTGGATTTGGGTTTGTAGTAGGTCATCGTCTTTTTGTTTGCCAACATCGCTGTCAGAGCAGACGGCATAGGCATAGATAGGAATGTCTGACTGCTGTGTCCATTCGGTCAAAGATTGGGATAAAAGAGCCAAACTTGGCACTAAAAACAACACCATTTTGCCAATGCCTGCTTGGTCTTCGGCGATTTTTAGGGAAGTAAAGGTTTTGCCAGTACCGCACGCCATAATGAGTTTGCCACGATTGGCGGTTTCAAAGCCTTTTTTGACGGCATTTAGGGCTTCTGACTGATGGTCTCTTAATGTCTTTTTGGTGTGCAAGATGGGCGTTTGATTGGGCGTGTATCGCTCCCAGTCAATGACGCTATTTTCTAAATCTGTGCGGCTGATGACATTGACAGGAATTTGCTGGTCGCTTAGGGCGTTTTGGGCATTGTCCGACCAGTGGTCGGTGGTAGCGATAATCAGGCGATGACTAAAATCGCTTTTGCCAGAAGCGGTAAAAAAGCTGTCAATGTCGGATTTGGCAATGCGATAATCAGCTGAATAATTTTTGCATTGAATGGCGGTTAATGTGCCGTCAAATCCTATGGCAACAAGGTCTATGCCTGTGTCGGTTTTTGGAAAGGTGGGTTTGTACTGGCTAATCCAGTCGGCAAAGGGGAGAACGGATTGATAAAGGGCTTTGTAATGGTTTTCGGTGGTTAGATAATCAATACAAAGGCGTTCAAAATAAGTGCCTTTTTCTCGTTGGCTATGAGAAAGGGCTTGATATTGTTCTAAAATATCCGATAATGTTTTGGTTGGTTGGTTGGTTGGTTGGTTGGTTGGTTGGTTGGTTGGTTGGTTGGTTGGTTGGTTGGTTGGTTGGTTGGTTGGTTGGTTGGTTGGTTGGTTGGTTCATTTTGCGGATTTCCATCTGATTGTCAAGTAAAATTTTGCTATTCTAACAAGTTTTAGCCCAAACATAAAGCCAATTTATCCTAAAAAAATAAAGACGCACCAACCTGGCACGCCTTTATTTACATTAGACAATGCGATTAGCCACGCACCGCTTGAATCGCTTCAGCAATCGATTGTTTGAAACGTTTAATCATTTCTTCGCATTCTTCTTGGCTAATGTTTACCGCACATAAAATACGCACTACATTACCACCACGACCACCACGCTCTAATAAGAGTTTGTTTTTAAAGCAGGCTTTTTGGATTGCCGCAGCTAACTCCCCATCTTCAGGGAATGAACCAATTTTGTTAGCAGGCTTACGCTCATCAACAATTTCAATTCCCATCATCAAACCACGACCACGCACATGACCAATACAAGGATATTCTTTCGCCAAGTCATTCAATGCTTGAGTTAAATACGCACCACGTTCAATCGCATTTTGTGCAAGATTTTCTTCACGCAATACTTTTAATGTTGCTAAACCAGTCGCCATTGCCAATTGGTTACCACGGAATGTACCTGTATGCCCTGCTGGTTGCCATGCATCAAACTTTTTCTTGATTGCCAAGACTGCCAATGGCAGGCTACCACCAATCGCTTTAGACATCACCACGATGTCAGGTTGAATACCTGCATGTTCGTACGCAAACATCTTACCTGAACGGCAGAACCCTGCTTGTACTTCATCAATAATCAACACGATGTCATGCTTTTCTGTCACTTCACGGATTTTTTGTAAGAATTTCACAGGTGCTGGTACTACACCACCTTCACCTTGGATTGCCTCTAAAATCACTGCAGCAGGTTTAACAACACCACTTTCTACATCATTGATAAATGTTTCAAAATAATGTGTTGCAGCATCAACGCCTGCTTCACCACCTACACCAAATGGGCAACGGTATTCATGCGGATATGGTAAGAATTGCACGCCCGGCATTAAGTTTTGTACTGCATTTTTAGCGTGCAAATTACCTGTCAATGCCAATGAACCTTGACTCATACCGTGGAAACCACCAGAGAATGCAACCACATTACCACGACCTGTATAAGTCTTAGCTAATTTAATCGCCGCTTCATTGGCATCAGTCCCTGCAGGACCTGTAAATTGTAAAACATACTCATCTTTCGGGAAGAAAGTTAATAATTCTTCACTAAAAGCATCTTTTAACGGTGTAGTCAAATCAAGTGTATGCAATGGCAAACCGCTTGCCAATACATCTTGAATTGCTTGAATCACTTTAGGGTGATTATGACCCAAAGCTAAAGTTCCTGCTCCTGCTAAGAAGTCAAGGTATTGATTACCTTCAACATCTGTTACCCAGCACCCTTGTGCTTTGGCGATTGCTAATGGAAGTTTACGAGGATAACTACGAACATTTGATTCCATCGCATTTTGGCGATTTAAATAATATTCGTTAGTGGCATTTGGAACTGGATTTACAGGAGTAACGCTCATATCGGATTACCATCTCAGATTATGGGTTAAAAGAAAATAAGTCTGACTTTTGGTTTTGACTCGGTGCTTTATATCGATAGCTCTATTATCTCACATTTAAAAAAAAATTTCATCTAAAAGATAAGAGAATAGAAAAATTAAAACAGGCATAATACTGATTTTTTATTAAATGAAAAGTTTTTTTTGATAGATTTAACAAAAAAATCAATATTTCTAGACGATTTGGATAATAGTTATGCAAAAAAATCCTTATTTTTTAATATAATGTTTGATTTATACATATTATTCCCAAGATAAATTTAAATAATACAACCAATTTATTGCACATTAAACTCTATATTTTTATCATTATTATCTACCATTCGTAAGTGATTGATGATAAAATCTAAAATCACATGATATCTTATCAAACTAAGTTTAAATATTGGTAAATTCAATATTATATACATCACTCTCAACTACTTTTTACAAATCAAAATAGTATTAGCTGTAATACTTTAACGCTACACATGAAAATCGCAATTATTGGTACAGGCATTATCGGTTTATTGACTGCTTTAGAGTTTTTAGATTGTGGCGAAGAAGTCATCATTTTCGACCAACAACAAGCAGGACAAGGTGCATCATGGGCAGGTGGTGGTATTTTATCACCAATGTATCCATGGCGTTATCCAACAGCTGTCAATGTATTAGCTCAATATGGTAAATCCATGTATCAACAACTCAATCAACGTTGTTTAACACTAACAGGGATAGATTTTGAAATTAATCCAACAGGAATGCTGATTTTTGACCAAAGTGATTTCGAAATTGGTTTAAATTATGCTGATGAAACACAGCAACCTATGCAAAAAAGTGAATTACTAGCACAGACACAACTACAACAACTCGTTCCGCAATTAAATAAAAAATTTCAACAAGGCTTATATTTTCCAGAACTTGCCAATGTGCGTAATCCTCGATTATTGCAATCCTTAATCCAATATTTAAAACAGCAACCGAAAGTTACATTTTATACTAATACCCAAATTACTGATTTTAAAATCCATCAACAGCAAATAAATACGCTCATCAGCCAAGATGGACGACATTTTTCTGCTGATGCGGTGATATTATGTACAGGTGCATGGTCAGCTCAATGGCAAACATTATGTCCTAATCCGCTCAATATTAAACCAATACACGGGCAAATGGTCTTATTTAAAACACCAAAAGATTGGCTTAATACCATGTGTATGAATCAAGTGATGTATCTCATTCCCCGTCAAGATGGTCATATCGTTTGTGGTTCGAGTATGTCAGAACGTGGTTTTGATACCACTGTTGATAGTCAAATTAGCCAATCGATTTTAGATGCCAGTTTTGACATGATACCTGAATTAGCTCAATTCCCAATTGTAAAGCAATGGGCAGGTTTACGCCCAAGTTCACCCAATGGGATTCCAAAAATTGGTAAACTCCACGATTTAGATAATGTGTGGGCGAATTTTGGACATTTTAGAAATGGTTTAGTAATGGCTCCTGCATCAGCTCGGCTATTACGTCAGCAATTTTATGGGCAAAATAGCATTGTTGAGCCATCAGCTTATCAATTTTAACTGTTAAAATCGTAAATACACTATTTTTGCGATGTATTATTTTGTACAATGACTAACATTGAATCTCAATTTTAGGTAAATATATGATGGAAATTTCTCCAATTTGGCTCGCTTTATGTGCAGTTTTAGGCTTATCTGCATGTGCAAATGATTCGCCATCAACCAAAGCAAGCCCAAGTAGCTCAAATACGCCAGCCGTAACAACACCTGCTCCAACAACAGGTTTCCGTTTTACTCAAGAAGAAATGCAAGATATTGCCAATCCTAAAAAATTATCATGGCGTATTTTTTACGACAAACCATCACAAGGTGAACACGCTCAATGGTTCGATGCAGTGAAACGTGGCGACTTAGCAACGGTACAAAAAATGGTTGAACAAGGGCAAAATTTAGAAGTCAAAGATGAAGCCAGTTTAGGTCAAACCGCATTAGGCTGGGCGGCATTTATTGGTTATGAAGATATGGTTGATTATTTAATCAGCAAAGGAGCAAGTTTACAAGCTACTGACCGTGGCGATGTTTATAATGTACTTAAATCTGCTGTGCTTGGTAAAAATGTCAATATTGTGAAAAAAATCCATAAGTTATTACCAAATACTGACTTTAACGACCAAAGTTTAGAAGATGATGGCGAAACTTTAATCATGGTTGCAGCAAGTAATAACCGTATTGAGATTGTAAAATATTTATTAACACAAGGTGCAAATCCAAATCTTGCGGCGAAAAAAGATGCCAGTGCTTTATCATACGCTTGTGAACGTGGACATACCGAAATGCAACAATTACTCATTTCTCATGGTGTTATTAACCACAAAACAGGTAAATCAAGCTGTCAATAATACGTCTTAAGATGTAAATAAAATAGCCAATTTATATTTTAAATTGGCTATTTTTTATTTTATTTTTCATTAAAATATGGTTTAATCATTCAACAAAATATTCATTTTAGGAAGCGAATGATGAAACTATTCCCTATTTTAAAGCCTTTAACTATCGCTTTAATGCTTACAACAATAATTGCTCATGCAGAGCATGAATTTCAACCTGTAGATTGTCCAAAAATTCAAGGTTATGATATTCATTCTTCTTGTGATAAAAATACGCCTATTTTTCCAATTATTGACCAGACTACAGGCTTACATGGTTATGCCAATTTACAAGGTGAAATTTTAGTTCAACCACAATTTGAAGATACAAATTCTTTTGAAAAATATGGTATTGTTATGAAAAATGGTAAATGGGGTGCGATAGATTTACAAGCAAATACCATTATTCCTTTTGAATATGACCGCCTAAGTTATACTTCTGCTCATGATAAAGGCTATTTTTCTGCTTTAAAACAAGGAAAAATCGGACTTTTAGATACAAATGGTAAGGTTGTACTTGATTTTATTTATGACACCACGGATGAAGAATATGGCTATCTATTACATTTTAACAGTGGATTAGCCTATGCTGAACAAAAAGGTAAAATTGGTTATATTGACATCACAGGTAAAGCTGTTATCCCTTTTATTTATGAGGCTGTGAATAGTGTTCCATTTGATGAGAATATTATTGGCATCAAAAAGAATGGAAAATGGGGTGTCATTGATAAACAAAATAATGTCATTATTCCTTTTATCTATAAAAAAGAAGTCCATGTTTTTGAAGATGATTTAATTCTCATTGAAAAAAATAACAAAGTGGGAATTATTAATCAAAAGCAAAATGTTATTTTACCTGCGATTTATGATTATATCTTACCGCTGTATCATCATAAAAAATTTGTTTCATTTATAGTTGAAAAAGACAATAAATATGGTCTTTTAGACGGTCAAGGTCAAGCATTAACCAGTTTAGATTATGACAGTTTGGAGGGTACATCTCGTGAAAATACTGTTATTGTGGTTAAAAACAATTTAAAGGAAGCAATGGATTTCAAAGGTAATATTTTAATTCCTGTACAATATAAAGAGATTTCAATCTCTAATGATGATGTTTTCCAAGTGAAAGATAAAAATAATCAAGTGAGTTATATTAATATTCAAAATAAATAACCCCTTTTAAGTCATAAATAGCCAATTTCCCCAATAAAATTGGCTATTTTCTTATGCCCTAACCACTTTTAAAATCTTACGATTACTTTATTTTAATCATCTATGTATTTTTATTAGATACAAATATTTACAATTGTGATAATTTTTTTGGCAGTTTTGAACATTGCACTTTTATGCTAAAAAATAGATGATATTGCACTATGAGAAAACCTTACCTAAATGTGTAAGTTATTCACCAAATTTATAAATTTTGTCAATAAATAATATGAAAATCCGCCAATTTTGCGATAAACTATATTATTTATTTGATAGTTTTTAAACTGAGTATTTGTGTATGAAACGTCATTTTTTACTTATTCAAGGACCAAACCTTAACTTACTTGGTAAGCGTGAGCCTGAAATCTATGGACGTTTAACGCTAGATGAATTACATCAAGATTTAGTTCAATATGCTGAACAACATCATATTCAATTAGATACATTTCAAAGTAATTGGGAAGGTGCAATTATTGAACGTATCCACCAAGCACAAAATGAAAATATTGAATTGATTTTAATTAATCCAGCTGCTTTTACACATACTTCGGTCGCTATACGAGATGCTTTATTGGGCGTGGCAATTCCATTTATTGAAATTCATTTGTCCAATGTACACGCACGAGAACCTTTCCGCCATCACTCTTATTTATCAGACAAAGCCATTGGGGTGATTTGTGGCTTAGGTGCATTCGGTTATCGAGCTGCTTTAAATTATGGTATTGAGCATTTTAAAGCTTAATTTTTATTTATTTTTCAAGTAAACAGGGCTATTCCTATGGATATTCGCAAGATTAAAAAACTGATTGATTTAATGATTGAATCAGACTTACACGCTATCGAAGTAAAAGAAGGCGATCAATCAATTTCGGTAACACGTCAAGCACCTGCACCGATTTATGCACCGCCTGCGGTGGCTGCTGTAGCTCAAGTATCAGCACCTCAGATTTCTACTCCCGCTCATAATACCATTGATGTGATTCAAGGTGCAATTGAGACTTCACCTATGGTCGGTGTGTTCTATGCTGCCCCAAGCCCTGATGAAGCTCCATTCGTAAAAGTAGGTCAAGCTGTAAAAGCAGGTCAGCAATTATGTATTATCGAAGCGATGAAAATCATGAACCCAATTGAAGCAACTCAAGATGGTATCATTGAAGAAATTTTAGTTAAAAATGGAGATGTGGTTCAATTCGGTCAGCCATTATTCCGTTTTCGTGGTTAATTCAGCCTAAAGAGAGATAACATCATGTTAAAAAAAGTGCTGATTGCCAATCGTGGCGAAATTGCCCTACGCATTGCCCGTGCCTGTAAAACACTTGGTATTCAAACCGTTGGCGTGTATTCACAAGCCGATAAAGATTTAATGCACTTACGTTTTGTTGATGAAGCGGTCTGTATTGGCGAAGGTGCAAGTAGTGGCAGTTATTTAAATATCGCCAATATTATTACTGCTGCCGAACTTACTGGAGCTGATGGCATTCACCCTGGTTATGGCTTTTTATCAGAAAATGCAGATTTTGCTCAAGCGGTTGAAGAAGCAGGTATTGCCTTTATTGGTCCACGCCCAGATACAATCCGTACAATGGGGAATAAAGTTTCTGCCATCATTGAAATGAAAAAAGCAGGTGTGCCTACTGTACCTGGTGTTGATTATGCAGTAACACCTAAAAATGCGATTAAAGAAGCGAAAAAAATCGGCTATCCTTTAATCGTAAAAGCTGCGGCAGGTGGTGGCGGTCGTGGTATGCGTATCGTTGAAAGTGAAGAAACATTGGTTGAATCAGTTCAAGCTGCGATGCGTGATGCAGAAATGTGGTTTGGCGATGATACGGTTTATATGGAACGTTTCTTACAAAAACCACGTCATGTCGAAGTGCAAGTTCTGGGCGATGGTGAAGGTCATGCCATTCATTTATATGACCGTGATTGTTCATTGCAACGCCGTCATCAAAAAGTATTAGAAGAAGCACCAGCACCGAATTTACCTGAAAAAGCCCGTGCCGATATTTTACAGGCTTGTGTCAATGCGTGTAAATTGATGAAATATCGTGGTGCAGGTACATTTGAATTTTTGTATGAAGATGGCGAATTTTTCTTTATTGAAATGAATACACGTGTTCAAGTTGAACACCCAGTAACGGAAATGGTTACAGGTATCGACATCATTCAACAACAAATTTTAGTCGCTTCTGGTTTAGGTTTAAATATTAAACAAGAAGATGTACAAGTACGTGGTCATGCGATTGAATGTCGTATTAATGCCGAAGATCCAACCACTTTCCTACCAAGCCCTGGTAAAATCACACAATTTTATGCTGCAGGTGGTGCAGGCATTCGTTTAGATAGTCATATTTATCAAGGATATAGCATTCCACCATATTATGATTCAATGATTGCTAAACTCATCGCACACGGTCAAGATCGTAAAACAGCAATTGCTCGTATGCGTCAAGCACTTGATGAAATGATTATTACTGGTATCAAAACCAATATTCCATTACATCAACAAATCATTTTGCAAGATAAACAATTCTGTGAAAATGCGATGGATATTCATTATCTCGAAAAACATTTGTTAAAATAATAGTGCTTTGCTTTAAAGTAAAGGTGTGTGGTTTATTCTACACACCTTTTATTTATGAATAGAAAAATTACGTATTCAATGCTAAAATATAAATCCCATTTTACTCAATAACAAAGTGTGATATTAGATGGAAAATCTCCAACTTACTGATTTAATTCCAAAACGTATAAGCCTAGCCCCGATGTTAGATTGGATATATAATATTTATTTTTAAAATAAAAACAATAAGTTATATTAAATTTAATTTAATAAGTAGTAAATTGGTAGCAAAAAAATAGTGGGTTAATATACCCATTATTTTTAATTAGATTAAATATTAATCAAGTAAAAGTAGGGAATTACTCCCCTACTTTACGCTAAAAACAACTGCTTTTCGGCTTCTCGTCTACGTACTAAGCCATTTAAAACACGCCCACCTGCTTTATTGTAAAGCAAAAAGGCTTGCCCTGCCTTTTGATAATCACCTGCTTTAATGTGGCGATAAATGCTAGATTTCGCCAAAGCACCCGTACCGATGTTATACGCAAGACTAATCAAGGCATCAAACATATTTTGTGTGATTTGCCCTTGTGCAATCTCATCAGCAAACATCGCATTGACAGCAGGGGCAAAATCCTGATTGATAATGGCTAATTTTAAGGCTTTTGCTTCATCTTTACTGATTGGCTTATCCGTCATTTTGACTTTTGTACCATCAAGATAATATGTATTACCATAGCCGATTGTAGGTACACCGACAGCATCTAAATAAGTAGCCGAGCGAAATCCCTCAAACTCAGCAATTAAATTAAACCCATTGTCAGATAATTGCATATTTTTAGATACACCCAACATGGCTGATAATGGCTCTAATCCGACCTGATCAATAATCACATTAGCACTATCCACTTGATTTTGCGTTAATCGACCGCCACTCATCAAGCGTAATTTATTAAAAAAATCTTTTACAGTCATATTTACACCTATTTTGTCCAAGATTTCACAATATTTTTAATTTCGGCAATAATTTCTGGTAATGTTTTATCAGTAAAAGTAAGCTGGATAGAGCGATAACCAATACCAATAATTAACACACCGAAAACAGCAGTCAATAAGTGGATTAATCCTTTAGCTGACTGGCTATAGTGAGCAAATCCCCAATGTTCAATAATAAACGCACCGCCAGAAATGCTAAAAGAAATCGCAAATAAAAGAGTAATGCAAAACTGCTTTTTATTATGTTTTAGCGTTCCATTTTCTTCAAAATGACCACCAATTGCCAAGCCAAACAATGCCCCAATAATTGATAAAACAATAATTAAAAATTGGGGAAAAAAATAAGACACTTTTTCAGGCATTTTAAACTCCAATAAAAACCACTCATAAGAGTGGTCTAGGTTAAGTTAATGTAAAAAAATTACACTTCAATTCTAATCACAGTTTCACCCACTGCAAGCCGTTTAATTTCCAACCCTTGCACGACTACTCTATCGCCACGTTTAAAGGCTTGCACACTACTACACATGACCAAACCTGTTTTATCTGATACCAATACTTTATAGTATGGGTGATTTGCCGATTGAATAATGCCTACAAATTCACGATTTTTAGGCATTAAATCAATCAAACGTTGCAAATAATTACTCATTATTCACCCTTTCAATTTCAACATTTTGCACAACATGGGCATAATTAAACTGGATACTGATACTATTAACCACGCCCCACCATTGCCCATCAAATGCTACAACATCAGCAGGTTTAATAAATCCAACTTTGTCAGTTAATGGCATGGCAATGCGATGTGTTTCAACTAATTTTGCTTTTGCTAATTGAGATTTAGCAAATCCGCCCATACTTTGAGCGGTAAATAATGGATTATTCACTGCTTCAAGCAATACATCTCCTGCGGTATCACGGCGATTGACTAGGGCTGTTAATCCAGTTTTATCATTGGTTAAGGTTATGCCGTTATAATCTGGCAAATATTGATAATCCGTTGATAAATCAGTAACAATACTACTTGGAATTTTGGCTTGATAATCATCAACCGTGATATTATCCCAAAATGTTTTTGGGTATAATGCTTTTACCGTTAATTGATTTTTGTGTGGCTCAGATAAAATAAATCCACCTGCACTCTCTGCAATCATTTTAATGACTGAAATTGGACTTAAATTTGAATATGTCAAACTATCCGATGGCACAACCCACCCCAATTCATCGATTAAATCCCACTTTAACGCCATATCAAAATTAAAACGACTGCTTAAATGTGCAGTCGCTCTATCAATTTCAGCTTGGGCTAATTGTACCGATGTTCGGTCATTTTCCTGCGTAAATGAGCGTGTGGCACTATATGGACTATCCAACAATGCTGATGGGCTACGACCTGTTAATGTGTAATATTCACTGGCAAATTGTAGGCTACGCTGTTTATTTTCTAATAACATCAAATGGATATAACCGTTAATATTTAGCTTTAAAATAACAGGTTTTTGCTCAATCGGATTGAGTTTAACAAGTTCGCTTGTTGGCACAGTTAAACTATACGACCAACACCAACTATTACGGTCAGATGATAAATTACCCTGCGTAACTAAAATCTCTTCGCCAGTATCCGCACGGATAACAGATAAACGATTCACAATATACCACCATTGACTATTTTTATTCGGTTCAACATTTGGAATACAATCATCATCACCAAAATGTAAAATGACATTATGGCTATCCACATCATGACATTTACAAATAAATTCTAATGTTGTATTGCCCACATATTGCGGTTTAGGTTTTGGTAAAATCGGCTCAATAATACTTTTACGATAATAAACCGCTCGACCAATATCCCACACAATACTATCATTTTGATATTGATTTAACCCAATATGCCATAACAATAAAAAAGGCGAACGTTTTAATTCATTCGCCTGTTGATAAATCACATCATCATATTGTCTTAAGCGTATCATTTCCTGCCAAATTAAAGTAGTTAATTGGCTAAATGTATCACTATTATCATAAACAATATCCGTTTTTAAACGCAATTTATCATTTTCTTGCCACACAATTTTAGATGTTTGTTGATATTTTCGACTTTCATCAAAAATAATATCAATATCATTACTGGTATAATCTGTTGAACCATAAGGCATATCAACATCTTGATGGATTTTATCACTATCCTGCCAAGTGATTGTTGTACCTTGAGCCATATCATCAGTTTTTGCCCATGTCGATAATATTGATGATTGACCACTATTCGCCTGTTGATAATCCACGCCAAAAATCGCAATCAATGGGCGTTTAAATGGCTCAAATTCAATGGGCTTATCAGGCTGATTAGGTTTGTCAGGATTAGGCGGAATAATTGAATTATCTATTGAGCCATCATCGCCAAAATGTAAAATAACATTATGACTGTCCACATTATTACATTTACAAACAAATTCTAATGTAGTTTTATTAACCTGCTTTGGTTCATCTTGCAATATAGGCTCAATTTTACCTAAGTGTAAAACGACTTGATGACTATCAACAGCTAAACCAGTTTTAAACTCTAAAATAATCATCAATATCTACCTTTATTTAGGAATAATATTATCCTGTATCACCGCATTATATTCGCCATCAGGGTCGTGAGCCACCACATAATAACGGTTTAGTGGGATTTCATTAAATTCATAATAACCGTTTTCATCAGTAACCACATCTTTAAATAATTGCCCTGTTGCTTTGACAAATAAACGCACTCGACAAGGGATATTTATGCCACGTTTTAACACTTGTCCACGAATAGAAAAGAAAGGATATGTAGAATGTCTTGTTTCACCAGCAGGATAAGCAAAAAATCTACTTTTCACAAAAATCATACTACTCACCTAAACCAAAAAGCAACATGCCATCTTCATATGACATACAACCCACTGCAATTTTAAACTTACCTTTGTATTTAAAGGTATGTAAATGTTGATACGGTAATTTTTGATACAAAAATTCTACTGATGGAAAATATCCACGATACACATTTTTTTTGTTAAAAATATTGATACTACTCGAAATAATTGGAATATCATCAGATGGAGCAGGCATAAAATCATCACGACCAGATGCTAATTTTCGACTTGTATTCAAATATCCTTTGTTGTGATGTAAAGATAAGTCATTTGACACATAAATACTCTCCTTCTCAATATAACTTATTCCAGTCATATCATAAGGTTCAAGAGTATTGTAATTATCATGTGGTATAGAAACTAAACAACTCCCATTTAAATAATCATCTTCGATTTTTCCGAAAAACATTGGAACATGGCGTAAATTATAACTTTCATCTGTATGAAAACGATTTAAAATAAAAAACCAGTCTTGATTACCAATCATTACCCAGCTTCTTATTCCATCGCTTACTGTTGATTGTTCATAACCTGATGTATTCTCATTAAATGCTAAAGCATAATACCACTTTGCCCAACCATTACTCGTACTATTACCTACCCAATTTTTTTGCGGATTATTGACATCAAAAGGGATTTGTTGCCCCATCATGGTATCAATATCGAGCATATCTTCCACCATGCCCACTTTTGCATATTTCGCCCAATTTGCATTGTAACTTGGGTCTAATTCATCAACTACACGCAAAAATGGACGATTTGGCAATAAGGTATTTTTTGAACGATACGCCCCTTTACCGCCACCATTTGGATTTTCACTGGCAAATGGCTTTTCCCACCCCAAAGGCGGTAATGAACAGTTAATTAAACCACTGGCATAATTGACACTGGCAGGCTGTGCAATTTCAAATGTAATCGTATTAGTCGTAACTTCTAAAATGCGGTGTTCGCCATTAAATTCATCTTGAATAGCTCCATCAATTTTAATCACTTGAAAGCGTAATAAATTGTGGGCTTTACCAAAATCAGCCGTTACTGTCGTACCATTAGCAGTAAGACTATCAACCGTTTGCGAGCCAAAACCATTGACTAAGCACGCATCTAATACGTTCAGCATTGAGCCATACGCATTTTCTAACTGCGGTGCTTTGTGATTTGTGTGTACATAATATTTAATATCAGTTTGAGCAACCATTTTATTTACTCCAAAAAATAAAGCCATCATAAAGATGATGGCTTATCGGTCAATATCTCCACGCAACATGAGCTGAAACTGGTCGCTTAATGTTGTCGGTTCCGATTGTTTGACAGTACGAATACACCAAATTGGATACATACTGGCGTGCGTGTTGAAACGCAAGGTATTTCCGTTCGTCCAACCACTGCCCCAACCATCTTTATTAATCGTGAAATAAGGTACTTGCGTAATTGGGTTAATCGGTGAGCAATCTTCATTGATATTACCAATACCAATTAAGCCTGATGTTTCGCCAATAATGCGGAAATTGGTATTATCTGTAAACACTAATGCCCATCGTTCCTGAATCGCTCCCTTGTTGGTTACGACAATCGGATACAAGGCATCATTGTAGTTAGCAGATAAACTTTCATCAGTTGAGACATTTTCCCATTTTGCATTCCACGTTACTTGTTCAAATTTATTGGCATAACGTGCGTACATATCGCCAATAATCAACGCTGAACCAACAATCGAATGTTCTGGCGAATAATCATGGGTAACAGGTTTAGTGAATGAGATTTGCCCATTGATTTGCACATCTCGAATTAAGCCCATATCTTGATAACGATATACAGCGGTCAAAGGTGGTTGTAATCGCCCTATTGTGAAGTCGCCACCCAGTGTCAATGTGCCTTGTTCATAATCCACCGTGTATAAAGTTGGGTCTAACTTCGTCCCCACACTATCCACAATTTCCACAAAAGATAAACGTTGGTCCTGCAATGTAAATTGTTTACCTGCAATCGGCTCGTTTAATTCTTGGCGTTTTTCAGCACAAATCACACCAATATCGCCAACACGGAAAATCGGCACACGTCCATCGAGCGGTAATCGAGTAGCGGATAAGCCTAAAACATCTTTATCCAATGGAATATAGCTGTAAGAAATCGCATTGTAGCGTACACTATCTGCAATTACCCAAATTGGCACATTGATGTAAGTTTTTCCACCATCTTGATACTCTAAATCGGCATGATACCAATCTTTCGCTTTGATTTCGGCATGATTATCAGGCGTAATCAGCGTTTTTTGTATAAAATGCACATCAACAAAACCAGTATCATACGATACTTTACCGATGGCTTTTTCATGCTGGATGACACCTTGCTCATTGGCTTTTAAAGTAATCCGTCCATGCTCTAAAGTGTTAATAGTCATGGTAAACGAGCCTACACGCAACGGAATTGTTGGCGTGCGGAAACATACATGATTAATTGGTAAAGTATCACTCGATGTCGCTAAACTCTGTAAATTAATACGGTTTTCTTGTTCAGCTTGCCATGTCGATAAAGTCATTTCACCGTTGGCATAGTTAATCTCACCTGCCAATGTACTGTTATTATCATGATGACGATAAATCTGTCCAAGTTTATCAACATACACATGATGACCCAACATCAAACGCACTGAACCTGCTAAAATCTGTTCATTGTAGCCTGCTGTCAAATCAAATGTAAGTTTATCTACATTCACTGTTTTATTGCCAACTGTATCGCCTGCAGTATCACGATATTTAATCGCAATTTGTGTATCATGATACACTTTTAGTGTTTCAGTTTTTTGCGTAACTTTGCTAATTTGTGTAATCATTATCCTGTCCAAACCGAATCTATAAGCCATTTATCACTTTTTACAGATGCAAATTCTTCTGTATAAACATTTTTTTGCCATGATGGTGTAATCACCACTTGCCCTGTACGATAATTAATCGTGCCTTGCACTTGCCCCAAATGATTCACCAAATTCCCCATATCACCAGATGTAGGGTTATCAGTAAATGTTATTTGCGACTGCACTTTATTGAGCTTATCTGTTACAGGAATCAGCAACTCAACACTATTTTTTGCAATCGCACCCGAACCAATCTTAAAACGTAACGTATTGTTTGTATCAGGTGATACTTGTTGAGCGGTTAATTTTGGCGTGCCATGTTGATAATTAAAAGTAATCTCTGTTCCTTTCTGTGGTAATACATTGGGAATGAGATAACCTGTACCACTGGCATAATTGATAAATCCTGTAGCATCGCCTGTAAATTGCCCTTGAGCATTGGATTGAGCGGTTTTCTGCTGTCCATTGACTTGCCATGTCGCAGTTAAGCTATTTGCAGCAATGCCCTCTTGACCTAAATCAAATGCAATTTGAGCAGGTTTAACTGTGGTATTTGCACGGCTAAATGTGGTGATTGGCGTTGCCCAATGAATTAAAATTGGCGTATCCACATCAGGTAAAGCACCACACGTTAAAACCCACGACCCAGTCTCATAATCAATCGTACCACTGCCCAAACCATCACCAAAGGCTTTTAACTGTCCATTGCCCATATCTCGCACTTCGTAAAATTTACCTTGAGCCATGTATGAGATACTGACACTGCCCATTGTAGGAATTGGCACAAGCATACCTGTATAATTCAATGACTGATTTTTTTGCGTAATGATAATGCTGTCCGATTGTGTCGGCTGTGTTTGTGCCACTGCAGGCGTAAACTCCATCACAACAGATGTAAAATAGCCAATATCAACCGTCCATTGCAGTAAACCACGCTGATAATCAATCGTACCAACTTGAGTACCATTGGCATATTTGAGCAATCCGCCATCATCTGTAATTGCTTGCCCATTCAAGGAAAATGATAAGCTATTCGGCAATACTGATGAACCAATGTACAGATTTTGCGATGTACGAGCATTCACTGGCGTATTAAATTGCACTTTTTGCGTATTTCCAGCCACCAATGCCACACGTTCGCCTATCGCATTGACATCAACAATCGGAGTTTCTGCTTGAGCTGATGGGATAATTTGGGCATAAATACTTGCCCCTTTAACTGTAAAATCGCCTTTATTGACATTTTCAGCCAACGCCACACTACCAAAATATTTACCCGTATCCGCTACTAGGGTATCTCGGATAATCGTTTCTGATTTTACGCCATCGTACCATTGCCCTGCTGACAATCCGACAAAATCCGTTGCCAATGGGTCATTAATGGTATAGGTTGCGATTTTATACTCAATTTCTTTATGATTAATCATCATTTTGGCAATGCGTGTATCCACTTTTAAAATGCGTACATATTGCTCAACTTGATTAGGTTTATTTTCATTACTAATCAAGACAATACTATCGCCTACTTGATTGGGTTCATCAGATAAAAACATACACACTTGCAAAATTTTCATACCTTGCCAATGGGTATCCAATGGCACACCTGCCACTTGACCACCTTTGGCAAGATAATTTTCAATGCGGTTTTGGGCTTGGCTACGCTCATCAGTATGCGATTGTGTGCTAAATAACAATGCTGACACATTTGGGTCGCTAGGATTTTTAGAGACAAACACCGTTGCTCCCATGAGCATATCTGTATCTGCGGTATTTACACCTGCAAAAATTTTACGCAATGACACACGCCCCATGGTGCGGTCAAGTTCTGAAACATCTGTAAATAAGTTATTAGACTGGCCATCAACCACAATTTGTCCATTGTATTGACCGCCACCATCAGGCGTATCGGCTAAACGTTCTGATTGATATAACACTAAATTTTTTGGTTCAATCGTCATATAAACTCCAATAAAAAAACCGCCCTTTCGGACGGTTTTTATACGATTATTTTTTACATTAACTTTAAAGCAATATGCCTAACAACTTCAAAAGACAATGTGAGCGATTGCTCTTTTGCCATTGTTTTAATCTTATGCCAAATTGTATCCTGCTGAACACTTGCTAAAAACTCATGCCCTTGCCATGTTAAACAACAAGCTTTGCAAAATAAACCTGCTTTAGGTGTATCACTATTACACACACCAACAATTAAACCAGATTGAATTAAGAGCCACAAATGATAATTCACCGTTTGCTCATCATATCCATTAAAATGATTTGCAAATACAGGCGTTTCAAAATCAGGAAGTTGTTCAATATGGATTAAAATTTGACGAATTAAATCCCAGTTTCTTGTCATATTTTCATTATAAAAATTAAATATTTACTTGACTTTTATGTAGGTTTAACCTATAATATCTATATCAACAGAACGGGTCTGTTGATTGGGCTAGGACAAGCCTAGTGATAAACTTAAGGAGTAAGGCAATGACTACAGTCTACAAAATCATCGCCTTGATTATCCTGCTCTTAATGAGTTTTCCAGCTTATTAATCAGGTAGCCTAAAAGATACTGACACTATCTCATGGCTTGGTTAGGGGAAACCCTAATCACTCCTTAACCCTAATCTTAAACCCATTTAAATAAAAGGTCAAGTATTATGCCTAAAATTGTTGAACGCCCTAAAACACGCACTCAAATTCAAGCAGAAAGTGATGCTAAACGTGGTATAAAAATCAAAGCATTCAAGTTTAAAATTGAAGATATTCAATTTATTGAACAAACGGCTAAAGATTTAGATTTAAATCAAAATGAATTGGTGCTTAAAGCGATTCACTTTTATTTAGACAATCACAAATCTTAAAGTAACGCTATACCATTCATCATCATTGACCGTTGGAAAGCCTTTAACTGGTTTAGCTTCAATCGCCCCATCTTGATGATTAAAAATCACATTGAAACGCCGTGTATCATGCGGGTATTCAAATTGCAAAACAAAAGTATCTTGCAAGGCTGACCAGTCCATCAATTTGGATAAAATATGACGTTCTACCCAACCTTGATGTTCATCAGGCGGTACTAAAGTCATTAAACGCCCTGACTTTTTCTTACCTTCTTGCACAATCAGCGTGCCATCAATCGCACGTTCTTGTTTTTGCTCAATCGGTTTCCAGTCGAATTCATCAGACCATAAAAAACCATCTTCAATCGAGATGGTTTCTTGTGTCGCTGTATGTGTTAAACGCATTAACTTCTCCGTTTCAGCATTTCAAGTTGTTGGAACATTGCCTCTAAACTATTTGCATTATCGTGAGTCCCCATTAACTCAGCCGTTTTTCCGCCAATATCAAATTGCAATTTCACCACTCTATCCACCGATTGTGTCATATGTGGCGTAACTGGCTGTGATACCGTTGGAGCAATCTGTTTCACTTGCTCGGCAAGCTCTTTTTGTTGTTGAGCTTGTTTTTCCTGTAATGCTTTTTGGGCATTCATGGCTACAGCCTGCTCACCTGCTTTTTTCATCGCTTGATACATGGCTTCAGCCGTTACACCATGACGATTAATCGCATTATTCGCTAAGTCTTTCATCAAATTATTACTACCTGCCCATGCAAGCATTTGCTTACTTGCTTTATAAAAAACTTCTTGGGCTTTAGCGTAGGCTTGAGCATCATCATAGCCCTTATTTTTAAGTTCATTGGTAATGGCTTCAATGCTATAGTAAGTGCGTGTGGTTGTGCCTAATTTACCGCCTTTTTCGCCTGCTTGGGTAGCTTTCTCAATAGCCTCTTCGCTTTTGGCAATGGCATTTTCAGCAGATTTCACCAACGCATCAAACCCACCTGTGGCATTGTAAGCAGTATTAGATAGATGATTAACCGATTGACTAGCTTGTTGCATATTTTCAATGATACTTTTGCCTGTTTCGTCAGCTTTAACAGATAGACCAAGCATTGCACCTTGACTTTGTAATGCACTATCAGCAATACCACCATTAGCTTGAATAGCAACATCGGCATACTGTTGAAAGGCTTGTTTCAATTGGTCAGTTGTTGCTTGTCCGCTATTTTTTAGCTTTTCAAATGCTTGTCTATAGTTTTCTGCCATCAATTTAGCTTCATCTCTGGAGCGTAATCCAAATACACTAAATGCTTCATTGACCGAGTTAATGCCTGCAGTGACTTGGTCTAAATTTTGCTTAATTTTAAGACTTTGTTGTTCGACTTGTTGCAATAATCCGTTGCTGACTGTTTCGCCCAATTCGGTTTTCATCTGACGGATTTGCCCACGAATTGCCCCAAGTTGCTGTTCAGTCTCAGCTCCTTGAATAGCTTTACTAAAACTCGCATTCAGAGCCATACCTGTATCAATACCTTGCATTTTTAACTGATCTAGGCTATTGATAATGATTTGTGTATCATTCACCAATGCACGGCTTGCTTGACTGCCATGTCCTTTCAGCTGTTCAAAACTTAATCCTGTACGTTCAACCGCTAAAATCATCGCTTGTTCAGTAATCAATGCCATTTTTTGTGCTTCTTGAGCTGTCCCCATAAAAGCTGCTTTTGCATTGGTCTGAAATACAATCAAATCTTGACCTGACATGGCTTGCTTGAGATTGGCTTTAATCTCATCAGCAGTCGCTTTACCTTGCTGTTGTAGGGCATTGAGTGCGGTTACATAATCATTGATACCTTTGGTTGAGCCTAAATTGACTTTATCAAATGCTTCTTTTAAGGCATCGCCTGTGGCTTTACCTGCATTTTTTAACGCATCAAAATCAGCGACTAATTTTTTACTATCAGCACTTAAGCCTAAACTTTGTTCACGCACTTTGGCTAAGGCTTGAGCATATTCTTGCTTACGTTTAGCTAAAAACTCAGCATTTCTTTGTTCAATAAGTTGTTGTTGCTCTAATTTCTTTAATGCATCTTCTTCACCATTTAGTGCAAGCACTGTTTTTGCTGCTATTTCACCAATAGCTTCGCCCATCGGTTGCAATACGGTAGGAACTAATGCTCCCAATGCAGTAATAGCAATGCCTAAATGCCCCAAACGTCCAACCAAGCCCATTAAACTGGTGCTTGTGGCTTGTGTTGCAGTGCTAATTGCTTGAGCATTTTTAGTGCTTTGTACTGCCATGCCTTGTTGAGCAATATTTGCTTGTTGTGTGGCTCTCGCATTGGCAAGTTGAGCTTGAGTATTGGCAATGACAGCTGTGGTTTCTTGTTGAATTGCCACGCTTGCTGTTTGTATCGCTTTGGATTTTTGATAAAACTCATAAGCGATATTGCCCAATTTCCACGCCAAAAATGCCTGTCCTGCAAGCATGGCAGTATCGGCAATTTCGATTAAATTTTGTGATACATAGGTCAGTGCTTGTACAACTTTAGCACTTGCACCACTACCTTTGTCCATTTCCCCAATAAAAACCGTCCATTGCGTTTTAAGATTTTCCATTGCATCGCTGATGGTGGTTGGCATTTGGGCATATTCTTTACTGATGGTTTCCGCTTGGCTCAATAATGCTTTTGTTACTACATCAGATGTCAATTTGCCTTGACTAGATAACTCTCTTAATTTGCCTAATGGCACATTAAGTCCATCAGCTAAGGCTCTAGCTAAACGGGGCGAATTTTCCATCATACTATTAAATTCATCGCCACGCAATGTACCAGACATCAAGGCTTGTCCAAGCTGTTGAATACCTGCTTGAGCGGTTTCGGCACTACCGCCACTTACGGCAATCGCTTGGTTAATGGTTTTCGTCAGCGTTAAAACATCGTTATTGGATAATTGAATTTCTTTGCCAATGTTAGATAGTTTTGCATATAAATTAGCCGTTTCTTCAAGGTTTGATGTGGTATCAATGGCGATTTGCTGTACATTTTGCATGGCTTGTTCGAGATTACCATGTTCGCCAATGGCTAATTTAATACGAGCAGTCATGCCTGCATAGGCATCAGCAGTATTAGCAATTTCCATTGCCGTTGCTCCAATACCAATCGCACCGAGTGCGTTTTGTACTGTTCCTAAACCTGTAACCGCTTTTTCAATCGAGCTACGAGCTTGCTCCGATGCCGTACCTACATTTCGCATTTCTTGGTTGAGCTGACTTAAATTACGTTCGATTTTAGTGATTGATGATGAGCTTTGATTAAATTCATCAGCTAGCTCATTAAACTCTTGACTCGTTTGTTTTGACTGCTGTTTAATCTGCTCAAACATCGCTTTAACAGACTGCTCACTCTGTTTTGTTGCTTGTACAAATTTTCCTGTTTCTGCTTCAAGTAAAATCTTAAAACTCAACTCTTTAGACATAAATTACTCCAAATAAAAAACCGCCCATTATTGGGCGGTAACTATCTTTGTATATTGATAAAAAATTAGCTAAAGTTGCTCATTGTGGGAATGTTTCTGTTTTAGACTGACGACAAACATTTTGGACATAAGTGAATCGCTCATAAGGGATTAAGCTTTCATGTTTAGTTCTGATTTCAGCAGGTAGTTTTTCAGGATAAGCTTTTAAATATTCTTGCCCATGTTTAACGCATTTTTCAAAATTCTCATGCTGAATCATAGCTTGTTTTTGTTCATCAGTCATAGTAATACGTTGCCATACGGTACTACCAAGACCATAAGCTAATAATATGAAAAAAGTTACACCGATTGCCAATACCCACATCGCAATAAAACGGAATGGGTCTAGTTTGTCTTGTGGTGGGCAGCTATTTGATGGTACAAGTGCTGTGCTATGGCAATTTGAACAACGTCCTAAACCACTGATTGACCAGAAATAATAAATGACAGCAGGTATAAACCCCAAACATGCTAAGGCAATTAAAATAAAAATATTGCCCTTAGAGATAGAATATCCAACATGCCCACAATTATGACATTTTACACAACGATTACTCATTTAAATATGAATCCAATATCATTAACTTATTCATTGTAACACATAATTACATAATGTAATAAAAAAATCAAGCCAAAAATTCAGCATATCCAAAACCCCACACGGCGAACCGTGCAGGGTTTTACTAAAATTTAACAATAATTACTTATGCTGAAATTGCACCATAAACTTATTTAAATCTTTGGCACGCTGTTGCAATAATTGAGCGATTTTATTGCCATCAATTAAACTAGCCAAATCAAAAATATGTTTAAGACGAGCATCAAACTCACGAGCAATATGAATATTTAAAAAATAAGGCTGTTCTGGGAGTTTATATGTATTATCATTTTACACCATGAGATGATGAACATATTCCACAGCTTGCCCAATTTGTTCACGGCTTAATTCTTTGATTTCGTCCACGCCAAAACGCTGATGAACCATTTTATAGATGGTTGAATAATCTAACTTGAGTACGCCAGTCGCTAAGTTTACCGCATTGCGGAGTTGGAGTGTATCGTCTGATGAGAGTTTAGGTAGGCAAGAAATAGCACCAGTATTTAACGCATCAAAGGCACGGATCACCATTAAAGAGAATTTTGCAGAAATCCACATGGCATAAGCGTAAACCAATTCACGGCAAACATAAGTGCCTTGTTTCACAGTTTTAACATCGCCACCTTGTATGGTATGATAAGCAATTTGATTTTCACTTTCAATTTCAGCGATTAAGTCTTTGGTTTGTTCATTGCGTAAAAAGTTCGTTGGTTTATGTTTACTCGCATTACCAGAAACTTTGTGTAAATCGTTAAGAGAGAATAAGCCGTTGTATTGGCTAATTGTTTGGTTTGAAATGGTTAAGTTCATAATGAACCCCTTGATATTTAGTTAATGAATGTTGCCATATAGGGCAACGGGTTTCAACTACCGTATCAAGACGGCTGGGGCTATTTCCTTTCGGTATTGTATTTACCCCTATCAACCCGTCATAAAAGACGAATTTTGTTTTGCTATTTACCGTTTCTCAAATTTGAGCAACGCTATTTTAAGCAAATTTTAGACACAAAAAAATCACGATGACGGTGTGAATTTTCCGCTTGATATTTAGTAGTGGTTATATCATACCCCACCTTTTATATTTTGTCAAGTCTCTAAATCAATCGCTTCATGAAAGTCCGTGATGGTATACAAGATTGGTTTATCATTGACTGTTTGCACTTTAACATCAACGATATACGCCTTATCAAAAATATTGTAATCCACATCAATAATCATACGACTTTTGAGTTCTTGACTATCAAAAGCGACTTTTACTTCTTTTTTACTGATAAATTCAATAATACCTTTATCACCTTTTTTGTTATCGCCACGAGCTTGTGAGAAATACAAAACCACTTGGTACTGGTAGGCGGAGATAGGTTCTTTCAGATTTTCCATTTCACGTCATGCATTGTTTTGAATGGCATTCGCATCTAAGCTATTCACATTAAAGCTGTCATTGACATTGCCATAGATATTAACAGTTTGGATATTCATAACTGCATTATTGTCTTTGGCAATCGGTTCAACTAATCGTGTTAAGTTCTGTAAGGTGGTTACATCAAGTTGTGCATTATTCTGTTCTCCTTTTAAACGTCCAAAAGCATTTTTGAGATGAGTGGCAAATTCAATAATGCTATTAGCGTGTTCAGCAAAAGGCAATATATTGGGTGCAATCGCAACTAAACTCGCAATAATGGAGCCTGATTTTACTTCTTTGATGTATAATTTAAAATCATCAGTTTTAGTGTGATGATTATATTCAAGTGCAAAACTTGACATCGTTTGTGTAAAATCTAAAACTTCTATAGGAGCGTGGTTTTTGATGTGGATAATTAATTCTACTTGCTGTTCTTGCATTTTTACACCTAAAAGCTGAAAAAACTGATTATAAACCAGTTCTTTATTTTTGAAAAGAACACAATATAACAATAAAAAAGTCAAATAAATTCATAAATTTACTTGACTTTTGTGTATTCTAGTATACAATATATTTATCTAGCAAGGGTTGTTAGATTGGTAAGGCGTAAACCAACGCTTACGCCATAAACCATAAGGAACAGACAATGAAGTACGTCATTAAGTTCATTGTCCTTATTGTCTTATTACTCATTAGCAATAATGTTTACTAAGCAATAAGCCAGTTAAGTTACTGCTAATAACTTGACTGAAGGTTATAAGGTGTTACAGCACTTTATAACCTGTTCTTTATATATTATTGTATTAATATGAAAAAATCAAGAGATATTTTATGAGTAACGCACGTCAAAAAGCAACTAATAACTATCGTAATAAAGCCCTTGCTAATATTGCTTTAGTGATTAGTCATACTGAGCCTGAAATTTTAGAAGCTTTGAATAAAATTATGGCTCATCAAGATTGTTCTAAGGCGATGGCAATTAAAATGGCATTGCTTGAGTATGCACAACAGCTACAAAATCCACAATAATGTGGATTTTTACTCCAAAGACCGTAAAAACTTTTCTACATCAGTTTTACCGCCGTGAAACGCCATACGCATAACATTAAACTGCATTTTTGCATGGCGTTTTTGCTCATCTTGTACCGCCTTTACAAAGCCTAAAAACTGCCCAAAGCCCATATTTTGCACACTATCTAAGCTATGTCCGTGACTAATCAAAAGCTGAAATGAGGTAAACCATGAATTATCATCATCTTTTTGATTTCTTTTAGTTTTGTTTTGTTGTTGAATATGCTTAAAATATGCACTATTCACATCAACAACACATTGCACCAAGCGAATAAACTCAGTAGCATTTAATTCTAAATCTGCCAATTTAGCCGTATCCACAAAATCAACACACAAATAAACCATTGCTTGCAACTGATTTAAATGTGTAGCAATCAGACTTGAAATATCAGTTTGTAACTGCTCAGTAATATCAACCACCGCACCAAGCCAATACTCCAAGTCTTTCATTTTAAATTGCGATACATAACAATCCATCACCTTATCGCCAATAAAAAAAGCATGATAAACTGGATTGTTTGTTACTTGCTGAAAATCGCTCATATTACCACCACTTAACCGCAGAGATAAAATGACCTAAAACAAATATTGTTAAGCAAATCACAAGCCAATTTATTAAAAAACGTACTTTTGGAGAGTTTTCATACTTTTCAAGCATTCCTACCACCATTGCAATAATTTCAGACATAATATATAATTTACCTGTAGTTTGCTAAATTTACACATAAAAAAATCCCTGTTACGACCAATAACAGGGATTTTTGCTTTTAAGCAGTTTTAGGTAATACCGTTACACGTCCAAATAACCCCAATGACGGGTCATTTTGTTTTGTCTTATCCGACAAGGCATCACCAGCCAATTCAATTTTACCCAATTCTTCATGAATAAACGGAATAGACCCTTTAGCTTGCTTTTTCAATCGCCATAATTCAAGGATAACATCTTCGCCAGTAACGGTATTCACACCTTCAAAGTACAGTTGATATTCATCATCGTCCGCACTCATAATTGTGGTTACTTCGACCGCACCAGTGGTATATTCAGCGATAAATGGCTGTTTAAAACCATCAATATTTTTAAATACCACCTTGCCCAATTTTTCATCAAGCGTATAATGCGTATCTTTTTCCAACGTTTTGGCTGAACCTGTACTGTCTTTAATGGTAACGCTAGTAACATTAAACCCTTTCAATTTAACCATATCGCCCACTTTAACCGTGCCAAAAACATGATTGCTAATCGGCTCTGGTTTAACGGATACGATATTACCGCTCACCGCCAACGCCAAATTTTCACGGTTAAAATCTTCCAATGTTGCTGATACCTTGACACTTTTAGTTTTGGTCATAGTAAAATCAGTAGTACGTTGCCCTGTCATACTTTCTTTATGCTCAAAGACTTCACTATCAGTCTCAACGACAAATTCAGGGGCGTTGCCCACTTCACGCATTGCTTGTACAATGCCTGCTACAATTTTTGCAAGGTATAACTTGCCTTGATAACTTGCATAAGCCATCTTTTCAACTCCAATAAAAAAAACCGCCCTTTCGGACGGTTGATTACATCAAATAAACATCTGAATTTCAAATAAAAATGGAAAATACGCAAAACTGGATTGACTACCCACTCTCACAGGGCTATTCGCACGTTTAAATTGACGATAGCCATCTAATTGCGGATTAAAACCTTGTAATCCTTGCAACAGTTTTTTAATCAATGGGTCAGCCGTACTGCGAATGGTATTGGTTTGTTGTAATTGTGCTTGAGCATCGTGCAATGACAACACCACAAGCCATTGTTGATAACAACTATTGAGCGTGCCACTATTGCCACCATCTGCGATACGGTCATCATGATAAATAATGCTAATGCTATATTCATCATTCACCGCCTGTAGCATATCTTCCACGTTAAATGGCGTTAAAACTGTAAAATTAGGAAATAAGGATTGTACACGTTCCACTAATTTTTGTTCAACGCCAAAATATTGTTCAACAGCCATCAATAACGCTCCAAACTCAATGAAAATGCTTGTGGTTTCGGTTCTGGATTGTCATCACCCAACATCAACATGACTTTACCGCTTGCAATTTGATTGAGCCACTTTATTTCTTGTTCATAATCCCATTGCACCTGTTCAGGGGCTTTGTTTTTATACAGTCGATAACGTGCAATCACCGCTACACATTGTTTTAAGCGTTCAGGTACGCTCCCCAATGGCAAGTTGTAACGCACTGCCAAATAGCCGTTGGTCTCTTCCGTTGCGTTTTTAATCACTTGTTCTGTGGCTTCAATGCCATTATCAAAACTGATATTTCGCTCCAGTTTGATGATTTCACTTTCACCAAACAAGGTCATTAAATCATCACGAGAGATATACATTTTTACTCCACTTCAAAACTTAATGAATTGCGTAAATTGCCAGTATCAACCAATGGACGATTAGACTGTTTACGTCTGCGTTTAATGGTTGATGGTTTTAATGGTGCAAAATTAGCCGTTGAAATGTATTTCACCACATCACGATGGGCAATTAAACCTAATTTATGTTTGAGCTTATCAATAGACATTTCACCGCTTAACACAGTAAATAATCCACTTTCCAACACATCAACATAATTACTTTCATTCTGCCTTAAACTAGCACGCAAAAATGAACGTTCAGGAATATGACGTGTTGAGTCACCATACTCATGAATTTCTGCCAAGTCTGCCATACCGATAGATGGCTTACCTGCGTTTCCACTGGTAATATGTGGTTTATTGTTGAGTACACCCACTTTTACACCACCATCCATCGGTATTTGTCCAATTTTAAACAGGCTTGACCATTCGCCCTTTTGACTCAAATGTACTGATACTTTCATTTAAGCATCTGTTTTTGGGTCTGATGGTTCAGATTTTGCTTTAGATTTTTTAGCTTTTTCTTCAGCTTCAGCTTTCAATTTTGCTTCCGCTTTTGCCTGCTCTTCAGCTTTTAAACGAGCTTGTTTTTCCAATTCAGCTTGCTCTAAGGCTTTTTGATGTTCAGTTTTTGGCAATTCGTGTACTGGATATTTATCCAAGTAAGCCTGTGGCACATCGCCACATACAGCCGAGCATTGTTCTACAGTATCAATCTGATGATAGGCTGATCGTTTACGCATGGTTAAACCATTTTGTTGTGCAAATTGAATATTTTCTTGTGAAAAATCATCAGTAAAATAAAGAATACGCATTTTTTACTCCCAAAAAGGCGATACCCATAAAAGTACCGCCTTAATTCAATTAAGCAGCAGTTTGCAACAATACACCAGCAGTATATTTACTTGATGTTGCCGTTTTAATCCAATTGGTAGGCGTTGCTAAAGCCCCTGCATTTGGGTTAGAACCACCTGCTGAAATATTCCACTTATAACCTTTTACAGACACGGCGTGCGACCATTCAGCCTGATAAGTATAAGAAATATTTTCTTTACCTGTCGCATTGGTAATCACACTGTTAAAATCATCTTGGTTATTGATAACAATACCCGATTCAGATAAGCCAAGTGTATTGTAGCCACCATCAGATTTTTTCAAGTCTTCACTGTCTGTAATGACAAAAATACGTCCGAATTGGTCTCGTAACACATTGATGTTTTCATAAGTGAATAAACGCTCATTATTTGCCAATGCCTTAAGCTGCAATTGTGTTAATGCTCCAGAGTGCATGACCCAACCCACAATAGAGCTTGAATGATCGCCAAAACGACTACTACCCTTAGTCATGGTTGCAAAATCTAAAGCAGATGATGATGTTTCAATCACTTCACTATTTCCGCTCAATGCTGAAACACCTGCTTTAATTGCAGTATTCAACATATGAGCCATCATGCCATTACTTAACATTTCACCAATTTTTACAGGTGCAAGTTTTGGATTTTGCATTGTCCACGCATATTCTGCTTGACTCCAAGCGATTTCAGGCGTACCGCACGCAATTTTTACCGCAACATTTTCATGTTGTGATAAACGGCTTGTTGTAATAGGATTTGAGCCATTTTCTACATCACGATGACGTACAATGTTTTTCATTCCACTAAACGCAGATGAAATATCAAAATCGCCTTTAAATGGTTTAGCAATCAACTGGATAACCCCATTTGATTGTTCATTGAATTTTTCAACTTGTTGAGCAAGTGCTTCAGTTGCTACTGTATAGGTTTGTTGATTAAATTTAATTAAATCAAAAGCCATAATTGACTATCTCCACATAAAAATTAAGATTGAGCTTCCAACCAAGCTACTTTTTCTTCATCTGTTTTACAATCAGCGTAGCTTTTCGGAGTATTTACATTTCCACCCTGCCCTGGTTGTCCTGCACCAGCACCGCTTGCACTTGAACCTTTTAAGATGGTATCTTTTTGTGGATAAGTACCGACCAACAATTCAATCGCTTCATCAAAACTGGCAATTTCACCTGCATTTGTGCGTGATAAAATTGGATTTCCGAGGGTATCTTTCGCCACAACTTGACCTTGTTCATTTACGTTAAAATGCTTTGCAAAAAAACTTTGGGCAATTTCAGGTGGTAAAGTCGTTTTATCTTTGATAAATGATGAGCGTGCAAATTCCCCACTAATCACTGCCGTGTGGAATTGCTGTTGTATAGCATCACGTTCAGCATAAGCCTTAGCCAACAGTTCATCATAAACCTTTTTCGTTTCAGCTTTAACACGTTCTACTTCGCCAATATCAATCAGTTTTTTATCATCAAGATTTTTGACTGTTTCAATCGCTGATTTTGCTTTTTCCACGTCAATGCCATCAAACGCTTTTAATGAATTTTCAGCTTTTTCAGCACGGTTTAAGTATTGTTGCTTTTCAGCAGTTAAGCTATTGACTTTGGCTGTCATTTGCACCGCATCAAATGCGATTTCTTTACCATCATCATGTACATAAACAGGTTTACCGTCCTGCAATACAACATTGCCATGTTCATCAAGTTTAAGTTTCATTTTCTTACTCCACAATCACCCAATCTTCAGCCAATACATCAGTTTGACTAGCAAGCCACGGTACAAGTTTATTGTCTGCTGTTTTCATATAAATGGCGTTCAAAACAGGCATGGATTGCCCTTTTTCATAACCATCAGCACCTACTTCATATCGTTCAGGGTCTCCATAACAATTATTGATTACTTCTGTTACACATTTGCCATCAACCAAAAGCAAGTACATACCCTTGCCATTCCACCCCTTACGAGCGACTTTTTGCCCAGCTTTCAACAAGTGTAATGCCATACCAAAATCAAATTCATCAGCCAATGTATGTGTTTCTTTGATTTTCAACGCATTTTCTTTGGCTTTTTCAGGCGTATCACTTTCGCCAATGTAAACGCCATTTTCATCATTGATGGCAAAAAGAAATAACCCACCCGTATTCGGTTTGTAACTTTCGTTAAACTCAAATTCAGGCAACCATGAGATGTAACCTTTGAAATCAAAATGATTTTGTGATTTTGACTGTAAATCTTCAATCAAATATCCGTTGTCATCAGGATTTTCATTTTCAGGGACTTTCCAACCACGCAAATCATTGTATTCTTTGCGTGTCATTAGTTTAGCTTGCACTAATTTTGTGCCTATATACTGTTTCATATCTACTCCAATAAAAAAAACCGCTATTCACGGCGGTTGAGTTTAATTATCGAACAATTTGGCAAATACCAAAGGTTCAAGTTTTTTCATTTCTTCCAACGTGATTGGTTGGAATTTTTTATCCAGCTGCAAGGCTTTGAATTGTTCAATCGACAATCCACCATCTCTAAACAACATAGCCCTTTTTGTACCCAACACTTGATTTTGAAAGTCATCGGATTGCGTTTTCAGCCATTCATAATAACTCATGCCATCAGTTGATGGTTTTTCCCCTTTTAGAACATACACAAAGGTAGAACGACAATTAAAATGAAATGGCGGATAAATAGCCTTATCCAATGACATATATTCACGGTCCAAATGACGGCAAATAGGACTTGTTCGACTATCAAGCGTTGCAATGACTTGAATACCATCAATTAAATCATCATGTTTCTCCATAAATGTGGTTTTAGCTTCAGTATTGAATATCGCCGTGCCAGTTCGGGCGATGCTTTCAGCGTTGCGTTGTAAAATGCTCAATACACCATCTTGATACTGGCGTGCTTTTGTACCACGAATCAGTCTAATAATATCTGTAATCGTTTTGCCTTGATGATGGGCAAGGCGAATTGTTCGCACAATCCGTAAACTTTCCGATTGTTGAAAACTCTCCAACATTTCACCAAGTGTGATACCAGTTAGACCTTTAAAGTCAAGCGGTTTATTCAGCACATGATTTACAGCTTGGCTAATAAAATTCTGCTCCAATGGCTTGAGTTTATCTTTTAAATGCGTATAGATATGCCCAACAGATTTTGTTTCAAAGCGATAACTATCATCAAAAAAAGACTGCCAATGTGATTTTAAATCATCAACATACACGCCATATAATGCTGATACTTCAGATTGTACTTTATCCAGTAATTTGTTCAATTTTGGAATAGACAACTGCGAAATATCAGTATTAAACACATGATTTTGTAAGAATTTATCCACATCTTTCAAATTAAAACGTTTTACTAGGTATTGCTTAAAACGTTCTACCATAATCGCACGGCGGATATGTGTATCTTTCATGTCTTAATCATCTAAATCAATGTTTGGTTTGTCTGCTTCAATCATTCCGATAATATCATCATTGCTTAATTCAGCATCAAGTAAATTATACTTTTTCGCCAAATCAAAAATGATGGTTTTTGGCAATTTTCCACCATCAACCAACGCATTGATAGTATTGAGTAAATTCACATCAACCGCAATCAATGAAAATTCTTGACGAATTAAGAATTTAGGCTGTTCATCAACCGCAACATAGGCATTACACCACAACAAAACATTTAAAAATCCTTCATTAAGATTTGCCACACATAAACTAGCGACACTATGTTGTGCCTGTGCTTCATTGTCTGCTTGTGTTGCTGTTTTGACGGCTGACCCAGCTTGCCCAAGCTGAAAACCTAACTCAGCAATAATTTCACGTTTTTCACGAATACCATCAGTTGCCATGTTATTAGGCGGAGCAACTGCATAACCGAAATGCCCATGTTCACCAAGCATGATGACCGTTTCCGACCCAACACGCAAATTCACTTGACCTTTTGAACGTCCTTGTTCATCATAATCAGTATAAAAATCTCGTGTCTGGCTATCCACATTCATGAATGGCTGAACTTGACCACAGAAAAAGCGTGAATTTTCAGCATCAGCACTATTTTGATAAATGCCTTTTTCAATATGAACCAGGGGCTCAATCGGAATTTCTTGTACATCAAAAGTATTGTATTGACTACCAAAGATTTGAAACGGTATAAAGGTCCAGAACTCACCTTTGGCGTTTTTAGGATAAAGACGACCTGTCAAACTATAAAAGTTTCCTTTATCATCTTTTTGCCATACATCAACATAATAATAGCCGTATTTATCAATACCTAATTCACGCCATTGCTCCACCTGTTCAACCACAAAATAATCATCAGCTTTTGGCTGTTCAATTACTTCATGCAGTACAATCAGCGTTGTTTCACCATTGACAACACGCCAGTTGATAATACTTTCAGCCGTGTAAAATAGAATTTTTGGCAAAATTTTCTTTTGCTGTTGTTTGGTAATTTGTCCTGTAACCACAGGATAATCTACCCAAATACCAAACCTCCCATTACACAATAATGCCTTAAAGCCTTTTTGTGCCTGTTGATACAAGGTGGTTCCTTGCCCATCAACATTCTTTTTTAAATATTCTAAAATATCATCAACTTCGCAAATTGGGTCTTGCTTAAATGATAATCCAATATACTGATTAACGATTTTTTTAGAAAACTCATAAAACACTGCACGATGGAGATAATTCTCATAACGTGCTTTGGCTTCAGGCGTTGTATCTTTAGGATTTGGCTGCGGTAAATAATCTCTTCCTTTTGCCTTAACTGCACGAGTACCGCTCACAAAATCATTACACATTTGCCATGCTGATACACTCTGTTGATAAGACTGTTTTAATGTATCTACTTTCATAACATTACTCTAATATGGCATATCCACAAACGACCGTGTAATCGGCTTGGATATTGGAAATTGGTAAGCAATAAAATAACCGCCAGCATCATTTACATGGTCTAAACCTGTTGATTTATCAGGAATGCCAAACTTATCAAAAATTTGCTGTTCTAATGCGTCCGTATATTCTGGACAACGCAATGGATTGACAAAAAATCTACGCTCACCTTGACTATTTAAAATCATGGCGTTCATGGCATTTAATCGGTCTTTGATACTTGGATTGGTTGATGCTACCTTAATCACAAATCCATGCTGACGGATAATTGAATGGTCTGATACGCTTGATGATTTTGAACTAGTATTTTGACCGCTTGCATCAGGATAGATGTAAATCATGTGATTAGGATAACGTTGTTTCAATAATTGGCACATGGTTGGCGTATCTCTCACACCGACCAACTCATCAACAGCGTGCGGAACGTTACCACGCATGACATACACCACACACGCCATTTTTAACACGTTAAAATCCATGCCAATATGCAAAATATCGCCATCTTGGATTGTCTCAAATGATTTGTTGAGATGTCTATCAAAGTCAGGATACACCGCTCCACTCGCCAAATTGACAAACTGCCCATTTAAATAGGCTTCAATCAGTTGTGGCGGATACGATTGTCGTAAACTTTCGATGTAATCAGGTGGTAAATTCTTCTCATTATCGTATGTACTCGCTTGTATCAGTCCATAAAAATGAGCAATATCCTTATTTTCGCCTGGTGCTTTGACGAATTGCTTATATGTAAATCTAAAACCTTCAGGCGTTGTGGTTACATCAATGCCATTGGTATTACGAACGATTTCAATCTCATTTTCTTTTGTGATTGCCGTTTCATCAAAGTCCAACTCACATGAAGACGCACGATGACGAGCAATAATTTTACGCCATGATTCTGTTGCTTTACCTTCATTTAGGGTATCCAATTCATCAACAAGTGATTTACCTACTTTAAAACCGACAATCGATGACGGGTTATCCATTGAACGGCAAATCGTTGTACCACGATAAATTGAACCACTATAAAAATGAACTTCTTTATTACTGGTCTTAATATCAACCCTTAACCCAAAGTGAAATGCACACTCTTCAATAGTTGGATAAAAAATATCTCTAATTTGTGGATAAGTCGCTCCAAAATAACCACTTGGCACTTTTGGAGAGTTCCACGCATGGATACACAATGCTGATGAGCCTACCCATGTTTTACCACTACCAAACCCAGCAACAAACGCTCTAAACTTATTCGGCATTTGCAGGAATTTCGCCTGCGGTATGTTCAATTTCGGATTCATCATATTTACGAGCATCTTCCACTTGAATGACAACTTTAACTGGCAATGCTTGGTTTTCTGCTTCTTTTGCTTTCAGTTTATCTAATTCAATCTGTTTCATTTCCATATCAATCGCCTTGCTTTGCATATCCTGAACACTATGAGTTAGCGACTGGATACGACCAATAAGACGGTCAATAATGCCCCCAAAGTCAGTTTTAGCAAAGGATTTATTAACTTGTTGGCGTGCGATTTGTTCGCCATCTTTGACCGCTTGAATGGTTTGGGCGATTAACTCCATCTTATCGTTGTCATTAGCTTTAAGCTGTTTTTCTTGGGCTTCTAAGGCTCGGATAAGCTGTATTTTGCACAGTTGCAATTCGCTGTTTAAATTGTCCAACTCCAATTCATCAAGCTGTGCTTTTTCATCATCAGTGAAAAATTTAGAGTAAGCACCGTGTTTTCTTGCGTTCTGATTGCCTTTTACGCCTGTTGATTTACCGCCGTGAAAACGACAACGCCCATTTTTCATGGGTTTTTGTTGGCAGATTTCACCTTTGCGGTTTTTTGCCCCACAAATCTCTTTTTCTGTCATAATTTACCCTTGCCATGGGGTTGTTTCTCATTGCCCCCTTTCCACATACGGCATAATCGCACCAACTGGAATATAACTTTCATGTTCAGGCACTTTAATCATGCGTAAAAGTTGTGCTTTTTCATCTTTATTCGCACAGACAATCATTACATAAAAATCAATGTTGTTGGCTTCTTTGAGTTTTTCTGTGCTTTCTTTTCGGTGTTCTTTGATTTCTTGCAAATCGTGCTTGACCTGCTTAACTTCTGCTGTATCCTCAAACAAAGCACTAAAACGACTATCGCCATCAAACATTAGATTAACATCAAGATTATCAAAACCCATATCAGCAAAAGACACATCAAAATCAAGATTGATTTTTGCCAATAGTTCTTTATCCCAATCGCCCTGACCAGATGGATTATTGAAAAACACAAGCATTTCTAACTCTTGCTTTTCATTGACACAAACTAAATCCACATCAAGTTCATAGTCATTTTTACCATCTTTGTACTTCATCTCTTCATCAAGAATAGATAAACGCTGATGACCACTTAATAAATGACCTGTTGGCTGATTTACTACAAAAGACGTGCCTAAAATTCCGACTTCTTTTAAACGTTTTTTTAAGGCTTTGCGATTACCATCATTGATAATGCGTGGATTATGTGGGTGCGGTTTAATTTCGCTACGCCACATCGTAACTCGTTCGCCTTTTTGTAAATTATTCTTTGCCATTTTTCAGCTCATTTAACTCATAATTCAAAATAGATGCTTCCACATACGGAAACCATGATTTCACTCGCTCATAATCTTTGGGATAATGCTGTCTTAACATAAACATATCCCTACCTGCCAATGAACGGAAAGAATGCCCCATACTTGATGTTTCTGGAGCGTACTTTAGCTTATGATGTTTGATATACCGCAAGATGTCATTTTTGCTAAAATTCGCAATTGGATAAAACCGTCCACGCTTTTCATCAATACAACCGCTTTTTTTCATCATTGCACGGCGAACAATACTATCTGAAATACGCTCGCCTGCTGCAATCCACCACATATCATTAACAATTCTGACATAGTTATAAACATCATTCATGCCAATAATAGGCAAATTGACATCATAATGACGAAATGAGCCATACGCCAAAAATTCAGACAATTCAAAATGCGGTATGCGTTCAATCTCAATACCGTATTTTTGCTCCGCCCAGTTGATTGTGGCTTCTTGAAAGGATAGGTTACTGACTTGGTACATAAAAAAAGCCGACACATTTTTAAAGTATCGGCAACACAAATCAAGTGTTACAACGCTATCCTTACCGCCACTAAATGCCACAATCACGCTATCGGTTACATTGGCTTGGGCTTGAATAGGATAAAACAGGTTGGACATTAGCCGCCTGCACCGCCATTAGATTTACGACGAGATACATTTTTCATGTGTCGGATTTCTTTTTCAAAACCTGCACGATGTCTATCGTGTCGGCGTTGCTCGGTACGAGTAGCACCAACTTTTTTGTGAGTGTATTTCTTTGTTGCCATTTTCACTTCTCCAATAAAAAGACCGCCATAAGGGCGGTCGGTTGCGGTTAGCTCATCTAACCAATATCAATAATAATATCTTTATCTTCGTTTGGTTTACCAGTCTCTAAAAACTCGTGATACCACTTTTCGCCACATGGCACAATTAAATCATCAGGCACATCAAAAAAGTTTAATTTACCTTTAACTGATTTTGGTTGTAAATCTACAACATCTTCAAGCACCCAAGCCCACATTCCGTCTTGAATATCTTCAGGTTCACAATAAGCTAATTCTGCGTCTTGTTTTGTTGCTGGTCGGCAATCAACTAATTTTACTTTGCAAATAGTCGTGCCTATAGGTGCTTGATAATGCACACCATCACTCAAAAGCCAAGTTTTTACACCTGCTTTACTGCTACAAATGATAAGCTCGCCCCTGTAATCTGTCTGCCATGTTCTAAGCTCAATCGTCTTTTCACCAAAACAAATATCATTTGCAAACGGCTGTCTTACACTAATTGCTTTCATAGTTTATTCTCAATAATTTGAATACTTGAGTATTCTATGCTAAAATAAAAACTAAATCAACTTTTTTTGGAGTTTTTATGTCAGAAATTGAAAAAATTGGCACAGCCTTATTTGGTCGTTCGTGGATGGCTCAAGTTGGGCATTACTTAGTCAATGCAAACGGTGAATCAATCTCACGGCAGACGGTGCAATCATGGCACAATCGAGATAATTTAGCACCATGGGCGAAAGAGCAATTAAAAGACATTGCTCAAACACGCTTGAAAGAAATTCAAGAAATCAATGAATATTTAGAAAAATCTTAAAAAATCTAAAATTTCTTAAAATTGTGCTTGACATGAATACAAAAGTATTCTACAATATACTCATAGACAGCAAATAGGTTGCAGTCGTAAACCAAGAGGTTAGTATCATGAACAAGCACACCCAAACAGCGAAAGCAATTCGCCAAACATTGAAAGCCAAAGGCATTACAGCAACGGTTAAAGCTAAAGATTTTGACTGTGTTACCATTAAATTAGTAAATGCTTCGCCTGCTACAGTAGCAGAAGTTAAAACTATCGCAAAAGCTCACCAATACGGGCATTTTGACGGTATGACTGACATCTATGTTACTGACAATCTAAACAAAGATTTGCCACAAGTCGGCTATGTTCTAGTTTCAAATGAAATTGATGATAGTATTTATCAAAAAGCACTTGACTATTTGCACACGAAATTCAATGAGCCAAAAACATCACTTGATGACATCTCACGCACCGACCGCATTTATAAACTTATGATGAATATTGTAAAGAATGAATTTGGACGTGGCGAAGAGTTTTGGGCAAGTTTATAATCAACCAAGCCCCTAATCATGGGGCTTTTTTTTGGAGTAAATAATGAAACCCCACATTGACAACCACAACCCAGACCCAACCTACATCAGAGCCTTGCTTGAAAAAGCAGGGCTTTCACAACGCAAGACTGCTCATATTTTGGGCGTATCGGAAAGAATGATGCGTTATTATTTAGTTCGCACAGACGACCCAAATTATCGCCCTATGCCCTACACGGTGCAATTTGCTATTGAATGCCTAGTAAACGATGAAAAATCTACTCAATAATTCTATTTAGAATGACTTAATTTCTATTTAGAATTATCAAAATTCTATTTAGAATTGTTAATTTGCATAATGGGTTTAAGATAATAATTAAAGGGTTTAACCCTTTCACTATTGCCTTAAACTCAAAATAATGATAAAGACAAAAGAAAATCCACACATTCAACTCAATGCACAAAGGCAAATATATAAATTTTCAACAACACACTGCGGTGCGACCAACTCACCTAATCGGACTGTTCTTTGATACTTGCTGTGTAAGTAGCAAGCTGTGCATTCTGTAATTGGTCAATTTACAGACAATAAAAAAGCCCAACCATTCAGATTGAGCTTAAATTTAGTGATTTTGCTTACACTACGACCACTATAGCATAAATATAGCATATTCTGTACGGACAGTCAAATTCTGATAAAATTATACACACCTGTGATAAAACATTTTGCACCGTATATTTTACGTTCAGTTTCATGTTTAGAAATTTCACAAATATCTGCAATTTTTCGCAAAGAATAGCCATGTACAAAATGATTAAACAGATATTTAAGCGATTGTTTCATGTCATTATCTGCACGGCGATAAACACTCAAAATCAAATCTTGTACTTGCAACGCTTCATCATCAGAGATTTTCAATTCAACTGTATTTTTGTGTGTAGGTAATTTTTTGTACCCCGTTTCAACCATTAATTTATCAATTAAATTCACTTGTAAATTATCTGGATAATGACCAGTCTGCATACGACAACTTTCACACCACGCTCCAAATTGCTCAAGCCACTCATCTAAACTATATTTTGACCAATTCATTAATCTAACCCCAAATAATTTTTAATTTCGCCAATCGCCTGATCAGCACCAAAACACACTTTACAACGATAACCCAATTCAGCCATACGATTTAACACAATTTTTTGCGTGGGTTGTAATCGTCCATTTTCTGCTTTAAGTTCAATCAATAAGCCGTGATAACCTTGATCAGGCACAAACAAAAACAAATCAGGAAAACCTTTCATCACGCCCATACGCTTAAATTTGCTTGCTTCAATGACATTACGACTACCACCGTTCGGGCTATGATGTAAATAATCCGCCACTTTGCCATCTTTGTAATTTTGTAGCTTTGCCCATTGCATGACTGCGATTTGTTCATCATCTTCACTACGTTTTGCCTTAGTTTTCAGCATATCCCAGTTATTACGCTGTTGCCGTCTGCGTTGGTTTTGTTGTTGTTTAATTTTGCGTTTCATCTCTTCACTACCTAAAAATTAAAATCACGCTTTAAGAAAAAAGTCTCATCGGCATGATATAAAACTGGATTTCTGTAAAATATATTTTGTTGCTCTCGAGTAAAACAACGAATGCAAATATATTCAATTTCGTTTGGTCTTAAATAAGCATAATAACAACGAGATGGCTCTAAATTTTTACAATACGAACATTCCATCTCATGTTCATATTCTTCATCAATAATCAAAATATCGCCATTTTCACATTTGTCTAAATCAATATTGCCACAGCTGCGATTATTTGGAAGATATTTATATGCAATGTGAATATACTTACGCATTTTTCTTACGCCATACCAAATAATCTGTCAAGATAATCGGTCAATTCACGCACGTTAATCATATCTTGCAAGCATTCAATATATCGATATTCTTTGCTTGATTTGAGCGTTATTGTTTTTAGATAAGATAATTCATCACACAAATCATCAACACTACGCTCTGCATAAATCACAAGTAAATGTTCAGTATCTAATTTTTTCTCAACAAATTTATTTTGATTGTTGATATAAAAATTAAATCTGCGTATATCTTCAATATTCATTTTCTGACCGCCCAATAATAACTATTTGCCTGTGGTTGATTTTCGCCACTTGCCACCGTTGCAAACGATAGCAACAGCAAACAACAGATTAAAAAAACATTTTGACTATTCATCATCATTCAAATAATCACTTAAACGCTGATGTAGATATTTAGCTTGTTCATGATTAAGTAACAATTTAACTTTTTCACCGTACATTTTTTTATCTACAAAAACTAATTCAATATTTTCTGTAGTTTCATAACTGCATATTTGTAAATCAGTTTGCGATAAATCAATCTCAGCATTGGTTACTTGTATTGTCATTACGCCACCATTCTCCGCATTTTCGCTAAATATTGTTGAGCAACACTAGGGCTAACAGGATCATGTTTATGCTCAATCCGCTGCGATTTTGGCAATGTAAACACTTTGCCATTTCGTACTTCTTGACAGACTTTTTCATAAAATTTCTGCCAAATTGGGTACATGGCCTTTTCGCTTTTACTACGTAATTCATACATACCCACACGGCAAGCCGTTTCATAAATTTCAGCCGTTGGATAGCGATTATGTGTCGCTTCAATGTACGCTTGATACACGTCCATAAACTCATCAACACGCCCTAAATCTAAAAATTCCCTTGGGTTGTTGGGCGGAAAATCTAAATCAAGGCTTGCAGTTTTCGCTGCCAAAAATTCACGTTTAGTGATTTGTTTTGCAGTGAGATAATTCGCCCACATCATCGCTTCTGTGCCATTGTAAAAATCTTTGCCTGTTTGCATTTTGTTTTTAAAAAATACACGCCATTCAGCAAATATCTCGGTAATCGCCATCAATAACGCTTGAGTTGGTTGTGTGGTTTGTTGCTCCGATGTCATAGCCGTATGCTCGTAATTCATCATGCAATCGCTGTTGGTATTCGCTAGGGCTTTCGTGATTTGAATTTGACTTGCGTGTTTCATGATTTGCTCCTGTAAAATTCATTTCAGCTTGTTTGCGTGGTGTTAAATCTCTGTAGCGTTCAAGATGTTCAACATCACGACAAATCAACTCTAAATCGATATATTCGTTTACAACGTTAAACTCATTTTGAGATACGTTGTGAATCGCTTTTTTGATTTCATCAATGCTGTAACCATCTTTCAAACGTGCAATCACTTTTGCTTTTCGTTTGTCAGAAAATTGCGTACTCGCATTTTTGCCAAAAACCGATTTCCAGAACTCAAAAATTTCCTGAGCTTGGGCGGACAATATATTTTTATTTATATTATCTTTATTGGTTACTGGTTTATGGTTATTGGTTCTAGCCCCATTTTTCACGTTATTATCGCTGTTACGCATTTCGTTACTGTCGTTACTATCAGCGTTACTATTGCCGTTACTTTCATCATCTAAAGCGTTACTAAAATGTTGTTGATGTAACTTTAAAATATCATCAAATGATTGATTTTCATCAAAATTATCTAAATTTAACGCTTTTAAATCATCAATCATTTTGCGTTTTAGGCGTAACTTTGCTTGTCGTTGTGCGTTACTATTTGCGTTACTCGTAACGTTACGCTTTCCGTTACTATCAGCGTTACTATTGCCGTTACTTTCATCATCTAAAGCGTTACTAAAATGTTGTTGATGTAACTTTAAAATATCATCAAATGATTGATTTTCATCAAAATTATCTAAATTTAACGCTTTTAAATCATCAATCATTTTGCGTTTTAGGCGTAACTTTGCTTGTCGTTGTGCGTTACTATTTGCGTTACTCGTAACGTTACGCTTTCCGTTACTATCAGCGTTACTATTGCCGTTACTTTCATCATCTAAAGCGTTACTATTTTCGCCTGTAACGTTACTGTCGTTACGCCAATCAAACGTGCCATTTTTAAAGTTTTTTATCTCTAAACGAATACGCTTGTGATGATATTTGCCCTTTTGCAAGTTGAAAAACTCGCCCAATACAGCTTTTAACGCCTGAATTTCGCCATCAGTCGTTAAGCGTAAACGCCGTGCCAACACATCTAAATCCGATGTTAAAGCCTTCTCAGATAGATAATACACATCAATCAAACGGCGATAGATGCAATCTTCAACAATGTTGAGATGAGCAGTATGTGCGTAATAATCGCCAATATGAAAACGGTAATAATTCATAGGCTTATCTCTTGATTTAACATCATAGACAGTTTACCAATGCCTTTCGCTGTGATTTTGACCTGCGAAAATACACGCTCGCCGTGTGCGGTTTGCTGTGGGCTACTGTAATGATGGATTAAATAACCTTGATTGATTTTGTCTTGATACGCCTGTAGCTTATCTTTGCCATCTCGATAAATCCACTTTTGATGTAGTAAAAAGTTAATTAGTTGCGATTGACTGATTTTTAGCACTTTGGCACTTTCACGCAAGCCTAAATCTTCGCCTACTTGTGTAATGCGTTGTAGGGCGTTCGCTTGTGGTTCAATCACGGCGATTTTTTCTTTCAACGCTTGATTTTCCTGCTCTGCTTGCATGGCAAGCTGTAAAATCTGCATACGAGATAAATTGGCAGGATTAAATGACTGTTGTTGCTCTAACTGTTGCCAGCGTTGAATAATGCGATAACGCAAAGTAGCGTTATAACCTGCGACTAATGTCAAGGTTAAATCTTTGTCTAGTAAATATTCGATTTGCTGACGATTCATATTGTCAAAATAGATAGCACCAAATTTGGATACATCTAATTTCAACTGTGCAAGCATATTTTCAATATCTCGTTTGACGTGATAATGTTGCTTTTCGCACAGTTCAGCAATTTCACGGCTAGACATTGCTTTTTGCGTTGATTGTGCTATAATAGGACTATTCATGATATAAATACTCCACCCCCTAGTGTCCGCTAGGGGTTTGTTGTTTTTGGGTTTGTTGGTGTAATTCGGTTAATTTTATCCCCAAGCTATAACTCGGATTTTTCCTACGACCAACAAGCAAATGAGAAATGTAACCTTGTGTTACACCTAATTGCTCTGCTAATTCATCTTGAGTTTTTACGAGTAAAATGTCAGATACGATTAATTTCCAATCTTTCATAAAAAATAGTCTATTAATTAAATTTGTAATATTTTATTAGTTAAGTAAATATTTTACAATACCTAAGTAATATTTTTTTTTGCTATAATTATTACTATGGTATTATTACCATTATAATTATCCTTATTTAGGAGTATGCCTTATGAATAGTCTTGGCGATCGTATCCGTTCTGTAAGAAGACAGAAAAACATATCTCAAGCTGAACTAGCTAAATTGGCTAATGTTTCACAAGGGGCAATTTCACAGCTAGAAAGTGGGCGTAATGAAACATCGAAAGAATTACCACAAATCGCATTAGCATTAGGTGTTGATGTGTATTGGCTACAAACAGGTAAAACAGATTTATCCACCATAGATAAAACACTTAACCCTTACCAGTCAGAAGCAAGTTTATCCAATAAAAAAATCGCTGTTTGGAATGATGGCGATAATTTGCCAGAAGGTATGATACCTATTCGTTATCTTACAAACATTGTCGGTAGTTTGGGCAATGGCTACCCAAATGAAGACTATTACGAAGAAATTACACTATGGTTTAGAGAAGAAACCATTATTGAATGCAATGTTAATCCAGACTATGCCCGTATCATCAATGTACAAGGCGATAGTATGTTCCCTGAAATTGTCGATGGACAAGTGATTGCTATAGACACATCAGCAACACGTATTTTTGATGGTGAAATTTACGCTTTTGTAGTCAATGGCGAGTTAAAAGTGAAATATCTATTTAAGCTCAAAGATGGTTTTAAGGCGGTTTCTCGTAATGATGATAAATTACGCTATCCTGATGAAATCTACACCGCAAACGACATTGAAAATGAAAATATTCGTATTTTAGGTCAGTTCTGGTGGAAATCTGAAATTAGACGAGTAAGACGATAGGAATTTTTTATGAATATCAAACAATTAGCTTTAACCCTTACACTAGCTGTAACACCTGTTATTGTACAGGCTCAAAACTACTACAATCCATATAATGCAAATATTTACGTTATACAACAACGTCCTATGCTAGATACCAGTATATATAAAAATATACGTACTGTTGATGCTGCTAAAATTTATGAAGATGGACAAAGAATAGCAGATATGCAATTAAAAAATAGCATTGAAAGAGAATATGTTAAATTATTTCGCCAAACTGATGGCGATTTATACAAAATGCGTGAATTAAGTCTAAAACTCAAAGTATCGCCATGGCTAACGCCAAAAATTGATGAAAAAATTCGTCAAAAAGAATTGCAAGAATTAGAGTTGTTACAGCGAAAAGCAGAAATTGCACGCTTAGAAAGTACCATACGACAAAATAATGCAGAAGCTCAAGCAATACGAGAAAAAACCGCTCAAAAAGAGTTGCAATATAAACAACCGCAACAACCAACACAGCGATTTTTAACTGATGACGAGATACGCCAAGTATTACCGCATATCGACCACCCAGCAAATAAGCAACAAAATACATTACCAGAACTACCACAATATCAAAAAATAGACTTAAACTAGCAATTATTTTCAAACCAAACCCTGCATTAAGCAGGGTTTTTTGTTATCTCTTAATTATTATGATTAAATAATAAACAATTAACTAATAAAATATTACTTTAGTATTGATAATAATATATTACTTATGTAATAATATCTACATCAACAACGAACATAGGTAATCAACAATGTTAAGCCCAAATTTAAACGACTTAAAATTTTATGGCCCAAATGCAGAAATCGACTTCCTAGCAAAAGTAGAAGCAATGGTTTCAAAAGCAAAAGATGAATTACACCGCTATCGCCATGAACAAGTTTATTTATTACTAGACAACGAAGAAGAGTTAAAAAAATTTAATGCTTGGTTCGAGTTAGAAGCAAAACGATTAGACAAGATTTTAGAAGCGATGTACGCAGAATAAATCAAACCAGTTTACCAATTTTTGCTAGTTCGATGAGCTAGCAAATGTGGGTAAACCAAACCATGAACAGGAGATAACCATGAAACATTACATCACCATTGCACAAGATTTATTGCTTGCATTGTTTTTTATTTGTGCAGTTGCCCTGTCATTGGGCGGTAGCTTTAAAAAAGGGGAATGCGAAGCAGAAGTAAGCCCGATGTTGTGTATTCCTGTTTATAAATTACCAAGTTTTCAACAAGTTAATTAAGTGGAGTAAATATCATGAATGAGCAACAATTTCACGAAAACCGCCGTTTAGGTATTGGCGGATCAGACGTAGCCACCGTCTTAGGCTTAAACAAATACCAAAGCCCATATCAATTATGGCTTGAAAAGACAGGACGTGAAACATCAGATGTGCAGAGTGAGCCAGCGTATTGGGGAACAACCTTAGAAGATGTAGTAGCCAAAGAATTTCAAAAACGCACAGGCTTAAAAGTGCAAAAAGTCAATCAGCAACTTATCCACCCTGAACATGATTGGGTGCGTGCCAACATTGACCGTGCAGTGATTAACCGTGAAATCAGCGGAAATGTACGCTTAAAAGATGGCAAATTGACAACAGACCAAATTTTAGAGTGTAAAACCGCAAACGCTTATTTGGCTAAACTTTGGGGCGAAAATGACGATGAAATCCCTGATTATTACATGACCCAATGTCAATGGTATATGGGCATTACAGGGGCAGAAATTTGTCATTTAGCCGTGTTAATTGGCGGTCAAGATTTCCGTACATACCGCATTACATTTGACCAAGAATTATTCGATATGCTTTTTGAAGAATGTCGTAAATTTTGGTTCGACCATGTATTAGCTGATGTGCCACCCGCCCTAACCACATTTGACGACATTGCCCACAAATGGCAAAAGCATGAAGATGGAAAAACACTCACAGCAGACAGCAATTTGCTTGAAAAAATCAATGAGTTTAAAGACTTAAAAGCAACCATCAAACAAGCTGAAGAAGAGTTAGACGGCTTAAAATTGGAAATCTGCACAGCGTTTGGCGATTGTGAAATGATTGTAGGCGATGATGACAAAAAGCTCATGACCTACAAATATCAAGAACGCACCACGATTGATAGCAAGCGATTGAAAGCTGAAAACCCTGAATTATGGCAACAATACGCTACAACAAGCGGAACACGAGTATTACGTTAATTTAATTTTTGGAGAAACTACCATGAACCAATTACAAACCCAACCACAGACAGCAGTTAATTTTTTAACACCGCAATCGCTACAAGAAGCTATGCAAGTGGCTAATATCTTAGCTGATAGCGATATTGTACCAAAAGACTACCAACGTAAACCAGGTAATATCCTTGTCGCTTTACAATGGGGTGCAGAAATCGGCTTGCAGCCATTACAAGCCCTGCAAAATATCGCTTGTATCAATGGTCGCCCTGCCATTTGGGGCGATGCCATGCTTGCCCTAGTACGTCAATCAGGCTTACTCGCAAGCATTAAAGAAGAGCAAAATGATACTCAAGCGACTTGTATCGTACAGCGTAAAGGCGAAGAACCGCATACCAGTATTTTTACGATGGAAGATGCGAAACGTGCAGGCTTAGCAGGTAAATCAGGACCATGGACAAACTATCCTAAACGTATGATGCAATTACGAGCGAGAGCCTATGCCCTGCGTGATATTTTCCCTGATGTGTTAAAAGGTATGGCAATCGCTGAAGAAGAGCAAGACAAAGAAATTGATGTTACGCCTGAAAACACTGACACAACAGCCAAAGCCAACACAGGGGCAAAAGCACTCAAAGCACGCTTAAAAAATACTAAAAATGTAGTCGATGTACAAGAGCCAACATCAAAAATCGATGTCGCTCCCTATCATCAAAAAATCCAACAGGCAAGCGACTTAGAGCAGTTAAAAGCCATTGGCGATGAAATTGCAAAACTCAATCTAGGCGAGCCTGAAAAAACCGATTTACGCACGGCGTATAGTCAGCGTGTAGAGCAGTTATCGCAGCCAAAATTTGACAATGTAAGCTTAGGCGAATTGTTAGAACGCTTAGAAAATGCAAGCGAATTAACCGAGCTTAACCATATTCTAGCAACTGAATTTGAGCCATTCACTGCACAAATGAATGAGTTGCAAATCGAACAAGTAAACAATGTTTACGAGCGTAAAGTTGCAGAATTAACGGATTAGCATTTATTTTAAAAGCCATTTATAAAAAGTTAAATGGCTTTTATTGGAGATTTGAAATGAGTGAAACAAAATTTAAAATTGGCGATAAGGTTTATTGTCCATGCCTTACAACTAACATTTTAAAAGTTGTAGCTAGTGAAAACAGCCCCAATTTAGTTGCTATTGAAAACAACAATAAACTTATCGATATTACAATCGATGGCAAAATTTGGTCTGCACAAGGCATGGTTAATGATGTATTTCCTGCTACTCAAGAGTGGTACGAGTTGCTTTCAAAATTATATCCTGATGTAGATTTTGAAAAACCTACAGTTTGCAATGACCCAAAAGGCGTTATTAAAGCAATGTTTGATAGTGGTATAAAATACATTATCTGTAAGGTTGAAAATGACGTACGGAATGAAAATCTTGAAAAAAGCACTACAGATGTTATTCACGGCTTTAACGTTCTTGGTAATTTTATGGGTTTCAATGGGATATGGGAAAAAGCAGAGCCAATTACGCAAGACGGTAAATTTATTATTGGTTTTGCTGATGGTGAAGTGGTATTGGAGAGTGAAAATGAGTAAATCCCAATTAACCTTAGAACTGTTAAAAAAACGTACAAACCATAAACAAGCAGTTGTCTGTATGTGTAGAAATGATTGTGAAAGTGCATTTTCTAGCATTATGGGCGATTATTTTGTTGTCATAGACCACACAACGAGATTTGGCTTTAAAACTGCTGACGGTCAATTTTTTAGGTATGCTGTTCCTGTGGCGGTTATTGAATTAAAAGAATTAGTTTTGGAGGACGAAAATGCTAAGTAAAGAAACAATCAAAGACTTTGCATTGGCAAATGGCTTTAAATTAAAAGAGCAAACAAATGGCGAGATGGATTTAAATCCGTACGTTTATGACACAATCAATAAAGCCATTGCATTTTATGAAAGTAAAAAGAATGGCGGTTGGATTAGTATTGATGATGACTTACCAAAAGTTAAGGGTCGTTATTTATGCTATTATCCAAAAAGTGGTAAGCAAACAGTTGAACCGTTTATGCTTGAGCATACACTAAATGACAAAGATTATATGCAAGCGTTGGGTATTAGCCATTGGCAACCAACACCACAAAATCCACAGGAGTAAATTATGATGACAACTCAAGATTACTTATTTATGCAGTTTAAAAAGCTGATTGTGCCTTTAGATGAAATATGTGCAGTTTATTACCCACATTTACAGAAAAAGGTAGTGTTAGAAAAAGCAAGCAAACAGGAATTTCCATTTACTTGCTTTAAACTAGATGATAGCCGTAAAGCACCTTATTTTGCAAATATTAGTGATATTGCTCAAGCATTAGATAATGAGTACATCAAGCAAAGTAAAGACCATCAAGCACTACACAGCTAATCCAACTCGCCCCCTTAATCAAAGGGGGTATTTTCTGTAATAATTTTCATCACATCATCATAATCTAATACCTTTTTACGTTGAACGACAGATACATAACGCTGTAAACTCGACCAACTATCATGTAAACTTACTTGTTGAATTTGTGGAATAGTACACCCCTGCTCTGCTAAACGTGTACAACCCTCATGACGTAAATCATGAAAATGTAAATTTTCAATACCTAAAACATGGCACGCATCAGTAAATAGACGAGAGACCGTCTTAGTATTTAAAGGGAATATGTATTGTTCGCCATGCCCTAATTTTAACATTCTTTGTCTATATTCATCACTTAACGCCAAGTCAATCATAGACTTACATTTTTCATTCACATAAAATGTTTTATGATTACCTTTTGACCCATTAGGATTTTTCAAATCTCTAACTAGACAACTATCTTCTTTATAATCTTTTAATTGGATACGGCAAATTTCATCTTGCCTACGACACGAATATATCGCAAACCATATTACCAGGTGCATAGGATATGTATTACTAGGCTTACTTTCCCATTTTCTGAAAAAATGTTCAGTCAATCGGATAAGTTCGTCATCAGTCGGCAATCTATCTCGTATGCCACTTCTAGTGATTTGCCTAGTATTTCTTAATTTCCCTGCTGCCCTATCAAATCCGTTTATATCTAAATTAATATCCCACATGATATTGGCGTATGATAATATACCCCTTATCATTAATAATTCTTGATTCATTGTGCTTGAGGCAATACCTTTTAATCCTAATTGCAGTATTCCCTGCTTTCGCAATGCAACGTGTTCTGTCAAAATAGCTGGCGTTATTTTGCTTAATTGTATTTTAGCAATGTTAAATTTTTGGATTAAACGTAAAGAAGCTATTTTACTACGACCGTAATTACTACCAACTTCAGATAAATATTTATCTATTGCTTGCGATAATGTCATCTTTTGGTTTACACTTACACCTAGCAAAATATTAGGATTTTCGTCAATCTCAAGCTCACGCTTTTTAATCCAATTTTCAGCGACCTTGCGACTACTAAAAGTCTTAGTCTCATGAAAAGGTGGATAGTCTGACCGCTTGATACGAATTTCAGCACGATAGCGAGTTTCGCCTTTTTTTGTTTTACGCTCAATGATAGTACCCATTTACTACATTTCTCACAAATTAAAATTTGTAGTAATTATGGCGTAAATCAACAGAAAAATAAAGCACTAAAAAGCGAAATAAAGCACTAAAAAGCACAATATTAAATTATGTAAAGGTATGATTTTAAATGATAAATATGCAAAATCTTGATTTAAAAAGAAATAATAGAATTAGCCTAGCCCCGATGTTAGATTGGACCACCCGAGATTTTCGTTTTTTTGCACGTTTGTTTAATCCAAATGTCATTATGTACAGTGAGATGGTTACCACAGGTGCGATTTTACACGGCGATGCTCATCGTCATTTAGATTTTGATGTGAAAGAACAACCAATTGTATTGCAACTTGGAGGTTCAAATCCACAAGAATTGGCTCAATGTAGCAAAATGGGCGAAGACTGGGGGTATAATGAAATTAATCTCAATGTCGGTTGTCCAAGCGATAGAGTACAACATAATAAAATCGGTGCCTGTCTGATGGCTGAACCTGAATTAGTCGCTGAATGTTTCCATCAAATGCAAAAAGCTGTCAGCATTCCGGTTACCATTAAACATCGTATTGGTATTGATGATTTGCAAAGTTATGAACATATGCTTAATTTTGTTGATACAGTCGCTCAAGCAGGCTGTCAGCATTTTATAGTACATGCTCGTATTGCTTTACTCAATGGTCTATCACCTAAAGAAAATCGTGAAATCCCCCCTTTACGTTATGATGATGTATATCGTTTAAAACAAGAACGCCCACATTTAACCATTGAAATTAATGGCGGTATTAAAACGGTTGATGAAACGCTACAACATTTACAACACGTCGATGGTGTGATGATTGGTCGTGAAGCCTATCATAATCCTTATTTATTGGCTGAATTGGCACAGCATTTTGATGGTCAAGCCCTAGTCAATCGTTTTGATGTAATGCAAACTATGCTAAACTATATGCAACAACGTCTTGATGAAGGTGTGCCTTTATCACTCATGACACGACATATTTTAGGTTTATTTCAAAATTTACCTTATGCTCGTAAATGGAGACAAGCACTGAGTGGTGGTAATGCTAAAAATTTACAAGATGTTGCTCAAGCCCTAATGATGATGCAAACTGCCCTAACATCATCAACTGAAAATACAATGCCGATGAAGTGAGATAAAAAATGAACCAAGAAACAGCCTTAAAATTACTCAAGGCAGGGGAAAATGTCTTTTTAACAGGGTCGGCAGGTGCAGGTAAAACGTATACATTAAATCAATATATTCAATATCTTAGAGTAAGAAAAATTCCTGTAGCTATTACAGCATCTACAGGTATTGCTGCGACACACATGAATGGCAAAACGATCCATACATGGGCAGGTATTGGTATTAAAGATGAAATAACTGAGCAGGATTTAAAAAATCTTAAGGAACGCAAACATATTAAAGAACAACTTGAAAATGCTCAAGTTTTAATTATTGATGAAATTTCCATGCTACATGGTAAACAACTCAATTTAGTCAATCGTGTATTGAAATATTTTAAAGGTAATGATGAAGCCTTTGGTGGTATTCAAGTTATTGTTTCTGGAGATTTTTTTCAGCTTCCACCTGTAGGTAAAAAAGAAGAATTAAATCGTGATAAATTTTGTTTTATGTCGCAAGCATGGGTAGAAGCAAAATTTCGAGTGTGCTATTTAACTGAGCAACATCGTCAAGGTGATGATATGCTCAATCAGATTTTAAATGCGATACGCTCACAAACCATTCAAGCAGAACATATTCATGCCCTAGAACAAACACGTTGGCAAAATATTGGCGATACTTTTACACGTCTTTATACACACAATGCCAATGTAGATAATATTAATGAGCAATATTTACAACAAATTCAACAGTCTAGCCATACGTTTACTGCAACTAAACAAGGTAATACTAAACTGTTGGATATGTTATTATCATCTATCCGTACAAGTGAAGAACTCATCTTAAAAAAACATGCTAAAGTCATGTTTATCAAAAATAATTTCGATGTTGGTTATATTAATGGTAGTCTAGGAGAAGTTATTGATTTTATTGAAGATGATAATAAAAATATTCTACCTAAAGTCCGTTTAAATGATGGCGAAACCATCATTGTTGAACCAGAAACTTGGTCGATTGAAAGTGATGATGGCGATGTATTGGCGAGTTTTAGCCAAATCCCTTTACGTTTAGCATGGGCGATTACTATACACAAAAGTCAAGGTATGACTTTAGATAGTGCCGAAGTTGATTTATCTAAAACCTTTGAAAAAGGTCAAGGCTATGTTGCTCTATCACGTTTAAAAGCCTTAACAGGATTACGTTTATTAGGTTTTAATTTAACCGCTTTAGAATTGGATAGTTTAGCCATTAAAGCAGACAAACGCTTCCAAGAATTATCACATGAAGCAGAATTAGCTTTCGCTCATGTTGATTTAACTGCACAACATCGAGCATTTATTCGCCATTGTGGTGGTATTACCAATGAGCAAGAAATTGAGAAAAATTTAAAAAAACTTAAGCAAAAATCGCCTATTTCCATTTTAAAATCAGATACTTATGAAAAAACACAAGAACTATTTGAACAAGGCTTAGATATAGTTGAAATTGCTGATGAACGCCAACTTAGCCCTGCGACTATTATTAATCATCTTACTCGTCTACACCGTGAACATGGTTTAGATATTGAGCGTATTCGTCCCGATGAAGAAAACATTGAACAAGTGCGTAAAATTTATAAAAAATTACAAAAACGTAACAATGCTGATGATTTTAACGAAGATGGGCAAATTAAACTCAAACCGATTGTGGATATGACTTCACCACATTTAAGCTATGATGAAGTCAGATTGGCATTGTTATTTGTGATTTAAATAATCTATAATAAACTCAATTCATAATTGAACAGTAGGGACAAATCACACTCACTCAAATTATTGATTTTAAAATATTTTATGTGATACCCCTACATTTGTTGTCTGTTTAACTATAATTTTATATGGGCGAAAAAATCTTCCACCACTAATAAAATCAATAACTTAACAATAAGTTATCATTATTAAGCATAACGTACATCAATACCATCATTGGTTGCAACAATTGCTACACTAGCAGGATTGAGAGCGAAAATACCATTGGTTACTACACCTGGAATATCATTGATGATTTTTTCTAGCTCAATCGCATTTAAAATATTTAAATTATAAACATCTAAAATCACATTACCATTATCAGTAATGACACCTTCACGATAGGTCGGGTCGCCACCAAGTGTTACCAATTTACGAGCCACTGCTGAGCGTGCCATTGGAATAACCTCTATCGGTAATGGGAATTCACGTCCTAATTGTGTAACCCATTTACTATCATCAACAATACAGACAAACTTTTTCGCAATTGAAGCCACAATTTTTTCACGCGTTAATGCTGCACCACCACCTTTAATCATGTGTAAATGACGGTCAATTTCATCAGCACCATCAACATAAGCATCTAAATAGCCAACATGGTTCATATCAACCACTTCAATACCTAATTTTTGTACACGTTCAGCCGTTGCTTGTGAACTTGCAACCACCGCTTCTAATTGTAATTGTGGCAGTAATTCAATTAAAAAATTAACCGTACTGCCCGTACCCACACCTAAAATACCACCTTTCGGTAAATGCTCTAAAGCAGCTTGTGCGGCCGCTTGTTTTTTTTCATCTTGTGTTTGATAAAGTGCCATAAAATTTTCTCCAATTATTTTAAAAAGCGGATATAACCAATATTATCACTAATTTCTTGATATGGATATTGGGTATTTTCTAAACTTTGAATTAAGGCTTGCGGACTACTTTCATCTGATTGTAAGCCCACTAAAACTCGCCCTTCGGCTGAACCATGATTACGATAATGGAATAGGGTAATATTATTATGCCCGCCTAAACGTTCTAAGAAGGTTAATAATGCCCCCGGACGCTCTGGAAATTCTACACGGAATAATCGTTCATTTTCTAAATGAGCATGACCACCAATCAGATAGCGAATATGTAATTTTGCCACTTCATCATCGGATAAATCATCAACTTCATAATATTGTGATAAATGCTGATAGATTTCTTGACGTTCTTTATAGCCATTTTTTAAGCTAATGCCTACAAATACATGAGCAACATTACCATCTTCTACACGATAATTAAATTCAGTAATATTACGCCCTTGTAATGTGCGACAGAAATCTAAAAATGCTCCTGTACGCTCTGGAATTGTTACTGCATAAATTGCTTCTTTGCGTTCGCCCAACTCAGTACGCTCGGCAATATAACGCAAGCGGTCAAAATTCATATTCGCACCACACACAATCGATACGATTTTTTTATCGACAATACCGTGCTGTTCCACGTATTTTTTAATACCTGCCAATGCCATCGCCCCAGATGGCTCAACAATACTACGATTTTCATCAAAGGTATCTTTGATCGCAGCACAAATTTCATCTGTATCAACAAGGACAATATCAGACTCAATAATTTTTCCTGAACCATCAGATTTTTGTTGTTGTAATAATTTAAATGGCAATTCACCAATTTGTGCCACCGCCGTACCATCAGCAAATAAACCGACTTGTGGTAAAATCACACGTTCACCTGCTTTCAGTGCTTCATGTAAACAAGCTGATTCATTATATTCTACACCCACGACTTTAACATGTGGTGCAACATCACCCAAATAAGCCGCCACACCAGCGATTAAACCACCACCACCAACAGCAACAAAAACATATTCTACATCACGCCATTGACGTAAAATTTCGTTAGCAATTGTGCCTTGTCCTGCTATCACTAATTCATCATCATAAGGAGGAATAAATACTAGACCTTCATCTTCGGCACGTTGTTTTGCATAACGATTTGCCACATCAAAGCTATCGCCATGTAAAACCACTTGTCCGCCTAAATTTTTCACCGCTTGAATTTTAATATCAGGTGTAGTACTTGGCATCACAATAATCGCATTAATGCCTAATTTTTGCCCTGATAATGCTACACCTTGAGCATGGTTTCCTGCTGATGCACAAATCACACCACGAGCCAATTGCTCTTTTGGAAGCTGGCTAATACGGTTGTATGCCCCACGCAATTTAAACGAAAAAACAGGCTGTAAATCTTCACGTTTAAAACGAATTTCATTATTTAACCTTTGACTCATGCGTGGTGCATATTCAAGTGGTGTTTCAACAGCAACATCGTAAACGGTGGCTTGTAAAATTTGGCGAACAACTTGGGGAAGCATAATTTATTCCAGTACTCTATTTTTTAAGATAAATATTGTAACATATTTTTTTATTTGCTTATATGGTATCAGCAAATTTCAATTTCACATTTATATCATCAATACTATACTCACTCAATCTAAAAATTGGTATAGACTTGTAGGGGAAAATTACATTTTCCCTGTACAAACCTTGTATTTATTGGGCGAATATCATTCGCCCCTACAACACGATGGTAAATTTTGTATTCGTTTTTAAGTTGTTTTACTATATATTCTAATACAAAGGGTAAGTGATAACTCACCCTATAATATTCACAACAATCTCACTTAGCCCTTCCTGTTCCATCCGTTTATAACCATCATACATCGATAACGAGATATTCAATGCTTGCTCATAATCATCTGCACTCTCATGTAATGCTTGTTTCGGTGATTTAAAGGCTTGTAGTAACTGCTGATTACTTATACTACCACCACCTGAAAAGTTAAGGTATATATCTGCATGCTCTCCTCCTAAAAAGAAATCTTTTAATGTTAGTTCATCTGTTGTACCTTTCACTTTTAAAATCAAGTTATTATTATATTTAACTAAACCTTGACTTACTTGAGCATAACTAATACCATCAAAGTAGATATTATCTAAGCCCCCACCTGTATTAATAATGGTATCTTTGCCAAAACCACTACTAAAGTAATACAAATCATCGCCTTTCCCTCCTATCAAGGTATCATTACCTTGACCTCCAATTAAAATATCATTACCTCCTTGACCATTGAGAATATCATTACCATTTAAACCATTCAATTGTTCATGCGAAGCTGTACCTGTCATTCGCTCCGCCATATTCTTACCAATTAAATGATGTTTTTTATACAATGTTAGTGATATATCATGTGTTTCTTGTTGGTCTGTTGGTACTGTAAAATTTGTACCTATTGATGATACATTTGTTGTTGGTACGGAGCTAACTGTCATATTAACATATGTACCAGCACTATAACCAAAGCTATCTGTTCCCCATAAAATAAACTGATAATTTTGTACTGTATTTCCACTATTCGTATGCTGTGATGGTGTTCCTGTTAATGTTAATGTACTTGCATCAAACTGTAACCAACTTGGTAATGGCTCATACTGTCCATCAATTCCTTTACTCGCAAGTGTTAAACGATAACTTAATTGTTGATCATAAACATCTTTATCTTTGATTGTATCAGCATCAAATTTTACACTCAATGCTTTACCTATTTCTGCTTTAATCGCTTTAGGGTATTTATTAACTTGTGGAGCATTATTGTTACTCTGTGAAATAATCAAACTTTCAAAATCTTGTCGTGTTAGTATTTGACTCACACTACCTTTTTGTAATTTAATTTGGTCAATACGATTATCCTGTATTACACCATTACCTTGTTCCATAACTGGAGCAAAGTAATCTAACAACGTAATACTGTCTTGTGTATTACCTTTAAAGCGGATTTGTAACATATCATATTGACTTGCATTATTTTTTAACCGTACAAATTGAACTTCTGATGTATCATAACCATCGATGACTAATGTATCTTGGAACATAATATCATCTGTACTCATAATCGTGTCTTTGCCCCCACCCTTTTGGTAGATGATGGTGTCGTTGCCTGATAAGGCATTGACGAAGTTGTTTTGTGTATTTAGCGTGATGGTGTTGTCAAGCTCATTACCAAAGGCGGTTTTGGCGTGTCCTTTTAAGATGAGATTTTCGACATGGTGTGGTAGCATGGCGTAACTGTCACTACCCACCAAACGCCCCTGTTCATCCACATGATATGAGAAATGGCGATCTGTCCATTGTTCAAGCGTGTCAATGCCTTCTCCCCACCGCTCTACAATGACATCTTGACCGTCATCAAGCACATAATAATCATCGCCTAAGCCACCAATGAGAGTGTCGATGCCAGCTCTACCATCAAGATGATTATTGCCTGTATTACCAATTAAAGTGTCGTTGTGCTCACTGCCATAGGCTGTTAGGTTGTCACTGCCAAGCAGTATCAACTCTTCAATGTTGGTGCCTTGCAAATCGTAAGAAGCTGAAATGTGTAGACGGTCATACCCACCATCGGCTTGCTCAATGATGCGATCACTGCTATCTGCCATGTAAGTATCATCGCCTTGACCGCCAATTAAGGTATCTGCACCTGCACCACCTTCGAGCCAATCATTACCATCATCACCTTGTAATGTATCATCACCTGCTCGACCAAATAAGGTGTCGTGACCCATGCCCCCTATCAGAGTATCTTTCAACGCTCCACCAGTCAGGGTGTCATCACCAGCACCGCCATCTAGCATATTGTGTACATTCTCTTTGCCTTGCACTTCATCATCGCCTGATTGTGCGTAGATGTTGTTGTTGGACACGGCATAATAGTGAGTGATGACATCTGTGTTGTCTGTACCTAAAATGTACGCTCGCTCTGCAAGTAAGGCATTTAGGCTTTGCTTAGGACGGTCAATAAAGCTGATGTCTAATAAATGTAAATCTGCTTGTACGACATTTTTTAAGACCAATTTATTATGATCGCCATAAATAAATATCAAATCATCTTGCTGATAATATAGCTGTTGTAATTGGTTTTGGGCAAGATTAAATTGTAAGTGATTGCCTTCTTTGCTAAGCCAATCTTCATAGATTTCATCATGACCTGCATTTGCATCAAAACGATAAGTATCATAGCCTGTGCCACCATACAAACGGTCTTGCCCTGTTTGCCCCTCTAAAATGTCCGCCCCTTCAAAGCCATATATTACATTATCTTGCTCATTGCCAATCAAAACATCATCATGCTCCCAACCGCTAAAATACAAACCATTATCCATCGCCAAAACAGCCATATCCATTTGCTTTAAATCAGACAAATAATAATGCTCTTGGTTAAATACCAATTCAAATTGACGTTTCGCTCCTGTATGTAGTACGTTAGTTAGAACAACGGTATGATCACCAAACTGTAATACCAAATTTTTGCCTTGTGACATGAATCTGACATCTTTGGCATCCACATCATCAAATAAGAATCTGTCCAATCCATAACTATCATAATCAAATTCAATGGTGTCTGAACCTGACATATTGGATAAAATATAGGTATTATTACCCCCCTTACCCATCAATACATCATCATGCTGACCGCTGATGAAAGTTTCATCTCGTTCACTGCCAATCACCTTTTTGGCACCCGTACCTGTCAGATAAACAGTTCTGTCGGTCATTGTTAAGGCATAATCACTTATAGTGTCATCGATAAATTTTGTGTTGACCACTGTTTGATGATTTTTAAGGTACTCGTCAATCGATGATTTGTGCTGTGAATACCATTGAGACATTAATTTATACAATTTGGTCGTATTATACTGACTAAAATATGGTGCATTAATTCCCAGTAAGTTGAGTAATTCTAAACTGGTTTTACTTGCATTTTGCTCATAATTGTTAATTAACAAATCATTCACTTTATCAAACTGATGATATTGTAAATGAGCAATTTGATAATATTTAATTGCTTTGAAATACGGCTTTAAAATGGTTTGGTTAATTAATTCCCCTTCGATACCAGTCTTAAGTTGTTGATAGACTGTTTTAAATTGTTGTAACTGATTGGTGGTTGCTTGATTGACATAAGTAGTCGGTCGTATGCCTGTGATGGCATCCACAAATTTGACTTGTGCTTTATCCTCTGCGGACAACTTTTGTGTATGGGTTTGGTAGTGCTCTGCCTGCATGTTGTTTGGCACTATTTCACTCGGTCTTAATCTTACGGTATGAGTGGCATCATCACTTTCTTGCCAACGGATATTATGCGTGTTAATCACATCGATGTCATTATTATTGTATTGTTGGTCTGTCATTGACCACAGTTTCATCAATTGATCAGAATGATTAAAAATAAAGTCAAAGGAGTTATTTTTTTCAAAACTCTCTATCAATGTTGCTAATTCTGCATGCGTTGATTTAACATCCGCCAATTCATCCAAACGCCCATAACCTTTAATGTTCAATCCTTGATATGTGCTGTTTAATGTATTTTTATGCTGGCTATAAATCACATTTTGATTAAAATGAATGTCTGCAATCAATCGCTTTTCACCCGTTAATGTGGTGTATGTGCCTTGTTCACGCAAAATACCGCCTGTTGTGGTGATTTCCTGCGTTGTTTTAATTTGTACATCAATGTCGCTAATACCTACTTCACTTAGGCTAAATAACTCTCCTTGTTCTGTTTGACCGTTGAGATTTAAATCTCGCCACACTTTCAATTCTAAGAAAGCATCATCATCAGCATTGATGATGCCATCTTGGTTGCTGTCCAAATCTGCCAAAGCCTCAAAGCCATGCTGTGCAATCATGCCGTTTTTAAGCTGTGTTTGGTCGCCAAAGAGTTCTTTGCCATGATTGATGAGACCATCTTGGTTAAGGTCTCGTACTAAAAAACCATCTTCTGGACTTAACCACGCCGTTGCTGTTGCGATACCATCTGCATCTTGGTCAAACATCACGCCATGATGTTTGTTTTCTGCGATGGTGCCAATATGACCATCTTGGTTTAAATCTAGCACCAATGGGTCATAACGTTGTATTTGATATTGATGTGTGAACTCACCTGCTTGATTTCTCACGAGATTTGGTAATAAGTTGGACAATATTACTTCCCACGATATTACACCAACCGACTGACCAAGTGGTAAGTGTGCGAACGGTTCATTGCTATTTGATGGTTTTGATTGATTAGATAAATGATTGTTCCACCAATGATTTAAGTTTTGATTATTTGATAGCAGTGATAGTAAATGATATGGATTTAATTGTTGTAGTCCTGGTCCTATATAAGCACTAAAAGGTTCATTATCACCATTTGATGTAAATGTAATCAATGGATTTGATTGTTGGTTGAGTAAGTTTAACAAACCGTCATTATTAGGTTTACTTGGTCGTGTTTGCGTAGATGATGTGTTATCACCATTTGGTAAAAAGCCCATTGGCAATACAATTGGTTGAGCGGTTGTAAAACCTGTATTGACTAAATTACCTTGCCCATCTTTTACTTGTATATTAAAACCTTCTATAATGATTTTTGAACTAAAGTTATCACTACTCATCATGAGTTTATTATTTACATATTCTAAATAGTTTTGGCGACTGTCTTTCCATTTCATGTGGATAGTGCCGTTTTTATTTTCGGCAAACGATACTCGCCAGTCTGATGCAAAGATATTGCGACCATCAATTAAAATCTGACCACGACCATCACTATCTACAATATGTTTAGTTTTACCGTCTTTTAGTTCAGTTTCTTTTAAGATATAAAAATCATGCCCCTCTCCACCATGTAAATGGTCTTCACCACTGCCCACATAGAAATAGTCGTTTCCTGTATCGCCATACACCCAATCATCACCTGTCCCATCTGATAGGACATCATCACCTTCACCGCCATGCAGTGTGTCATTGCCACCTTGACCCAATAATTTATCATTACCTGCTCCGCCATTTAGCGTATCATCGCCATGATATTGTTCATCAAGATCCCCATAATCACCTTGTAACTCATCATCGCCTTCACCGCCATATAAAGTGTCATTACCACCTTGACCAACAATAATATCATCACCTGTACCACCGTCTAAACGGTCATCACCATGATACTGCCCATCAAGATCGATATAATCACCTTGTAATTTATCATCACCTTCACCACCATATAAGGTATCGTTACCCCCTTGACCCAATAATTTATCATTACCTGCTCCGCCATTTAGCGTATCATCGCCATGATACTGTGCATCTAGGTCTTTGTAATCGCCTTGTAGCTCATCATCACCTTCACCACCATATAATGTGTCATGACCACCATAACCCAATAGTATGTCATCACCCTTACCACCGTCTAAGCTGTCATTGCCATGATACTGCCCATCAAGGTGTATATAATCTCCCTCTAATTGATCATCACCTTCTCCACCATACAAGGTATCATTACCACCATCTCCCCAAAGCTGGTCATTACCTGCTCCTCCATTTAGCGTATCATTACCATGATATTGTCCATCTAAATCAGATGAATCACCTTTTAATTTATCATCACCATCGCCTCCATACAAAGTGTCATTACCTCCATTTCCAATCAAAGTATCATTACCTTTACCACCATCTAAGGTATCATCGCCATGATATTGTCCATCTAAATCAGACGAATCACCTTGTAATTTATCATCACCTTCTCCACCATACAAGGTATCATTACCACCATCTCCCCAAAGCTGGTCATTACCTGCTCCACCATCTAAAATATCATCGCCAAATCGCTCAAATGGAGTGCCTGTTGGATAATCATCAATATCTCTTAGCAATGACAAATCACCATTTAACATATCATCGCCAGTACCACCATATAATTTGTCATGGTCTAACCCTCCTATAATATAGTCGTTACCAGAACTTCCATTCAAAATATCTAAACCATCGCCACCAATGAGACTATCATCGCCATCACCTCCATCTAGTATATCATCGCCATGTAAGCCATATAAACTATCATTTCCTTGCTCACCATATAAACTATCTGTATCTGATGAACCCACAACAACATCATGACCTGCACCACCATAAACAGTATCTGCACCTGCATAACCCTCGCCACGATTTGTCAAAGCATACACATCAGAAAAGAAATCTACACGTCTATTATGTGCTGCTGTTGCTAAATAATAACTACTTACTATTGGTAATAAATGATAACTATTTCTAAAATAATAACTCGTACTATGACTTGTATATAATTGTGTATCATAAACTATTTCTTTAAAAAAAATGTTGCTATACGCTCGTTGATAACGTGGTATGTTTGCTTCATCATCCGCTTTTTGTTGTTCTTCAGTTTTTAAATCATCTATCATATATCTAAAATAGCCATTCAGATCAGATGATGAAAAGATAATATCGTCCCCTGCTCCTGTATAAATTTTATCTGAACCTTCTCCAGCAAATACTACATCATCGTCTGTTGAACCTGTATCCACCCCTGCATAAACCACATCATCGCCTGCTCCTGTTGTAATCACATCGTTACCTGCTCCTGCAATCACTACATCATCATTTACCGTAGTAATAATAAAATCATTCCCTGCGTACGCTGCGACATGAGAAACACCATCGATGATATTATTTCCATCTGTACCTAAGGTATAACCTGTACTAGCTGGTTGCTCTGCTTTTTTACCCAAGCCAACCAAATTCAGTCCCAAATCCCCTTGTTTCCACTGTGGAATAGTAATACTTTTACTTTTATCACTTTTTGATGTAATGTGTAAACTATAATACCCCTCAACATTTTCCTGTGTTTTTACCACACGAATAATATAATCAGAGTGAGAACTTTGCCAAATATCGTCTTGGAGTTTTTTGCCTGCACTTAACGATTGATAATTGATTTTTATTACGCCTTGACCGTCTTTGTCGTAAATCGTGTCATGTCCAAAATCACCAATAAAATCGTACGTTTCATTGCCACTTTCGTCAATTAAAGTGTCGTTACCTTCGCCTCCGTTTAAGGTATCGTTGCCAAGTCCGCCAATCAAGGTATCATTAGCTTGTTCACCATATAAATTATCATTACCTTCATTACCATTTAAAATATCATTACCTTGTTCACCATATAAACGGTCATTACCTTCACCACCAAGCAAAATATCTTGATACTGGCTACCAATAATACTATCCGCTCCTTTATCGCCATATGCAACCACACCTTTTTTAGATGTCTTGGCACTTAAAGTATCATCTTCTTCTGTGCCTGCAAGCTGATTATCTTTTTCAATTTGCGTTTTAATATATTTAAAATCTATCGCACCTTTACTTTGCTCTATAGTATCTTTATACGCTAAAAGCAATGGTTGAAGACTGCCTTGCTCTCCCCAATCTGTAAATTGATTGAGAACATCTGCCAAACCATTGATGGTTGATGATGTTTGCTCTGCAAACCAATCTTTTAATTTGTCAATTTCTAATATATTGCTCATAAAGCCATCATAAACTTTCTCCCAGTCCGTCTCTCTCACTTTAGTTGTGAGTTCGTACCACATATACCCCCAAGCAGCAAGTCCCGCCCCAACAAGCACAGTTGCCCCCACTGTACCAACCACAGCAATTGCACCGCCAGCCGCTACCATCGCACCAAAAGCAGCAATCGCAGCCATACCAATCGCAGTGCCAATGACTGCTTCTGTGCCATATTCCTTTGCTTGTGCAAAAAACTTATCCCAATTATTAGTGGTTAAGCCCTCAATCAGACCATCATAAACACCATTAACAAAATCCATCATCCCCGCCATACCGTTAAATTTGGCAGAGAGAGTAGTGTTATTCATGAGCTGTTTTGCATAACTTTCAATCACATTATAGGATTTTTTAACAGGAAACATAAACTCCAAGAATTCAGGTGTGATATAGCCACCTTGTCCATTTTTAAAACTAGTAATTTGTTGCTTAACCTCTTCGCTGGCATTATCAAAATCTACAAATTTTGAAGTAACAGTCGCTACTTGATGAATGGCTTGATATATTTTTGCATAAACCTCAGCCTCCTTAATAACTTCCGTATCAACATTAATTTTCTTTGGGGCATTAAATATAGCACTGGCAATATTTGCCTTGATATTCATATCATTAGTTTTTTTAAATAAATCAATATCTTCTTTTGTAACAATAAAATGACTGGCTTTGGCTTCATCATAAACCAATGTCGCAATTAAGCTTCTCATTTTACCCAATGTTGCATCATTTCCAGTTATATCTTTACCTTTGTCATTCTTTCCTATATAGAATATTTGGTTAAGATCATTTAGATATTGAGCTGATTTTAATTCATTTTTTGTCTGTTCAAGATAAGGCGGATTGGGTAAATTATCCAAACTACCGTACTTTTCAATTAGCAATTGTTTGATAACATTAAAATCTTGTACAATAGATTTATTATTATCTACATTAGCAATATTAAATTTATCATAGTCAGTTTTATAACTCTCCACCCGTTTACTATGAGCAGTATTTGGGTCATAGTTGCCATCTTTATCCATAAAATCTTGGGGTTTGGCTAGGCGGTCAGAAAAATGACTTTTGTAATCATTTGCATTGGTATCATGCAATGGTGGAAAACCCTCACGCATAGCAACCACAAGCTGTTGATGTAGGTCTAATACCAATGCTTTTTTAATTTCATCATTAATTGGTGTTTTACCATCTGGTTGCTTTAATGACAAGATATCATTTAATCTTTTCTCAACAAACTTATTATAAACATCATGACCACCACTATGTCTAACCGAACCAAAAAATCTCGCTATATTCATACCATCAGGATTTTTGGTATGAAATTCTTTCATAATATTAGCCATCCTATCATTATCAAAAAGATTAATGCGATTGCTGTAGTCATTAAAGTCTAAACCAATATCTTTAAAAAAACTGGTATATCTTTTTTGCAGATCTTTCATCATCGCTTCAGGGAAAATATGATGAACTTGAAAACCTAACATAATAAACTCCTAAATTTTTAAAAAAATTATTTAACAACACAACGAATTAAACCCAGTTCTTTTTGGGTAAATCCTGCTTTAAATAAGGCTTGTGTCAATCTATCAGACAAGAATAAAGAATCTCTTAATTTTGGGTCATGCCACAAATCTAAGTTAAATTTTTCTGCACTTAAAGATAATTTAATATCATCATCTTTCGGTTCTCCAATAGAACGAACTGGGTGTTCTGGTTGGTAAAAATTAGCTTCAATACCCTGACTATTCTCCACATCCAAAAACTCAAACTTCTCTGCAATGTTCACAAAATAATAAGGCACATCGGAAAGCTGTTCTTTGGTCTCAATGTCATAAATATAAACTTGACTAAAATGAGTTTTGCCTAGATTGAATTTAGAAATAACATCGTATAGTTTTTCATTAATTATTAAATATCCGTTGGTAATTCTAAAGAATATTTCGTTTTCTTTTGGTAAATTACTATAATTTATATCAGGCTCTTTAAATAGTTTAGTTGGTAAATATTCCAAATACTCATAATCATGCCAAATGTCATCAAAGTTTAGATGTATCTTGTCTAACAACTCCAACTTACTTTCTTCCAAAGAATCTAGTGTATCATATTTTTTTTTCTCTTCAAGAAAAAAAATTTCTGAGCCATCAAATTCAACTGTTTTCACCACAATTCCATAAGTATTCGCTATGGAAAAGCTACGATACTCATACAACCAAGCATAATTTGACATAACCGTCTCCTAAAATCTAAATTTCTCTATTTTAAAACAACAAACCCATAAAAACAAGTGTTATTTTTATGGGTTTAGTGTCTTTTTGGAAAAATATGATGAACTTGAAAACCTAACATAATAAACTCCTATAAAATTAAATAAAAAAATTATTGAACAACACAACGAATTAAGCCTAATTCTTTTTGGGTAAAGCCAGCCTTAAATAAGGCTTGTGCTAATCTAGCAGAAAAGAACAAAGAATCATTTAAATTCTTATCATGCCATAAATCAATGTCTATATTTTGGACTTGCTCTAATAATACAATATCATCATCTTCAGCTCCCCACATATACCTTAATGGTTCTTCTGGATTATAACGACTTGCTCTAATGCCTTTACTTTCATTTGAATTTAAAAACTCAAACTTTTCTGCAATGTTCACAAAATAATAAGGCACATCAGAAAGCTGTTCTTTGGTTTCTATGTCATAAATATACACTTGACTAAAATGGGTTTTGCCTAGATTGAATTGGGAAATAACATCGTATAGTTTTTCATTAATTATTAAATATCCGTTGGTAATTTAAAAAAAAACTTCATTATTTGTCGGAAGATTCACAGAATCCATATCAGGTTTTTTAAATAATTTTATTGGCAAATTATCAATAAACTCTCTCTCCAAGCATTTACAAATTTATAACTCTGCTGCTGCAGACTTTCTAACTTTTTTTGTTCTGCATCATTCAGCTCTCCAAGTGATTCTTTGCGTTCAAGCCAAAAACGCTCTACACCATCATAGTCTTCCGTCTGAATAACAATACCATAAGTATTTGCTACAGCAGAACTACCATACTCACACAACCAAGCATAATTTGACATAACTGTCTCCTAAAATTTAAATTTCTACCCATTCTAAAATAAAAAAACTATTAAAACAAGTGTTATTTTACCGAACCAAAAAATTTAACAATATCCATCTCATTAGGATTTTTGGTATAAAAATCCTTCATTACATCTGCCATCGCCTGATTGTTAAATAAATGGCATTTATCTCATCGATGTATCCCAAAAATCTTAGCTCATAACTTTTGTTTTGTTCTAAATCGCAATTTAGGGAATCCGCCATTACAATTTGAGTTATTGTATAAAAAATAATCTAAATTTGAGTTAAGAATGACATTATAATCTATTTCATTCCATGCCTATTTCCCCTATAATGTGCTATATTTTTAAGCATTGATTTTATTTATCATTTTTATGTTGCATTCAATTAAAATTGTCATGGTTAATACGACCCTTCCTGCCAATATCGGAAGTGCATTAAGAGCAATGAAAACGATGGGATTAAACCAACTGGTTTTGGTCGCCCCAAAATATTTCCCCCACCCTGATATTGAAGCACTTTCAGCAGGTGCTAAAGATTTAATTCCACAAATTCAAGTAGTTGAGCGTTTAGAACAAGCCATTGCTGATTGTCATTGGGTTTTTGCAACAAGTGCTAGAAGTCGCCATATCGCTTGGCAATTGGTTACAGCACGGCAAGCCGCACACATGATTAATCAGCAGTGCCAACGTATGCCCCACCATCAAACTGCTATCATTTTTGGACGTGAAGATAGAGGTTTAACCAACGAAGAATTGGCCTTAGCCACACATCATCTCACTATTCCAACCAATGATGATTATGGCGTACTCAATGTCGCTCAAGCAATTCAAATCGTGTGTTATGAATTGCGTATGGCAACTTTAGAACAACAGCCCATTGCACAAGCCGATTATTGGGACGAGCCTTTAGTTACGCAACAACAAATGCACCAATTTTACCCACATTTAGAGCAAATGTTAGTCGATATTGATTTCTTAGACCCAGATAATCCACGCCTATTGCCCTTACGTTTACGCCGATTATTTGGACGCATACATTTAGACCGTATGGAATATCAACTGTTAAGAGGTATTTTTAGCCGTGTACAAGCCTTGAAAAATGGACAATGGCAAGCACCAAATCCATCATCAAAAAACACAAAATAAAGGTAATCACTATGTTCAAGCAATTCAAACAGATTAAAGAAGATGTACAAGCCGTTTTTGCACGAGACCCTGCTGCTCGTAACACATTAGAAGTTTTAACGACTTATCCCGGCATTCACGCCTTAATTATGCACCGCATTGCTCATCAACTTTGGCAAAAAGAATATAAAGGCTCAGCTCGTTTATTATCATCATTTAGCCGTTTTGCGACAGGCATTGAAATTCACCCCGGTGCAAAAATCGGTAAACGCTTTTTTATTGATCATGGTATGGGGGTTGTGATTGGTGAAACAGCCGAAATTGGCGATGATGTTACACTTTATCACGGTGTAACTTTAGGCGGGACAACATGGAATAAAGGTAAACGTCACCCAACTTTAGAAGACGGCGTTGTCGTAGGTGCAGGTGCAAAAATTTTAGGACCTTTTACGGTTGGTAAAAATGCAAAAATTGGCTCAAATGCAGTTGTTACTAAACCTGTACCTGAACAAACAACAGCCGTAGGCAACCCCGCACGTTATATTTATAAAAATCAACAGGATAAACCAAAATTATCTGCTGATAGTACATCAGAACAATTCCAAGCCTATGCTACCAGTCAAGACCAATCTGACCCAATGATTATTGGTATTCGTATTTTAATGGAGCGTATTCAAACCACAGAACAGCGTTTAGATGTCATGTGCCAACGATTATCAATGCTCGACCCAACCTATCAGCAAACTGAACTAAGTGAACAATTTAGTGAAGAAGAGTTAAATACTCTAGCAGAATTACGCCGTATTTGTGAAAGCTCATCAACAACCCATCACAAAAACTCGGATTAATCAATATGGTTAAAGGTGTTGTTTTATCACTCATTGCATCTTGTATTTTTGCATTATTATATCTATATAGTCAATTACTTACAGGCTTAGATAGTTATCAAGTTTTCGGTTGGCGAATGCTGATGACTTTACCCTTTATTTGGCTATTTGCAAAATTAAGTGGTGATATTCAACACATTAAACAATTATATCAACGCATTAAACATGAGCCTAAAATCATTCCCTTATTAATACTCACATCAATTTTAGGCTGTTCCCAATTATGGTTATTTATGTGGGGACCTGTGATGGGACGAGGATTACAAGTCTCTTTAGGATATTTTTTACTCCCACTCGTCATGGTATTAATTGGACGTGTATTTTTAAAAGAACAATTATCAAGACTACAAATATTTGCCGTATGTTGTGCTTGCGTAGGTGTAGGACATGAAATTTGGCGAGTGGGACACATTGCATGGGAAACTTGTTTAGTGGCAATCGGCTATTCTGCTTATTTTTGGTTACGCACTAAAATTGGTACGAATAATTTAGGCGGTTTTTTCTGGGATATTGTCATTATTTTACCTATTGCACTATATTTTATCAGTACATCAGATTTAGGGCGAATCGTAGAACAAGTTTCATTTTTACCGATTATGCTTGGTTTTGGTTTATTAAGTGCTATCGGTTTAGGGAGTTATTTACTAGCCAGTCGTTTATTAAGTTTTAGTTTATTTGGGTTACTGAGTTATGTTGAACCTGTTTTATTAGCCATGGCATCATTAATCTTAGGTGAAAGCATTAGTGGACAGGAATGGTTTACTTACGTAGCAATTTGGTTTGCTGTATTGATTTTAGCTTATGAAGGTGCATTAAACGTTTATAAACAAAGAAAATTTTATAAAAATCAAGTATAATCAAAATGTTAACCATGACAATTATTCTAATTTAATGAAATTTGGGTTTATAATTAAATTGCTGTTGAGCTTGAGCATCTTGAAATGGACGTAAAGCTTTTTTACCCGTAAAAATGGTATTAATCCAATTATTGGGGAAAATTTGGATATAATTATTAAACCATTCAACATTACGATTAAAAATAGTAATCCCTGCCGATACATTATTATTTTGCTCATCAATATTTTTCATCATTTGCATATACAATTCATTACTTTTCAATTCAGGATAATTTTCAATAACCACATTTAAACTTTTCATTAACTCACGGCTCATTACTTCAATTTGATGAATTTGTTGGCTGTCATTGACATTTAAATTAGCAATATTTTGGCGTAATGCAATCACTTGAGTCAGCGTACTTTGCTCAAATTGACTATATTGCTCTACAATATGTTGTAATTGTTCTAAAGTATGAATTTTTTGACGTTCATATGAAATAACATCAGCCCATGCACGTTGAGTCGCATTGAAATGCATAATAATACGATTGCGTATAACAATTGAACCTAAAATCAGTACAAAAAATAATAAGAAGAAAATAATTGCACCCATCAGCTATATCACCTAATTTAGTCATAAAGTATCTATCATTTTAGCATAATTATATAAAATCATCTCAATTAAAATGGAATTTGTATCTGTTTTAATGCTTGTTGATGTTGTTTATAATAACCATCAAATTGCTCAACAAATGCCCAAAATTGCGGACTATGATTAAAATGCACAATATGTGCCAATTCATGAATACACACATAACGAATTAATGTTTGCGGACAACACACCAAATAAGCATTGAGCATAATATCCTGCCGTTGATTACAACTTCCCCAACGAGTTTTAGCATGGCGAATTGATATTTTATTAACCTTAATGCCCATCTCGTGTGCAATTTGCATTAAATAAGGCGGAAGATGAATTTTGGCATAACGCTGGATAAAAGTTTTAATCGCCAAATCATGCCGAGCCTTATCAACAATCAAACAATTTTGCTGATATTGATATAAATATTTACAATTCTCTAACATTTCAACATGAATTTTTTGTTGCTGTTGCGTATGATTATTAAACAAGTTTAAACTTTGCACAGGCTGAATTGGTTGCCATTCTTCTAATAACCATGCTTGTTGAGCGTGTAAAAATGATAAAATCGTTTTTTCATCAACATAAGGTGGAGACACCAATTCAATCGTTTGGTGTTGAATTTTGAGTTTTAAATACTTGGCTCGTGCATGATATTTAAGCCGTATTGCAGGTAAATCACCATGTAAGTTGATGTACATACTATTTTTTAATCACTAGAAAATGCTAATATTATACAGATTTTTTATGTGGTAAATGTTATAATTTCACTTTTTTATGATTTGTAACAATTTCTTGTTAATATTGAATATTCTATGCGTTTAAGTAGTTTAAAATTATCTGGATTTAAATCCTTTGCAGATAGTACCACTTTACATTTTAAAGACAACCGCACGGCGGTGGTTGGTCCAAATGGTTGTGGTAAATCCAATGTCATTGACGCGATTCGTTGGGTGATGGGTGAATCATCAGCACGTCAATTGCGTGGTGGCTCAATGCAGGATGTGATTTTTACAGGAACAGCTCAACGCAAACCTGTGGGTATGGCAAGTGTAGAATTACGTTTTGATAATACTTATGGGAAATTGGGTGGTGCTTACAATGCTTATACTGAGTTAGCCGTCCGCCGCCAAGTTACTCGTGATGGCAAGTCTGAATATTTTTTAAACGGCACTCGCTGTCGTCGTAAAGATATTACCGATATTTTCTTAGGCACAGGTTTAGGGCCTCGCTCGTATGCTGTGATTGAACAAGGTATGATTAGCCGTTTAGTCGATGCAAAACCTGATGAAATGCGTGTATTTATTGAAGAAGCAGCAGGCGTATCACGTTATCAAGCACGCCGTAAAGAAACCTTACAACATTTAGAACAAGCTGAACATAATTTAGCTCGTTTACATGATATTGATAACGAACTTGAAAAACAATTAAAAGCCCTAGAACGTCAAGTTAAAACTGCACTGCAATATAAACAATTAGAAAATGAAATTCATACGTTAAAAGTAGAATTATTATCTTATCAACTTGAGCAAAATCAGCAACGTCAAACCCAATATCAACATGAGCTTACGAGTTTAAGCGATGTATTTAAGGACTTGCGTGTTGAATTACATAAAATTGAAGCCGAATTTCAACATGAGCAAAATGCCTTTCAAAACTTGTTAGAACAATCCGCCCCATTACAAGACGAATGGAAAAATGCAGAAAAACGCTTGGCAGAATTAACTGCCCAAGTGGTGCAAAAACGTAATTTATTTGAACAAACACAGCAACAAATCATCAATATCGAACAACACAAAGAACAAGATATTGAAAAAGTCAAATTACTTGAATTACAACTTGAACAACTACATGAGCAAGCTGAACATGGTAATGAGCAAAGTCTAATTGCTCAACAGGCATGGCAAAATACACAACAACAATTACAAGATGTAAAACATCAACAACAACAGCAACAAGCAGAATTTAATCAATATAAACAACAAGTTGAGCAATATCAGCAACAACAACAGCAATTATTGGTACAACAGCAACAGTTACAAAAAAATTGTCAGCGTTTACAGCAACAGCAAGAAACGCTACTTTCACAACGTCAGCAACTTGCTAAACAAGTTGATAATGAAACATTAAGCGACTATTTACAACAGCAACAACAATTACAACATCAATTAAATCAATTACTTGAGCAGTCCACTCATGCTGAACAACAGTACGAACAGCAACAACAACAATATCAACAGGTTCAACAACAACGCCAGCAAATTCAAGCCGAAATTAAAATTTTGCAAGCTGAACAAAACCACTTGCAACAATTATTGGTTAAAACATCGGCACAAACGGCAAATCATCAACATTTATTTATGCAGTTAGAGCTGACTGAACCCGCTAAAAACCATGCAAGTTTAATTGAAAAAGTACTTGCTGATTGGTTACACGCTGATATTATCGCAGAAACACACGCATTTAAATCTGATGTCGCACGACAAATTTGTGTAAATTCTGATGATAGAACATCAAATACTTGGCACGAACAACTACAAACTTATCCGACCTTAGCGACTTGGATTAAAGCACCACAATGGCAATTTTTTAAGCGTATTATTATCATTGAACAGTATGCTGATGCGATTGCACTACAACATTTACTACAAGCCGAACAGCAAATTTTAACTTTAGATGGCTATTTATTGGGCATGGATTGGCAAATTGCCCTTTTGTATGATGAACCAAGCCAAACAGGACAAGGGATTTTTAGTCATCGTATCCGCTTGCAAGAAGTTGAACAATTAATTAAAAATTTAGAGCAACAATTACAACAAGTTGATGTTGATTATCAACAACAAAACACTTTAATTGAGCAACATAAGCAACACATACAGCAATTTAAACATCAACATAAACACATCGAGCAACAGCTCAAACAGCTTGATTTAGATATTGTAAAATTGCAAAGTCAGCAACACGCCAATCAAGCACAGCAACAACAACTAACTGAACAATATCAGCAAATTGAACAACAATTAGCCGATGATTTATTACAATTAGATGATTGGCAAATTGACACACAAGCGATTGAAAGTAAATTAGAGCAACTGATGCCTAATTTACAAGCAAAACAATTATTGCTTGATGATTTAGAGCAACAGCTTGAAGATATACAACAGCTATTAGAGCAACAATCTGCAACCTTACAAGCAAAAAAAGCAGAGCAAATGCAATGCAAACAAGATATTGAATTACTTGAAAAAGATTATGGTTTTTTAAGCAAACAAGTGCAACAACAAGCTACACAATATCAGCAGTTGCAAAGTACATTATTGCCCTTACAAATGGAGTTACCAAGTTTACAACAACAGCTTGATAATCAAGCAAAACTTACGGTTGAACTACAAAGTACATGGCAAGTGTGGCAAGATGATTTAAATATCGCTCAACAAAAACAGCAACAACGCACCGAATTACGCCAAAAATTACAACAACAAGATGAAGATTTACGTCAAAAACTTGAAGATAAACGCTTGGCATGGCAAAGTGTTAAATCAGATATTGAACATCAGCAAGAGCAATTACATCATCTAAACGCTCAAGCAATTTTAGGTTTAAGCATCGATATTGCACAACATCAAACACAATTAGTGGAAAAACAAGAAAAATTTGATAAAATAGGTGCGGTTAATTTAATTGCGTCAGAAGAATATCAAGACATTATGCAACGTCATAATGAATTAAGTCATCAAATCAGCGATGTGGAAACTACTGTTACACAATTGCGTGAAGCAATGAAAAGTATAGACCAAGAAACCAAAAGTTTATTCATGAATACTTTTGATAAAATTAATCGTGAATTACAAGTATTATTTCCTAAAGTTTTTAATGGTGGCGAAGCCAGTTTAACACTTGAAGATGATTGGCAATCAGGCGTAAAATTAATGGCACGCCCACCGGGTAAACGTAACAGCTCATTGGCTTTATTATCTGGAGGTGAAAAAGCACTCACAGCGTTGGCATTGGTATTTGCTATTTTCCGCTTAAATCCTGCACCATTTTGTGTGCTAGATGAAGTTGATGCCCCGCTTGATGATGCCAATGTACAACGTTTTTGTAATTTAGTCACAGAATTATCGCAACAAGTACAATTTATTTATATTACCCACAATAAATTGGCGATGACAATGGCAACAGATTTATTGGGTGTAACCATGCCAGAAGCAGGAACTTCAAAATTGGTTGCGGTTAATATTGAACAAGCAAAAGAATTCGGTCTTATGTTGGAGCAAGTCTAATGTACACTTTCTTATCTATCGTGCTATATATCATAGCCGCTATCATGGTGATTTGTAGTTTTATTTTACTGGGCAAGGCATTGTTCCGTAATCGAGACTCAAAGGCATTGTCATTAGATAGTGAATTACACATCGACCCACATACTTCACAACCTGTAATTCCACGTCATGTACGTCATCAACTCGCCGAAGCACAAGCAGAACAGGAAAATATTAGCCAACAAGATGAAGAACATAAAGACATCCAAAACACTTCAACTACAACTTCTGTTGAACCTATAGTCAATCGTCAGACTGATGATGAGCCATTTGTTCACCCAATAGAAAGTAAAAATGAAAATATTACTGATGAAGCACCCACTGTAATAGCAACAGAACAAACTGAAACCGAACATAAACCTGAAATCTTACAACTTAACCCTGATATTGAAGTCAAAGAAATTGAAAAATTTCAAGGGGATAGTGAATTATTGATTGCTAACTTAGATAATCAAGATGATGACGAAAGTGAAGAATATGCCGAACAAGTCATGGAGTTTTATGTTTATTTAGATGACCATGATTTAAAAGGCGACCGCTTCTTAAAGATTTTAGACCGTTACGGTTTACGTTTTGGTGAAGAAAATTATTTCCATCGTTATCATCAAGATGAAAATGGCGATTTTTACCATATGTTCTCATTAGCAAAACGTACTTATGATGGCACAACAGAACCATTCGATATTAATACAATGGTAAATGAACCGATTAATGCGGTTGTCTTTTTCCTTACACTACCACATTATGATGCAGTAACAGGCTATGATATGATGATGACTAGTATGCACCGTATGACACGTGAATTAAAAGGACGTATTTTTGATGGGCATCGTAATGAATTAACATCACAAATGGAACAAGATTTGCGTAGTGCAATTAAGATGTATGTAAGCGAAAATCAATCCTAATACGACTTCATTTTGAACATACATACGTGGGCGAATAACCATTTCCCCACATATCACATGATGATAGTTCATTCTATCATCATTTTTATATCGAGATAACACATGAATATTCAACAACAAATACAGCAATTAGTACATATTTTAAACCAACATAGCCATGCCTATCATGTCATGGATAACCCAACCATTTCTGATGCAGAATATGACCAATTATTCCATCAACTCAAAGAGTTAGAACAACAATATCCGCAGTTTATTCAAGCCAATAGCCCTACACAAAATGTAGGCGGAACACCATTGGTAAAATTTGAAAGTATTACCCATACTGTACCTATGCTCTCATTAGGCAATATTTTTAATTATGATGAATTAAAAGATTTTGTGCGTAAAGTGGAAGAACGCCTACCTAAACAACAAATCCAATACGAAGTAGAATTAAAACTTGATGGTTTAGCTATTTCTTTATGGTATGAACATGGCGTTTTAGTACGTGGCGTAACACGTGGCGATGGCGAAGTTGGCGAAAATATTACACAAAATGTAAAAACCATCCGTAACTTACCACAAGTATTATTAGGCGATAATATTCCTACTTTCTTAGAAGTACGTGGCGAAGTATTAATGCCAAAAGCAGGTTTTGAAAAACTTAATGCAGAACAAGAAAGCAAAGGCGAAAAAACTTTTGCCAATCCACGCAATGCTGCGGCAGGTAGTTTACGCCAACTTGACCCGAATATTGCCCGTCAACGTCCTTTAGCATTTTATGCTTATGGCATTGCACAATGTGAACCCCATCATGGCTTAAATAGCATGAATGATAGTTTACATTGGTTACAAAATTTAGGTTTTGAAATCGCTGAACGTCAATTTTTATGTGAGAATATTGAACAAATTCAACAAGTTTATGAACAAGTCATTGAACAACGTGCAGATTTACTAGTTGAAATTGATGGTCTAGTCATCAAAGTTGATAATTTACAACAACAACAACAACTGGGCTTTTTAAGCCGTGAACCACGTTGGGCAACAGCTTATAAGCTCCCTGCACAAGTCGCTTTAACAACGGTTGAACACATCGATTGGCAAGTGGGACGCACAGGAACTTTAACACCCGTTGCTCGCTTAAAACCTGTTGCTGTAGGTGGTGTTACTATTTCTAATGTTACTTTACATAATATTGGTGAAATTTATCGTCTTGATATTCGTACAGGCGATACTATTAGCGTTTATCGTTCTGGAGATGTGATTCCAAAAGTGGAAAAAGTGTGGCTAGAATTTCGCCCACAACATACCAACATTGTACAATTACCAAGCGAATGTCCAGATTGTCAATCGCCTGTAGTAATGCCTGAAGGCGAAGCACTTGCCCGTTGTTCAGGTGGATTATATTGTTCTGCTCAACGTATTGAAGCAATTCGCCATTTTGTATCACGTAAGGCAATGGATATTGAAGGTTTAGGCGACCGTTGGGTGGAAAGTTTATTACATTTAAATTTGCTCAATAACGTTGCGGATATTTATCAACTCTATCAACATCGTGAAACATTACTCAATATTGAAAAAATGGGCGAAAAGTCGGTACAAAATTTACTTGACGCGATTGAAAATAGTAAAAAAACGACTTTAGCTAAATTTATTTATGCACTCGGTATTCGTGGTGTAGGCGAAACAACAGCAAGAATGTTAGCTCAACAATTTCAAACTTTAGAAAATTTACGTCAAGCGGATATTGAAAGTCTGAAAAAAACCCCTGATGTCGGCGATATTACCGCAGAATGGATTTTTGACTTTTTCCAAGCAAGCCATAATTTAGACATTATTGACCAATTGTTGCAAGCAGGTTTTGAATTTGAAGCCATGCAAGCCCCAAGCCGTCAGCCTTTAAATGGCGAAAGTTGGGTGGTTACAGGCACACTTGCTACAATGGGACGTGATGAAGCTACACAAAAATTACAAGCCTTAGGTGCGAGAGTGAGTGGTAGTGTATCATCAAAAACTAAATGTGTCGTTGCAGGTGAAAAAGCAGGCTCTAAATTAGACAAAGCTGAAAAATTAGGCATTCAAGTAATGAATGAAACTGAATTTTTAGCGATGTTGGCGGAATATGCTTAAAGTTTTAATTTGGGAAGATTATGGAGCTTATGAATATTTGTGGATTAGCACATTCACAAATATTCAATCGCTTTTAACATGGTGGCAAAATTTATCATGTGCAGATATATATCAATATGCAACAACACCAGATTTAAGAGAACAACAGGATAATTATCAATCTGCTATTCAGCATATTTTACCTAATGGAGAATTAATCTATCTACAAAATAATCAGCTACGAAAACAATATCATATTGATATAATAGAATACCCTAAAATTATGTTAGATAATGATTATTCTTCCTATCTCTTTTATCAAGGTAAGCAATATTATCATCAAGGGAAAAAATTTAATGTAAATGTAAAGTAAATCCTAAAATTATTTCATGTAATTTTAATTTAAAATACTATCATTCAACATCACTCTATTATAAAATAGGAAAATTTAATCAGATTTAGATTTCTTTCCAAATATGGCAAACATTTTAATGATGAACTGTCATTTCGTTAATCGATTCCTTTGAAAAGCAATTTAAATCTTTCTACACTTAAACATAGGTTTAATTATGAAAGAATATTCAGTATTCACTTCAGAGTCTGTAAGTGAAGGACACCCAGATAAAATGGCTGACCAAATCAGCGATGCAATTTTAGATGCCATTTTAAAACAAGACCCTTATGCTCGTGTAGCGTGTGAAACCTTAGTAAAAACAGGTGCAGTTGTTCTAGCAGGTGAAATTACCACAACCGCTAATGTCGATTTCGAAGAAATTGTGCGTCAAACTGTTAAAGGTATTGGCTATGCTCATTCTGATTTAGGTTTCGATGGAGCAACTTGTGCGGTAATGAATATGATTGGTAAACAATCACCTGAAATCGCTCAAGGGGTCGATCGTCAAAAACCTGAAGATCAAGGTGCAGGCGATCAAGGCTTAATGTTTGGTTACGCTAGCCGTGAAACAGATGTATTAATGCCAGCTCCAATTTTATATGCTCACCGTTTAATGGAGCGTCAATCAGAATTACGCCGTAGTGGTCAATTACCATGGTTACGTCCAGATGCAAAAAGCCAAGTTACGTTTGCGTATGAAAATGGTCAGCCTGTACGCTTAGATGCAGTGGTTTTATCAACTCAACATGACCCAGATATTTCACAAAGCAAATTAAAAGAAGCTGTAATTGAAGAAATTATTAAACCAATTATCCCTGCTGAAATGTTCCATGCTGATACTAAATTCCACATCAACCCTACAGGATTATTTATTATCGGTGGACCTGTAGGCGATTGTGGTTTAACAGGTCGTAAAATCATTGTCGATACTTATGGCGGTATGGCTCGTCATGGTGGCGGAGCATTCTCTGGTAAAGACCCATCAAAAGTAGATAGAAGTGCTGCTTATGCAGGGCGTTATGTTGCCAAAAATATTGTAGCAGCTGGTTTAGCGGATAAATGTGAAATCCAAGTCAGTTATGCTATTGGCGTAGCAGAGCCGACATCTATTTCGATTAATACATTTGGTACAGGTAAGATCTCTGATGAACAAATTATCGCATTAGTGCGTGAATGTTTTGACTTACGTCCTTATGGTATTACACGTATGTTGAATTTATTACAACCTATGTATAAACAAACTGCTTCATATGGACATTTTGGTCGTATTGGTTCTGAAACTGCCTTTACTTGGGAAAAAACTGATAAAGTTGATGTTTTAAAATCAGCATTATAATTCTATTGTCAATGTATTGATGATGGTGTGGGTGAATTGTCATTTGCCCATACCATTTTAAAATTATCAATCAATGAAAAAGTAAAATGATGATAAATCATATATTTTAGGAATAGGTTTATGCTATGCAACAACGCAACAACGCAACAACGCAACAACGCAACAACGCAACAACGCAACAACGCAACACAATGTTATCGTACTTTCAGCCGACTATCAATACGCTGAACATGTATTAACTACAATTAAATCAATTTGTTATCATAACAAAAATATCCTATTTTATTTATTTAATAATGATTTTCCATCTGAATGGTTCGATATTTTAAATCAGCATTTATCTATGCTCAATTGTCAAATTCATGATACTAAAATCCATCATGAGACCTTAAAAAACTATCCAACATTTGCCCATATCAATTCTGAAGCAACATTCTATCGTTATTTTATTCCAACCTTTATTCCACATGATAAAGTATTGTATTTAGATTGTGATTTAGTCGTAAATGGTAATTTGAACCATTTATTTGCAATAGATTTACAACATTATTTTGTAGCTGTTGTTAAAGACCCAATTGCACAACAATTTCATGGATTAGATGAATTTAATGCAGGTGTAATGTTAATTAATAACCAATTATGGCGACAAACTAAGATGACAGAACAATGTTTAAATCTCTCTAATCAGCTAGCTGAACAATTAAAAAATGGCGACCAAGAAGTATTAAATATCTTATTAAAAGATAAATGCTTATATTTAAATCGTGGCTATAATTATCAAGTTGGGTTAGATTATTTACTAACACTATCAAATCATGCTCATCTCATCGAAGATTTAGGAAATATGACACCTTTGATTGTACATTATTCCACAAGAGCTAAACCTTGGTTAGCTGAAAAACTAACCCGTTTCCGCCATTTATATTGGTTTTATTATCAATTAAGTTGGCAAGATATTTCGGCACATCATCAAAATCCATCATGACGCCAATTGTACATAATAGGCATCATGATAATAAATACTAAATTAGCATGGCCAATTCTGTACCTTGTCGAATGGCACGTTTAGCATCAAGCTCACCAGCTTCTTTTGCACCACCAATGATATGCACCGACATTTTGCCCTGTAATTGATGATATAATTCATTGACCGATTCTTGCCCCGCACAAATCACTACATGATCTACATCTAATATTTGTGTTTCACCATTGATGATGATATGTAAGCCGTCATCATCAATTTTTTGATATTCAACACCACTTAACATTTGCACTTTACGTTTTTTCAAGCCAGCACGATGAATCCAGCCCGTTGTTTTTCCTAAATTAGCACCGACTACACTATTTTTACGTTGCAATAAATAAATTTGTCGTAGACTTGGTTCAACTTTAGGCATTTTTAAACCACCATTATGCTGATAAGTGGTATCAATGCCCCATTCATCATAAAATTTTTCAGCTACTAAACTACCACTCTCTCCTTGATGACTGAGATATTCTGCCACATCAAAACCAATACCGCCTGCCCCAATGATGGCTACTTTCTGCCCTACATACACTTTATGCTTTAAAACATCAACATAATTCAATACTTTTTGATGCTGAATACCCTCAAGTTGTAATTGACGTGGCACGACACCTGTCGCAATCACAATCTCATCAAATTGTTGCTGATTTAAATCATCAAGCGAAATCTGTGTATTTAAATATAATTTAATATTGCTATGATGTTGTAATTGTCGCTTAAAATAACGTAAAGTTTCACTAAACTCTTCTTTACCCACTACATTTTTAGCAATATTAAATTGACCACCAATTTCACTATCTTGCTCAAATAAATGAATTTCATATCCACGTTGTGCCGCTGTAATCGCAAAACTTAAACCTGCAACACCAGCCCCAACAACTGCAATTCTTTTCACTGAAGTAGTTGCGATTATATTGAATTCAGTTTCACGTCCTGCTCGTGGATTTACCAAGCAAGTTGCTGTTTTCCCTAAAAAAATATGATCTAAACACGCTTGATTACAAGCAATACAAGTATTAATATCTGCACTACGCCCTGCACTTGCTTTATTAACAAATTCTGGATCTGCCAACATTGGACGTGCCATTGAAACCATATCCGCTTGCCCTGTTGCCAACACTTGCTCTGCAACTTCTGGCGTGTTAATACGATTAGAAGTAATCAATGGAATATCAACATATTGTTTGATTTTTTGCGTAATCCATGTAAATGCAGCACGTGGCACTTTAGTCGCAATCGTTGGAACACGTGCTTCATGCCAACCAATACCTGTATTCAATAAGGTAACGCCTGCCTGTTGCATAGCCTGTGCAAGTTGAATAACCTCTTCTAAACTTGAGCCTTGTTCAACTAAATCTAACATCGATAACCGATAAATAATAATAAAATTTTTACCTACTTCCGCACGAATACGGCGAACAATTTCTAAGGCAAAACGAATACGATTTTCATAACACCCACCCCACTCATCATCACGTTGATTGGTGCGTAAACTAATAAATTCATTAATTAAATAGCCTTCAGACCCCATTACCTCTACGCCATCATAGCCTGCATATTGTGCTAATTTTGCACATTGTACAAAATCATCAATGGTTTGTAGAATTTGTTCATGGGTCATAGCTTGTGGCACGATTGGATTAATCGGTGCTTGTATCGCTGATGGTGCAACAATATGGCGTTGATAAGAATAGCGCCCCGTATGTAAAATCTGTAAGGCAATTTTTCCACCAGCATGATGAACAGCTTGAGTAATCACTTTATGATGTTCAGCTTCTTCAAGACTATCAAGCTTTGCAGCCCCTTCAAAAGTACGTCCTGCATCATTAGGTGCAATACCTCCTGTAACAATCAACGCTACACCACCTTTAGCTCGTTCTGCATAAAATACAGCAAGTTTTTCAAAACCATTAGGTTGTTCTTCTAATCCTAAGTGCATAGAACCCATCATAACACGGTTCTTAAGTGTAGTAAAACCTAAATCTAACGGCTGTAATAAATGTGGATAGTTGTTCATCATATAATCCTTGCGGCGGTTGGCTTGCAATTGAATCATCATACTGTAACTTATAGCAGGATACAATTACTTTTTTAGCAATAAACTTAGGTTTATTTAGTCAATCACATCTAATGAGTTTTCTAAAAATGCGAGTAAATCATGCTGTAAACTTTCATACTCAGCCAATTTAAAACGGCGTAAATGCCCACGCAAATGAGCCACATTTCTAATATGTTCATATTGATGATTAGGTATTTGTAAAATTGGACGTTTGCCTAAAAAGCACATCATGGACATATCAGCATGACAATGTAAATAACCTTTCCTCTGTGCAAAAATCTGATTCAGTAATAAAATACGATGTGGTGTCATGGTTTGAGCTAAATGTCGTTCGCTTTCCCCACGAATAGAAAATTTTTGATTAATTTGAATATCGCTACTTTGCCAACGACTATAATATTCCATTGGAAAACGGTCATGTTCTGTAGATACAGCAAAACCATTTAAATCCACATTAAAAATAAAAATCCCCCATAAATATTGTGGTTTACGTTGGTGAACACGAATCCTACCACGATTTTGTATAAAATCCATCCATAAAAAATGAATCATTGATTGACTGCTTTGTTGTAAATGACTGGCTGGTACATCATTTATATATTCATATTGAAATATGATTACGGGATAGCTTCGTCCATGACAATCTGTCCATATAGTGCTAGCAAAATCAGTCAAAGTATTTGATACTGTACCTTGTTCAAATAATGGAAAAAAATGTTGTTTAAAAAATGCCAAAGCTAAACTGCTACTACGATAATGACCACTAAAGGATATAGGTAACATGGAATATTGTAATTGATACTGATGTTGTATCATTTTCTTTTCTAAATTTTGAATACAATAAATCACAGGTTGTTGATTTTCATAATAAATATAGCTAATCAAAGCTAAAGTAATCATGATTAAAATAACTAAAAAATGCCCCATTGGAATCATAAATAAACTAAAAAATAAGGCAATATTGACATATCCTACTGTATAAATCCATTGATTATTAAATTGTAAACTGCCACTTGGCATACGAGCCAAACTATCCAATATTTCTTGGCGATCATGACTATGTGCTGACAATGAATTTAATTGTCGTAATTGCTCATAAACGTATTCATTATGACGTTTATAAATTTTAAGTTTTCTTTTTGTACGATGAATCGGCATAAGTTAAGTAGAATAATCTCTTACCCCAAATAACGCTGTTCCAACACGAACCATCGTTGAACCTTGAGCAATTGCTTGTTCTAAATCATTCGACATACCCATACTCAAAGTATCCCAATCTTGGGGATAAGCATGATGTTCAACCATGTCATCAAATAATGCTTTTGCCATTTCAAAAGCTGCAAAATGCTCTGGTTTGGGAATCACCATCAATCCACGTAAACGGATATTAGGCAATCGGCTAATATGATGAACCAATTCCACCACATCATCTACAGCACAACCATCTTTACTGTCTTGATTATCAATATTAACTTGAATACATACATTTAAAGCAGGTAAATCGCTTGGTCTTTGTTTAGATAAACGTTCAGCAATAATTAATTTATCAACACCCTGCACCCATGCAAAATTTTCCGCCAATAGCTTGGTCTTATTACGTTGCACATGTCCAATAAAATGCCAATCAATTGCTAAATCTTGTAATTCAGTTATTTTACCCATCGCTTCCTGTACATAATTTTCACCAAAAGTACGTTGTCCTAATTGATATAATTCACGAATTTTATCCGCCGATTGTGTTTTAGAAACCGCTAATAATTGTACATCTTTTACTTGACGTTGTGCTTTAACACATGCAGACTGAATTTGCAGTTGAACTTGTTGAAATGATTGCATGATTTGAGTCATAGAATACACTTTTTATCACATAAAAATTAAAGGATTATCATAACAAATTTTAAGCTCAAGGCATAGAGATAAAATTTAAAACACCTGCCATGATGATTAATATAATTTCTTAAGATGAGATTGACATTTTTTGCAACTACGTTAAAAATAATGATAAATTTATCGCAAAAATCGGCTATAATATAGCAGATTATCATTCCCCTATACACTTAAAATATCAGAGGCCGACATGGATATTACTGAATTATTGGCATTCTCAGCCAAAAATGGTGCATCAGACTTACACTTATCAGCAGGTTTACCGCCAATGATTCGTGTTGATGGTGAAGTACGACGTATTAACTTACCTCCAATGGATCATAAAGACGTTCACCGTTTAATCTATGATATCATGAACGATAAACAACGCCGTGATTATGAAGAATTATTAGAAACTGACTTTTCATTTGAAGTACCGGGAGTTGCACGTTTCCGTGTAAACGCATTTAACCAAAACCGTGGTGCTGGTGCTGTATTTCGTACCATTCCCTCAAAAGTATTAACCATGGATCAATTAGGTTTAGGTCCTATTTTTAAAACTATTGCCGAGTATCCTCGTGGTATTGTATTAGTTACAGGTCCGACAGGTTCTGGTAAATCAACAACTTTGGCTGCAATGTTAGACTATATTAATGACACACGTCATGACCATATTTTAACTGTTGAAGATCCAATTGAATTTGTACATACGTCTAAAAAATGTTTGATTAACCAACGTGAAGTACACCGTGATACTTTAGGTTTTAACGAAGCATTACGTTCAGCACTGCGTGAAGATCCTGATATTATTCTAGTTGGTGAGATGCGTGACTTAGAAACCATTCGTTTAGCATTAACTGCTGCAGAAACAGGACACTTGGTATTTGGTACGCTCCACACCACATCTGCAGCAAAAACCATTGACCGTGTAATTGACGTATTCCCTGCTGAAGAAAAAGATATGGTGCGTGCCATGTTATCAGAATCATTACAAGCGGTTATTTCACAAACACTCTTAAAGAAAAATGGTGGCGGTCGTGTTGCTGCACATGAAATTATGATTGGTGTACCTGCGATTCGTAACTTAATTCGTGAAAATAAAGTTGCACAGATGTATTCTGCAATCCAAACGGGTGCAAACCATGGTATGACTACACTTGACCAAAGTTTAAAAAACCTTGTTACTAAAGGGATTATTAGTAAAGAAGCGGCCCGTGCTGCTGCCAAACAGCCAGAGTCTTTCTTGTAATGTACTATTAGTTTATCATTTAAAAGATTTTCTTTGTATATTTACCAAACAAGGAAAATCTTTTTATTATGTAAACATTAACACCTTTGACAGCTGTACTAGCTTATGAATATCCTACCAAATTGGATATAAATATCATTGCGATTTTCAGTTATAAAAATTGGCATAGTACCTATAGATAATAATTCAGTTAATACACTTGGTGCAGGATGTCCATATTGATTACATGAACCAAATGAAATTGGACATATAATCAATCTGTCTTCTATATTAATTTTTTTAAAAAAATCAATATCAAAACTTCTTTTAGAACCATGATGCGTAACTTGAATTGTTGATATTGTATTCAATGATTTAACTTTATTAAAAAATAAATCACATATTTTATCTAAGGAAGCATCACCTGTATAAATACAACCACCACAATGCAAATAATCATCAAAATAATATCGATAATCTAAATAATATCTAGGACTCAAATAATGCCAAAAAAACGTTTCCTTAGGATTAGGTGTTGAAATTAATAACATAGAATTTTCATTTATTGTTCCATCTAACTTCTCCATTACTCCATCTAATTTATTTTTGTAAAGCTTCTTAAGTTTATTCATATATTCATCAGTAAACTTTCCATTTTGAATAGAATCTATATCAATATTAGTCTGTGTAATTAACTCTTTAAATTGTTTATTTCTTTCTTTAAATTTATAGTTATAAGGGATATATAGCCAAACATCTTTTCTGCTGCATTGATATACAATTGGTGTACCACTAGAAATTTCTGGTGGTAAATTTGTCATACCATTATCTTCTTCAGCTTTGATAGATAGCCTATCATTTTCTTCAGGGTTGTTGTCGGTATCATTTTGATTAACAGCTCTAACTTTAGTTATCTTAGTACGTTCACCAAAAAAGGTTTCAGGACGTTTTATTATATCTACAACATCTTGTTGATTTAAAATAGAATAAACACCAACTAATATATCTGCATCATTCTTATCTAATAAAGGCATCACAACTCGTTTAATATCAAATTCATCTTTTAGTGTTGTAATTTGATTAACATGGTCTGCATCAAAATGTGAGATAAATAGAATATCTATCTTTGAGCCTTTTGGGAAACTATGTTTAATAGTTTGTTTAATTGCACTTTTAGAAACTGAACCACAATCATAAACGATATTAAAAGTGCTATTATTTTCCTCATTCCTAATAGTTTCACCATAAAAAGCACCTTGACCTACAGGAAAAAATGTTCTTTGAAATTGAAAAATCATTATTTTTACACTCCAATTATTCAATGGCTTTATTAAGTTTTTGAATTGTCAAATGAATATAACTGATTTGACAATACTTTAAACTCACTTATCAACAATACCCCCTATATAAAAGGGGATATTATGTTCATTTACATTAGCTCTAATCTTATCATCACGATGATTTCAACATCTCCCCAGCTTGTTCAGCAAAATACGTCCAAATGCCATCAGCTCCTGCACGGCGACAGCATAATAGACTTTCTAAAATCACTTCTTCAGCAAGCCAACCATTTTGAATCGCTGACATCATCATAGCATATTCTCCACTGACTTGATAAACAAATGTTGGCACGCCAAAAGTATTTTTTACTTCACGCACGATGTCTAAATATGGCATTCCCGGTTTAATAATCACCATATCTGCTCCTTCTTGAATATCTAAAGCGATTTCATGTAAGGCTTCATGACGATTGGCACAATCCATTTGATAGCTATATTTGTTACCACCTTTAAGATTACTCGCTGAACCAACTGCATCACGGAATGGTCCATAAAAACGAGAGGCATATTTTGCCGAATACGCCATAATACTAGTATCAATAAAACCATTTTGCTCTAAAACTGTACGAATTGCCCCAATACGACCGTCCATCATATCACTAGGTGCAATAATATCTGCCCCTGCTTCGGCATGACTAAGTGCTTGTTTAATCAAACATTCAATGGTTTCATCATTCAAAACATAACCATCATCGTTGATAATACCATCTTGCCCATGCGTTGTATAAGGGTCTAATGCACCATCAGTAATAATCACTAATTCTGGCAATTCTTGTTTTAATAAACGTACTGTACGTTGCACTAAACCATCATCTCGCCAAGCGTGTTCAGCGGTTAAACTTTTATCTTCTTGTGGGGTAACAGGAAAAAGAGCCAATTTATTAATGCCTAAACTCAATAACTTTTCCGCTTTTTTGAGCAATAAATCTGCAGATAAACGTTGAATATTAGGCATACTGGCGATGTCTTGGGTTTGATTTTCACCTTCCAATACAAATGTCGGATAAATCAAATGACTTGCGGATAAATGGGTTTCACTTACCATTTCACGTAAGGCAGGATTTTTACGAATACGTCTCATGCGTGTTGCAGGAAAATTGGGGCGATTAAAAACAAAACTCATGACAGTTCTCATTGTAAATTGTAGAATATAGATTATTTTACCTTAAATCATGAGTTTTTGCATAAATGAACGATACAAAATCACCAAAAAATATTGATATTACCCATTTTTATCAATCAGGCTTAATTGATATTCAATTTGCCAATTTCGGGCAAAGTGTAGTTTTGGAATTTTGTGCCGATGATGGACAATCTTTGGGCTATTTAGTCTGTCATGATGTGTTACGTTTTCATTATATCGACCCAAATTTTCAACAAAAACAGCATCAGCAGGAAAAATATCAAGATATTCAAGGATTTTCCCATTATGTACATCAATTTCAAATCCATCAGCGTGGACAGCATCTACACATAAGTTTGCGACCTTATGTGCAGTTGGATATTGAATGCCTTGATATTGAAATATTATCACCTACCACACCTTGAGCAATTTGAACAATTATTCATAACAAAAAGTATGTTAGAATAACCGCTACAAGTTTCTAATTAAACGCTGATGACGCACAGGAATATATCATGAATTTTAATAAACGTTCCATCAATCCAACAGATTTTCTATTTTTATCTTTAGAAAAACGCCGTCAGCCAATGCATATTGGTGGATTATTATTGTTTAAAATTCCTGATGATGCACCTGCAGATTATATCCAACAAGCGGTACAACATTTCCGAGCAACAACTCAACCTCCAATGCCACCCTATAGTGATTATTTAAATGGTTTGACTTGGGAAAAAGATGAAGAATTTGATTTAGACCATCACTTTCGTCATGTGGCGTTGCCTGCACCTGCACAAATTAAAGATTTATTACGCTATATTTCTCAAGAACATAGTGCCTTACTTGATCGTGCTAAACCAATGTGGACGTGTACTTTGATTGAAGGCATTGAAGGTAATCGCTTTGCAATTTATTTGAAAATTCATCATGCCTTAGCTGATGGTGTAGGTGCAATGCGAATGATTAAAAAATCACTTTCTCATTCTGCTGATGACCCACATTTTGTACCAATTTGGTGCTTAAACCCGAATCAACAATCTTCACAACGTACAGCTAAACCGCAAGAAAAATTATCGTTTACCGAACGAGTGAAAAATACTCTAAAATCTAGCCAAACGGTTTTAACAGAAATCGGTAAAAATATCATTACGCCTACACAACAAGCACAACATATTCCGATTTATCAAGCACCCAAAAGTATTTTAAACCAAAAAATTCACGCCTCACGGCGGTTTTCTGCACAATCCTACCAACTACAACGGTTACGCCATATCGCTCAACATTTTGATGTGAAAATCAATGATATCATTCTGGCAATGTGTTCTGGTGCATTGCGTTTATATTTACAAAATCATGCACAATTGCCTGAAAAACCATTGATTGCGATGGTACCAGCATCTTTGCGTGATGATGATACCCATTTAGGCAATCGTATTACCATGATTTTGGCAAGTTTAGCAACTGATATTGCTGAGCCTGTACAGCGTTTAAAAGCTATTCAACAGAGTGTACAACAATCCAAAAATCGTATGGCTCGTATGACAAGTGGTGAAATCTTGGCTTATACAGGTTTATCTTACGGTGTGATTGGCTTACAAGTCGCAAGTGGTGCATTTCCTAAACATCAATCATTTAACGTTATTATTTCAAGTTTTATTACATCACAAGAACCATTGTATTTAAATGGAGCGAAGTTAGAAGCCATGTATCCTGCTTCAGTTGTGGTTGATGGTCAAGCAATGAATATTACTGTCGCAACTTATTTAGACCAGCTTGATGTTGGTGTCATTGCTTGTCGTCAGAGTTTGCCAAAAGTGCAAAAAATGTTAAAATATTTTGAACAAACTTTACAAGAATATGAAAAAATTATCACATCAACAGTAGAGAAATAAAATGAAAACATTAGGTATTATCGGCGGTATGTCATCAGCTAGTACAGAGACTTATTATCGTGAAATCAATCGCTTAGTAAATCAGACGAAAGGATATAATCATTCTGCACCATTGATTGTTTATAGTGTAGATTTTGAACCGATTGTACAATATCAAAAACACAATGAATGGCAAAAAGCAGGTGAACTATTGGCAAAGATTGCCGAAAAATTACAACGAATTGGTGCGGAAGGGATTTTATTGGCAACCAATACCATGCACAAAGTTGCACCTGCGATTCAAGAAAAAATTACTGTGCCATTTTTACATATTGTTGATGCAACAGCTCAAGCCATTCAAAGCAGCCAAATTGATAAAGTGGCATTATTAGGCACACAATTTGTCATGCAACAGGAGTTTTATAAACAAGGTTTGGCACAATATCAAATTGAAACCATCGTTCCTGATGCAGAAACACAACAAGAAATCCACCGCATTATTTTTCAGGAATTATGCGTTGGCGAAATTTTACCACAATCTAAACAATATTATTTGAGAGCAATAGAACAGTTAATTGCACAAGGGGCGAAAGGTGTGATTTTAGGTTGTACGGAAATTGGTTTATTAATTCAACAAAATGATGTTTCTATTCCTGTTTTTGATACCGCAACGTTACACGCTGAAATGGCAAGTCGCTTTATTTTAGCTGATTAAAGTCATGTTAAATCGATGGGTTAATTAGATTGTTTAAAACAATATAGCCAAGAATTGCAACAACTTAGATTATTGGGTAAACAACGTTTTAAAGCTTGTTTTATTGGTGAATAATTTGCTCATTTATTAAAGAGTAGTAGCGATGAGTGAGAAGCATAAAGAAAAGAAATCATTTTGGAAAATCATTATATTGTTAATCATTGCTTTTTTAATCATCTTTTAATGTGTATTTGTAAGAGCGAAAAAAATTCGCCCTTATTCTAACTCAACACAATATCATATTGCTCTTGTGTATAACAATTTTCGACCTGAAATTTAATCGTACGTTGTACAAAATGTTCAAAATCCGCCACGGCATTGGTTTCCGTAGTTAAAAAACGGTCAATAATCGCAGGGTGGGCAATCACTGTAAAATCATGTTGTGTTTCATAAGCTCGTGCATATCGCATCAGCTCACGGAAAATCTCATAGCAAACAGTTTCCGCAGTTTTCACAAAACCACGACTTTCACAAGTAGGACACGGTTCACACAATAATCGCTCTAATGACTCTCGTGTGCGTTTACGTGTCATTTCAACTAAGCCTAATTCTGATACTTGACTAATTTTAGTTTTTGCATGGTCTCGTTGTAGCATTTTTTCAAATTGTTGCATCACACGCTCACGATGATGAAGTTCTTGCATATCAATAAAATCGATAATAATAATGCCCCCCAAATTGCGTAAACGTAACTGCCGAGCGATGACTTCCGTTGCTTCCATATTGGTTTTAAATACCGTATCTTCTAAGCTACGTCCACCAACATAAGACCCCGTATTAACGTCAATTGTAGTCATAGCTTCAGTTTGGTCTATCATTAGATAACCACCTGATTTGAGAGCCACTCGAGTTTGTAAGGCTTTTTGAATATCTTCTTCAACATTATACAAATCAAAAATTGGCTTTTCACCTGCATAATGAATCAGATTATCTTGCAAATGCGGAATAAATTCTGTAATAAATTGATTTAATTGCTGATAAGTCTCACGAGAATCAACAAAAATTTTCACATTTTGCTGACGTGTATAATCACGGATAATGCGTTGTGCTAAAGGAATTTCCTGAAAAACTAAACTCGGTGCGTGTAAATTAATTTTTTTATGCTGAATATGCTCCCAAAGTTTCACTAAGTACAACATATCTTGTTCTAGTTCGGTTTCAGATACACCTTCTGCAGCCGTACGCACAATAACGTTAGGCAACTTATGCTTTTGTTGCAATTGTTGGATGATATTTTTGAGACGTTCACGCTCCTGCTCATCTTCAATTTTTTGAGAAATACCACTTTGTTCCGCAAAAGGCATAAAGACTAAATAGCGTGATGGAATCGATAAATCAGTAGTCAGTCTAGCTCCTTTTGTGCCAAGCATATCTTTCATGATTTGCACAGTAATGACTTTACCGGGGTGTAAAATCTCGCCAATATTTGGTTCAGGTTTTGAACGACACCAAACCATATCATTAATATGTAAAAAAGCAGTGCGAGAAAGTCCAATGTCGATAAATGCGGCTTGCATACCGGGTAGCACACGAACGACTTTCCCCTTGTAAATATTTCCCACCAAATCACGGCGAGCGGTGCGTTCAATAAACAGCTCATTGACTGTACCATTTTCAATAAGTGCAACACGACATTCAGTCGGTGTCATATTAATTAAAAACTCTGTTACCATCATTGCCTATCTCAAGATTTAGCACCTTATCTACAGTTACCCACACTTTTTGTGGATAACTTTATGGAAAATATGCCTATAACACTTTAAGTTATTAAAATCATTTAGTTTAATTGTTTTGAGTGAAAAATATCCATAGTATAAAACATCATCATATTTGCTTTAGAGATGATAATTGATTTATCCAATCATCATCTTATACTACCATTTTTCCTATTTGACAATCGCAATAGCAAAACCATCATGTCCTTTACTGCCCACCGTTTGTAAAGCGGTACAAGATAAAATTTGCGGATGATTGTACATTGTTTTATACATTTGACGAATACCTTCAATACTTGGCTTATAATTATTTTTATCCAAAATATCGCCAGCACGAATCACATTATCTAACACGATAACCGTTCCAGAACGTGAAAGTTGCAAACTTAACGCTAAATATTGAGGATAACTTTGTTTATCAGCATCAATAAAAATAAAATCAAATGGTTCAATATTTTGCTCAATCAATTGCTGTAAAATATCAACACCACGCCCATGACGCAAATCAATTGTTGAGCTAATATTAGCCAACGCTAAATTTTCTCGTGCCATTGCCACATGTGTCTCTCGTCCTTCTATGGTTAATAAATATCCATCATCAGGAAGGGCTTGTGCAAGCCATTGTGTACTATAAGCGGCAAATGTACCTAATTCTAAAACACGTTTACAATGATTCATTTGAACCAACATTTTTAAAAACATACCTTGATTAGGAGCAACCGCTAAATGATTAGAAAAACCATGCAAGGCTGTGTTTTCTAAGGTTTTATCGAGCTGTGGTTGTGGTGGAATTAAATGTTCATCAATATATTTATCAATCTCTGCCCACAAAGATGGTGTATCTGACATGATTTACTCTAAACTAATGGAAAATAAGCAATATTTTACCTGAAAAATAGCTAATTCGTATAGTAGATTTTTTATGGTATGATGATGGTAACAAAATGTGATTAATGTCATATTTTACTATACGAAAATACTTATTTTTTGTTATCATATACACCTAATGTCTATGAAATGAGTAAAATATGCAAAACCTTGAACAAAATATCCAACAATTTTCAGCTAAAATTGATGAATTTTTAACACAAATTAATCAAATTGTTTTAGATAAACATCAACAAACTAAGCTTTCCCTTTGTTGTTTATTGGCAGGTGGTCATGTTTTATTTGAAGATTTACCCGGTTTAGGTAAAACTACATTATCACACGCATTATCAATTTTAGCAGGCTTACAATTTCAGCGTATTCAATTTACCAATGATATGTTAGCAAGTGATATTATTGGTTTTAATTTATTTAATCAAAAAGAACAAAAATTTGAATTTAAACAAGGACCTATCTTCAGTCAAATTTTATTAGCAGATGAAATTAACCGCTCAAGCCCAAAAACACAAAGTGCATTATTAGAAGCAATGGAAGAAGGTTTTGTTACTGTTGATGCGGTACGCTATGCCTTACCACAACCATTTTGGGTTATCGCAACACAAAATCCATTATTCCAAAGCGGCACTTTTGCCCTACCTGAATCACAATTAGACCGTTTTTTGATGTGTCTATCTCTAGGTTATCCATCGCCAGTTGCAGAGAAAAACTTATTAAAACAACAAAGTCGCCGTGAAATTTTCCAACATTTGCAACCTGTATTTAATGTTGATGATATTTTACAATTACAAAAAATGGTAAATGAAATTCATTGTAGTGATGCTATTTTAGATTATTTAGTACGTCTTGCAGGCGAAACACGTAAACATCATCATGGTTTATCAACACGTGGTTTAATTGCATTGAAAAAAGCATCGCAAAGCCATGCCTTAATTGAAAAACGTACTTTTGTATTACCAGAAGATATTCAAAATGTATTCGCAGCAGTAGCAGGACATCGTATGGGCTTATCTCAAGCAGAAAGCCAAGAAATTTTAAAACAGGTTAAAGTTGAAATTTAAGGCGAATTCAGATGATTCAAGGTCTGTTTCATAATCAATATCAGCATTGGATTAAAAAACGTTTTCAGGTTAGCGAACGTACAACTTTAACCCATCAAACCGTATTAATTTTTTTATATCGTTACGGCATTTTATATTCTATTCTGATTATTTTAACCTTTATTGCAGGTATCAACTATGCCAATAACCTAATTTTAGGTTTTTGCTTTTTGATTAGTGCTGTTTTAGCAATTAGTTTTTACTTAACATTCAAACAATTACATGGTTTGAGTATAGAAATTATTTACCCTGATGTTGGACGTGTTGGACAAGATTACCAAGTACAATTTATTTTTAAACAAGCACAAGCTCAACATCGTTATTTAATGCTAGAAACTGAAACTGACTTAAAATATGTACTCTTGACTGAAACACAACAACATATTGATTTACATTTTTTTCCAGAACAACGTGGGCGTTTTGAATTACCCAAAATCAAAATTTACTCAACATATCCATTAGGATTAGTACAAACATGGTCTTATTTATTTTTACAACATGAATGCTGGATTGCACCTTATGCAGAGCAAAGCACACGAGAAAATAAGATTCAAAAGGCTGACTTTACCCCAGATGTCGATGAATTTAGAGAGCTACGCCCATTTAAACAAGGCGATAGCTATCAATCAGTATCGTGGAAACAACTTGCTTTAGGACAAGGTTTATTTGTTAAAATATTTGAACAAATGAATGAACAACAAGAAATTCATATTAAGTATGATGATATGCCGAGTGCTTTACATGAAGAGAAATTAAGCTTAATGATGTATCTCGTAGATTACTGTCATCAACACCATCTCGCATATTCAATGCAACTGCCACAACAATCTTTGGCTTATGAACAAGGATATGTACAATGGGTTAATGCTCAAAAATTGCTGGCTCAAGCTTAAGGAATATACACAATGACTATGCAAAAACAAAGTATTATTTATGGTGTGGATCGTTCTATTCAGTTATGTTTATTAATGGTATTATCCTGTATTACCATTGCTCAAATTAGTTATTTACCCTATAGCTTAAGTGCTTTATTTATTTCCATTTTCTCATTTTTAACATGGCAATATTACCGTAAAAAATTTACCTATTATCGTTATTTACAATTAGGCGTATTTGTTATTGGATTGGCACTTATTTTATTCCAATTCAAAACCATTGTAGGTGTAGAAGCTGGTGTTTCTTTTTTAACCCTGTGCCTATTGGCTAAAAGTTTTGAATTAAAACAAAAACGTGATTTATTGATTATCTTCAATTTTGCTTTATTTGTTAGTGCAAGTTTATTTTTACATAGTCAATCATTCTTAATGACACTCGCTGTTTTATGGTGTGTCATTGCCTGCTTGACAGGTTTATACCGTTTACAAACTTATGAATTTTTAAAACAAGCCAACAAGCAACCTGCTATTAAACAAGATATTAAACAAATTATTAAATTTATTGGCTTTGCTATCCCATTTTTTATCATACTATTTATCTTTTTTCCACGTTTCCCTCCATTTTGGGCGATTCCTATTCCTGAGAATAAAGCAAAAACAGGTTTAAGCGACAGTATGTCTCCTGGTGATATTGCAGAATTATCACAATCATCGGCTTTAGCCTTTCGTATTATTGGCGATATGCAACAATTACCACCACGTTCACAACTCTATTGGCGTGCAATGGTGCTAGACATGTATGATGGCACTACATGGACACGTCAGCCTATACAACGCCCTGTTGATATACGCAAATTTGCTAATCGAGATGTGATGTATTATCAATATTTAACGGCTGACCCAAATCAACAATGGCTTGTATCTTTAGAAAAATCTGTACCTGCTACACGTGGTTATCGTTTGTACAATGATGGTAGTATTGTACCATTTCGTCCAGCTCAAATTACTCAACCGATTGATTTTGCTTGGCTCAAAAATAATAAAGCAAGTGATTTTGATGACCAACCTATTGGAGATACCAACCAAAAATTTATCATTCCATTAGATTTAAAATCACAAGCATTAGCACAGCAATTATGGCAACAAAGCGGACAACAGCCTGAACAATATGTGCAAAATGTGTTAAATTGGTATAAAAAAGAGCAATTTACTTATACACTTAAACCGCCTTTATTGGGTGAACATCGTGTTGATGACTTTTTATTCCAATCCAAACAAGGCTTTTGTGAACATTATGCTTCAAGTTTTAGTATGATGATGCGTTATGTGGGTATTCCTGCACGTGTTGTCATCGGTTATCAAGGTGGACAACTCGCACCAGATGGCAAAAGTTGGGAAGTTCGTCAGCTTGATGCCCATGCTTGGACAGAAGTTTGGCTCAATCAACAATGGGTACGTATTGACCCAACTGCTGTAATTGCACCTAATCGTATCGATGACGGTATGCAAGACTTTTTAGAATCAGCTCCTGATACTTTAGGCACAGGTACGTTTGGTTATCATCAGTTTAATATGTTACGTCAATTACAAGTTTGGAGTGATTATGCAAGCTATCAATGGCAAAGTAAAGTTGTTGGTTATGATGTGGATTCTCAAAAGAGTTTCTTAGGAAAATTAGGTTTAACATCTACACAACACTTTATTTGGATATTGATTGCAGGGATTTTTGTGTTAAGCATGGTATATTGGTATTGGCTCTATTGGCAAAAACAACGTCAATACAGTATTTATCAGTTACAAATTATGCGTTTAAATCGCCAATTACCTTCAGCTTTACAACAACAAACAGGGGAAAGTTTTGCAATGTGGATAAAACGTATTCAAACTGAGCCTCACGAATGTTTTATCCAAGTTGTTGAGCTTTATCAGCGTGTACATTATGCAGAACAAAAAAATGCTAATGATGAAAAACGATTTGTAAAATTGATGAAAGAGTGTGCAAGCATATTAAAATCACAAAAAAATACTTGAGTTTATGTGATAAAGTGCTAGAATATTGCACATACAGGCGTATAGCTCAGTTGGTTAGAGCGCTACGTTGACATCGTAGAGGTCTCCAGTTCAAATCTGGATATGCCTACCAAATAAATCAAAGACTTATAAGCTATTTTAAAGTTTATAGGTCTTTTTTATTTGTATTATTTGAGTATATTTAACAATAAAAATGCACCAGAGTATTTTTTAGTCTGGTGCAGATTTCATTAAATTGTTAGGTAAATTAGTGGGTTATATAACTCTATAGGCTGTACAAACTTATCAGTCATTTTTCCATCTGTTCACGGCTTAATCTATAATTATACATACTATCTTACTGTAGTGTTTGTTCATTAGGCAAATTAAAAGGTGGGTGTGGCAATAATGCAATAAGCACAATTTCATCATCAAATCTTTGATAATGCAGAATATATTCACTTGTCATATCGCCATCACTACCTACATAACAAGGAATACCTATATGATAATGCCATAGACAATATTTTTGGGCATAGGCAAAGTTAGCTCTTTCTCGTTTTGTATGTGGATTGACTAGAGCAGATGATTTATTACGCCCCTTTAAGCCATTTAAACCATACTTTTCAACATGGTTCACAAAATCAGCGATAATGTCTTGACTTTGTATATCCATCTTATCTAGCTGTCGTAAAAACTGTGGTGATAAATCAACTCGCATTATTAGCTTTTACCCATTCTCTAAATGCTTCTTTGTCTTGTGCCACCCCTTCAGGTATGCGAATGGTATGTTTAGCACGCCCATGTTCATCAGTTTCGCCAATTGCTTGTTTGATATACTCAATATCAAAATGACGATAGAAATGCTCATAATAGTCATCGTCTGTTGTATCGTTAAGTTTAGGCGTGGCAATCACTTCGCCATCAACTAATCTTAATTCTACTACGCCATTTTCTTGAATATACTGTTGGATAATTGGTGGTAAAGTCGCTAATTCAATCATTTTATCCCCCATAATAAAAAAGCAGTTGTACCATTATAGCACAACCACTCTATTTTTTGCTAACTCATTTGCCGTGCATAGCTCTTGTCTTGCGTTCGGGCAAATTTACTATTTCCTCACTCAGAGTATAGATTAAATATTTAAGAAAAGTATTGAATGTTAGTTGCATTTAAACTTTACTATTTTGATTTTTAAGTAATTACACTATATACCAATAAATCATATATACGATTGATAAAATCAAGCATAAGACATTAAATCTTTTATATTTTTTCATCATAAATAATGAAATAACATTCAACATTGTTAAGATAAACAATAAAAATAAGGCAACGACTTGTGAATTTTCATTAACTCTATATCCATCTGCTAATAATCCTGTATCATATTTATTCAAAAATAAGAAAACGAATAAAATTAATCACATAACAGAAAAAATATTTCATCAGCAAACTCTAAGCTAAAAAAATCCTATCCACAATGTGTTATGCTACCATTCCACATCATTTCTGATTATAATAACAAAACTTAGATTGATGAAGCAAATACCATGTCTGAAGCGATTCCATTTCAACTTGTTACCGAGTATCAACCTGCAGGCGATCAGCCACAAGCCATTGAAAAATTGGTACAAGGTATTCAAAATAACTATAAAAATCAATTATTACTAGGCGTTACAGGTTCTGGTAAAACCTACACAATGGCAAATGTAATTGCCCAATTACAACGTCCAACCATTATCATGGCACACAATAAAACGCTTGCAGCACAATTGTATGGCGAGTTTAAACAATTTTTTCCGCATAATGCTGTTGAATATTTCGTCAGCTACTATGATTATTATCAACCTGAAGCCTATGTGCCATCATCAGATACCTTTATTGAAAAAGATGCCGCTATTAACGACCATATCGACCAAATGCGACTTTCCGCTACACGTTCGTTATTAGAACGGAGAGATGCGATTATTATTGCATCAGTCTCTGCGATTTATGGTTTAGGCGACCCAAATGCCTATATGCAAATGTTGCTCCATCTCGTGCAAGGCGACCGTATTCATCGAGATGGTATCATTAAACGCTTGGTGGAATTGCAATATCAACGCAATGATGTTGAGTTTAGTCGTGGCTGTTATCGTTTGCGTGGTGAAATTATTGATATTTTCCCTGCTGAATCAGACAATGAAGCTCTACGTGTTGAATTATTTGATGATGAAATTGATAGTATTCGTTGGTTTGACCCATTAACAGGAAAGATGTTACGCAAAGTACCCCGAGCAACCATTTATCCAAAAAGCCACTATGTTACACCAAAAGACCATTTGCAACGTGCGATTGACAATATCAAAATCGAACTCAAAGAACGCTTAGAATTTTTCCGAGCCAATGATAAATTACTCGAAGCACAACGCATCGAACAACGCACACAATATGATATTGAAATGATGCAACAGCTCGGTTATTGTAATGGCATTGAAAATTATTCACGGCATTTATCAGGACGAAATGTCGGCGAAGCACCGCCCACATTATTTGATTATTTACCACCAGATGCCCTATTATTGATTGATGAAAGCCACGTTACTGTACCGCAAATTGGTGCAATGTATAAAGGCGACCGTAGCCGTAAAGAAAATTTGGTCAATTATGGTTTTCGCTTACCAAGTGCCTTAGATAATCGCCCAATGAAATTTGAAGAATGGGAGCGTATCATTCCAACAACCATTTTTGTGAGTGCAACCCCTGCCCAATATGAATTGGAATTAAGTGAGCAAATTGTAGAACAAGTCGTTCGTCCTACAGGATTGATAGACCCAGAAATTGAAATTCGTCCAGTTTTGACCCAAGTTGATGATATTTTATCTGAAATTCACTTGCGTAAACAGCAAAATGAACGTGTACTAATTACAACACTGACCAAAAGAATGGCTGAAGATTTAACCAGTTATCTGAAAGAATACCATATTAAAGTGGCGTATTTACACTCCGATATCGATACGGTTGAACGTGTAAAAATCATTCATGAATTACGCACAGGTGTACATGATGTTTTAGTCGGTATCAATTTATTGCGTGAAGGTTTAGATATGCCTGAAGTGTCACTTGTGGCAATTTTTGATGCAGATAAAGAAGGTTTTTTACGTTCAGAACGTTCATTGATTCAAACCATTGGACGAGCAGCACGCCATGTGAAAGGTAAAGCGATTTTATATGCCGATACTATTACCAATTCTATGCAAAAAGCGATTGATGAAACCGAAAGACGGCGTAAAAAACAAATTGAATTTAATGAGTTGCATGGTATTACGCCACGCAGTGCGATGCGTCAAGCTATTCAAGAATTAGATACAGGTGAAGATTTAGCCGAAAAAGAACATTTACAACAAGCTCAAACTGCCTATCTTGATGAATTATCGAGTAAAAAAGTGAAAAGTACGCCTGAACTTTCCGCAGATGAACAACATTTACTCTCTAATCCAAAACTATTAGCCAAACATATTAATAAGTTAGAGAAAGAAATGTTTAAAGCATCTAAAAATTTAGAGTTTGAAAAAGCAGGACGTTTGCGTGATGAAATGTTGGCGTTAAAAGAAAAATTGTTGATGAGCGGATAAATAATAGCCTTAATTATCAAAATGGATAGAAATTAATCTATCCATTTTTTGTCATAGACATTATTCAGAGTCTTTTAATTTTACCTTACAAGTGTTAATACCTAGCAAATGATAGAGCGGGCAAAAATTAATGACACCTGTTACCAATGGAATTAAACCAATTAATCCCCACCAACCAATGACTTGAGTAAATACCAAAGCGAGTATCACTAATCCTAAGATAATACGAACAATTTTATCAATTTGACCAAGATTTCGTTTCATCATATCACCTATACAATTGATTTCATTGCTTTATCATAATCGTTTACATCAGTAAATTTAACTATAAAATTTCTCAACATAGCCATAAAAAATCTTAATCATATCATCAATATTTATTTCAACCGCCACACACCATTTTGCTGATGCCCCAACACTTTTAACACAAACACCAAACTTAACAATAATAATAAATACCACGACCCCATTTTTTGCCAGCTTACCATTTTCCACGCTTCAATTTGACTTGGATACAACCAAATTTTATAAAATGTACTCATATTTTCCGCAATCCAAATCATAAATGCTAAAAACCAAAGTAATAATAACATCGGTACTTTAAACTGATAATGTTTTAAACGGAATAAAGCCATTGTTCGCCAAAATAAAAGCGTTGAAACTACAAATAAAATATAACGTATATCCCCAAAAAAATATTTTGTCATAAAGTTTAAATAAGAAACTACTGCTAATATCAACATAATAGCAAAACTTGGTAAACGCTCAAATTCCACTTGATATACTCTTAAACTACGAGCAAAAAAACTACCTACTGCAGAATACATAAATCCTGCAAATAAAGGTACAGTTTCAATTTTAAAAATCGATGGTTGCGGATAATGCCAAGATGCGATTGCTGGGTGCGTTAAAAATAACTCCATAATTAAACCCAGTAAATGAAATAAGGCAATGACTTTTGCCTCCGCCCATGTTTCCAACTTAAAATACAGTAATAATCCTTGAATAATCAACGCATAAAATAATAAATAATCATACCGATAAAATCCATAATATAATTCACTTCCCATCGGAGCTGTAATTGCAAATGCTAATAATAATAAAATTCCAAATAATGCGGTTGAAATGCCTTTTAATAAAAACTCTCCACAAGCAAGTAAAATTTTCATTTTTATACTCAATGATATTAACAAATACTTAATCGCTTAATATAATTCTTTAATTTTTTATCAAATGATGCAACTGCTGTACCATGAATCATATATTCAGCTATCAACAAACAATCAATAAAATCTAAAGATGTTTCTTTAAATATTGTCAATGTTTTTAAAATGACTTTTTTGTTTTCACTACCTATAATATCATCTTCAAATAACCCATATAACTCATCAGCAATGTGTGTTCGTTCAATATGATACACATTTTTCATCACATGAATTGCTTCATAGACTACAGCATTTAGGCAAATCGTCTTATTTTCAGAAATAATACAACTTGCCTGCTCCGCAAGTTCTAAATTATCTTTTAGAATATAGCGTAATAAAATATTTGTATCAATGAACACCATATTTTTCCTTAATTGCCATTTCAACGGCTTTTTCTTCAAGCGGAATTAAATCAGGATTTGCATACTGGGCTAATCCCCCTGCACGAGCTCGTTTCTTTGCACGCAACGTTTCATCATTCTGCTCTTGATAATATTGTGTAAATTGATGCAAAAACTCTTGAAAAACCTGTTCAGGCTCAACATTTTTCTGTTCACAAACAGCCAAAAAACGTTGTGTATCTTGCTCTGACATTTGAAATGTAAAGTTTTTTATTGTCATGATTGGCTCCTTATCCATAAATTGATATTGGCAGTTTAACAAACAAATTTTTATTTTTCAATTTGTCAGTTATACCACCATCAAGACTATTTAACACTCCATTCTCAACTTATCATCATAATATATTGATATTATTTACATCATCTCATTTTGTACGGGCGGAAAATTTTCCGTCCCTACGTAATAAAATCAATAATTTACTGTAAATTAAGAATAAAGTTATTTAACCCAAATATTTTAAACTATATTCATGCACAGTATCGACTAAAATTTTTGGCTGACTTGGCTCAACCCATTGCGTAATACCATGCCCTAAATTTGCTACATAGCCTGTTTTTTCACCATTTTGATAGGCATCATCAATCATCAATTTGACGGATTGTTCAATCATTTCTTTTGAACCATACAACACCGCAGGGTCTAAATTGCCTTGTAATGACGCTCGCCCATTCACGATATTACGTGCTGTATAAAGTGGCGTTGTCCAGTCCAAACCAAAAGCATCTGCACCTGTAGTCAGCATATTTTCTAACCACTGCCCACCACCTTTACTAAATACAATCACAGGCACACGGCGACCATCTTTTTCACGCTGTAAACCTGCCACTATTTTTTGCATATAAGCCAATGAAAATGCTTGATATTCTCGATGAGCCAACGCTCCGCCCCAACTATCAAAAATTTGCACCGCTTGAGCCCCTGCATCAATTTGGGCATTGAGATAATCAGTCACAGCATCCGCTAAATGAGTCAATAGTGCGTGTAAAACCTCTGGTTCACGATACATCATTTGCTTACTGTAGCGAAATTCTTTACTTGAACCACCTTCAATCATATATGTTGCCAATGTCCACGGACTGCCCGAAAAACCAATCAATGGCACTTGTCCACCCAATGCTGAACGAATCGCTTTTACCGCATTCATCACATAATCAAGGTCTTGATTCGGCTGAATTTTTGGTAAATTGGCAACATCTTGCTCACTACGCACCGTTTTTTGAAAACGAGGACCTTCTCCTGTCTCAAAATACAGCCCCAAGCCCATCGCATCAGGCACAGTTAAAATATCAGAAAATAAAATCGCTGCATCTAAATCATAACGGCGTAATGGCTGTAAGGTAACTTCACAGGCAAATTCTGTATTTTTACATAAGGATAAAAAATCGACTGCTGTCGCACGAGTCTCACGATATTCTGGCAAGTAACGCCCTGCTTGTCGCATCATCCATACAGGTGTGGTATCCACAGGCTCACGCAATAAAGCACGCAAAAAACGGTCATTTTTTAAAGTTGTCATAACAATATCCTCTCAATTTATCATAGTTTAACATAAAATCATCATCTACAGTTTTAATAATGCTTAAACGATGAAGTATTTTTATTGATTAAATTTATTATCAATATTTGTTAATATCAAAAAATATTGAAGTGTAAGATATTGATATTCCATATTTTTATTTAATGAATATTGATACTCCATTTCAACATAAATCATAATATATTGATATTATTTAAAATATTTCATTTTATACGGACGATTTACAAATTCTTCATTGCGAAAAATCAATCATTGACTATAAGTTGAGAACAATGTTATTCATATATTCTACTTAATTATTGATAATCAATATATTTTAGTTACAATATCATACAAAATATTGACTTGTATCCATCGATATTTTTGCATAAAATCAAATATTATCAATCTTGATAGGGGTTCTATAATGAAATCACTTTTAATTGCGGGTACAATTGCAAGTCTTGCTTTGGTTGGTTGTACAACATCAAAGTCTGTAACTCAACCTAATAATCAAGCAACTCAGCACACTACACAAAAACCAGTAACATCAAGTGTTACACAAAAATTTGAATGCCAAAATGGCTTAACTGTACATGTTACAAATTTAAATGATGACAAAATTCAGTTAAATACTCAAACTTATAGTGCAACATTAACCCAAGTACCATCAGCTTCAGGTGAACGTTATACAGCAACACAAGGGTTATATGGTTATGGTGGTGAATGGCATCAAAAAGGTAATCAAGCACATTTCTCATATAAAGGTGTGCATGGTGCAAATGGCGAAACAACCTGTAATGCTGTAAACTAATTAATTTTCATTTATACAGCTAATATTTGTAAAAACCATCTAATTCAATGATTTAGATGGTTTTTCATTTATACAGGTACACCACTATGAAAACGGAATAATTTATCTGGACTTAAAATCAGATTTTTTTCCACTTCTCTAAAATGGGCAATACGACTTTGAATAGTTTCTTCTGGGTCTTTTAGTTGATTTGAACGAGCGACATCAGTTGCTAAAGAGATATAATCTTCATAATGACGTGCTTCAGATTTGAGTAAATAACGATAATAACGCCCTAATTCTTCATCAACAATATGAGACAATGCCGCAAAACGCTCACACGAACGAGCCTCCACGAATGCTCCAATAATTAATACATCAATTAATGCTTCAGGTTCATAAGTACGAATTTCTTTGCGTAATTCACCTGCATATCGCCCTGCACTGAGCGGTTTTAGCTCAATATTACGTTTTTCCATTAAAGCTAAAACTTGTTCATAATGCAACATTTCTTCACGCACAAGCTGAGCCAATTTTGCTTGTAAATCGGTAAAAAAGCTATAACGGAAAATCAAATTCATGCCTGTACCCGCCGCTTTTTTTTCACAATTGGCGTGGTCTAAAATTAACATATTCAAATTTTCTGGGCTTTCATTCACTTTATCTAACCAAGCCTGTGGTGTACGACAACCTAAAAATTCATAAATCGGTAACATTAACGCATCTAATTTACCTAAACTTACCGCATTGGCTTCGGTCGCATCGGCAAAATTAGCGGGTAATTCTTCGGTCGCTAAAAGTTGTTCTGTTGTCATTTGTTGTTCATTCATCTTGTATCTTCACTATGTTCATAATTACACTTCATCAATTTTAGCTTTCATTCGTTTTACTGCATTTTCTAGTCCGACAAAAACCGCATCAGCAATAATTGAATGTCCTATATTTAATTCGTGAATTTGATCAATACGGGCAATTGCCTGTACATTGTCTAAATGTAACCCATGCCCAGCATTAACAATCAGACCTTTATCATAAGCATATTTTGCACCGTCAATAATACGTTGTAATTCATGCTGTTGCTGTTCACCTGTTGCATTAGCATATGCTCCCGTATGAATTTCAATCACAGGTGCACCGCAAGCAATCGCAGCATCAATTTGGGCGTAATCTGCATCAATAAATAACGACACTTGACAGCTAATTTCAGTTAAAAATTGTGTAGCTTTTTTCACTTGTTCAAAATGACCAACCACATCTAAACCACCTTCGGTCGTTATTTCTTCACGGCGTTCAGGCACTAAACAAACGTGTTGTGGACGTACTTTTTCAGCAATCGCCAACATTTCATCGGTAACCGCCATTTCTAAATTCATACGTGTTTTAAGTAATGGACGCATACGGAATACATCTTCATCAACAATATGCCGTCTGTCTTCACGCAAATGTAAAGTAATGCCTTCAGCTCCTGCTTGTTCACAAATCAATGCTGCTTCTACAGGGTCAGGATAAGTCGTACCACGAGCCTTACGTAAAGTTGCAACATGGTCAATATTTACACCTAAAATCGCCATAATTTTATACTCTATAATGGATTGATGGGATTATAACAAAAATTTTATCCATACGCAGAAAATCTCTTCAACTTTTTATTGATAATGATTAAAATCGATAAATAATCATATTTTATGCTATAATCAACAATATACATTACTATCGGAGCTGTTAAAATGATTTTGGAATTAGCCACATTACCTACCGTTTTTCAACAATATATTCAAGAAAATCCATCACTTGAAATAAAGTTAGTCGATGGAAAAGTCATTGCTACACCGAAATTAGTCGAACGTCCTTTTAACTTTGATATAGAAGAAATGGATAAAGCGATTAATAGTGGAACAACTCCTCCTGTCCCACAATATGCTTTGCAAGATGTAGAAACTTTTGAAAAATGGTTAAAAACAAATTAAAATAAATCTCATTCCATTATTTTTTATGTTGCATCCATAACTGACGACTTTTTAACGGTTTATCGCCCAATAATGCATTTAAAATCTGCCGATAAAGTTTTGTTAAAAATTTAAGCTGGACCGATGAAAATATCTCACATTCCTGTTGCATTAATATAATATCCTGCCCTAAATATTGCCCTTTAGTAGAAAGACTAAAACCTTGATTTAAATGATAATCATAATATAAATTTGCTACTATTTGCTGTTGCTGTGCATCACAACTAAAATCAGGCAAATAACCTAAATCTTGCAATAAGTAATGTTCAAATTGACGTAAAATTTGTAAAGTTTGCTGTACAACATCATCAAAATGAGCTAAATATTGTAAGGCTTGCACCGCTTGTTGATATTGCCTAAAACTTAATAGCATTTCCTGTTCAACGGGTGCAAGTTTTAGCACAATTTCATTTAGATAAAAACCTAAAAAAAATGCATCACCAGTCAAAAAAATTGGCTGATGAAAGTTTTCAACATGACTAAAATTTTTTAATTCATGTTTACCTGTTGCTAAAAGCTGTATAGGTTGATACTGTGGCGGTGGATTTTGCCGTAAAATACCATCAACTCGCCCATGTTCTTCACTAAAAGTATGTACAATATAACTTCGCTCACGATACTTTCGATAATGAATCACATAAGCGTGAAGTAACTCATTACGCATAGGATTACAACAAATTAATCATCTGATGCTTGTTCCAATTTCTTAGTTTCTTTCTTTGCCTTTTTTATCTCTTTTTCTGCTTCTTTTGCACGTTTTTTAGCTTCCTTTTCTTCAGCCAATTCTTTTTTACGTTTTTCTTTATACTCTTTTTCTAACTTTTCATCTTCAGTTTCATACATGGCATCTGCCACCGCAACCGTACCTTTTACCACACCTTTGGTTACACCATAAGCAACTTTTACAGGAGCTGTTACCACACTTACACAGGCTTGTAAGCTAAAAACCAGCCCTAGAACCATTAAAACAGAAGTAATTTTCATTATACAACCTAAAAATAAAATTTGATTACATTATTTTAGCATAAAAGCGTTTACAATAAGTGTCATTATGTATTTACTATGATTTAAATTATGATGCCAAATTCAAATTTACAGCAACATTATCATGCAGAAACTCAGCGTTTTTTTAACACGCCTCCAACACAACCCATACAAGGCAGTTTAATTAAAACTTTTTGGCAAATGATTATTAATAAACAACAATTTATGCCACCTAAAGCATTGCCACAACAACGCCCCAACTGGCAAGATTTTTTAGCCCCTAGTGCCAAAATTAAACTGATTTGGTTCGGGCATTCTAGTTTTATGTTGCGTATTGCTGATAAAACTTTGTTGATTGACCCTGTATTTGCTCAAACTGTTTCACCTTTTGGTTTGATGATGTATCGCTTTCAACCACCTGCGATTACACTTGATGAATTACCTCATATTGATTATATTTTATACACACATAACCATTATGACCATTTAGATAAAGCCGTAGTTAAACATTTTATTCAACATCAAACTTCATTTATTGTCCCTTTAGGTTTAGATAAAATCTTACAACAATGGGGAATTTCATCACAACGTATTCAATGCCTAGATTGGTGGCAAAATATTAATATTTCATCATTTAAAATTACAGCCACACCTGCACGACACAATACTGCTCGTGGGCTATTTGATAAAGATAAAACGCTATGGTGTGGTTATGTCTTTGAAACCCAACATGAAAAAATCTATTATTCAGGCGACAGTTCCTATGGCGATGGACGGCATTTTAAACAAATTGGGCAACATTGGCAGGGTTTTGATTTAGCCTTAATCGAAAATGGACAATATCATAATTATTGGTATGATAATCATCTATTTCCACAGCAAACCATTCAAGCAGTGCAAGATGTTCAAGCACAATGTTTTATGCCTGTGCATTGGGGTGCTTATGCTCTCAGCACTCATATATGGAATGAACCTGTACAACAATCCATCACACTCGCTCAACAATTCAATATTGCTACCCTTACTCCAATGTTGGGACAAGTTGTTGATTTAGATAGCATTACATCACACTGGTGGGAAAATATCTAAATCATACTTTACCTAAAGTTCAATTTTATATATAATAAAATTATTAATTATCAATAGCATAGAAAATAAAGATTTAATTCAATGTTTTTATTATATACTCTCTCTATTTTAACAATTTGGCTAACATTTTGGTCGCTTATCCCCCGTAATGAATGGTGGTTTCGTGGGGCAGATTTTCCACGTTTGCAATTATTAAGTTTGGGTATTATTTGTTTTATTATCTGTTTATTTACAATTAAGCAATGGCATATTTATCATATAAGTTTAATCATCGGTTTAATTTTTGCAATTGCCTATCAAGTCAAAATGGTCATTCCTTATACATTTTTATGGAAAAAACAAGTTAAATCTGTACATCAATCCATGTGGAATACAGATAAACAAATTTCGTTATTGGTCTCCAATGTTTTAACGCCTAACCAAAATTATCATAAATTATTAGCACATATTGAACAATATCAACCTGATATTGTTTTAACTTTAGAAAGTGATTTACATTGGCAACAAGCATTATCTGTCATTGAAGCTGATTACCCATATCAAGTTAAAGTACCATTAGATAATTTATATGGTATGCATTTATATAGCAAATTAGAAATTATTCATCATCAAGTTGATTTTTTACTCAGTGATGAAATTCCATCTATTCATGCTGTTGTAAAATTAGCGTGTGGTAAACCTGTGCATTTATACTGTTTACACCCACAACCGCCAAGCCCAACCGAAGCCAAAGAATCAACTTTAAGAGATGCTGAATTGCTGATTGTTGGTAAACAGATACAAGCTCATAGTGAAACTTGTATTGTGATGGGCGATTTAAATGATGTTGCATGGTCAAAAACCACACAATTATTCCAACGCATGAGCGGTTTACTTGACCCTCGTATTGGTCGCCGTTTTCTCAATACATTTCATGCTGATTTACCCTTTTTACGTTGGTCATTAGACCATATTTTCCATAGTGCCGATTTTGGTTTAGTGAAAATACAACGTTTAAGCCATATCGGTTCAGACCACTTTCCTGTTTATACGGTGCTACAGTTTGATGGTTTATTTGAAATTGTACATGAACAACCTGAACAACATGAAAATGATACAGAAATTGTTGAACAAAAAATAGAACAAGGTATTGAAAAAGCAGAGCAGGAAAATCAGCAAGATTAATCACTGTATTTAATAAGTATAAGGGCGAAAAAAATTCACCCCTAAAAAATCAACGACTTATAATCATTTTTTACTCAACATTTAATAAACTGATGATTGATTTTGTTGATTTACATCATCTTTTAATTTAAATTTTGCTAAGCGTTGTGTCATCGCTTGTAATAATAAACTCGTATCTACACCTACAGCAACAAATTCTGTACCCATTGCTAAATATTGTTTTGCTAAGTTTTCATCAGCCGATAAAATCCCTGCTGCCTTTCCTGAAGCACGAATTTTTTGGATACATTCCACAATTGATTGTTGCACATCTGGGTGAGTTGGATTACCTAAATGCCCCATATCCGCAGATAAATCGGCAGGTCCAATAAATACACCATCAATGCCATCAATTTTTAAAATCTCATCAAGATTTTTCACACCTTCAACTGATTCAATTTGAATCAACAAGCAAATATTTTCATTGGCTTTATGTAAATAGTCTGGGATTGTATTCCAACGTGAAGCACGAGCCATTGGTGCACCTACTCCACGAATACCTTTAGGTGGATAATACACCGCTTTTACCATTAATTCCGCTTGTTCAGCTGTTTCGACCATTGGGATTAATAAAGTTTGAGCCCCTAAATCCAAAAGCTGTTTAATACGATGTACGCTACCCGTTACAGGACGTACAATAGCTTGTGTTTCATAACCTGCGATTGTCTGTAATTGAGAAAGTACATCGCGTACCCCATTTGGTGCGTGTTCGCCATCGATTAATAACCAATCATAACCTGCCACAGCTGCAATTTCTGCACTATAACTATTTGCTAAGCCTACCCATAAGCCTATTTGTTGTTGTGTTTTTAAACGTTGTTTAAAGTGATTCGTTGTACCCACTTTGACCTCTGATTATTTGTACAAAATTTACATTATTGTGAAATACTATACATTTTTCTATCATTTTTCAATAATAATACTATATTATTTTTAATATAATGGTTATATCATCATTAAAATAATAAATATCATCATATTTAAAATGGATATAGTATTCGTTATTTTTTAAACTAATTTTTCATTTATTTTTGCTCGACACATCATGATGATATTTAACCCCAATCCACTCGATTAAATTGAATATTCTCGCTCAATAATTCATCATGTTGCCATAATTCAGATAATGGAATTTTGACATCGAGCGGTAAAGGTAATTTTTTTTGAATAAATCGCATTTCCGCCAAACTTTGCCCCCATGCAATCACATCAACATCTAAAGAAATTTGGTGCGATGGACGTTTACGCTCGGCTTGCTGTTCCCATTGCTTACACAAATCTTGTATTTGTTCCAAATTTAAATCACATTGCACTAAACACGCACTATTCCAATAATCAGCCCCTACCCCATCACGACATGGAATGACATAAGTCGATGAAAATTGTACGCTTCTAAATTGTTGTAATTGCTGATAAATCCATTTAAAATACATGGAGCGATTAAAATTACTCGACAGAGCGATAGCAAAAATCATGACGTTCTCGGACTAAACGTATGCCCACAGCTTGAGCTTGAGCAATAATAGCAGGTTTACGAATATGGATGGTAATTTTTTCAACACTTGCATAATGTTCAAATAAACATTTAATAACTAAAAAACCAGCGTGTTCAATCAATTCAGGCTTTGCTTGTTGAATGGTTACACTCGTGAGCTGGCAAATTTCAGCATAATTTAAAGTATGTTCTAAACGGTCAGATTGACTTGCTTGACTTAAATCACATTCAATATTTAAATCAATCATTAACGGTTGTAAAATTTCTCGTTCCCAAGCAAAACAACCTATGATTGTTTGCACTTCTAAACCTTCAATAATAATACTATCCATTTGATTACCTTATTGAATTTTATGCACATCGATCATTGTTGGTTCTTGCAACATTTGTAAACGCTGGTCGGCATAAATATCTGTATAAGGCGTTAAAACTCGCATAAAACGGTCAAAATATAACATTTGTTTTAATAATAACGCAAAATCTCGTGGGAATTTGATACCATGACGTTCACCTACCGCTACTAAATCTAATATGACCGCATTTAAATCACTTGCACTACTTTGTAAAATATGACTTGGATCTGTTTCCATCGCCATATTAAAAATACGCTGTAAATCATCAGTTAATTTTGCAACATCAACCTGCTGATGGGTCATACCCATTTTAAGCATATTTTCCGCCATTTGCTGATAATCCATCATTTGTAAAGCATCCATAAATGCCATACTTGCCGACCACACTTCTGCTTTTAATTGACCAACAATCCCAAAATCAATAAAACCAATTCGTCCATCATCAAGCAACAATACATTCCCAGCGTGTAAATCAGCATGAAAACTCTCACAATGACTTAAACTGCCAAACCATGTATTCATCACATTGATTAAAACTTGCGATGGGTCATACGCACGTTGTTGAATCACACTCATATCAGTTAAAGGTACACCATATAAGCGTTGCATAGTCAAAACTTTTTGTGTGGAATATTGATGATAAACTTTTGGTGCAATGGCAACCGTATTCCCTGTTTGCTGTAGATAAGCATTAAAATCATCTAAATTTTTTGCTTCAGCATAAAAGTCGATTTCTTTAACCATGCGAATTTTAATTTCTTCAGCAATCTCTGAAAATGACGCAAATTTAATTTTAGGCATGATTTTTTCAATGACCAAACTTACGCCATGTACCACATTTAAATCAGTATATAAAATCGTATCTACATTTGGTTTTTGTACTTTAATAACCACATCTTCGCCCGTAATTAAACGTGCAGCATGTACTTGAGCAATCGATGCCGAAGCCAGTGGTTTTTCATCAATCCATGCAAAAATATCATGAAGCGGTTTACCTTTAAATTCTTGTATTAATACTTGACGAATATAACTAAATGGCAAAGCAGGTGCTTGATCTAAACATTTTTGAAACTCTTCCACATATTCTCGTGGAAATAATGAAGGTGTACTGGCGATAAATTGACCTAATTTAATATAAGTCGTCCCCAATTGTTCAAAGGTTTCTCTTAATAATTGTGCTGAAATCGGCTGTTTTTGTTGATAGGCTTTAGCGTATTTTAAGCCTGCCTTCGCAGATACAACAGCAGTTTCTCCCATACGTTTTAAAGAACGTAAACCATCAAATACGATTTTTTTATTCATCAGCATATACCTAAGAAAAATCAGCGTTTATGATACTATGTTTTGACTAAATTACCAAATGTTTTGCATACTTCACAATTTTCATCATGCTGAAAACGCACAATTTTTTGTGTCATAGTTTGCCCATTCCACAGTAAAATTTTTTCTCGCAATGGCATTTGTCCCAAACCTAAATACAATAATGTATGATGTGCTTGTAAACTTGCCATCACAATTGGTGTACTCGCTAATACACCACTGGTTGCACAACTGCCCTGTTCTTCATCTTCATTTATGATGGGAAATAAACATTGATAACACGCTGATTGACCTTCAAGCATCAATAATTGTCCTTGTAAACCAATTGCAGAAGCACTGATTAATGGAATATTCGCTTGTTTACACAAAGTATTGACCGCATAACGTGTCTTAAAACGATCGCAACCATCAAGCACCACATCAAATTGAGAGAACCAAGCTAAATCAATATTAGCATCAAAACGTTGATTTAACCCAACCACTTCAATATGTGGATTAATCTCTTGTAAATGTTTTGCTAAAGTAAGTGCTTTAGATTGTCCAATATGCTGATGATGAAACGCAATTTGACGTTGTAAATTACTGATTTCAATACAATCAAAATCGATAATACTCATATGCCCCACACCTGAACGAGCTAAAATTTCAGCACTAGTACACCCCAAACCACCTGCACCAATAATCAAAACTTGACTATTTTTTAATTTTTGTTGTGCTTCTAAATCCCAATCATCCAATAATATTTGACGACTATATAAAAATAATTCGTCATCATTTAATTCAATGGCAGGTAGATTTGTGTGTTGCATTGTTTACTCTATTCGCTAAAATTAAAATCAAGTTTATTTGCCTATTTTAATCAAAAACATGATATAAATCATTTTAATTTGTAAATTTCGTATAAAAAATAACAATTACACTTGCACAATAGTCAAAATATCTGTAAATTAATACCCCAACTTACCTATCGTTTTATGATCTTTAAAATTGTGAAGATTTAACCATGAATGTAAAAATTTTAGCTTGTACTGCCATTGCTACATCACTGTTATTTACCGCTTGTGTAAAAAAAGAAGAACCGAAAGAAACTGAAAAGCAACAAACGCCTAAATCTTCTGTTGTCAATCAGATTCCTAAAGACCAACAAGTGAAATTACCAACCGATAATAATGCAAATGGTATAGATAATACTGATCCAGCAAACGCAACAGATAACAATGCAAATAACAACGCTGTAGATTTACAAGCATCACCAGGTCCGTCAGATACGCCTGTTGCTCCTGTACGTTCAGTTGAAAAACCACGTCCAGTAGCACCTGCAGAACCACGCAAACCTGTACAAACAACCCAAGTTGAAAAAAAACCAACACCTGAAGCAAACAAAACTACAGATATTCAAGATGATACTGTTGTGGGTAAAACTGAACGTGTAAAAGCACCTGCACAATCAGAAACACCACGAGCAACACCAGCTCCAATTACTGAAAAAGCAGACCAAGCTCAAAGTATCGATGATGCGATTAAACAAGCAATTGATGCAGCAACGCCTGCTAAATAGATACAGTATTTAACTGAACAATAGGTTTTCTAATGAAAGCCTATTTTTATTATGGGGATAATGATTGATGAATATTATCGAAGTAAATAGTATAGGACAACATTGCCCTATGCCCTTGTTATTACTCAAAAAAGCTATCAAACAATATGATATAAATCATGTACAATTTCTCGTCAAGTCATCAGATAAAAATAGTAAAGTCGATTTAACTCGCTACTGCCAAATGCACCAATTACAATGTGATATCATATTTGATGATGGCAGTGAATTTCATTATCAAATCTTTAAGGCTTGATGAAACGCACTTTTTTAGCCATAATAACACCCATTTTATTTATTGTTAGGATAAGATAATGAATCATCCAACTCATCTTAAATATGCCCCAACCCATGAATGGGTTAAACTTGAAGATGGACTTGTGATTACAGGTATTTCAGACCATGCCCAAGATGCTTTAGGCGATATTGTTTATGTTGAAGCTCCTGAAGTTGGACGTGAAATGACCGCAGGCGAAGTTTCAGGTAGTGTTGAGTCAGTTAAAACCGCTTCTGATATTCATGCACCAATTACAGGTGTGGTGGTTGAAGTTAATACCACACTTGAAGATGACCCAGAAACGATTAATGAAGACCCCTATGGTCGTGGTTGGATTTATAAAATTAAACCACACAATTTAGCAGAAATTGATAATTTACTCGATAATCAAGGTTATGAACAGTCTTTAGATTAATTGTAAATCATTGATTTTATTTAGGGTGAATGCTTATTCACCCTTTTGTGTAGAAATAAATAGTGATTCTTCACTCACTCATCTTGGCAAGATTCCATAAATACAGGTCGCTGTTTAATCATTTGTGGAAATTGCGTCATTACCGTTATTTTAGGTTGATGATAGCGATATTTCCATAAAATGGGTGGATAAGATTCTTCTAAAGCAAAGGTGCTATTGAACTCTTGCAATTCTTGTTTAGACAAATTGGCAATATACTCATTAAATTCTTGTTCTGAATAACCCAAAGATGTAGTCATTCTCTGTTTGAGCATATCCAATTTCTTCTCATCTGTTAAACGATAAGTATGACTTGCTGTATCAAGATAATAAGCATTTTTATCTAGCTCACGTCTATAGGTTTCAAAAACTGAATCAAAATAAATATCCTGCTCTCCTATAGGACGAGTTACCAATTGTTTGACTATTTGAAAGTCATCAAATGTCGTATCATCATCTTCATAAGGTTCTAAATGATAACTCTGCATATCATTCTTTTCAAAATAACGTACACCATCAATCACAGTATAATCTGTTTCAAAAAATTGATATTTTTTCCCTTTCAATTGATAAGTAAAATACATATCTTCTAATTGTTCTTTCTTATCCATATAGAGTACATACAATTTATTTTGTTTTGCTGACAAATCAACATGAAATTGGCGAATATCGGTTTTATTTCGCTCATCTTGGAGATAAAAATTGATGCTTTGTAGCGGTTGTCTAAGTGTATGAATATAAGGATATGCTATACATCTTGAATTTTTAAATCTAATAACAGGTTGAATACCCTGTTCATCAAACTGTACAAATACATCACTTAAGTAATGGTCAGCGAACCCATCAAATTGAATTTTTGTACCTTGTACAGTTGGATCATAAGTACTATAAATATATAATTCTTGTGGATTTTTAAATGAAAGTTGTACACGTTGATTTTGGCTATCGACTTGATAAGTACCATATTTAGCAGCCCCAAACCCCGCAATCACAAATTCTTGGTTATCAAATAAACAAAGCTGTGTACCTCCTTCAGGTGAATACCCCATTTGCAGGCAACCTGTTAAGTCAGGTGCTTTAGCAGATGACTCAGCTAGAGTACACGTTGATGACAACAATGTCAGTAATGTTAAACCAAGAATTTTTTTCATCATTTATTCCATTAAAAGTAGAACTATAATTTAACGTTTCCCCATTGAACGGCGTGTGCCACGTGGTGGTGGAAATAATTGGTCAGCATATTGAGCAGGTTTAGGACGTGTTAAATTATAAGCTTGTTGTTGCTCAGTTTGTTCAGTATTTGGCATAGCAAAAGGTAACTTTACTTTTGCTTTAGAAGGTTTAGTCATTAGATTACCATTTAATTAATTCAATCATTTCTTTTATTTTAACACATCATAATACATAATAGTTTTAAATGAGAACTATTGCTAAAAAATTATACTATTTCTATAAAAAAATCCGCACGAAAGCTCATTTTTAAGGTAAGATATAAGCTATGTTCAACATTCATTTTTACGATTGTAATATGATGAAATAATGAACACTACTCATATAAATATTTATATGATTTCGCCATGCTAATTTTGTGATAAATTAGTGATTATTGACTTCAATTTAAAAAAGGAAAGCACTGTGGAAGTACGTCTTTCTGATCGTGTTAATGCGATTAAACCATCTCCAACATTAGCAGTTACAAATAAAGCAGCCGAACTTAAAGCAGCAGGTAAAAATATCATTGGTCTAGGGGCTGGTGAACCTGATTTTGATACGCCACAACACATTAAAGATGCCGCCATTAAAGCAATCAATGACGGTTTTACCAAATATACAGCGGTTGATGGTACACCTTCTCTTAAAAAAGCAATTATTGAAAAATTAAAACGTGATAATAATTTAGAATACACACCTGAACAAATTTTAGTCTCTTGTGGTGGTAAACAATCATTTTTCAATCTTGCTTTAGCATTTATTAATAGAGGCGATGAGGTCATTATTCCAGCACCATTTTGGGTAAGTTATCCTGATATGGTTATTATTGCGGAAGGTACGCCAGTTATTGTTAAATGCAGTGAAGACCAACGCTTTAAAATCACACCAGAGCAATTAGAACAAGCAATTACACCCAAAACTAAATTAGTGGTATTAAATAGTCCATCGAACCCTACAGGTATGATTTATAGCAAAGAAGAATTGCTTGCTTTAGCTGAAGTTTTGCGTAAATACCCACACGTTTATATCGCTTCTGATGATATGTACGAACCAATTCGTTGGCAAGAAGAGTTTTACAATATTGTAACAGTTGCTCCTGATTTATATGACCGTTCATTAGTATTAAATGGTGTATCTAAAGCCTATGCTATGACAGGTTGGCGTATTGGTTATGCGGCTGGGCCTGCAAAAATCATCAATGCGATGAAAAAAGTGCAATCGCAATCAACTTCAAACCCAACATCAATTAGCCAAGTGGCTTCAGAAGTTGCCCTTAATGGTCCACAAGATGTATTAAAACCAATGGTTGAAGCATTTAAACGCCGTCATGATTTGGTGGTAAATGGCTTAAATGCAATTAAAGGGATTTCATGTTTACCTGCTGATGGTGCGTTTTATGCCTATGCTAATATCCGTCCGTTGATTCGTGCAAAAGGTTTCAAATCTTGTACTGAGTTTTCAGAATGGTTACTTGAAGAAACAGGTGTAGCGGTTGTACCAGGCGATGCATTTGGCTTAGGCGGATTTATGCGTATTTCTTATGCAACGGCTGATGAAGTATTGGTCGATGCCTTAGCCCGTATCAAAAAAGCTGCTGAATCAATTGAAGGTGTTGATGAAGCGATTGCAAGTATTGAGCAAGAAAATAACGTTTAATTGCCGATATATTGTATAAAGAAAATCGCTATGGTAATGATAGCTGTAGCGATTTTATTTTTCGGTCGTTTGTTAGACAAAGAAACGTTTTTTTCAAAAAAAAAGCAAATTTTTTAAAAAAAATCCTTGACACTAGCAAAAATTTCTTTATAATATACTGCATATTCTCCCATAGCTCAGTCGGTAGAGCGACGGACTGTTAATCCGCAGGTCCCTGGTTCGAGCCCAGGTGGGAGAGCCAAATTTACAACTAAACCCAAGTTAATTTAACTTGGGTTTAGTTTTTTTAATACAATATATCAATTTTTTCTAAGTACATGACAAAAGTCTAAATAAATCTATCTCCTTGAATTATTTAGGCTTGATTTGACAATTCAAACTATTAAAATGTCAAAATATGTTGATATTGTTTGATAAAATCTGCATTATATTCAATAAATTGTAATTCATGTTGTGTAGCAAGCACAAAATGATGATGTTGATTTTGTTGCTCAATTAAAATTGGCAATAAATCATAATATTCAAAACTATCTACCATATTTGATGCCAATTTAAACGGCATTCGCTCAGCAATAAAAGCTAAATCATGTTGCAATAAAGATAACCCTGCTCCTTGTAATAATACCTGTACGTGATGCCCAAAAGTCGCTAATACCATCACAGCAGATAGGCTTTCTAAACTATTTAAATGCGTTAAATTGGCTTGTTGAATAATCACTAATATTTTTTTCATATTGCCCCACTTAAAATTGTAATACTTTATCTGCTTGTGTGATTAAGTCAGACAAAACGCCTAACCCCACTAATTGAAATCCTTGTGCTAAATTAGCTTGATTTAAATGATGGCGTTGAGCATTTTCATCATCACTAATGCCACGCGTCAAACTTGCACTCACACATACAGGTAAATCGATACCCAAATTTTGCCATTGCTGTTGTAAATTGAGTTGGTCATCAGTCTGCCAATTCAGTTGATTAGCAATACTTACTGCATCTTGATAAAAAAATACTGATACTTGATGTTGTTTATTTTTATAAGCCTGTGCTAATCTTAAAGCATAATACATATTTTTATGCCAAGCAGAGCACGTCATTAAAATCAAAATATGTTTTGACATAACTTTGTAATGTTCCAATCATAATATATAGACACAAAAAAACCCTAGATAAAACGCTAGGGTTCTATTTTATACTCAAAAAATTAAGCTTGAAGTGCTTTAATTTGAGCATTTAAACGGCTCTTATGACGAGCAGCTTTATTTTTGTGGATAATACCTTTATCAGCCATACGGTCGATTACAGGTACTGCACGCTTATATGCTTCAGTTGCTTTAGCATAATCGCCAGTTGCAATTGCATTTACAGTGCTTTTAATATATGTACGAACCATAGAACGCAAACTTGCGTTATGGCGACGTGCTTTTACGTTTTGACGTGCACGTTTTTTAGCTTGAGCAGAGTTCGCCACTCTTAGACTCCTTGAAATTTGATGAACTTGAGAGCTATTATTTTAAGACATTGAAATAATAATAGCCAATAATTAATGTAATATTTTCACAAAATCTTAGTCAAAAGTCAAGTATTATCCACCTTGACTTGAGAAATAAATGTACTTATCCACACGAATAAACTAAATTAATACATATTTTTAGCAGGCGTAGTTTGACATTGTTGCTGACCTTGCTCATCTTCAGTACAAATACGTGCTAAACCATTTGGATTAAAATGTGGAAGCTCTATAGGGGTAGGAGTTTGTCCTATAGGTTGTTGCCTATCTTGTCCTGTACCATCAGTATGCTTAGTCGGTAGTATTGCCACATCTTGTGCTTGTTGCATATTTGAATTTACCCAACTTTGCATGGTTGGTGGTTCGCTCATATTTAGCTTTAAGCTATTTAATGCCAAAATATCTTGTGCTAAATCTTGACCAAGTTGAGTATAACCTTTCACAGTGAAATGTACGCCATCTTTACTGGCTTTACCTTGATTAATCCACGACTTCATACTACATTGCCCCCCCATCGCTTGTTGCCAATCCCAATACAGCGTATTTTGACTTTGAGCAACTTGCTTTTGCACTTGTTGTATTGCAGTTAATTGAGTTGGACGTACACCACATTGTCCATTTATACTTTTTAAAGCTTCAGGTGCAGATAAAATCATAATGGCAGTTTGCGGACTTGTACTACGAATTTGTTGAATCCGTTGAGTTAATACACTGCGTACTTTTTCTGGCGATACATTATTATAAGCTTCATTGGTACCATAAGCTAAAATTACTAATTGTGGATTAATCTGAGCCAATTCATTTTTCCATGCTTGGTTATTCCAACGATTTAAATGTGATAACTCCGCCCCATTAATGCCTAAAGCAGAGACTGTCGCTCCTGTATTTTTTGCATTAAATGCCCACCAACCACCAATCGCTGATTGAGTTACATTTTGAGCTTGTATCGTAACAGGTAATTTTGCCTTAAATTGTACTAGTTGCCATGTATTATTTTTGCTAGGTGCTTCAATATTAAATACTTTTCCTGTCGCATCACGTGCAATAAATTTGCCATCCCCCTGTGCTTGACGTAAACTTAGACGAATATTTTGTTCAACCTCATCACCACGTTTTGCTTTTAACGTCAGTGTTGAACCTTGTTGCAATGGTTTTGCAATCAAACCACCTAAAGTATAATTTTCTTGATGGTTATTACGGCTTGAAATCGGTTGAAAAGCATGATGATCATAACCAAAACGTGCCATGCGTTGCCCAGAAAAATACATAGGCATTGCCCAACCCATACCACCATTCCCTAACTGTTGTTGTAAACTAGTACGCATTGCTTCAGTTAAACTATCGCCCGCAGTATGCGAATCCCCAAGTTGTACTATATGTAAATTTTTATTCTGTAAAGCATTCACTAGTTGAACACTATTAGGCTCATTAAAATTTTGTAAATAACCCGCTTGTGTAGATGTACTCACTAAAGCCGAACATAAAACAGCCATACTTGCAACGCTTTTTAAGCACTGTTGATTATATAAATATTTCATCGTCATTTCCTCATACAATTATTGTATGACGTATCACAGGATTAAGGCATAATGGTTAAATGCTTTTGTAAAGCCTGTGCAACATTTTTTTGCCCTTGTGGGGTAAAATGAACGCCATCGCCTGTACGCATTTTAATAGATTGTCCATCTTTTACAAGATAATCATTGTAAACATCATTTTGACTGCCTAACAATGCTCGTGTATCAATTGCTAGTACATCATCATGTTTACGAAGTTCATCATTCATAATTTTATTTAAATCAATCATTTGACGATTTAATTTATCATCTTTCATATTGGGTGAAGTCAGCCAAATTACACTAACTTGATGTTGTTTAGCCACATTTAAAATGCTTAACATACGAGATTGGTACTCAGCTTGCCATTCTGAAGAAGCAAATTTTAACAATTGTTTAGTCTGTGGATGTACTATATTCCATGGATCATTGGGTCCTAAGAATATGGCTAAAATTTTAATATCAGAATTTTGCTGTAAAGTTTGTTCAATAGTTTTAGGCCAATCAAAAAAACTTGGATACGACAACCCTGTACTCTGCTTACTTAAATTAATCGATTGAATATTATGCTTTTGCAAATATTGTTGTACATGGGGAGCAACTCCTTGCATCATCGAATCACCTGCAAAAAAGATTTTATCATTTGGCGTTAGCATATAACGTTGTGCTAATTGTTCTTTTGCTTGCTTTTCTTGCTCTAATTTTAATTGAGCTAATTGTGCTTGACGTTTTTGCTCTTGTTCAGCCAAATATTCTGCTGTAAAAGCATGATTTTGATTAAAATTATCAACAACTTTTTGGTTCGCCTGTTGAATGCCTGATGTTAAAGTATCATGTTGAGCATATAAAAAATCGCCTATTTTTGCACCTAATGACCACAATGCAACATCATCTAATTTAACTAAAGGACTTGGCTGATGATAGGTTTGCAAATAATATGCATTCACTGAACGTTGCATTACCCAAATATTTAACACCGCAAAAGCTAATAAAATCCCACCAACTTTAGCACATTTTTTTAGCGTAGATTGGTAATTTGTCTCAGATTCTACCGTTTTTGTTGATAACAGTACAAAAGATTGTTCAGCCATCGCAGATAATTGAGTATTTTCATCATTCGACTGAATAATTTCTTCTGTTACTTTAATTTCTTCTTGTTCAACATTATCAATAGTTTCAACAACACTCTGTTCTGATCGAATATCTTCAATCGATTTTTCAACAGTATTTTCATCATTCGACTGAATAATTTCTTCTGTTGTATCAATACTATACTCATGACCTTGCTCAATACTTTCTTCTATTACTTTAACTTCTTCTTGTTCAACATTATCAATAGTTTCAACAACACTCTGTTCTGACCGAATATCTTCAATCGATTTTTCAACAGTATTTTCATCATTCGACTGAATAATTTCTTCTGTTGTATCAGCACTATACTCATGGCTTTGCTCAATAATTTCTTCTATTACTTTAACTTCTTCTAGTTCAACAGTATCCACTGTTTCTATAACAGTTTCTTTTAATTGAACATCTTCAAGCAAATTTTCATCATTTTTATCGTCCATAATTTCAGTAATTTCTTGCTCAATATATTCCACTGTTTCAACAAGAGTTTCTATATTATCATCTTGCTCCACGATTTCTTGTGTTGTTGTAACATCATCTTGTTCATTTAGTTGAACCAATTCTGTAATAGAAGCACCTTTAGCCATGATCACATCATCAATCACATTAATCGCTTGAGTTGTATAATGTGCTGAGACTGTTTTTGAGTCTATAATTTCTATCTTTTCATTCGGAGACGATATTTCATCATCTATCAGCCCATCAGACTGTAAAATGGGCTGAAATTTCATTATACGCATATCATCTACAATCGTTACAACCTCTGTAGCTAAGACAGATAATCCTTTCATTTGAGGTGCAACTACACGAATATTCTGAAAAGTGAATAAATGAGAGACACTTGGTAATGCTTCTTTTACAACTGGTACTTGTGTTGATTGTTCTTTGGCTGACGATACAATAGATATATTTTTAGGACGAACAACACTCACATTCATCAACGGTTCAGTTGTATAATCTGTTATTGCCTGAACTCGATAAAATTGCTTACCGATTTGCACGATAGGAAAATACACTGACACAAACTTATTTTGAGCCAATACACTGTGCTGTTCATTTCCAAAACGAAAACGAAATCTCAATTTCCCTTGTTTTGATTTAAGCTGTTCCATCATCGCTAAATGAATTGGCAATTTAGAAGTTTGCATAAATAAATCCTGGAATACCTGATGGTGCAAAAACAATTAATAACATAAACACCAAAAATAATAGCACATACAGAATACTTTGCGGTATCGTTTGTACTTTTTGCCATACAACCTGTTGATGACGATGATATTGAGCATAAATAATCCACGATATAATTAAAATAATCAATAAATATAATGGATTATTTACCCATGCCATATTTATAGTATTACTCAATAACGCTTTAAATACCAATAATGCTTCTTCAAAATTACTAGCACGAAAAAATACAAAACAAAATGCAACAAAATGGAACGTTACTAACATTCCCAATATTTTACCCCAAATACTATATTGAGCCAAAGCATTTCTTGCTTGTTTCATAGGTACTTTCGTCCCACGCTGATAAATTTTATCGCCACAATTCAATAAAATAATAGCAAAACCATGTAACAAACCCCAAAATAAAAAATTCCAACTGCTACCATGCCAAATGCCAGATAATCCCATTGCAATCAATAAATTCACTTGTGTACGGGTAAAGGAAACACGACTCCCCCCCAAAGGAATATAAATATAATCACGAATCCATGTTGATAAACTAATATGCCATCTATCCCAAAAATCCCGAATGTTATGTGCCAATAATGGTGCTTTAAAATTCACAGGTAAACGCAAACCTAATAATAAGCCAAAAGCAATCATCATTTCACTATAACCTGAAAAATCTAAAAATAGTTGTAAAGTATAACCATAAATTGCAAGTAACACTTCTAAACTATGATATTGCATTGGATTGGTAAATACAGGTGTTACCCAAGTATCTGACAAATAGCCTGCTAACCACCATTTTTTAATTAATGCTAATAAAATCAAAGCAAGTGCGAGTAATGGAAATAATAATTGACGTGGCTCTGTTTGACGAATTTGTTCACTCATACCACAAGGATTACCTTGAATATCTGTTAAACCTGTAGCTGATTTTGCACGTGCAATAGGACCAGCACTAATCGTCATAAACAAAGAAAAATGAGTTAATAATTGCACCCAATTAAAGGCAGGCACATCAACTTCATCATGATAACGGCTAACTAAATAACTAATCGCTTGGAAAGAATAATAAGATAAGCCCAAAGGTAAAATTAAATTTGCCATTAACCCTGAACTATCAAAATTTAAAGTTTCTAAACTACTTGCCACCGCTTGACGAAAAAAATCATAATATTTAAACAAAGACAACTGTGCTAAAGTCAAAACAATCCCTGTAATTAACCACTTTTTTTTATATTGAGCCTGATATTGCATTGCCCATGAAATACCATAAATCAGACAACTAAAGGTAAATAAAATAGAGACTGCAACCGCTCCCGCCATCATATAGACGATAAAATAGCTTGCCAAAACGAGCAATACATTTTGCCATTGTGGATGTTTAATCAAACTCCAATATAAAGCAAAAAATGCTATAAAAAACAAGCTAAACTCAATGGATAAAAAAGAAAACATAACCCTTTCTTCTATAAGATGACTATTTACAGATTACACATAATTTCTGTGATATTATAGTCGTTTTGTAAACTTAAATAAATGATAACAATTCATTTTTTAAGTAGTTTAAGACAAAAGTTTAATGTTTTATTTCAAATGAAAACCGTAATGATTTTCTGAATTATTTTTATTCATCAATCACTACGGTTTATCTGATATATGCTTTATTGAAATTTTAAAATACCTTCATAAAAACGCCACTGGTCTTCCAACATTTGATGAAATGAACGAGTCGCACGCCATTGTAAAGTGCAATGTGCTTTAATATTCTTAGCACCAATTTGTAGTAAAGTATCACGATCAGGTGTTTTAATTTCTACCGTTGGAATTGGACGTTGTGTAATACGAGAAATTTCATTGACCACTTTGTGCATATGAATCGCTTCATAACCTGATACATTAAAACAATCATAACCTTGCTCACGGCGAGTGAGCCAAATAAGTGCTTTTACAACCGCATCACACGCATCCATCACATGTAAAAAATGTCGCTCCACTGTTCCTTCTGGATTTTCTGTGCCATAATGATGTAATTCTAAAGTTTCACGTTGTCGCCCTGCGACTTGCATAGCCAGTGAAATAATATTTTTAGGTAATGCTGGAATTAACTCGCCCAATAAACCATTTGGGTATGCACCTGCAATATTTGACATACGTAAAACTGCAATATTCCATTCAGGGTCGCTCAGATAAGCATCTTTAATAATTTGTTCAATCATTTGTAAAGAGCGTACATAAGGGTTTTGATGTTGTGTGTTAAATTCCATTTTTTCATCAAGCTCTGCTGATGATTGATTGTACACCATCAGACTTGAAATATGGACCAAATTACGCACATTAGCACGTTGCATAGCACGCAATAAACTCATGATACAATTTAAATTATCATTATAATATTCTAAAGGTTTTTGTTTTGACTCACTTACCGATTTAAAACCTGCACAATGTACTACTGCTTGAATTGGATATTGCTCAAATACTTTATTTAATGCAGGTGTATTACGTACATCTAATTTAATAAATGGCACATACATTTGCGTAATATATTCTAATCGTTCTAAAACTTGAATATTAGTATTGGATAAATTATCAACCAATAAAATTGGCTGACCTTGAGCCATAAGTTGTAATGCAAGATGTGAACCGATATAGCCTAAGCCACCTGTAATTAAAATCATTTGTATTTACCTTCTGTTATTGTCATGATTAAAACTATAATAACTCAAACAAGACTTAATTGCCATGTAAAATATCAGTTCCTATACAAAAATCATGATTATACCCACATCACTCAACCCTATGATTTAGCGTTTAATTCAATAAAAATAATTTCAGGGCGATTAAAAATACGTGGAATATAGCGTGTTGATTCTCTTGCTAATCCACGACTAACAATAAACTTTTTCTGCCCAAATACATATTCTCCACCTGCATATTGTGGTAAAAAACCTTGATTAGGTGCAAATATACCATTAATTAATTTAGGAATACGCCATTGTCCGCCATGTGCATGACCAGCAAACATCATATCAAACGGATATTGTAAATAATCGTGAATATGTTCAGGACGATGGCTTAATAAAATATTAAAATTTGTCGTTTGTGCTTGCTGTCCAACTTGCTTTAATTGTTGTGCAAATTCCCCACTCACAGGGTCTGCTACACCATAAACCATAATATTCGTTTGTGGAATATTCGCTCCTATGCCATGCAAAATATGAATCCCATAATCACGAATTTTTTGTTCAACTTGTAAATAATCGTGCTTTGGCATCCATAATTCATGATTGCCATTGACATAATACACTTGATTTTTGGCTTTTAATTGTTTAAATTGACTTAATAAAATATCAGTATTATCTTGACTTAACACATCATCATAAATATCGCCACCCAATAAAATAATATCTGGTTGCTCAGCTTTTAAAATATCCATAATTTCATGCTGATTTTCACCATAAAAACAACTGTGTAAATCTGTAATCAATGCTATTTTTAATGATGATTGTTGCATTTTAAGCTGAGGAAAATCATTTTTTTGATAATGATGATGTTGAATTTTAATACGTTCACTTGTGGCAAATAGATAAAAAACAATCAATAATATAAGCGTAACCACACTGATAATAATTTTCTTGGATTTTTGCATTAATCACTTCCATTTAAAAAAGGATAAATGAATTCATCACTTATCCTTTTTTATAAACCGACTTATTTCTGTTCATTATTTTGGTTTGGATTACCAAATAATGGTCCCATACTTTGCCCTGCACCAGAGAAACGTTTTTGTAAATCGCCTAAAGAACGTAACATTTTGCTAATACCTGCAGGATTTGATAATTTTTTCATCATCTTCGCCATTTGCTCATGCTGTTTCAACAATTTATTGACTTCAGATACTTCCATACCACAGCCTTTAGCAATACGTTTTTTACGGCTATTGTTGATAATATCTGGATTACGGCGTTCTTTAATTGTCATCGAATAAATAATCGCTTTCATCTTACCAATTTGCTTTTCTGGATTTGCTTGCTCTACTGCTTCACGCATACCTGCACTAGACATACCAGGGATTTTATCTAATAAACCCATCATACCGCCCATACGGTTCATTTGGTCAAACTGCATCAGCATATCTTCTAACGTGAAAGAACCGCCTTTTTGCAATTTTTTCGCCATTTTTTCGGCATTTTCTTTATCGATTTTACGTTCTACTTCTTCTACTAAAGATAAAACGTCCCCCATACCTAAAATACGTTGTGCCACACGCTCAGGGTGGAATGGTTCTAAGGCATCAAGTTTTTCCCCCATACCCAAGAATTTAATTGGCTTACCTGTAATCGCACGCACAGATAATGCAGCACCACCACGTGCATCACCATCCGTTTTAGTTAAAATTACACCTGTTAATGGTAAAGCATCATTGAAGGCTTTAGCTGTATTCGCAGCATCTTGACCTGTCATTGAGTCTACAACAAATAATGTTTCTGTTGGCTGAATTGCAGCATGAACTGCTTTAATTTCATCCATCATGTCTTCATCGACGTGTAAACGACCTGCTGTATCGACAATTAACACATCTGCAAATTGGATTTTTGCTTTTTCAATCGCACGCAATGCAATATCAACAGGTTTTTCATTGACATCAGACTCAATAAAAGTCGCACCCACTTCACCTGCAACCGTTTGTAACTGCTTAATCGCCGCTGGACGATAAACGTCTGCAGATACCATCGCTACTTTTTTCTTTTGGCGTTCTTTCAAGAAAGCGGCTAATTTTGCAGCAGTAGTCGTTTTACCTGCACCTTGTAAACCTGCTAATAAAATAATCACAGGTGGTTTAGCATTTAAATCTAAACTTTCATTTGCCTCACCCATCATTTTGGTGAGTTCATCATAAACAATTTTTACAAAAGCTTGTGCGGGTGAAAGTTGCGTTAAAACCTCTTGTCCTAATGCTTCTTCTTTTACTTTGGCAATAAAATCACGAGCTACAGGTAAAGCAACATCGGCTTCTAATAAAGCCATTCGTACTTCACGTAGTGTGTCTTTAATATTATCTTCTGTCAGCTGACCTGAGCCAGTAATATTTTTTAAACTCGATGAGAGTCGTTCTGTTAAAGTATCAAACATGGTAAAATCCAATTACAATAATATAGGTCAATTCGCCATATCATCATGTGATATCTAACTTACAAGTCATGTTAGACTTATCACACAAAATTAATGACAACATTGACCTTGTTGTCTATATGCTATTATTTTAAAAGATATTGAGCCATTAAAGTAAAAAATCTATCGAGTTTGTTCAAAAAACAATCTAAAAAACAATTTTTTTCTCATTTTTTGCTAAATTGTTCGCTAAAATAAGGTAAATTATACACCAAATCTAAATCATAAACTTATTTAGGCTTATAAAATAATGTTTGACTTTATCTATACCATACTTGCTCTTACAGCTTACGCCGCTGCGTTTTGGTATTTATTTATTCATTTGATGGCAAAAACACAACCCAATTTATGGTTGTTAGGTCTGTTATTTAGTTTAGGTTTAGGTTTGCATGGTACATTACTCTATCAACATATGCTCACGCCTGCAGGTATTAATTATGATATTTCAAATGTCATTTCATTTACATCAGCATTAATGCTGTTATTGAGTATAGGTTTTAGTTGCTATCGTCCTGTTTTAGCTCTCAATTTACTAGGTATCCCTGTTGCGATGTTTGGTTTAGTGATTGGAGCAAGTTTTAGCCCTCCCACACAACTCATTCAACAACAATCTTTTGGTTTAGACATTCATATTATTTTATCTCTTTCCGCCTATGCCGTTTTATTAATGGCAACCATTCACGCCCTATTAATGTGGATACAAAACCGAGAACTCAAGAAAAAACAAAAACGTTTATGGGTCAATCTCTTACCTTCTGTACAAACGATGGAACGTTTATTATTTGATTTAATTATCACAGGTTTTGCTACGCTTACTTTGGCTTTGGCAGTTGGTCTATTAACTGTTGAAGATATTTTAGGACAACACGTTGCACATAAAACATTCTTTAGTATTGTTTCATGGATTGTTTATGGTACTTTACTTATCGGACATTACTATTGGGGCTGGCGTGGTAAAAAAGCTATTCACTTTACTATTATTGGTTTTGCACTATTAGCTTTAGGTTTTATTGGCAGTAAATTTGTTTTAGAAATGATTCTAGGAAGATAAAACAAAATACTTGAATAAGACTTGAATTCGGTTTATTCACTCACATCTTAAAATAAGATAAGCAATAATAACCGAATTCACATTAAACAATATCAAAAGAATTTTAAAATTTCTACCTATCAATTTAAGTTGAGACTGGCATTTAGTCTCATACCTTACGGTTGCCGATCTGTAAAATGACCTTCTGCTAAAGTAATAATTTTAACAGGTGGTTTTGGTGGCACATTAGTAAAAGTATTATTTGTATAAGAAATTTGTGATGTTTGACCTACATTACTACTTTGGCTATAACTCACTTGTGTTACTCCACCATTACTACTACCACCTAAGCCACCTGCATACAAGTTATTATAACGACTCATCACACGGCGTACATAATCCTGTGTTTCACGAAATGGTGGAATACCGCCATATTTATCCACATTACCCGGCCCCGCATTATACGCTGCAATCGCTTTCGTCCAATTGCCATTATAACGTCGCATCATTTGACTAATATACTTTGCCCCACCCATAATATTTTGGTAAGGATCCCAAGCATTTGCTACATTTAAACCACGAGCCGTTGCAGGCATTAATTGCATTAAACCTTGAGCTCCAACAGGTGAGCGAGCATTGGGATTAAAACCAGATTCGGTATGCATAATGGCTTTAATTAATCCTTCAGGTACACCATATTGTTGTGCTGCTTGACGAATAATTGCATCATAAGCATTTCTATTACGGCTATAACTTGGCAAAACGGACGCTTCAGTTTTACCCCAGTTATTATAGCTATGAATATTACTTTCAGGATAATGCGTAACCTGAATAGCTTTTGCCCCCGCGACTTTTTTATTGGTCAAAAGCGTTGTACCGTTGGTTTCATAAATATACATCGTCCCTGCAAACGCAGTTGATGATAGCAACATCGCAGGCACTAACATCATTTTTTGTAATTTTGAATTTAAAAAAATATGTTTCATAGCAATTTTAACATTAAAATGTGGATAACTCTGAGTATAACAAATTTTGCGACAGAGTTCACTTTCTTTTTTGTAGTTTTTTCAAAGTTTCCGCCACAGCAAACATGGCAAAGGTTGATGTAACCGCTACCGCTGAGCCATATCCCCCACAATGTAAACCTGAAGCAGCACAACTATTTTCTGCTAATTTAGGCTGTTCTTGAGAATAAATACAGGTTAAGCCAAATTTTTCTTTGACATTTTTACAAATACCTTTACGACGTAATTGATTGCGTAATTTTGCTAACATGGGGTCTTGCTCCGTTCGTGCCAAATCAGCTACACGGATTTGACTTGGGTCATATTTCCCGCCTGCCCCACCAGATACAATAAGCGGAATTTTATGAAAACGACAATATAGAATTAACGCTAATTTTGCTTTCACATCATCAATACAATCCAATATCACATCTGGTTTATTTGCTAATAATGTCTCGACATTATCCGCCGATAAAAAATCATCAACCAAATGTAATTGAATATTTGGATTAATTTCTAAACAACGTTGTGCCATCACTGCAATTTTTTCTTGTCCCAAAGTTGAAGTTAAAGCAGGTAACTGACGATTGATATTTGAACTCGCTAAAACATCCATATCTATCAATGTTAAACAACCCACACCTGAACGAGCTAATGCTTCTACTGCCCAACTACCAACACCACCAACACCAATCACCATCACATGAGCAGACTGAAACTTGCGAAATGCCGATTCACCATAAATTTTTTTAACACCTGCAAAACGGCGTTGTACATCATCTTGTTCTAAGTTTTCTATATTCATTTTATATCACATTAAGTCAGTATAGCGTTGTTGAAAGTCATAAGGATTAATATCATCAGACAATGGCTGATAAGCTTGTGTAAAGGTAGGCGACATACGTTTGGCTCTACCTGTTTTTAATTCCACACACGCCCATTTAGTTTCCCCCATAAAATAAACATCATGATTTTCAGGGTCAAAAAATACATAGCGGCGTAATGAATACAAAGCATTAATATCTGCTAGCCATGTGCGTAACATCACTTTTTGTCCAAGTAATAAAGGTTTACGATAATGTGCATGATGTTCCACAGCAACCATCGCATGATTTAATTGTTGATATTCAGCTAAACCTAAGCCCAAATATTCACTATGTGCCAAAGCAATATCTTGCATCCAAGCAATATAGCACACATTATTGACATGACCTAACACATCAATATGTTCTACTTTGACTTCACAACATTGTTCAAAAATAGCAGATTTTGCCATAACAACCCAATTTAATATTATTCATCTTGGCTATTCTATCTTATTTTGATAGCGATAAAAATTAAATCGAATAAATATTGAACAAATAAATCATTTTGATATAAAATTTCGATAATCAATATTGACGAATAAATCAATAATCATTATCATTTATATATCGAAATTAATCTCATTATTGGAGAGAATTATGAACGCACCATTTAGCCTATTCAATCGCCCTGTTGAGCAAACTCAATCTTTGCCAATGTTGCATTCAAATAATTTATTTGCATTAGGACGTGAAATTCGCATTTTACACGCGGGTGAAGAATATCGTTTACGCCTTACACGAAATAATCGTTTGATTTTAACCAAATAAAATGGTTTAAGATGATGAGTTTACAACTCCAACTCATCATCTATTTTTCAGAATAGAACATTGTAAAAAGCCTAGCCGAACAGCAAGGCTTTTTGTTGATGTTGAACATTCAAATTTTAATAGGTATATTCTTATGCAATCCATTACTCTTAAATCACGATTTAAATTATTAGCAATCGTTTTAGCTTGCAAAATTGCTTTTATGACAAATGCTTATGCAACTGAAACACCTGTACAGCAATTAGAAACCATTGAAGTTACTGCAATAAATGACGAAACATCGGAACAAAGCAAAAATTATGTGGTTAAGAATAATAATGCCAGTAAACTCAACATTCAAGCTAAAGAAACACCACAAACCATTAACGTCATGAGCCATCAACAAATGCAGGATTTTGGTTTACATAATATCCGTGATGTTTTAGCAAATACTGCAGGAGTAACAGCAAGCAATTTAGAAACTGAACGTACTGTCTATATGGCACGTGGCTTTGAAATTTCCAATATCAATAAAGACGGAATTGGTTATCCTGAAACCAGTTATAATTACCATGAAGATAATACGGATACTTTTTTCTACGACCGTGTAGAAGTCGTCAAAGGAGCAGATGCATTAAATAATGCGTTTGGCGATCCAAGTGCTACAGTGAATTTTATTCGTAAACGTCCAACCACAGAATTAAAAACGCAAGCAAATCTAACAGTTGGCTCGTGGGATAATCAACGTTATGAGCTTGATTTATCAAGTAAACTTATAGCCAATGGTAAGTTACGTGGACGCATCATGGGCTATCAAAGTAATGGAAAATCCTATCTTGACCGTTATCAACTTGAAAAAAATGGTCTATCTGCAATTATCGATGCTGATTTAACGGATAACACACTTTTAACCGTTGGTGTATCGCAAACTAAAAATAAACCTAATGCTAATAATTGGGGAGCAAATCCTCTCATCAATAGTGTAGGACAACAAATTCATCATCAACGTGGCTATAATTATGCACCAAGTTGGACGTATTGGGATAAAGAAAATCAGAATTCTTTTATCAGTTTAGAACAAAAATTTGGAAAAGATTGGAAACTCAATGCACATTATGAACAAAACAAAATAGATAACACCTCAAAATTATTATATTTATCAGGCACTGTCAATGCTGATAACACATCTGGTTTATGGCTTTATCCAAGCCATTTTAATGATAATCAAAAACAAAAGCAATTTGCTTTAACTTTACATGGTCGTATTCCATTATTTAATCGTCATCATGAATTATCATTAGGCTATCGTCATGCCCACAAAAAAGTATTCCAACAAAGTTATAATGGAACATTAGCAAATCATATGACAACTGATTTAGCCAGTTGGACACCTGTAGAACCAATTTGGGCGACAACATCATCAAGTGGTGCAGATTATCAACAACGTTTTAACTCATTATTTTTGGCGAGTCGTTGGCATTTAACTGATGATTTAAAAATGTTAGTAGGGGCAAATTATGTTAAAGCAAAAAGTACAGGCCTAAGTTATGGAGCAGATCAATCCTATAATGAAAATAAAGTATCACCCTATTTTGGCTTGACGTATAATTTTACTCCTGCATATACCGCTTATGCAAGTTATACCTCAATTTTTCGTCCACAAACAGGCACAGATACAACCACTGGTAAAGTGATTAAACCGATAGAAGGTAAAAGTTATGAAATGGGTGTCAAAAGTACTTGGTTCGATGAGCGTTTAACAGGAACATTTGCTCTATTCCGTACTGAAGAAAATAATTATCCACTGCGTGATGGCGATAGTGCAAATCCATTAAACCAATTGGTTAAAGCAACAAATTTACGCTCACAAGGCGTTGAAATAGGTTTGACAGGACAAATCAATGATTATTTAACAACATCATTTGGCTACACACATTTCGACATGAAAGATTTAAAAAATGGCGGGGATGCTCGCACATACACCCCACATCAAAGCCTACATTTAAGCGGAACTTATACTATTCCTGCTTTACCACAATTAAAAGTAGGTGCAAGTTACAAATGGTATGATAAAACCTATCTCAATGTGGCAGCAAGTACAGGACAAAATGCAGGTACTATTCGTCAAAAAGCCTATGGTATTTTGGATTTAATGGCAAATTATGAGCTCAATAAATATATGAGTTTTCAACTCAATGTCAATAATCTAACTAATACGGAATATTTACATGAGTTTCCCAATAAACATGGTATGAAAGGTAGCCCAACTCATTATAATGCAACCATTCGTTTTAAATATTAATCCATGATGTCAGTAAAAATCGCAAGCCAGTATTGCGATTTTTGCTTTTAAACAAAATGTAAACTATATCAATAAATAAAATTAAATCCCCTATTCATCTTGTGCAATATGCTTTGCCCCTTGCAATTTTATGTTATAATCCAAATATATCATGCAAATAGCAGAATTAAGGTATAAAAATGTCATTTTCACCTAAAGATTCAGTTGGTATTGTTAAACCACAAAAGTTTAGTTTTGAAGAACCACTTACCTTAGAATGTGGTCGCACCTTACCACGTTTTGATTTAATGGTGGAAACTTATGGTACTCTCAATGCTGATAAATCCAATGCCATTTTAATTTGCCATGCTTTGTCTGGACATCATCATGCAGCAGGTTATCATAGTGAAGATGATAGTAAAGCAGGTTGGTGGGATAGCTGTATCGGTCCAAACAAAGCCATTGATACCAATCATTTTTTTGTCGTTGCCTTCAATAATATTGGTGGTTGTCATGGCTCGACTGGTCCAACTTCACCTAATCCTGAAAATGATAATCGTCCTTATGGTCCTGATTTTCCATTAGTTACTGTACGAGATTGGGTTAAAACCCAAGCCATGCTCTCTGACCGCTTAGGTATTGATGTATGGCACGCTGTGGTCGGTGGTTCATTAGGCGGAATGCAAGCAATACAATGGTCGGTAGATTATCCAACACGTTTAAAAAATTGTGTGGTTATCGCATCTGCTCCCAAATTATCCGCCCAAAATATTGCTTTTAATGAAGTGGCTCGTCAATCGATTTTATCTGACCCTGATTTTTATGATGGTCGTTATTTAGAACATGATAGCTATCCTAAACGTGGCTTAATTTTGGCTCGCATGGTTGGACATATTACGTATCTATCTGAAGAAGCCATGAAACAAAAATTTGGTCGTGATTTAAAATCAGGCAAATTTATGTATGGTTTTGATGTTGAATTTCAAGTTGAGAGTTATTTACGTTATCAAGGTGAGCAATTTAGCCGTAATTTTGATGCCAATACTTATTTGATTGTAACCAAAGCTCTCGATTATTTTGACCCAGCCCGTGAATATGACGGCTCGCTAGAAAAAGCAATGGCTCAAACCCAATGCCGTTTTTTAGTAATTTCATTTACGACAGATTGGCGTTTTGCTCCAAGTCGCTCACAAGAAATTGTTGATGCATTAATCAGTCATCAAAAGCCTGTAAGCTATTTAGATATTAATGCAGAACAAGGACATGATTCCTTTTTATTCCCTATTCCACTCTATGTCAAAACATTGCGTGCATTTTTAAATCAACCTATAAATACCGCTTGACTAAGTTTAGGATAAAAAGTAAATCATATTTTGTAACAAAAAAAGTAGTGTAATTGTATGAGAATTGACCAACAAATTGCAGAAAAATGGATACAACCACGCTCTCGTGTGTTAGACTTAGGGTGTGGAGATGGTACATTTCTTGCACAAATGCAACAAAAATACCAAGTACACGGCTATGGCTTAGAAATCGACCAAGAGAAAATTGCGGTCGCTATCAGTCGTGGACTAAATATTATCCAACAAGATTTAAATTTAGGCTTAAGTCGTTTTACTGATCAATCTTTTGACACCATCATTATGGCTCAAGCCTTACAAGCCGTAGATGCACCAGATGTATTATTACGTGACATGGTGCGTGTTGGCAAGCAAGCTATTATTACGTTTCCAAATTTTGCACATTGGAAAACACGTTCCTTTTTAGCTTTAAAAGGTATGATGCCTGTTTCTGAAGCATTACCTTATATGTGGTATAACACACCCAATATTCATTTATGCACATTTCGTGATTTTGAAGCCTTATGTGCTGAAAATGGCATCAAAATTTTAAACAGACTCGCTGTTAATGGGAATCAGCAAGACAATATGTTAAGCAAATATATTCCTAATTTATTTGGTGAAGTCGCAATTTATCATGTGAGTAAACTATCATGAACAAATTCTTACGCCATAGCTTAATTTTAAGTTTAGGTTTAACGAGCGTTATCGCCCATGCTGATTATACACAGCCAGCAACAAATAGCTATCAACAAGTGGCTCAATTCTCAACTATGGATTTGCAAAATTTGATTAAGGCTGCTCAAGCAGGTAATGCAACTGCACAATTCTATTTAGGTACACGTTATCAACGTGGTTTAGGTATTGAACGCAGTGCAACTCAAGCATTTAAATGGTTTAAAGCGGCTGCTGATCAAGGTTTATCATCTGCACAATTAAATGTAGGTCGTATGTATGCTGATGGTATTGGCGTAAAAAAAGATGAAACTTTAGCACGCAAATATTTTGAAAAAGCGGCAAGTCGTGGTGATAACCGTGCCAGCTACAATTTAGCAGTGATGGAAGAGAAAAAGCAAAACTATATGGGTGCTTACCAATGGTATGAGCTTTCTAGCCGTGATGGTATGTTAGATAATAAAGTCATCGGTCTATCTGAAAGTAAAAAATTAGCTTTAGCTGCTAATTTATCGCAAGAGCAAATCCGCACAGCACGTGATAATGCTGACCGTTGGATTCAAGCACAATAATTAAGACACAAATGGGGCGATAAACTTATTCTTCCCTTTTGTACAAAAAGCACTTTAGCTGATAAAGTGCTTTTTATCTATCATAAAATACAAACTACAGGAATAAACAATGAACATCAAAACCATCAATCTTTTAGGTAATCTTATTTTAATCATAACATTTGTATTAGGTGCATTACATCTTTCTTGGTTAATGATTTTAGCTTGTACAGTCGCTTTAACTATTATCCGTATTTTGTATATTAAAGCAGAACAAAAACTTAATATCAATCATGAAAATAATCAGACCACTACACCACAAAACCCTGCAATGGGAACACCTATGGTACGTACTGTTGCAAGTTTTATCACAGCAAGTTTAATGACCAGTATTATTTTTGCGATTGGTTATGGCGTGCGTTATGCAGTGAATTTAATGATTGCTTAATATGAAATAAACAACACAAATATCAACTTAATTTTGTTGATATTTGATTTTTGTTTCTCGCCCATGTGTTAATATATCACTCATCTCTTGCTCTATCCATTGATAAATTTCTGGATTATCTTGTTGAGCAGATTGACGTAATAATTTAGATGTTGGGTGCAATAATTTATGACTTAAACGATAAGCAAATTGTTGTAGTACTTGTTCGATTGATTCACCTTGCTGTACTTGTGCTAAAGCAGTTGCAAGCTCCATATCTGCCATACGTTGCCCATACTGACGATATTGATAAATAATATCTCCTGCTTGATGTGCTTTTTGTTGTGTAATAAATTGTGTCGCTAAATGATTCACCATAAATTCAGCTTCTACCGCAGCTTGACGGCGTTGTGCTAAATTCTCATCAATCACACCTTGTAAGTCATCAATACCATATAAATACACTTCATCAAGTTGCTCAATTTCGGCATCGATATCACGTGGTACAGCCAAATCAACCAATAACATTGGCTGATAACGGCGTTGTTTTAAAGCTGACTTAATATCATCATAAAAAATAACAGGTTGTAAACTTCCTGTACAACTTGAAATCACATCAGCACGATGTAAATGTTGTTTTAAATCAGCAAAATCAATCACCTCTACATCTATCCTTTGACGTAATTCACTTGCCAATAGCTCAGCTCTCTCACGTGTACGATTACAAATAATCATGTGTTTAACTTGCATTTGAGCCAAATGGCGAGCCACTAAACTGTTCATTTCTCCAGCGGCGACAATTAATATGGTTAAATCTTGTGCTTGATGAAAAACTTGTAAGGCTAATTGGGCAACGGCATACCCCATTGAAATTGCATGGGCTCCGATTTCTGTTTCTGAACGCACTTTTTTCGCTGCAAAAAATGCATATTCAAAAATACGATTTAACTCTTTTGATACTGTCCCTGCTTCTTTAGAGTAATTTAACGCATTTTTCACTTGCCCTAAAATTTGTGGTTCGCCTAACATCAATGAATCTAAACCACTCGCTACACGCATTAAATGCGTTACTGCTTGTGCATTTTCATGATAATATATATGTTTCTTTAGCTCATCTAAAGCCAAAGCATTTACTTGAGCAAACCATGCTAAAATATCTTTAATATTAGACGTGATAGCATAGATTTCTGTGCGGTTACATGTAGAAACCACCACCAAATCATTTAAAATCGGTTGATTTGCCTGTTGTGATAAGACCATTATTAAGCGTTCGGCATTAAATGCGACCTTTTCTCGCAATTCAACTGACGCAGAATGATGGTTAACACCTAAAACAAAGAAAGACTTCATCATTTATAGTTCATAAAAGTGCAAAAATATGATACAGTTTACATACTGTACTCATCGTTTAACTCGGTGCTAAAAAATTGCGTTACATTCATCATTTTCGTGAGAGCCACGAATTAAAACTGCCTTATTCTACCACACTCTTGCTATTAGCGAGTATGTTATTTAGTTCAAATATTTGGGCTAATAGTGCAAATTTATCAAAAAATCACACGAATACAACGCAAACTAGCCAAAAGCAAGCCAAAATAACGCAAAAAAATGCTTTAGAATTAGCATTTATCGGTGAATTTCATGCCCAAAATGGTGATTTAACATCAGCAGTTGATGCCTATACACCTTTAGCACTTTATACACCATCAACCAGTGCCAAACGTCGTGCCTTAGAATTAAGCCTTGAAGATCATCAATTAGACATTGCCTTTATTGTTGCGGATACTTGGGTCAAACAAGAACCCAAAGATGTCCCAGCGTTATTTTATCTAGCCCATACAACGCTTAAAACGCATCGTTATACACGTTTTGCACAAGTTTTAGAAAATATTTTACAAATTGATAAAAACGCCAATCTCGACCAGATTTTAACGGGGATTTTGCCTGAAAATCAGCAAGACCGTTTAGAACTACTAGAAACTTTAAAACAGATTAAATATTCTAATAATCCATCATTATTGGTGCTAATTGCAACCCTACAAGCACAAGAGCAACAATTTAATGAAGCATTAATCAATGTCAATAAAGCCTTGCGTAAACGTCCTAAAACAACCAGTTTTATTCTGCTTAAAGCAAACTTACTGATTGCGATGGAGCATTATGATGAAGCATTGAAATGGCTGAAGAAATCTAATAATCGTTATAAACGTAATCCTGATATTCGCCTAGCAGAAATACAGCTTTTAATTGAGAAAAATCAAGAAGATGTCGCATTACAACGTATTGAAAATGCTTTAAAATATAATCCTAATGCAGATGATATTTTATTTTTAGCGAGCTTAACTAATATTGACCATCAACGTTATCAAAAAGCCGAACAATATTTATTAAAAATTCAACAATCTGAACGCTATCACAATGATGCAAATTATTATTTAGGCATTAATGCGGAGCGTCAAAAACATCTTGAAGATGCATTAATTTATTATCGTCAAGTTGATGGTAATTTATACATGGCATCACGACAAGCAATGATTAAAATCTATCAACAGCTCAATCAAGTTGATGAAGCGATTCGTTTTTTAACCCAAGAGCGGGTAAATTATCCATCTCATGCTAGCTTTTTGTATCAAGCACAAGCAGACTTATTACAACAAGTAGGACGTAAACAACAAGCTTTACAATTATTACAAGAAGCAAGTCAAGATTTAGCCGAAGACCCAGATTTACTTTATGCTCAAGTGCTATTACTCAACCCATATCAAGAGCAAAAACGCTTAGACCAAGTGCTTAATCAACTACTTCTGCTTGAGCCTAATAATCCAAATTATTTAAATGCTTATGCCTACACACTTGCTTTACAAAACCGTGATTTAAAACGTGCAAGAACATTTGCTGAAAATGCACTCGCACAAGACCCAACCCAACCTTCATTTCTGGATACTTTAGGTTATATTGCCTTTTTACAAAATGATTTTAAAACCGCAATTCAAAGTTTATCACAAGCTTATGAATATGCACCAAGTGCAAGTATTGGTACTAAATATGCTCATGCACTCTATATGCATGGCAACTTAGATAAGTTTACACAACTAGTACAACAGCTTAAACAAAAGTATCCTGATAATGAACAAATTCTACAGCTTGATATGTTAATTTTACCTGACCATCATCAGTCAGAAAGTTCAAATTCTAAATCATAATCGTTAGAGAGTATTATGTCATTTTCATTAAACAGCTATGCCAAACTTACATTTATTAGTCTTAGTTTAAGTTTAACTGCCTGTCAAACTTTACAACCTATTCAACCAACTATTCATAGTCAGGAACAAGTCGAAAATTTTGCTATTCAAGGTAAAATTGGCATTCGTACACCTGAACAAACCAATAGTGCATTTTATACTTGGATACAGCAAAATGAACAGTATAGCATTGAATTATCAGGTATTTTAGGTATTGGTTTAACCCAAATTAATGGTGATGCACAACAAGTTAGTCTAACTAATGCCCAAGTCGGCACCATTACTGCACCTACCGCAGAAGAATTACTTAAACAAGCAACTGGTTGGATTGCTCCTATTAGTAATTTAAAGTTTTGGATTCAAGCTCAAGCACGCCATGCATCTGCTCAAGTACAATATGATACACAACAACGCCCAACAATTATTGTAGAAGATGACTGGCAAGTAGAATTAGATTATAATGATTTAAACACTAAACCTTATCGCTTAATTTTAACTCAAACCATTGAAAATAATAAACAAAATCGTATTACAATGATTATTCAAAATCGTTAATTTTTATCAAGGATAGCTTATGTTATATTCAACTCCAACTATCAAAGTTCAATCTCCTGCAAAAATTAATTTATTTTTACATATTGTAGGCAGACGTGAAAATGGTTATCATAATCTACAAAGCATATTTCAACTGATTGATTTATATGATGATATAACTTTTATACCAACCCAGCATGATGACATTCATATCATTGGTGATTATGGTATTATCCAACAAGATAATTTAATTTATAAAGCAAGCCAACTGTTAAAACCACACGCTCAACAAATTTGTGGGGTAGATATTATTTTAGATAAAAAAATTCCTATGGGTGCAGGTCTTGGCGGTGGCTCATCAAATGCGGCGAGTACGCTGATTGTTCTTAATCAGTTATGGCAATGCCATTTAACACAACAACAACTCGCAGACTATGCCCTACAATTAGGAGCCGATGTACCTTTTTTTATCTATGGGCAAAATGCGTGGGTTGAAGGTATAGGCGAAGATATTCAACCGATTGAATTGGCTGAAAGCGATTATATTTTACTCAAACCAGACTGTTTTATCAGCACTCAACAGCTTTTTTTACAAAAATCATTGACAAGAGATAGTAAAATCTCTATATTTAGCGACTATCAAAATCAACCATCTCAATTTGGTAATAATTTTCAGCCTATTGCACAAAAATTATATCCTGAAGTTGATGAAGCATTACAATTTCTTAATCAATTTGGTCAAGCTAAATTGACAGGTACAGGAAGTTGTTGTTTTGTTGAAATTGATAAAAAATTAGTTGATGTTGAGCAAATTTTACAACAAGCACCATGTAAGGCTTATTTAGTCAAAAGTTTACAACAATCACCATTAATTAATTTTAAACTACCAATTTAGGGGCGTCGCCAAGTGGTAAGGCAGCGGGTTTTGATCCCGCCATCCGTTGGTTCGAATCCAGCCGCCCCTGCCATCTATTTTAAATAGATAAAATCCTTCTTAATAGGGGTGTCGCCAAGTGGTAAGGCAGCGGGTTTTGATCCCGCCATCCGTTGGTTCGAATCCAGCCACCCCTGCCATCATTTCCATACGCTTTTATTGAATTTACAATCATTTTAACTTATACTCAATCTTTATCAATAAATTAGGCTAAGTTATGAAAAAATTATTGCTTATTTGCAGTCTATTATCATGTGCTTTATCAGTGCATGCAAATGACTATTCTGACGGCTATTTTGCTAAAACTTTTAAATCTCCAAGTGGTAATATCGTTTGTATGGGAGATAGTTTAGATGATGAAATATCTGAGCTAAGACAAGGTGTTAGCTGTTTTATTTTCAACCACCAAAATATCATTAAACCTACTAAAGATGAGCAGGAATGCCCTTTAGATTGGACAACAGGTTACACGCTAGAGCGTACAGGTAAAGGGAAATATGAAGGTGTCTGTCATGGTGATATTTTTTGGAATTATAATGCCAAAGCATTAAATTACGGTCAAAGTATCAAAGGTAATGGTTGGCAATGTAACAGTAAAACCACAGGTATCACTTGTACAAATACATCTGGCTCGGGTTTTCATATTAATAAGAAATCACAGAAAGTTTGGTAATCATTATTCATTACTTTAAGTTTGATTTTAATCGCATCAATAATTTATAAATTAATTCAAACATAAGTGATTGATTATAATGTGATTTTATTAAAAACTGAATTTCAAACCATTTTTAAATATATTTTTCGATATTGACAAAATTTTATGAATTCTCTATAATTTATCTCAATTTTTAGGGGCGTCGCCAAGTGGTAAGGCAGCGGGTTTTGATCCCGCCATCCGTTGGTTCGAATCCAGCCGCCCCTGCCATATTTCCATTATTTTAAGCTAACCGCCAGTGGTGCTTCATGCCCAATCTTGTTGTTTTTAGTGGAACAGCTAATCCACAATTCGTTGAAAAAGTCGTAGAACACTTACATATTCCTTTAGGTGCTGCATCTGTTAGTCGCTTTTCCGATGGTGAAATTGCCGTTGAAATTAGTGAAAATGTACGTGGTAAAGATGTCTTTATTGTTCAATCTACCTGTGCCCCAACCAATGATAACCTAATGGAAATCTTGGTCATGGCTGATGCTTTACGTCGTGCCAGTGCAGGTCGCATTACCGCAGTGATTCCTTATTTTGGTTATGCTCGTCAAGACCGCCGTCCACGTTCCGCTCGTGTACCAATTACCGCAAAAGTTGTTGCAGATATGCTAACAACCGTTGGTATAGACCGTGTGGTTATGATTGACTTACACGCAGACCAAATTCAAGGTTTCTTCGATATTCCTGTTGATAATATTTATGGTACACCAGTATTACTTGCCGATTTACGCCAACAATCACATGATAATTTAATGGTTGTTTCTCCAGATGTCGGTGGTGTGGTGCGTGCTCGTGCTGTAGCTAAACAATTAGGTGATATTGATCTCGCAATTATTGATAAACGCCGTCAAAAAGCCAATGAATCTCAAGTCATGCACTTGATTGGTGATGTAAAAGACCGTGATTGTGTCATTGTAGATGATATGGTTGATACTGCTGGTACATTATGTAAAGCTGCTGATGCTCTAAAACAATTTGGTGCAAGACGTGTTGTTGCTTATGCAACTCATCCAGTGTTATCAGGTAAAGCATTAGACAATCTTAAAAATTCTGTCATTGATGAGTTAGTGGTAACCGATACTATTCCATTATCTGAAGAAGCAAAAGCATTAGGTAAAATTCGTCAAGTTTCTGTATCAAGTATGGTTGCTGAAACAATTCGCCGTATCAATAACGAAGAATCAATTAGTGCCATGTTCGACAGTTACTTGTAAATAACAATTTTTTTATCATTTTTATGATAAATGTTGTATGATACGCTCACTTTAAGTGAGTGTATCTCATGTAGAGTTAAACTGGTCGCAAGTTTAACTTTTAATTTTAAATCTATATAGGAACTAACCTTATGTCACACTATGTATTAAACGCTACTTTGCGTACTGCTGAACAACAAGGGAAAGGTGCGAGCCGCCGCCTTCGCCGTGAAGCATTAATTCCAGCTATCATCTATGGTGGTAACAAAGAACCTGTTGCAATCACTTTAGAATATCGTGAAATCATCAAGTTATTGGAAGATAACAACTTCTTCACTGCTAATACAACAATTAAATTTGATGGTCAAGAAGAAACTGTTGTAATTAAAGCATTACAACGTCATCCTTCAACTAACCGTCCTATGCACGCTGACTTTATTCGTGCTTAATCACTTATTTGTATAATGTCTATTGTACTTATTGTAGGTTTGGGCAATCCCGGTGCGGAATATGCCCAAACTAGGCATAATGCAGGCTTTTGGTTTGTTGAACAACTTGCCAAAAGCTATAATATTAGCTTAAAAAATGATAATAAATTTAATGCTTATATAGGACGTGGTAACATTGAAGGTCATGATGTGCGTTTATTATTGCCACAAACTTTTATGAACCGTTCTGGTCAAAGTGTTGCTCCTTTTTGTAAGTTTTATCAAATTAATCCTTCTTCCTTACTTATTGCTCATGATGAACTTGATATGAATGCAGGTATCATTCGCCTAAAAACAGGTGGCGGTCATGGTGGGCATAATGGCTTACGAGATATTGTTCCTCATATTGGTGCTGATTTCCATCGTTTACGTATTGGTATTGGACACCCCGGTCATAAAGATAAAGTCTCAGGTCATGTACTAGGTAAAGCACCATCAGCTGAACAAAAACTGATTGATGATGCGATTGACTTCGCCACTACAAAAATTAAATTATTGGTTGATGGTCAAATTAACCAAGCTATGAATCAAATCAATGCTTATAAGCCTTAATATCTTATACTCTTCCCTATCTCTATTGGAGACATACTATGCTTTCTCGTTTATTAAAATGTAAAATCCATCGTGCCATTGTAACACACGCTGAACTACATTATGAAGGTTCTTGTGCTATTGACGGTACATTGATGGACTTAGCAGGTATTCGTGAATATGAAGAAATTCATGTATGGAATGTAACCAACGGAAAACGTTTTACCACTTACGCAATTCGTGGTGAAGACAATTCAGGAATTATTTCTGTGAATGGTGGTGCAGCTCATCAAGCAGATGTAGGTGATATTGTGATTATTGCTACTTTTGGTGATTTTACTGAACAAGAAGCAAACCAACACAAACCACGTTTAGTTTATGCAAATCCTGATAATACAGTGAACCATACAGCAAACTGTATTCCTGTACAAGTGGCTTAATTTTCTATTACTTTATTTCAGAAATATTAAAAAATCTACTTCTACCATATTTAAGATATTTTGATGGTAGAAGTAAATCTACAATATAAAACTAGCTTAAATGCTGAATAATCACATTTAACACCCGAATCCGTGCATCATATTTATCATCCGTTGCAACAACGTTCCATGTCGCAGATGGATGTTCAGTATAATGCAACATATCCGCACAAGCTTGTAAATAATCCTGCCATTTAGCACGATTTCGCCAATCTTCAGGCGTAATTTTAAAACGTTTATGTGGCGTTTGCTCACGTTGTTCAAAACGGTGTAACTGCTCTTTATCACTAATTGCCAACCAAATTTTTATCACAACCGTTTGATGACAAACTAATTGTGTTTCAAATTGATTAATTTCATGATAAGCATTTTGCCATTGTGTATCATTAATCAAATGTTCAATACGTTCAACAAGTACACGTCCATACCATGAACGGTCAAAAATTTGAATTTTACGCCCCTTTTCTAATCTTGTCCAAAAACGCCATAGATAAGGACGGCGTAACTCATACGGCTCGGGAGCAGCAATGCTATGAATATCATATTCTCGTGGGTCGAGTTTACGCACGATACGCTTAATTGCACCACCTTTACCAGCAGCATCCATGCCTTCAAGTACAATCACTATTTTACGATGTTCTTGACGTAATAATTGAGCAACTTTTTTACTGAGCTGTTTAATGATTTGTTTTTTCTGTTCAACAGAAAACTGTGTATCACTCTGTAGAATATCAGTGAATATTTGAGGAATTGCTTGTGCTTGATAAGTTTGACATGGCACAATAACTAAAGGTTGTTGTAAAACCTGTAAAATATTTTCAGCAAAAATTTGATCACATTGTTGATGTTTACCATCAATCATTAACCAATCCGAAGCTAAGGCTTTTTTAAGTTTTTTCAAGGCTTTATATTGTGTTTTACAACGCCAATCTATCCCATACAAATAATGTAATAATTGTCCACTTTCATCAAGCTTACTCAGACGTTTTTGTAAATCTTTCCATGATAAATCAAACCAAATTTTAACGACATGTGTATGATTTTGCATTAAATAATGCTCAAATTCAGCAATTTGTTGTGCATAATGATGAAAATCATGTTGGCTAAATGCATATTCAGGATTTAAAGCTGTAGCAAATAAATCATTATACCAAGCCCCAAACATCACTGTAATTTGACCTGTCGCAGGTAAATCTGGCGTATAACGTAACCATATCGGTTGATGATTTTCAATAAAGTGGGGAGCATGACTTTTCACACGCAAATAACGTGGGTCAAGCCATTCTCGTAATTGACGTACTGCTCGCCCTTTCCCTGCTGTTTCGATACCGCTGATGATAATTAATAAACTTTTTTGTTGTCCTTGTTGCTGTTGTCTTAAACGTAACTGTGCTTCAATTAAAGCTAAAGAAAGTTGATTAACATCAGTATAATTTAATACAGTATCCATGTCTAATCCCACTATAAACGATTTTAAAATCGTAAGGGCGAAAAATTTCCGCCCCTACATTGATAATTTTCACTCTGTTTTTTGAATAAGATGAATTATTTACCACGCAAATCTTTACGTAAGATTTTACCTACGTTCGATTTAGGTAACTCATCCATAAACTCAACATAACGAGGACGTTTATATCCTGTTAGGTTCTTTTTAGCAAAGTCTAGCACTTCTTCTGTAGTTAAAGATGCATCTTTTTTCACTACAAACACTTTTGGTACTTCACCAGCCTTTTCATCTGGTACACCAATAGCAGCCACTTCAAGTACTTTCGGATGTTTACTAATCACTTCTTCAATTTCATTTGGATAAACATTAAAACCAGACACCAAAATCATATCTTTTTTACGGTCTACAATTTTAACAAAACCTTTTACATCCATAAAGCCAATATCACCAGAACGGAAGAAACCGTCAGCAGTCATTACTTTAGCTGTTTCATCATCACGATTCCAATAACCTTTCATCACTTGTGGACCTCGAATCGCAATTTCTCCTACAATAGGTTCGCCATGTTCATCAACACTTCCCGCAGGAATCATATTACCATCATCATCTAAAATTGCAATATCGGTACTTGGTGCAGGCAGACCAATCGTCCCTGTAAATACTGGATTGGTTGGTGCATTTACTGTCGCTAATGGCGATGTTTCTGATAGACCGTAACCTTCCGTAATCACAATACCTGTAACCTGTTTCCATGCTTCAGCTGTACTTGGTAATACCGCCATACCACCACCAATACAGATTTTTAAATTGCTATGGTCAAGTTGTTTAAATTCCTGATGATTGACCAATGCATTAAATAAAGTATTGACCGCAGGAAATAATGATGGACGATATTTACGGAATTCTTTAATCACCGCTGGTAAATCACGTGGATTTGGAATTAAAATATTGGTTGCACCTTTATACATACCATATAATGCACATACCGTAAACGCAAAAATATGATAGAGCGGTAAAGCACAAGCAAAATTTTCGCCTTGTAATGATGTTCCTTTACCAAAACGACTTTCAAAAATTTTATCCACTTGCAACATATTAGCAATTAAGTTGCGATGAGATAATTCTGCACCTTTAGATACACCTGTTGTACCACCTGTATATTGTAATACAGCCGTATCACTTAGATGAACCGTAGGTTTTTGATAACGGCTTGATGATGTATTTAAAGTATCTTTAAAATTAATATGACCATTAATCTGCCAAGCTGGCACTTCCTTACGCACACTACGCAATACAAAATTGACGATAGAACCTTTTAAGAAACCAAGCATATCGCCAATGCCTGTAATAATCGCATATTTTACAGGTGTTTTACCATGAATCGGCTGATAAATATGTGCAAAACGGTCTACTGTAACTAAGACCTCTGCACCCGAATCATTTAACTGATGTTCTAACTCTCGTGTGGTATAAAGTGGGTTTACATTTACCAGTACTAAGCCTGCACGCAAAATCCCCATTAGTGCAATTGGATATTGAATTAAATTCGGCATCATCACTGCAACACGTGTGCCTTTGGCTAAATTTAATCCTTGCAAATAGGCAGCAAAACTACGGCTATAAGTATCTAATTCAGTATAAGAAATACTTTTATCCATAAAGATAAAAGCCGAATTATTTGCATAGTTTTTTACATTTTGTTCAAAAAAATCGACTAGAGATGTTTGTTCATTTGGTAAATTAATCTCTTGTTCAATTCCAAATTGTTGCAAAGTATCAAGCCAAACACGTTCCATTAAATATACTCCACGTTTAAGTTTTCGTAAAAGTTTAAGATAGTATATCTAAATTATCTTGTCAAAGTATATTCTTATCATTTTGCTTATAATTTGTAAAATTGAACCAAATTTATGTATAAATTTCATCCATTTGATAAAAATAAAGTGTCTGACATCAGATACTTTATTTTAATAGCTTAGTATTTAAGCTTTATTTTGTGCCTTAGAACGTAGATTTTTACGTAAAATTTTACCTACCGCTGATTTAGGTAACTCTGAAACCACTTCAATATGACGTGGTCGTTTGTAACCTGTTAAATAATCATGAGTAAATTCCAATAACTCTTGTGGTGAAACTGAATAATCTTTTAATACCACGAAAGCTTTTGGTACTTCACCTGATTTAACATCGGGTACACCAATCACCGCAACTTCAGCAACAGCAGGATGTTTACTCATAACAGCTTCTATTTCATTTGGATAAACATTAAAACCTGATACAATAATGGTATCTTTTTTACGGTCGATGATGCGGATAAAGCCTTCAGCATCCATAACACCAATATCACCTGTACGTAGATATCCATCAGCTGTCATCACTTTAGCCGTCTCATCAGGGCGTTTCCAATAACCTTGCATGACTTGTGGACCTTTAATACAAATTTCTCCACTATCGCCCATAATCACAGGTCGTCCATTATCCCCTAAAATAATAATATCTGTTGATGGAACTGGTACGCCGATACTATTCATATATTCTGGGTTATTTGGCGGGTTAAAAGTCGCTACGGGTGATGTCTCAGACATACCATAACCTTCTAAAATCATACAGCCTGTAATTTCTTTCCAACGCTCAGCAGTACTTTCTAACACTGCCATACCACCACCAACACTACCAACCAATTTACGATGGTCAGACTCAATAAAACCTTGATGGTTTGCCAAAGCATTAAATAAAGTATTTACCGCAGGGAAAATAACAGGTGGATATTTGCGATATTCTTTAACTAATGCATCTAAATCACGTGGATTTGGAATCAATACATTTGTTGCACCAACATACATACCATACATCATACAAGTAAATGAGAAAATATGGTAAAGTGGTAAAGCAACAAAAAAGTTTTCTCCGTGAAAGAGTCGATTACGACCAAATTTACTTTCAAATAAAGCATTGACTTGCAACATATTAGCAATCAAATTACGATGTGAAAGTTCCGCCCCTTTCGCTACACCTGTGGTACCTCCTGTATATTGTAATAATGCAGTATCATGCCCTGTTACCATTGGACGCTTATAATCATTAGTAGAATAACGTGTTGCTGCCTCTTTAAATGGGGTATGTACAAAACTCCATTCTGGTACTTGTTTACGCACATTACGCACCACAAAATTAACTACAGACCCTTTAATAAAACCTAATAAATCACCTACACCAGTTACAATCACATGTTTAACTGATGTTTTCCCCACCAGTGGTTGATATACATGAGCAAACATATCAGCAATAATTAGCACTTCTGCTTCAGAATCATTCAGCTGATGTTCTAATTCATAAGTGGTATACATAGGATTAATATTGACTAAAATACACCCTGCTCGTAAAATGCCCAGCATTGCAATCGGATATTGCAATAAATTTGGCATCATGACTGCAACACGTGTACCGGGTGCTAAATTTAACTTTTGTAAATAAGTTGCAAAACGAGTACTATAATCATCTAATTCAGCATAGCTAAATGATTTATCCATTGACACAAATGCCATTTGGTCACGGTGCTTTTTAATATTGTAGTCAAAAAGGTCTAACAAAGAAATTGAATCCGCAGGTATGTTAATTTCAGCATCAAGCCCAAATTTTTCGTATGTTTTTAACCACGGTTTTAGTGTTGTTGGCATATATAAGTCTCTCTAAAAATCCTATCTATTTGCATAAAATATTGTATATGAAAAACCAACCATTATAATCAGTTTTTACATAATTATTACACAATAACTTTTAAATGTATAGCTTTTGTATAGCCACGTGGTAAAGCTTTACCTTTATTACCACGTTTTCCTACAAAATTCATTAAATCATCTGCTTTAAACTTAATGTGTCGATTTTCAGTTTCGACTAATAAAGTATCTGTCAATTCCAGTGCAATAGCAGAAATAAGCGATTGATTATTTTCTAACTGTATTAGTTTATTGCCTTTACCTTTATTTAATATTGGCAATTCTGACAATTCAATTACATTCAAATAGCCATTTGAAGTTAATAATGCCAAATGTGTTGCATTATTTTGCAACAAAATTACCAATGCTTGACTATCTTCTGCGACTGTTAAGAAATTCTTTCCTGCCTTAACTGATGTATCGAGCTGTTTAAGTTGTGATTTAAAACCATAACCCGATGAACTGATGGTAATGATGTCTTGTTCATCATCACCCATTAGCACTTGAATAAACTGTTTACCCGATGGCGGATTGAGTTTTGATGTCAATGGTTCGCCTTGTCCACGAGCGGACGGTAAATTATTGGCAGGTAGCGTATAACTGCGTCCTGTTTCATCAAGTAGATAGACTTTTTGATTACTTTTACCTAAACAATGGCTCAAATATTCATCACCTGTACGGTAACTCATATGATGTACATCAATGTCATGTCCTTTGGCGGAACGTATCCAACCTGCTTTAGATAACACGACCGTAATTGGCTCAGCAGGAATTAAATCTTGCTCGTTAATGGTTGATGCTTCTGCACGTTCAATGATTGGCGAACGTCTATCATCACCAAATTTTTTCGCATCATCTTTTAGTTCATCAATCATCAATTTTTTTAATGATTCAGGATTCGCCAACTGTTCACGAATGATTTCAGCTTGGGCATTCAGTTCATCTTGCTCTTTACGAATTTCCATTTCTTCTAATTTTGCAAGATGACGTAATTTTAATTCTAAAATCGCTTCGGCTTGAATTTCATCAATGCCAAAATGTGCCATCAATATAGGTTTTGGCTGGTCTTCTTCACGAATAATTTTAATCACCGTATCAATATCTAAATAGGCAATCAACAAACCTGCTAAAATGTGTAAACGTTTTTCAATTTTATTGAGATGATATTGTAAACGGCGAGTAATGGTTGTTTTACGAATTTCAATCCATTCCAATAAAATTTGACGAATAGATTTGACTTGTGGACGACCATTTGCACCAATCATATTAAGATTGACACGATAACTGCTTTCTAAATCGGTCGTGGCAAATAAATGGCTCATCACTGCATCAGCATCGACACGATTGGAACGTAAAATAATCACAATGCGTGTTGGGTTTTGATGGTCGCTTTCATCTCGTACATCATTGATAAATGGTAATTTTTTTGCATTCATCAAATCAGCAATTTGGCTAATAATTTTTGAACCAGAGACTTGATACGGTAAATGTTCAATAATAATTTCATTTTTTTCAACACGATATACCGCACGCATACGATAGCTACCACGCCCAGTCATTTGAATTTTTAATAATTCATCTTTAGGTGTGATAATTTCTGCTTTAGTCGGTAAATCTGGTGCAGGAATATATTCGTGAATCGCTTGGTCATCTAAATCTGGCTTACGGATTAACGCAATCGTCCCTTTAATCACTTCTCGTAAATTATGCGGCGGAATATCCGTTGCCATACCAACCGCAATTCCTGTTGTACCATTGAGTAAGATATTGGGTACACGGGCTGGTAGATGGATTGGCTCTTTCAATGAACCATCAAAATTATCTTGCCAATCGGTTGTGCCTTGTCCTAATTCGCTTAATAGCAGTTCACTATATTTGGCGAGTTTAGCTTCGGTATAACGCATGGCTGCAAATGATTTTGGGTCATCAGGTGAACCCCAGTTACCTTGCCCTTCAATCAATGGATAACGGTAACTAAACGGTTGAGCCATCAATACCATTGCTTCATAACAGGCAATATCGCCGTGTGGATGATATTTACCCAATACATCACCGACTGTACGTGCAGATTTTTTTGGCTTCACATTATTTTTTAAGCCCAATTCGCTCATGGCATAGACAATACGGCGTTGTACAGGTTTTAACCCATCACTGATATGTGGTAATGCCCTGTCCATAATCACATACATGGCATAATTCAAGTAGGCTTGTTCGGTAAATTCGGCAACCGAACGATTTTCAGTGGCTTGATGGCTGATATTGTTCATCTTTAAGTCAATTTTTACAATTAATAAGGCTAGACAGATAATATAGTAAATTCAATTCATTATTGAACTGTAGGGGCGACTTGTATTCGCCCAAGCAATTGATTTTACAAAGGGTTTATGTAATAAACCCCTATATTTGTTGTATTGTTCTGATATAAATCGGCGATAAAACAATTAATGTTCTCTGGTCGCAAAGAATTGAATATCAGGATAACGCTCTTGCATCAACTGTAAATTCACACGGCTTGGTGCAAGATAAGTTAAATGCCCACCACCATCAATCGATAATTGGTCGTATGCTTTCTTTTTAAATTCATTGAGTTTTTTCTCATCATCGCAATGAATCCAACGCACAGTATGAATGCTGACTGGCTCATATACACAATCGACCTTATATTCTTCTTTCAAACGATACGCCACCACATCAAACTGTAACACACCCACCGCACCGAGAATCAAATCATTGCTATTTTGTGGCATAAATACTTGCGTTGCACCTTCTTCCGATAACTCTTTTAGACCTTTTTGTAACTGTTTTGATTTTAATGGGTCTTTAAGACGCACACGGCGGAACAATTCTGGAGCAAAGTGTGGAATGCCTGTAAAGTGCAAATTTTCGCCACTGGTAAAGGTATCACCGATTTGGATTGTGCCATGATTATGTAAACCGATAATGTCGCCAGCCCATGCTTCTTCCAAATGCTCACGCTCACCTGCTAAAAAAGTCAAAGCATCAGAAATACGCACTTCTTTACCAATACGCACATGGTTCATTTTTAAACCTTTTTCGTATTTTCCAGAACAAATACGCATAAAGGCAATACGGTCTCGATGTTTTGGATCCATATTTGCTTGGATTTTAAACACAAACCCTGAGAATTTTTCTTCAGTTGCCTCAACCACACGTTCTTGTGCTTGATGAGCTTTTGGTGATGGCGACCAGTTAATAAACGCATCTAATACATGATCAACCGCAAAATTACCCAACGCTGTACCAAATAAAACAGGCGTTTGCTTGCCTTGTAAGAATAATTCTTGGTCAAAATCTTCGCTTGCCATTTGAGCTAATTCTAAAGACTCTTCAAAGGCTTTGAATGCTAAATCACCAATTTTTGCACGAATATCAGGATAATCATAACCATCACGCACTTCAATTTCAGTAATGGTTGAACCAAAACCAGCTTTATAAATATAGGTTTTATTTTCTCGTAAATGATACACACCTGCAAACTCACGTCCCATACCCAAAGGCCAAGTGATTGGTACACAACGAATATTCAACACATTTTCAATTTCATCAAGCAATTCAAGTGGATCACGAATTTCCCTGTCCATTTTATTAACAAAAGAGATAATCGGTGTATCTCGCATACGGCACACGTCCATCAATTTAATAGTACGTTCTTCCACGCCTTTTGCACCGTCAATCACCATTAAGGCACTATCCACCGCAGTTAAAGTACGATAGGTATCTTCCGAGAAATCTTCATGCCCTGGTGTATCAAGTAAGTTAATAATATGATTTTTATAAGGAAACTGCATCACCGATGTGGTAATCGAAATTCCACGTTCTTTTTCCATTTCCATCCAGTCTGATGTAGCAGAGCGGTCAGATTTTCGACTTTTGACCATACCAGCAACCTGAATTGCTTTCCCCCACAATAACAATTTCTCTGTCATGGTGGTTTTTCCCGCATCGGGGTGTGAAATTATAGCAAAAGTGCGGCGAGCTTGTACTTCTTTAAGTAAATTTGACATAAGCACCTAGTTTTTTAAATTTGTTGATTGCTGAGTATTGTAACAGATATTATCTATTTCATCATCTATTATCATCACATAACGAGTCATTAAAAAGTTAAAATAGCTATTTTAATATCAGCTTAAAATAATAATTCCATTCTTAACCAAAAAATTATAACATATTGATATAATTTAAATTATTTAATTTTGTATAGATGAATTACAATTATCCCCTACACAGAATTAATAACTTATAACGAGTTGAGAATGATGGCAATTTAGTAATTTTAAGACTTATTTAATGTAAGTAAACCTATTGAACGCATCGCTATTTTAGATTGTTAGCAGTATTTCCCTTGACTTTCCCCCAAAACCGCCTATAATAAGTCCAAATTTTTAAACCTATCAAAACTATGAACGAACAAACTCATGCAATGCGTCTTTTAAAAGACTGCATTCCCATTTTTACCGTGCTGTCGGACGAAAACCGCCATTTGATTTTGAAATTATTGCTGGAAAATGGGGCGATGCGGGTCAATGACATTACCGAAAATCTGCATTTGTCTCGCCCTGCGGTGTCGCATCATTTAAAAATTATGTTGTCCGCCAATGCGGTGAGCGTAGAGCAAATCGGCAAAGAACGCTTTTACAGTTTGGCGATGAAAGATGAAATTGAAAAAATGGGTGAACTCGTTGAATTGATGAAAAAATATTGTCCGAGCAATCAAAGTGAATAAGGCAATCAAGGTAAAATACAATGAAAGCAATTGTTATTGGTGCAACGGGGGCGACAGGCAATGCCCTGACCCAATTATTATTAAATAATGAGCATTACCAAAGTGTGATGATTTTTGTGCGAAAGCCTGTGGCAATCACACACCCAAAATTAACCGTGCATTTGATTGATTTTGACAAGCCTTCTGATTGGGCGGATAAAGTAAAAGGCGATGTGCTGTTTTGCTGTCTTGGTACAACTTTAAAACAAGCGGGCAATCAACAAAATCAACGCAAAATAGATTTTGATTATCCGCTTGTGTTTGCCAATATCGCCAAACAAAATGGCATTGCACGATTTTTGGTCTTATCATCGGACGGAGCGAATGCAGATAGCCGATTGTTTTATTATCGTTTAAAAGGCGAATTGGAAATGGCTTTGCAAAATATTGGTTTAAATTATTTAACCATTTTGCGACCGCCTTTATTAAAACGAGAAAACAGCGACCGTTTGGGCGAAATGGTCAGCGAAAAAGCCTTGTCATTTTTAAATCAATTTGGTTTATTGTTATCCGCCAAACCTATGCCAACCGATGTTTTGGCAAAAGCAATGATACAAGTGGTTGCTGATAATAAAACGGGGATTTTGGAGAAGGGGGAAATTTGGGGGTTGGGTGCTGTTTATGAGAAAAATGGTGTAAAAAGAAGAGCTGTATAGCATTATAAATGCGTACACCACACCAAATATAGAATTTTGGTAAAATGCTATGCGGTGTACGCTTTATTTATTTTTTTACATCTTGAATTGTCAAACCAAGTGCAACGTTTTTTTGAAGTAAACTTCATAAGGTGTTTTCCAACCCAAACATTTACGCGGTCGTAAATTCAGCCCTAAATTTTCACTTTTTCTAACAAAATGAATTTGTTAGTTGAGCTGTAAAGTATGAAATACTTGCTTTGCTGCATCTTCTACTAATTTATTGTTGAATTTGGCTTCTTCGGTAAATTGCGTACTCATGATTGCCATCACAATCGGTTTGCGATTTGGTATGCGAACCACCGCAATATCATTGCGTACACCATATTTACCCGCCCCGCTTTTATCGTACACTTTCCACGATGTTGGCGTAGCAGCGCGAATCAATGGATTGCCTGTTGCGTTATTGTCCAACCAATTCCACAAAATCGTTTTTTGCGATTCGGTTAATGTGTTGCCCAATAAATACGCATTTAAATTCATCGCCATTTGTTTGGGTGTACTCGTATCACGAATATCGTTGGGTTTGGCTTCATTTAAATCGGGTTCTAGCCGATTGGCATGGGTTACGTTATCGCCTAATTGTCGCAAAATACGTTGATATTGTTCCACGCCACCCAATTCTTTGAGCAGCAAATTGGTCGCGCTGTTGTCGCTAAACCGCACGGCTGCTTCACATAATTGGGCAATCGTCATGCCTTTGCCAACGTATTTTTGGGTTTCGGGAGAATAAATAACCAAATCTTTTTGGCTATATGAAATGGTACGATTTAAATCTTTTTCAGGCAGCGATTGCAACACCGCCCCAGCCAACAACGCCTTGAAAGTGGACGCATAAGCAAAGCGTTCATCTGCACGATAAGACAAAGAATGTCCCGTTTCTGTATCCCATACATAAACGCCAATTCGGGCTTGATACTGCTGTTCCAAATTCGCCAAAGTCTGTTGAAAGGTGGCTTGTGTGGCTGATTGTTGCACAGGCGCACTAGCAGGCTGCGGATTAGACGTTACCGAATGAACAGAATTGAGCGAACAAGCCGTTAATGTCAGCAATAATAATGTGCCGATTTTTAACTTATTAAACATAAATTATCCTTTGATTTTACTAAATAAATTTCTTTTCAGGCAGCCTGAAAAATAATTTTACCAATCACGCGGGGCAATCAATTCTACACCATCTGCGTCATCAAAACCATAAGCTTGGGCAATAAATTCCATGGTTTCGCCAAAACAATCACGCGCAACCGTTTCAATTTCGCTGTCATTTTCATCAAATTCATCTTGCAATTCATTGAGTTGCTCGGTGGCTTCGTGCGTAATGGCATACAGCGCGTCTAAATTGTCGGGTTGTTCTTGTTCAATGCGTTGGCACACATTCAAAAAAATAGCTTTGCATTTATCCACCAAAAAATTGCTCAAAAAAAGTTTTGGTAAATTCCCACATTTCCTGAGTGCTTCTTTGTCGGTTAAGTGCTTGTCTGATTTCATCTTCTGATATGTTGTATTTACCAACAAAATTAGGACCATATGTGTCCACTAACTGAAAGAAATGGCTTTTACATTGGGTGTCAAATTGTTCAAGTGACATAATTATCTCCTATATTGGATGTTTAATCAAAATTACTACTAGCATTTGCCAATATAGTATCAAAATAAAATAAAATAGTAAAGTGGTAATTAAATTTAACAATAAGATAACATCTTAATCAATTGTTTTATTGAAATTATTTTTTATTATTTATTCCACCCCCTTGACTTCCCCCACATTCCCCCTTATAATAAGTTTAAATTTTTAAACATATCAACTTAAAAGAGACCTTTTATGCTATTCCAATCTTTCACTTTCCCAAACGGCACAACCGCCAAAAACCGCTTTTTCAAATCGGCAATGGAAGAGCAGCTCGCCATAGACAATCAGCCGACCCAAGCCCTTGTTAATTTGTACCGCACTTGGGCATTGGGCGGGGCGGGCGTGCTGGTTACGGGCAATGTGATGGTGTCGCCAAACGGCAAAGGCTCGGTGGGCGATGTCGTGGTGTCGGACGACCGCTCGCTTGCTATGCTCAAAGCGTGGGCGGAGGCTGGCAAAACCGCAGGCACGCTGATGATTATGCAAATCAACCACGCAGGCAAACAATCGCCCAAAGCCGTCAATCGTGAACCTGTCGCCCCAAGTGCCGTGCCACTGGTTGGAATGGACGGGTTTATCAATCCGCCACGAGCTTTGCAAGCGGTTGAAATTGAAAAAATTATTGGCGAATTCATCACGACCGCCAAAATTGCTGAACAAGCTGGATTTAGTGGTGTGCAAATTCACGCTGCACACGGCTATTTGATTAGCCAATTTTTGTCGCCACACCACAATACTCGTACCGATGATTGGGGCGGAAGTTTAGCTAACCGAATGAATTTTTTGTTAAAAATTTATCAAGGCATTCGTGAAAATGTCCGTCCTGATTTTTTGGTGGGCGTGAAATTAAATTCAGCCGATTTTCAAAAAGGCGGTTTTGATGAAAATGACAGCTTGCAAGTGGTAGAAAAATTATCGCAAATGGGCATTGATTTTATTGAAATTTCTGGTGGAAACTACGAAAGCCCTGCAATGCTGGCTGAAAAATCCAGCACCCGCCAAAGGGAAGCCTTTTTCCTAGATTATGCCGAAAAAGCTCGCAAAATCAGCCAAGTTCCGCTCATCATCACAGGCGGATTTAGAAGTGAAACGGCAATGAATGATGCTTTAAAAAGTGGCAATTTGGATTTAATCGGCATTGCTCGTCCGCTTGCCCTAATGCCTGATTTGCCAAACCAAATCCAAAATGGCTCGTATCAAACGCTGACCACCAATCGCATTAAAACAGGCTTTGCACCGCTGGATAAAAAAGTCGGGGCGGTTTTGGAAATGGATTGGTATATGGCTCAAATGCGTTTGATTGGCGAAGGTAAATCACCCAATCCGAAATTGTCGGCTTGGAAAGTGTTGTTTAATACGATTGTGGCGAATGGGAAGGCTGGGCTTAGTACGGGGCGGAGCTGAGTTTTAAAATCCCAAAAATCAAAAACCCCTTGCAATTAGTCCTAAAGTTTACTAAAATACACCCAAATTAGTAATTTTTAGGACTATTTTGATGTCAGCCACGTCCATTACCGCCCCAAACGACCGTATCGCCATTTTGGATTGTTGGCGGGGTTTTGCCATTTTTGGGATTTTCGTGGTAAACATCATCACTTTTTCGGCAATTAATCACGATTTTGAGCAACTGACCCTAAACTCGGCACTTTGGTACGACACCTTAACACGCCATATCAGTTCCTTATTTTTTGAAAGTAAGTTTTATATTATTTTTTCATTTTTATTTGGCATTGGGTTTTCGGTACAAATAGAAAGCCTTGCCAAAAAAGGCGTGAATATCAGCCGTTTTTATACAAAACGCTTAGCAATTTTATTTGCTATTGGTTTAATTCATTCAATGTTTTGGTGGGGCGATGTATTAAGGTTATATGCCATTTTGGGACTTGGCTTATTACTCTGTCGGCATTTATCGGTAAAAGCCTTATTGGCATTGTCATTATTATTGTTAATATTGGCACAAATGATTGCCATATTTCCAGATGTATTTGGCGAATTTTCCAGTCCAAAAGCAAGCGATGATATTTTTAAAACCTTATATTTTGCTTTAATTCAAATGGCACCAACCGCATTTTCTTTATTTTTATTGGGGCGAGTGGTGGGTAAAATTGGGCTATTAAAAAATTTGGCGGATAAAAAGTCTTTAATGAAAAAAGGCATCATCATTGGGCTAATTATTTGGGCAAGTTTGACGGGTATATTGGCTTTATTATCAGACACCTATCACCCAATGGCAACTTTACCAAAAACTATATCGGATATGGCGTTATCGTCTGCTTATTTGGCGGTATTGGGATTATTATTGGTTTATGATAAATTTGCTTTATTGACCCAATCGCTTGCCAATATCGGTAAATTGGCACTGACCAATTATGTATGTCATACCGTGATTTGCGTGTTTATTTTTCAAGGGCTTAATTATCAAGGTAAACTACAAATGGGCGGATTATTACTCATTGCTTTAATGATTTTTATCGGGCAAATGGCGTTTAGCAATTTGTGGGTTAAGCGGTTTAATTATGGCTTATTGGAATGGCTTTGGCGGTCATTGACGATTGGTAAATGGCAAATATTGGTAAAATAGTTTATTTTTGGAGAAGTGTATGAACAATAACCCCATTCTAAACCTTTGGGCAATCACCACTTTATTTGGCAATGTGTATGATGATTATAGTAAACGCTTTAATTTTAATTATAATGAACTTGCCTGTTTTTATAGTTTGTATGTCTTTGGACAATGTACACAAAAACAAATTTGCAATGAATGGTTATTACCAAAACAAACCATTAACACCTTATGTAAATCTTTTATTGAACAAGGTTTGATTGAAATTGTTCCGCATACAGGCGATAAACGAGAAAAAGTATTAACTTTAACTGAAAAAGGTAAAGAAATTGCCAAGCCAATGATTGAGCCGTTGCTTGACATAGAAAAGCAAGCGGTTAAAAACTTTGGTGATGAAAGAATGAATCATTTGGTGAATGAATTTCAAGAATTTCAAGCCACTTTTAATGCCACCTTTTTAAAGTCTATCGGAGAATAAAATGCACTGGTCTTTATTATTAGCCATCGCCATTTGTAGTGAAGTGTTTGGCTCTACAATGCTTAAACTATCACAAGGATTTACCAAGCCTTTGCCGAGTATTGGCTTTATGTTTGGGTTTGGCATTGCCTTTTATTGTTTGTCATTGGTGTTAAAACATATTTCACTGGGTATGGCGTATGCGATTTGGAGTGGGGTTGGCATTATTTTAACGGCTGTGATTGGCGTGATTATTTTTAATGAAAAAGTGGATAGTTGGGGCATTATTGGCATTGCGTTTATTTTAATTGGCGTAGTGATTTTAAATGTTTTGTCAAAAATGGGTGGGCATTAGAGCATACAAAATTTCAACTCTCACTAAACTTAAATACAATGTGTTTATCATTTTTTCATATATACATTTCACTATTTATTGATTTTTATTATGTAAATCTTTCTGTATGATACTGTCCTATTTTACATATATAAATACTATTGGTGCTTTATGTCGCAAGGCTCTCGAGTTCTTCCTGGTTTTGGTTTATCGTTAGGCATTAGCATTGCCTACTTATCAGTCATTGTATTGATTCCATTATCAGCAGTTTTTTTAAAATCGATTGATATTGGTTGGACTGGTTTATGGGAAATTTTAACCTCTGAACGTATTTTAAAATCCTTACAATTAAGTTTTGGTGCGTCATTGCTTGCTGCCTTTATCAATGTGATTTTTGGTGTATTATTGGCATGGTGCTTGGTGCGTTATAACTTTTGGGGTAAACGTTTGGTCGATGCGTTGGTCGATTTACCCTTTGCTCTACCCACTGCTGTTGCAGGCATTGCCCTCACCGCACTCTATGCCGAAACGGGTTGGATTGGACAATATCTTGAGCCGATGGGCATTAAAGTCGCTTATACACCAATTGGTATTACCCTTGCTTTAGTATTTATTGGTATTCCATTTGTGGTGCGTACAGTACAGCCCGTCTTAGCTGATTTAGAAACCGAATTAGAAGAAGCCGCAGCGACTTTAGGTGCAACACGTTGGCAAACCATCACACAAGTGATTTTACCGAGTTTATTCCCTGCCATGCTTACAGGTTTTGCCTTAGCTTTTGCTCGTGGTGTGGGTGAATATGGCTCAGTGATTTTTATTGCAGGTAATATGCCCTATAAAACTGAAATTGCACCACTGATGATTATTTCTCGTTTAGAAGAATATGATTTTGCAGGTGCAACAACTATTGCTGTGGTCATGTTATTATTATCATTTAGTATTTTATTTGCAATTAACCTATTGCAAGCGTGGATTTATCGCCGTTCGGGGAAAAATGCCTTATGAGTTCACAACAAAATAGCCGTGCCTTAGCCGATAAATTACAATCCGCACACGCCACACGAGAGCCAGCTTGGGTCAAATATACGTTATTAAGCATTGCTTTAACCTTTTTTATGGCATGTTTAGTATTACCTTTAATTATCGTGTTTTATGAAGCCTTTAAACAAGGTTGGAATGTTTATATTCACGCTTTAACCGATAGCGATACATTATCAGCAGTAAAACTCACTTTAATTGCAGCAGGTATTGCCGTACCATTAAATGTAATTTTTGGGGTTTGTGCAGCTTGGGCGATTGCAAAATTTGATTTTAAAGGTAAATCATTATTAACCACCTTAATTGATTTACCATTTTCAGTATCTCCAGTCATTGCAGGTTTAATGTTAGTATTATTATTTGGTGTCAATGGTTGGTTTGGCGGTTGGTTATCAGATAATGATATTAAAATATTATATGCTGTGCCTGCGATTGTGATTGCCACGATTTTTATTACCTTTCCATTTGTTGCTCGTGAACTGATTCCACTCATGCAAGCACAAGGAGTGGAAGAAGAAGAAGCAGGTATCGTACTCGGTGCATCTGGTTGGCAAACCTTTTGGCATATTACCCTGCCGAATATCAAATGGGGATTATTATACGGGATTATTTTATGTAATGCTCGTGCGATGGGTGAATTTGGTGCAGTATCCGTAGTCTCTGGGCATATTCGTGGAGAAACTAATACTTTACCATTACACGTTGAAATTCTTTATAATGAATATACCTTTAGTGCTGCTTTTGCTGTATCATCATTATTGGCATTATTAGCATTATTAACTTTGGTATTAAAAACCTATATTGAATATCGTCAAGAAAAAATCCACGCATTATCTCAGCATAATGCCGACAGTCATTAACTTTAGGAAAATAAAACATGAGTATCCAAGTTAAAAATATTGAAAAACATTTTGGGCAATATCATGCACTACAAAATATCTCACTGGATTTTCCTGAAGGTAAATTGATTGCATTGCTCGGGCCATCGGGTTGTGGTAAAACCACATTATTACGCATTATCGCAGGATTAGAAACTGCCGATAGCGGACAGATTATTTTAAATGGACAAGATGCCACCCATCTCCATGTACAACAACGTAATATCGGTTTTATGTTTCAACATTATGCCCTATTTAAACACATGACCGTGTTTGATAATGTAGCATTCGGTTTGCGTGTTAAAAAACAAAATCGTCCATCAGAAACGGATATTAAAAAACGTGTGATGGAATTATTAGAATTAGTACAATTACCACATTTAGCTCAACGCTATCCTGCTCAACTTTCGGGCGGACAACGTCAGCGTATTGCCTTAGCTCGTGCATTGGCGGTTGAACCAAAAGTATTATTGCTTGATGAGCCGTTCGGTGCCTTAGATGCTAAAGTGCGTAAAGAACTTCGCCGCTGGTTGCGTAATCTGCACGATGAATTACATATCAGCTCAATTTTTGTAACGCACGACCAAGAAGAAGCCCTAGAAGTGGCTGATGAAATTGTGGTGATGAATAAAGGTATTGTGGAACAAGTTGGCTCTCCAAAAGATGTCTATCAAGCACCTGCGACTGCATTTGTCTTTGACTTTTTGGGCAATGCCAATAAATTTGAGGCCGATTATCAAAATGCTCAACTGACTTTTGGTGAAGATAAAATCAACATCAATCCGCATAATATCGAAACAGGTCAAGTCATCGCCTTTGTTCGCCCTGAAGATGTACAAGTGTTTACTCGTCCTGAACAAGATAGCATTCAAACCACATTTATCCGTGAGATTTGGATTGGCGGACGTGTATTGGTTGAGCTGATTGACCGTCAAGGACAACATTGGGAAATTAGCTTAAATCATGAACAAGCCACACAACTCGCATTGCGTCCAGAACAAAATGTGTGGATTAAACCAAATCAAGTCCATGTATTTAAACAATAAAATGGAGTGATAGCATGAATTTTCAACAATTACGCATTATTCGAGAAACAGTTCGACAAAACTTCAATTTAACTGAAGCATCAAACGCCCTTTATACTTCACAATCTGGCGTGAGCAAGCACATCAAAGACTTGGAAGATGAATTAGGCGTGCAAATTTTTGTGCGTAAAGGCAAACGTTTACTTGGCTTGACTGATGCAGGACAAGCACTCTTTCACATCGTGGAGCGTATGTTGTTAGATATTGATAATATTAAACATATTGCTGATGATTTTAATCGTGTCAATGAAGGAACGCTCACCGTTGCCACCACGCACACGCAAGCACGCTATATTTTACCGCCAATTATCAATCAGTTTAAACAGAATTTTCCTAAGGTGCATTTGATTTTACAACAAGCCAGCCCTGTGGAAATTACCAATATGTTGCTCAATGGCGAAGCGGATATTGGCATTGCCACTGAAGCATTAACGACTGAAGACCATTTAGCCAGCATTCCTTATTATGATTGGCAACACAGTATTATTGTGCCAAAAGACCACCCATTAACCACAGAACGCAATATTACTTTAGAAAAATTAGTGGAATATCCACTCATTACCTATCATGGTGGATTTACAGGGCGTTCCAAAATCGATAAAGCCTTTGCCGATGCAGGACTTGAACCCAATATCGTAATGTCCGCTCTCGATGCTGATGTCATCAAAACCTATGTCGAACTCGGCATGGGCATTGGTATTGTCAATAATGTTGCTTTTGATGATGAGCGAGACCATCGTTTAAAACAAATTCAAACCGATTTATTTGGGCTGAATACCACGTGGATTGCCGTGCGAAAAGAACATTTATTGCGTGGTTTTGGTTATGAATTTATCCAAATGTGTGCTAAAGATGCAGATTTAAGTTATTTAAAACAAGCTGCTTTTCCAGAACCTGATTATTCCATTTAATTTTGCTTATCAGTTCAATAATGCAGTATCATCATGATATTGCATTATTTTTTTAGATAAAAACTGTAAATCAACAATTAACGGAATAAGTTTATAGGTTCTTGCTTTTTGTCGTGTTTTTGCTACAATAATAGAAATATTTCGGATAAGGCAATGAACATACTCAACAAAACTGACCAATTTCTTGCTTGGTATAACAAACTCAAAGACCCTATCGGCAAAGCAAGCATTGCTATGCGATTAGAACGAGCCGAAAATGGCAATTTTGGCGACCACAAATTACTACCTGATACGGGCGGTATTTATGAAATGCGAATTTTTAAAGGCAATGGCTATCGTTTGTACTATGCTCAACAAGGCGAAACCATTTATTTACTACTGATTGGTGGTAGTAAAGACAACCAACAAAACGATATTAATCAAGCCAAAACCTTATGGCAAAGCATACAGGAGCAAAACCATGAACAAAGTTGAAATTAGCCGTTTAGATATTGCTGAATTACTCAATGATGAAGAGACAATTAATGCCTATCTTAACGAAACTTTAGCAGAAGGCACACCAGCTGAATTTGTTCAAGCCTTAAATACGGTAGCACGAGCAAAAAAAATGCACCATATTGCAGAAAAAACAGGCATTGGGCGTACTACCCTGTATCGTTCATTACAAAGCGAAAAGCCACGTTTTGAAACATTAGCAAAAGTTTTAGATGCAATGGGCTACCGTTTAGCAGTTGTTGCAAAATAAAATATAAATCCTAAGTTTTAACTTAACGAACTTGGGATTTTACGCATTATTTTTTAGATATCAATATAACATCCATCAAATTTTCCCATCATTTCATTACATCATTATCATAGAAATTTTGACCCAAATCTTTTATAGTAATCCTATTACAAATATGAGAGAGAAATCATGCAACATTCACGTTTAATTATTTTAGGTTCAGGGCCTGCGGGCTATAGTGCGGCGGTTTATGCGGCTCGTGCCAATTTAAAACCAACCTTAATTGCAGGTATGCAAATTGGCGGTCAATTAACCACCACGACTGATGTCGAAAATTGGCCGGGTGATGCATCTGGTTTAACAGGTCCTGCATTAATGGAGCGTATGCACGCTCACGCTGAACGTTTTGGTACACAATTTGTCTATGACCATATCAATGAAGTTAATTTACAACAACGCCCATTTATTTTAAAAGGCGATAATGCTGAATATAGCTGTGATGCCTTAATTATCGCTACGGGTGCAACTGCACAATATTTAGGCTTGGAATCTGAACAAAAATTTAGCGGACAAGGTGTGAGTGCTTGTGCCACTTGTGATGGCTTTTTCTACCAAAATCAAAAAGTTATGGTTGTTGGTGGTGGTAATACAGCCGTTGAAGAGGCACTGTATTTAGCCAATATCGCTAGTCATGTAACTTTGGTACATCGCCGTGATAGCTTACGTTCAGAAAAAATCTTACAAGACCACTTATTTGAAAAAGTTAAAGAAGGCAAAGTCAGTATCATTTGGAATCATCAAGTTGATGAAATCTTGGGTGATGATATGGGTGTAAACCAAGTTCGCATTAAATCAACTGTAAATGATGAAACTCAAACTATTGATGTACAAGGTATTTTTATTGCGATTGGACATAAGCCACAAACTGCGATGTTTGAAGGTCAATTAGCATTGCGTGATGGTTATATTCAAGTACAAAGTGGCACATCGGGTAATGCAACAGCAACTTCTGTTGCAGGCGTATTTGCAGCAGGCGATGTGGCGGATAGTATTTATCGTCAGGCGATTACATCAGCAGCTTCTGGTTGTATGGCAGCTTTAGATGCAGATAAATATTTAGATAGTTTATAAATTAATATAAGCTATTGATTTTATAAGGGTTTATTTATAACAAATTCAATTTAGAATTAAAAGGTAGGGGCGAATCATATTCGCCCAAACAATTGATTTAAAAAGGGTTTGTATAATAAACCCTTATTGTCATTTCCGTTTCAAATCTTGCAACGGCTTTGACATATGTTCAGGATAATGCCCTTCTACACCTGCAAAATATTCATATAATTTAGGTAAATCCTGCTCAATATCGCCACTTGGATAAAATAACGGTAAAAAGCGTAATTGCTTGGTTTTATAGTCCAATGCCACAGGTAAAATCGGCACATTTGCCCCTAATGCCAAATAGTAAAATCCTGTTTTCCATTGTTCGGTATATTTGCGTGTACCTTCAGGAGCAAGTCCTAAAAATAACTGGGGCTGTTGTTTAAATTTATCAATACTCGCCTGTAAAGTTGAACCTTTTTTCGCACGATTAATAGGTATCACGCCACACCATGTCAGCACTTGAGCCAAAATGGGTACATTAAATAGTTGCTGTTTTCCCATAATACGAATATCAATATCCAACGCCAACAAGGCAGGCAAAGCATACAAACCATCAATATTTGATGTATGTGGTACACCAATAACCACCGCTTGTGCAATATTTGGAACTTTACCAACAGTTTGCCAACCAGATAATTTCATTATGCTTTGTGCAACATAGCGACTGATTTTTGCACCTCGTTGCGGTACATTTTCGCCTAAATGACGTTTGCGTAATTTGGGTAAATTTGAAAAATCCATCATTATTTCACATCATAAATTTTACGTTGATAAGCAATCACTAACATGATAATACCCATAATAATCATTGGTAAAGTTAAAAATTGCCCCTTACTCATCCATGCAATAAATAATTGTCCATGGTCAGGTTCACGGAAAAACTCAACCATAAAACGAGCTACACCATAACCCATTAAAAATAATGCTGATACTGCCATACGTGGGCGTGGTTTACTACTAAACCACCATAATAAGATAAATAATAATAATCCCTCGCCTAAGGCTTGATAAAGTTGTGATGGATGACGTGGAATATTATCAACGTGCGGAAAAATCATCGCTAAAGGATAATTTAAATCTTGTACAGCTCTCCCCCACAATTCACCACCAATAAAATTACCTAAACGTCCAAACATCAAGCCTAAAGGCACACATGGTGCAACAAAATCTAAGGTTTCTAACCAATTCTTTTGATATTTTCTACACCAAAATAACATTGCAATCACCACGCCTAAAAAACCGCCGTGAAAACTCATTCCTCCTGTCCACACTTGAAATAACCAAATTGGATTTTGTAAAAATTGTTCAAAGCCATAAAAGAATACATAACCAACTCGACCACCTAAAACAACGCCCAATGCACCGAAAAAGATTAAATCAGATACCATATCAGCATTCCAATTCTCACGTTTTTTAGCACGATATGTTGCCAAGCCCCATGCACAAGCAAAGGCAAGTAAATACATCAAACCATACCAATGAATTTGTATGATTCCTAAATCAATCGCTACAGGATTAATATTGGGATAAGTTAGCATAAAATATCCTACGGGCAAAATAATAAATAGAATTTTAACTGAATTTCAGGCACAATAATGTTTTTAATTGTTGATGAAAAGCATAGATGTGTATTGTAGCATTTGCATGGCAAGTTTTCGAGAATATGCCTTTATTTTTAATCTCAAATCGTGATGAGTTTTATCATCGTCCGACACAAATGTTAGATTATCAAGCTGAATATGATATTTTTGCAGGACGTGATTTACAATCGGGCGGTACTTGGCTTGGCACAACCAAAGCAGGAAGATGGGCAATCATTACCAATTACCGAAATGGGCGAGATAAACGCACCTTTAATACATCTCGTGGACATATTGTTCAGCACTATTTAATGAGCGATTTAAGCCCTATGCAATTTGCCAAACAGTTACAAAAACAGCAACAACATTTTGCAGGATTTAATTTGATTGTGGGCAATCATCAACAAGCGGTTTATATCAGCAATTATGGTGAAGCACCTCAAGCTCTCGCCAATGGTGTTTATGTATTATCTAATGGTTTAATGTCTGATGATTGGGCAAAAACTCACCATTTACGCAAACGTTTTACCCAAGAATTATTACCTGTTTTACAGCAACATCAAGCTATTTTACATGATGATGTACGCAATTTAAGTTTTGAGCTGTTGCAGGATAATCGCCAATGTGATATCGATGATTTACCTGATACAGGTATCGGCATTGAATGGGAACAGCTCTTATCATCGACCTTTATTCAAAGCCAAAATTATGGTACACGTTGCTCAAATGTGTTGATGATGACCGATACACGCCTAGAATGGTATGAAAAAATTCAACACGGTGATGAACAAGGGTTGATGAATTATGTGCAATATGATTTAGCTTATTTTTAACGTTAATTCGGTTGAATAAATAACTGTAACTTATTGAATATAAAAGGATAAGTAGGTGCGTATTACGCACCTTACTCGCATTTATTTAGCTTATATCTTTTAATATCAAATATTTGTAAATTCCCAAAACTTATGTTATTTTTAAATCAATGCTTTTATCCAGTGTGCAATAATGGCTATGGCAGTAATAGTAACCACAACTGTTGTCATCGTATTAAAACGTCTATGCCAAATGGTTTTAAAACCATCAACTAATTCTGCTTTATCACTCGATTTTCTATTACGATACCAGCCCCAATTAAGCATAATATCGAATATCAACATTACCATAGCAGTCGTTTTTAATGTTTCATACCAATCCATCTAAATATCCCCAATCTTCATTTAGATATATTTATACCCAATGTATAATCATGACAATCACATAAATCATAAACAGATAGGTAACAAAACGATTCAAACGTTTATGCCAAATGCTTTTAAATTGATATATCTGTTTAGGGTCAGAATTAAATACAGGTATGCTTTTATAATAGGAATAATTAACAATTACCTCAAATAATACTATTATAAGAAAAATATTTTTAAAAGTTTCATACCAACCCATCTAAATATCTCCAATCATCATTTAGATATATTTTAATATCCAATACATAATAGTCATAATAACATAAATAATGAGCATATATCTAACAAAAATATTAAAACGTTCATGCCAAATCGTTTCAAACTCATAATTTTGTTCTGTATTAAAACCAAATGCTGGCATATTTTTATAATAGGGATAATTAATAATCATCTCAAATACTACTATTACAACAAAAATACTTTGTAAAATCTCATACCACCCCATCTAAATCCCCAATAATTGACGAATTTGCCCTGCTAATTGCCCTACATCAATATGTTGATGTGGAATAGTTAAACATTGATAACTATCTCTATAGCTCATTTTACGGTCAATTTCCAACAAAACATGAGTGCGATGTGCTTCCGCTACAAAAGACACTTCAATTTCATTAATCATACTAAATTGTTGAATCGCAATAAACTCTAATTCCTGATAGCAACCAATTGTTGATTGAAAACCTTGTCCACGTAATTGCCCTTTTTCTACATCAATCGAGCGTAAAGCAAAGCCACATTGTTGCATAGCGGTCATAAAAGCCAACATCGCTGGATTTGGCTGAATGTTTAAATAATCAACATCTTTAGCATCTAAACTCCAATCAATATCTAAATGTGTATAAAGCCAAACTTTGGATTTATTATAATGGCAAGACACATCGGTTAAAGGCGTTTCAAATGGTAATTCAAGCGAAAATGGTATACGATGACGGCTATTGGTTTGTAAATTAAACGCACCACTTACATGCCAACTGGTAATACACAGGGCAGTATTGTATTCATTATCACCACTTTCTACTTCGGCGGTCGTCATCAAATCCAAACGTAAACCATTGATATATTTATCACTTGATACACCACGAAATACAATTTCTCCATTTAAAACTTGCCCACCACATAAACTTGGATTCGCTAGTTTTGTATCAATCTTCACTTGCTCTATGCCCAATGCTGACGCAATTTTTCCAAGCATAAATTACTCCTAATCTGATTTAACCTTGTAAATATTGTTCAAATAATTTCATTGCCTGCCCACGATGGCTAATTTTATTTTTTTGCTCTTTGCTTAATTCCGCACTTGATACGCCTAATTCTGGCAACCAAAATAATGGATCATAACCAAAACCATGTTCGCCTTTGGCTTCGCTTAAGACTTCGCCTTGCCATGTCGCTTGGAAAATTTTTGGTAATGGGTCTTCAGCGTGTTCCACCAAGGCTAAAACACAAACGAACATTGCACTAATCGCTTGTTCACCACGATAAGGTAATAAATCTTGTAATAATTTTTGATTATTAGCATGATCATCGCCATGTTGCCCTGCATAACGAGCCGAATAAATTCCCGGTGCATAATTTAAAATCGGTACACAAATCCCCGAATCATCAGCAATGGCAGGTAAACCCGAAATTTTTGATGCATGGCGTGCTTTAATAATGGCATTTTCAACAAAACTTAAACCATCTTCCACCGCATCATCAATATTAAGCTGTCCTTGTGGAATAATTTCAATTGGCAAATTTAACTGCTCAAATAAATGACTAAATTCAGCAATTTTACCTTTATTATTGCTGGCTAATACTAATTTACCATGTTGTAACCATGTAAGTGCAGACATATCAAAATCCTAATGAAAATAAAACCTTATCATAATCGATAATGAAAGATAATTCAAATGATGTGATTTAAGTCATTGTTTAATTATCTTATAAAAAATGCCATCTTAAACGATAGCATTTTATTGTGGTTAAATTGGTTTATTTCAATTTTTTCAAATAACGCCAATAAACAACTTTGTCTGTTTCAGGGTTAATCAAACCCATCACTAGCGTATTTTTAGGTATAAATACACCATCTGGCGTGGTAATATCTTTATCTAAAAAAGTAACCTGCCAATACAACGTCTGCTGACCATTTAAGGCTTCAGTTTTTGCTACGCCTTTAGTTACATAATCATATTTAAAAACTTGCGGTAGGCTATCTAAAGTTTTACTTAAGCCTTTTGTCGTTTGAGCTTCATAGACAGTCGAACCCATGCTTGAAAATTTACTATTTTTGTCAAAACAAAACCATTCATACGGTGATTCAATATAGCCAATTTCATTCATTAATTTGCTCAATTCTGCTGAAAAATTGATACGTTCATAACAGCCCACTAACTCTTTTTTATTGGTTAATGGTTTAGGTTCTGCATAAACAGCTGTTGAAGCTCCAAATGCCAAACCAACAGCAAGCAAATAAGAACTCATTTTCAATAATTTCATGGAATAACTCCTATCTTAATACATTAAAATCATATCAATTTTATGATAAGTTTAATGTGTTATTTCGATAATGAAGTGTATGGTTTTGTAAATTATTCCTGTTCTTGATTACCCCATTTATTGGCGATAATCCCACACACCATTAGCTGAATTTGATGGAAAATCATAATCGGTAAAATCAACATACCTAATGGTTGCCCTGCAAATAAAATCTGTGCCATCGGTACACCACTCGCCAACGTTTTTTTAGACGAACAGAAAAATATGGTTTTGCGGTCTTGTGCATTAAACCCTAAAACTTTTGCTGTATATAGAGACAATAACATCACAACTGCCAATAACACACAACATAACACAAAAATCCACATTAACGTCATGCCATCAACTTGCTGCCATAAACCTGACACGACTGCTCCACTAAATGCACCATAGACCACCATTAAAATTGTAGTTTGGTCAAATGCTTTGACTACTGATGGATAACGCTTTAAAACAGGAGAAAAACGAGTTTGTACAATTTGCCCTAAAATAAATGGTACAAGCAATAAACCTGTAATTTTTAAAATCGCTTGTGTTGGGTCAAAGCTATGCGATTGTGATTGTGTAATAAATAAACTCACTAAAATTGGTGTAATCATCATACCAATTACATTAGAAAATGACGCACTACAGACCGCCCCTGCAACGTTACCTTTTGCCATTGACGTAAATGCAATGGAAGACTGCACCGTAGATGGTAAAAAGCATAAAAATAGAAAACCCCAATATAACTCTTGCCCCAATAAAGGTAAAATAATTGGTTTTGCCATCAAACCTAAAATCGGAAATAGGATAAAAGTAAAAGCAAAAATGATACTATGTAATTTCCAATGCATGATTCCTTCTAACATCGCTTGACGAGAAATTTTAGCACCATGTAAAAAAAATAAAATCGCAATGGCAATGGTCGTAATATGACCAAAATAACGTGCCATGTCCCCTGATACAGGCATAATGCTGGCTAAAATGACCATGACAAATAATAAAATGGTAAAACGGTCGATGGCTAAAAATTTTAACATTATTTTCACTCACTATTTTAAATTGTGATTTTTTATCATAATTTTATTTTTTTGTAAATACAACTTCCCACATTTTAATAGCTTCCACCGTTGCTTTGACATCATGCACCCGTACTATGTTTGCTCCTTGTTGAACACTGAATAAATGCCCAACTACACTACCAATCACACGTTCATCAGCTTGAGTGATGTCTAAAATTTCACCAATAAAACGCTTGCGAGAAAGTGCGGATAATAACGGAAATCCCATATCGGTAAATTGTGAAAAATGCTTTAATAATTCAATATTATGTTGCGTATTTTTAGCAAAACCAAAACCCACATCTAAAATAATACGTTCCGCTTTCATGCCCTTTGCTAAAGCTAAATCAATACGTTGTTGTAATTCTTGCTTTACTTCAGCCACCACATCATCATACACCGCCAATTGATTCATAGTCTGTGGTTCGCCACGCATATGCATTAAAATAACAGGAATATCCAATTCAATCGCAGTTTCTAAAGCATTAGGGCGAGTTAATGCACGCACATCATTCCAAATATGAGCTCCAGCTTCCACCGCTTGATAAATTACTTCAGGCTGACTAGTATCAATTGACAGGGTAACACCATGATTTTTTAAGGCTTTTACTACAGGAATGACTCGTTCTAATTCCTGCTCTACACTCACCACTTGTGCATTTGGGCGTGTTGATTCTCCACCAATATCAATAATGGTTGCACCTTCAGCAATCATTTGTTCGGCACGTTGCACGGCGGATTGCACATTATCATATTGACCACCATCACTAAATGAATCTGGTGTAACATTTAAAATACCCATCACATGAACTTTGGATAAATCAAGTTGATGGGTTTTACAATCAAATAAAATAGGCTTTAAAGGCTGAATGTGCATAATATATTGTCTTAGCAAAAATAGTATTTACAATTATACTGAAAATACGTTATAAAGGTTGAAATTTTTTCGACTTTTGGATATTTTATGAATAGTTTACAACAGCTCAAACAATATACTGTGATTGTTGCGGATACAGGCAATTTACAAGCCATTCAACAATTACAACCGCAAGAAGCCACGACCAATCCTACCTTAGTTACACAAGCCTGCCAATCTGCTGAAAATTTACATTTACTTGAATCTGCCTATCAACAAGCCAAGCAACAATATTTAACTGGTAATGATTTACTCAATCGTACTATTGATATTTTAACTGTTGAACTTGGTGTAGAAATTTTAAAACATATTGATGGGCGAGTTTCAACTGAAATTGATGCAGAATTATCTTACAATACACAAGCAACGATTGATAAAGCAATGCAAATCATAGAATTATATCAACAAAAAGGAATTGATAAAAATCGTGTATTGATTAAAATTGCTTCAACTTGGCAAGGTATTCAAGCCGCAAGATATTTAGAACAACACGCTATTCATTGTAATTTAACCTTGCTTTTTGGCTTACATCAAGCCCAAGCCTGTGCCGATGCAAAAGTAACCTTAATTTCTCCATTTGTGGGGCGTATTTTGGATTGGTATAAAAAGCATGAAAATGTTGAATCTTATCCAATCGAACAAGATAAAGGCGTGTTATCTGTACGTCAAATTTATCAATATTACAAACAAAATAATATTCAAACACAAATTATGGGGGCAAGTTTCCGTAGTACTGAACAAATTTTAGCCTTAGCAGGTTGTGATTTACTGACCATTTCCCCTGCTTTATTGCAACAATTAAGCACACAAAATAAAATTGTTATATCTCAACTCAACCATGATTTTGCTAGTAATAGTCCTTCAATTCAGCGTGCACCACAAACTGAACAAAGTTTCCTCGATGAATTAAATGCAGACCCAATGGCAAGTGAATTATTGCAACAAGGGATTGATGGTTTTATTCACGCCAAACAGCAATTAATGGATTTGTTGAAAGCTCAATTTGAGTTTTAATAAGTACTTTTTAACTTGATGTTTAAGTGATTTGATTTTTTTAATCACAGTAAATTCATTTTAACTTCAACCCCAAAAGGAAACTATTATGAAAAAACTTATCCTATCGGCACTCTTTGCCACCGTTCTATTTTCTGCCCCTGCAATGGCAAAGGTCGCCCCTGATATTATCAAGACCTCGTATGGCGACTTTGACGCACAAGGGCAATTATTATCTGCTAATCCTACTGCCTTAAAAGCAATGGATTTTAAAACGGTAGAGAAAAAAGCCAATCAAGGCGATAATATGGCTCAATTTCATCTTGCGAAAATGTATCAATTGGGCATTCACACCCAAAAAGACGAAGCTAAAGCACAAGAATGGTATAAAAAATCTGCCGAAAATGGCAATGCCTTTGCGATGAATAATTATGCCAATTATTTAATGAACGATGAATCAAATAGCGATATTGCTCTATCTTGGCTTAAAAAGGCAAGTGATTTAAATCAACCCCACGCCAAAATGAATTTGGCGATTGAGAATATTAAAAAAGAAATGGATATTCAAAAAAGCGTGGACATATTATTAGAGCTTGGCGACAATGGCTTTGCCCCTGCGTATTTTGTGTTATCACAAATTGATACAGAATTGCCTGAGAATATTCAAAAAAGCGTGTATAAAGACAAATCTGGTTCATTTCGTTATTTAAAACAATCTGCGGAAATGGGATTTGCCCTTGCTCAAATGCAGTTGGCGGATACTTATCAATGGGGCGTAATGGGTCCTGATAAAGAAGACCGCATTTTGCCGATTGCATTGGCGTATAAATGGTCAAAACGGGCGTGTACCAATGGCATAGAGCGTGGCTGCCAAGTGGAGCAATTATACGCCCCTTACAAAACCCAAGATTTAAGCCAATATCAAGGCAAATGCACAAAAGGCGATGAAAATGCCTGTGAAAGTTATGAATTAAACAAACGCTTGGTTGAAGAAATGAATAAAGCAGATAACTAATGGTTTATTTTATTTAATTTTTATCTTAAAGGAAAACAAACTTATGAAAAAACTTCTGCTATCCACCATTCTTGCCACCGCCTTATTTTCTGCCCCTGCAATGGCAAAAGTTGCCCCTGATATTATCCGCACCACTTATGGCGAATTTGATGCACAAGGGCAACTCTTATCCGCCAATCCTACTGCTCTAAAAGCGATGAAGTTTAAAAAGGTAGAAAAACAGGCTAATAAAGGCGACAAAGATGCTCAATTTTATTTGGCGAAAATGTATCAATTGGGCATTCATACCCAAAAAGACGAAATTAAAGCCCAAGAATGGTATAAAAAATCTGCCGAAAATGGCAATGCTTTTGCGATGAATAATTATGCTAATTATTTAAGCGAAAATGAAGCCTTAGAATGGTTTAAAAAAGCCAGTGATTTAAATCAACCACACGCCAAAATGTATGTGGCAATATATTATATCAACAGCAAAACCGACATTCAAAAAGGCGTGGATATATTATTAGAGCTTGGCAAAAATGGCTTTGCCCCTGCGTATTTTTTGTTATCGCAAATTGCCACAGATTTACCTGCTGATATTTATAAAAATCTTTATACAGATGAAAACGGCTCATTACATCATATCAAACAATCTGCGGAAATGGGATATAGCGATGCCCAAGTTTATTTGGCTCAGTTTTCTAGTATGTTGTTTTTGTTTGGGGCGGATATTGATGAAAATGGCGAAAAAACCAATGATGAAACGAGCCAACTTGAAAAAACAAAACAAAATATCATCAACGCTTATGGCTGGGCAAAACGGGCGTGCAATAATGGTAACGAACAAGGTTGTCAGGCATTGGCAATTTATGATGATTTTAAAGATGGGTTTAAAGATACTGAGCGAACAGAATTTATAAATTCATCTTGCAAAACTGAAACAGACCCTGAATTAAAACAGAAAATATGTCAAAGCGAGAAACTGTATCAAGACTTAAATCAGGCATTTGAAACCATAGACAAACGCTATCAATAATGATTTAATAAAATCTGAATTAAATGAAAATCTTATTTTTCTGATCAAATTAACTTTAACTCTAAAAGGAAAACTCTATGAAAAAACTTATCCTATCGGCACTCTTTGCCACCACTCTATTTTCTGCCCCTGTAATGGCAAAAGTTGCCCCTGATATTATCAGGAGCTCGTATGGTGATTTTGATGCACAAGGGCAACTCTTATCTGCCAATCCTACTGCCCTAAAAGCAATGAATTTTAAAACCGTTCAGGAAAAAGCCAATCAAGGCGACAAAGACGCTCAATTTCATTTGGCAAAAATGTATCAATTAGGCATTCACACCCAAATAGATATGCAAAAATCACAAGAATGGTATAAAAAATCTGCCGAAAATGGCAATGCCAATGCAATGAATAATTATGTCGGATATTTAGATGAAAATGAAGCTTTGATTTGGTACAAAAAAGCCAGCGACTTAAATCAACCACACGCTACAATGGCTTTGGCAATGTATTATATCAACAGCAAAACCGACATTCAAAAAGGCGTGGACATATTATTAGAGCTTGGTGAAAATGGTTTTGCCCCTGCCTATTTTGTATTATCGCAAGTTGCCGAAATATTACCCAAAGATATTTCCGATAAACTTTATCAAAATGAAAACGACTTTTTTAATCATCTCAAAAAATCTGCCGAAATGGGATTTGCCCCTGCTCAAATGGCATTATCCGATTATTATCAAAAGAATTATGTAATGAATGCGGATAAAATCGTGCGTCCAACGGGCATTATTAACGCCTATAAATGGGCAAATCGTGCTTGTGTCAATGGCGTAGAGCGTGGTTGTCAAACGGCAGAATATTTTGGCTCAATCAAAACGGCTGATTTAAGCAATGAAAAAACCCAATGCGAAAAAGGCAATAAAGACGCTTGCGAAAGTTATAAAATCAGTAAATACATTCAAGAGGAAATCAGTAAATTGGATAAATAATGCTCTATTTGATTAATGATTTTGATAAAATAAATTGGGGAATGTCATTTTTTCCCAATTCAATTAACCTTAACTTTAAAAGGAAAATCCCTATGAAAAAACTTTTAAAATGCTCCGCCACCGCCCTAATCCTCGCAGGGGCAAATATGTTATTTAGCCAATCGGCTTTGGCGTGTACACAAAATGACCCACATTATCACGCTTGTGTTTATCACAATATTATTTTGCCACAACAACAGCAACAACAAGGTTATGGTAATTATGGCGGTTATGACAATATCGGTTCAACCCATTCTCGTGAACCCACAATGAGAACCGAATGCAAAATGCTCAATAATGGCTATAAATTGTGTACGGATTATAGATTGTCCACAGGGATAATCGTCTCCGAAGAAGTTACCAACCCAAAAACTTCGCAACCAATTTACTCAACTTATTATCACCCAAATGGCAAACTGAGAATTGAAACATCTTTTGATGAACAAGGCAAAGAACACGGGGAAACAAAACATTATCGTGAAACAGGGGAGCTGTATGCGGTTAAAGTTTATGAACACGGCAAAGAGCTGTCAGCCGAATTTAAAAGCGAGGATGGCACAATTACCAAAGAAACCTATGAATATAATACTTTGCCTTATAGAATTGAACATCAACAAGTTTATGTCAATGGCAAACAACACGGTTTGGAAATCAAACAATTTTATAATAAAAAAAGGCTAAAATGGGTTACGCTTTATGAAGTCAATTGGGTCAATGGTAAAAAACACGGCACTGAAAAATTTTATTCATTGGTCAATGACAAAGGCAAAACCAAATTGGATAAAAAAGTAGAATGGAATAATGGCGTACAAGTGCGTTGATGATTGTGTTATGCCAAAATAACCTAAAAAATGCCACATTTTTTTTTGGGCATAAGGTGCGTAATATGCACCATTCAAAACCAAACGCCAAACGGTGTGTTGTACGCACCTTACGGCTTAACTTTAAAAGGAAAACTTTTATGAAAAAATTTATTCTCCCCCTAATCCTTGCCCTAATTGCAAGCCCTGCCTTAGCAAAACCTGTCGTTACGCCAATTCAATTTGCCAAAGGCAGTGAATGCGGTTATTTTGAAGGCAATGTTAAAAATCGTGAATTGACCTTAAATTTAAAGAAAGGGCAATATTTAATTGTTACTGTTTCCAAATCATTTGACGAAGACGACTATGTAAACCCAAAATTAAAAGACCCAAAAGGCAAAGATCAACTGCCTTTTTCTAGCACCGTATTTGTTGATGAATATTTGGAGGAATATCAGATTGCACACACAGGCAAACATCGTTTTACTTTTGATTTGTATGATGAATATACCTTTGCTGAAATTAAATTTTGTGCTTATGACAAATAACTGGCATTCATTCCCTAATTGATTTAAATTGGGGAATGACATTTACTTTAACCTTAAAAGGAAACTTTTATGAAAAAATTTATTCTCCCCCTAACTCTTGCTTTAATCGCAAGCCCTGCCTTAGCAAAACCTGCCAAAACTTATGTTACGCCAATTCAATTTGCCAAAGGCAGTGAATGCGGTTATTTTGACGGTAGTTTGGCAAATCGTGAATTTACTTTACATTTAAAGAAAAATCAATGGATTCGCATTGGTATTGAAAGCAGTAAACCCATTACAGAAATCGTCAAAGACCCAAAAGGCAAAACCCTAAAACACGATGATGGCGATGAATGGGGCGTTATTTATGACATTAAGCAAACAGGCAAATATCGCATTGCTTTTGAGTTGGACGATGAAGCCTATCCTTTTGCCGAAGTCAAAATTTGTGCTTATGACAAATAACTGTCTTTTATTGCTAAATTTATTTAAATTGAGCAATAAAATTAACTTTAACCTTAAAAGGAAACTTTTATGAAAAAATTTATTCTCCCTCTAATCCTTGCTCTAATTGCAAGCCCTGCTCTTGCTGAAACGGTGTTTTTATGCAATACCACAAATGGCAAACAAATTAAATTGGTGGATAATGGCGACACCTTTACTTATGAGTTTGGCAAAGGCAAAAAGACCGAGCTTGCATTTTCCATTGCCAAACATAAGGTGCAATATGATGGCGGTTTTTGGAATGTAGAAACCAGCAACTGGTTTGAACTGCCTTACAAAGGCAATGTCTATACCGTATTTTCCAGTTTGGTGAATTTGGACGAAAATCGTGAAGAATTACCCACACCCAGAAAAAAAGCAGGGGTGATTATCAATCAACACAAACCCAATTCAAAAACCATTTTGTGTAATCCCAAACAAATCAAAGTAGATAAAATTGAAAGCTATGGCACGCCAAGTTGATTGTTAAAAAGCCATTCCCAAGTTTAATTAGGCTTGGGAATGAAATTGACTTTAACCTTAAAAGGAAACTGTTATGAAAAAATTGATATTATCCCCCTTAAATTAGCACAGCTTTATTTTCTAATACTATCCCTTGATTTTTCTTAAAAATTAAGATAGATTAAATTTAGACATCATTTAAAATGTGTTATAATAAAAGCAAGCCAACTCTTTGTTTTTATTATAAAACTTAAAATTTTGGAGCAAAAAATGTTTATTGATTTACCGCCACATATTGAACAATATATTACCGCCCAAGCACAAATTGCAGGGCTTAGCACAGAGCATTATATTATTGAGCAATTAACACAATTAAGCACCAAATCCGAACCAAATTTGCGTCAGCTTGGTGGTGGGGAGCATTTTTTATTATCCAATTTGGATAAATTTGATGAACCCCTAGATGATTTTAAGGACTATATGTAATGCGTTATTTATTGGATACACACAGTTTGATTTGGTTTATTTCCAGCCCAAATGAATTGAGCCAAAAAGCCAAAACCATTATTCAAAATCCGCAAAATCAATTATATTATAGTCCACTTAGTTTTTGTGAAATTGCCATTAAAGTAAGCAATAAAAAACTAGCAATGGCAGACGGTTGGCAAATCGGCTATCATCATCTCTTAAAAAAGAATAATGTAATGCCAATCGCCCAATCGTGGCAAGATGCGGTAATTTTGCAGAATTTACCATTTCATCATAAAGACCCATTTGACCGTATGCTGATTAGTTTGGCAATCGCCAATAATCTTAGTTTTATCAGTGCGGACGGTCATTGTGCTTTATATGATTTAGATGTGGTTTGGTAAATTAAAAAGTGCGTTAATTATTTTTTCTATCGTCAATCGTATTTTTAATCAACCTTAAAAGGAAACTTTTATGAAACTTTTAAAACTTTCCGCCACCGCCCTAATCATCGCAGGGGCAAATGTATTATTTAGCCAATCGGCATTGGCGTGCCAAGACAGTGGTTCTGGGCGTTGTGGCAATCAAGGCTATTCAGGTAACACCTATAATGGCGGTTATTATGGCTATGGCAATTATGGCGGTTATGGTGGGTCGTTTACGCATAAATATGTTGCCGTTGCATTTGACCGCCACGCCCAACCCTTTATTTATCGCAATACTTTTCGTACGCCCGATTATGTTTTTGCTGATTGGGACGAAGCGGTTGGCATTGTATTGCAAGCCTGTAATAGCGACCCTAATCGCAGTCCTTGCCGATATGGCTCATCAGCGACCAATAAAAACTGTGTGGTCTATGCCTTTGACGGTAACTTTATGATGTCAAATGCTGGTTCGTGTTCACAAACCAAAAAAGCCCTAAAACGAGACTGTAAGGCACATTATGGCAATAACCCTGCTTGCAATGCCGTTAAAGTGATACGCCCTTAATTTTAAGTCTAATTCATTAAAAAATTGGGCGAAAGTGTTTATTTTTATTCGCCCAATTTCCCTAAATTTTAGGAGTGTTTTATGAAAAAGCCTTTAATTGTTATCGCCATAGCGTTAAGCCTGACGGCGTGTAGTATCCATTTGACCGATGGACATATTGATAGAGCCTTGCCAAAATTTAAGCGACTGTCCACGCCCACACTGACCCAAAACCCAACCCAAGCCCGCACGCTAACGATTAGCTTTGACAATAAACCAAGCGAGCTTAGAGTGAGTAAAGTTACCGCCAATTATCTTGCCGATTGTGAAGTTAAAATGGGGGCAACTTTTGAACATATCTATTTTCATCGCCCAAACTATGATTTGCCAATTAAATTTAGCCAAAATAGCAAAGATAGTTACACGGCAACCCTTTATAATGACGCATTGGTAAACGAAAATTATTTTAAAGACATTAAAGGCTATACAGGCGGTGTGTGTCATTGGAAACTTTATTATGTAGATGTGCTTGCCGAGCCAATACCAAACCGTGCCAAAATGTATTATGGAGTACGGATTTTTGCTCATACAGACAAAATGGCAAAAATGACAAAGGGGCAATTTAATATTCAACATTTTAATGCCCCAAGCGACCGCAAAAAACATACTTCTTCCGATTATCTATCTGACAAACAAATATCGGAAATGGACAAAAAAGATGTAATGACGATGACTCTAAAATTTGATTAAAGCGTTAATGATTGGAGAGTGTTTATGAAAAAATTGATGTTATCCGCCTTAATTAGCACAGCTTTATTTTCTAATATTATTCCTTGATTTTTCTTAAAAATTAAGATAGATTAAATTTAGACATCATTTAAAATATGTTATAATAGAACCAATCTAATTGGTTGTTTTTATTACAAAACTTAATTTTGGGAGTAAAAAAATGTTTATTGATTTACCACCGCAAACCGAGCAAATCATCGCCCAAGTCGCCAAACAAAATGGACAAAGTTTGCAAGATTTTATCGTCATTAGTGCTTATGAAAAAGCCTTGCAAAGTATGGCTAATCCACCAACGCAAGGACTAGGAGACCGCTTACACCAAATTTTTGCACAAGCACAATTTCCAGAACTCAATATTTTAGAAAGACAGGAATATCCCAGAGAGATAACGCTATGAGTGAGTTGTGGCTACACGAAATGTCAAAGATTTTGAAAATATCAATGGGTTATCAATAGTTAATCCATTTTAAAAAAAGCAACCACCCAAATTTTAAAGGAAAATTGTTATGAAAAAGTTAATGCTATCCACCGTAATGGCAAGTTTGTTATTAACAGGTTGTACGACTACCAGAGATTATATGTTGCCTGTTGCTTTAATGGGGGGAGCGGTAATTAGCGGTTTAACGCCCGATACTTGCAAAGCATTTAAAAAACCCGATGATGGCAGTAGATTTGCCTATCCGTGCCGTATAAAGCATAATTATGCCCCTATTGTTCACGATGAATTGGGGGACGCCATTATTGATAAAGACGGTAATTTTTTAATGGAGTACCGACATTATTATCTAATGAGAGAAATAAAACCGAATTATTTTAAAGCACAAACTTACGGCAAGATTAATAAATCAGGTGTATTTGATAAACGGGGTAATATTATTGTGCCTTTTGAATACAAATCCATTGATGAATATGAGAAACTAATTCGTGCTGAAAAATTCCCGAATGCTGATGGCAGTTATTCCGATAATCAAAAATTTATTTATTATGATTATCAAGGCAATGTCGTCCAAAAATAAACCAAATTGATATTTTAATAAAAGGAAATTGTGATGAAAAATTTAATATTATCCGCTTTAATTAGCACGGCTTTATTTTCTAATATCGCCTTTGCCGAAACTTATTTTGAATGTACTGATATTTTGGGCAGTCAATTTCGTTTAACAGACAGCGAAAAAGGCAAAGAGCTTTTGACTTATCAAGCGATGTATCATAATGGCGAAAGTGAGCAATTTGACTTGCCAAAATCTGATGTAAATTTTATTGCAGATAATTTGCAAGACGATAAAAGCAAAAACCATTATTTTCAATCTGCTCAATTTAAAAGCGATAAAGCCCACCACGAAATGTACTACCATAAATTTGCAGACGGCAAAGAATATGCTTATGTTACTGCCATTTTATTTGGTGAAGAAGATATTGATGATAAAGGATTTTATCATTGTAATATGACAAAACCTGTAATTCATTCTTTGGATAAATTAAAATAGGAAATTGTGATGAAAAAACTTTTATTATCCGCTTTAACCGCCACTCTATTTGCCAATTTAACAGGGTGTATCGCAATCGCCAAACATATCAAAGAACAACAAGAACTGGCTGTTGCCGAGTGCGATAAATTCCCCAAATTGGCAGGACATCATTTTACCTATTGTCCAAATACACATTATGCCATTGCCAAAAAAGGCATTGGACAATATACCCTAATGAAACCGACAGGCGAAATCACCGCTTATTATGATGATATAAGATTTAGCCAGCGTATTAAAGATGAATTTTATTTTAACATTCAGCGTGGTAAACAATCTGGCGTAATGAATTTGGACGGTAAAGTTATTTTGCCATTGGATAATTATACAGGCAATATTAGCTATGAATATGCCAAAGGCTTTGCCATTTGTGGAGCATTTGGCAGTATTAGCGATACAGGTTATAAAAAAATATGTTATGATAAAAATGGCAATAGAGCCAAGCAATACGAAGTGAATTAACCACGCTTTAATGCTATTGGTATTAAAATTAGCCTTACTAAAAAAGGAAAATTTATGAAAAAATTGATTTTATCCACCATTATCAGTACGGTAGTATTTGGCAATATCGCCTTTGCCAATACCTGCCCCAATCCACCGATATTAAAAGAAAGTATCGCCAAACAATACAGTGAGATTGAATTAAAAGCCTGTCAAGAACAGCAAGAATTTTGGCGAGTCAAACGAGATGGCAAAATCGGCGTGATTGACAATAAAGGCAATATTATCATTCCTTTTTATTATGATTATGTTGGCAAATGGTCAAAGTCGTCCGATTATTTATCGGTTGCCCTTGGCGATAAAGACCGCCCCTTTTTAAAGGCAAAATGGGGCATTATTGATAAAACAGGTAAAGAAGTTATCGCTCCACAATACGATTATATTTATCCAATCAGCGATACTTTATTTGTGGTAGAAAAACAACAAGCAACAGATATAGAAATAGACATAACAAAGGGCAGTCTAGAACAAATGGATAATATAATGAATATGATATTTATGTTTCAAGGATTTGGTTTTCCAGTTACCAATCACAATACCAAAATAGGCTTGGTTGATGTCAATAACACCTTATTATTACCCATAGAATATGACGGATATAGAGATATTGATAAAGACTTTATCAATATTTATAAAGATGGTAAGGCGCTGTTAATTGACAAGCAAGGCGAAATTTTAAAAACACAATAATGGTAATATTATGAAAAAGTTGTTATTTGCTTTTCCAATTCTAATTGGCACGGTTTTGTTTTCCACCAATGCCAATGCAAATGCGTGGTGCAAACGCCCACAAATAGACAATCATACCAGCAGTTGTTACTCTGATAATATGTCTATTATCAAAAACAAAACAACAGGCAAATATGGCTTTGCCAATAAGAGAAGTCAAATTGTCATTGCTACTCAATATGATAAAGTTGATGATTTTTCACAAGGGTTATCGGCGGTGCAATTGGGCGACTATTGGGGAATGATTGATAAAAATAATCAAGTGGTTATTCCATTTATTTATAAGCATTTGGATAGTCCCAATCAATACGGCTTTATTCGTGCCAATAAAAACGGGCAATGGGGATTTATAGACAAAAACCAAAATGAATTATTGGCATTTGGTAAATATGACTATGTAGAACCCTTTGCCTTTGATGGTTTTGCGTGGGTGCGTAAAGATGACAAATGGGGATTTATTGATAAGGGTTTTAATGAAATCGCTCCGCCACAATACGACACGCATAATTATTTTACCCACCCCATTGTTTGTATCAAAAAGAATGGCAAATCAGGCTGTATTAACAAACAAGGCGTGGAAGTTGTGCCATTTATTTATGATAAAATTGATGCCTTTATGGTTGGTAAACATCAAAATAAAGTGGTGGCGTATTTAAATGACGAAGTGTTTTATTTTGATAAAAAGGGGCGTGCGTTGAAATAAGGATTATGGGCATTTTTCTAAAAAAGTGCATACATTAATTTAAAATGTATACACTATTTCTGCTAAGTGACTATTGTTATCCTTGCATTTCCTGTACTAAGGTTTTGACTAAATCCGTTGCTGATAAATCACGAATTTTACTCACACCCGTTCCCGCCCAAAATGCTGCATAATCTTGATTGCCCTGCTGACTAGCAATACCATGTAATTGTTTTGCCACATCATAAGCATAAGGATAATCTGCCACATCAGGACGCTGAGCTGTATCTAAATTATGCCATTGATTAATAATACCACGGGCAGGTCGTCCTGAAATACATGATGTAATTTGTGTTTGCGGTTGAGCAAATAACGCTTGACGATAGGCATGATTCGCATTAGAAGATGAACATTGAATAAACGCTGTACCTAATTGTACACCATCAGCACCTGCTTGTAACATTTGTTGAATATCCTGCCCTGTCATCAAACCGCCCGTAGCAATAACTGGTCGTGAAATATGCTGTTTTAATAATTTCACTAATTCCAAAGTAGTCATTGCCCCATCACGCTCCGCATGGAAAATACCACGATGTCCACCTGCTTCAACACCTTGAGCAATAATTACATCAATACCCGCTTGTTCAATCGCTTGAGCTTCCACTAAATTAGTTGCAGTTACCATTGTGATGATACCTGCCTGTTTTAAGGTTTGTATTTGATGTTGATGTGGAATACCAAAATGGAAACTTACTATTTTTACGCCAGTTTCTAAAATCACATTTAAAAATTCATCACCATCTAAAAAGCTAGGATAAATACAATTCAACTGTGATGGAATTTCTGCTCCCCATTTTTCAAATTCAGAGCGAATATAATCAAGCCATTGTTGATGCTTTTCCACACAAGGTTGTACCGTTTGATGACAGAAAAAATTCACTTGGAATGGTTGATTGGTCAAAGCTTGTGTTGCTAAAATTTGTTCACGACATTGTGTAACACTACTCGCACCTAAACCTAATGCACCCAAAGCTCCTGCATTAGAAACTTCACTTGCAAGTTGTGGTGTGGTTACACCTGCCATAGGAGATAATAAAATTGGGTATTCAATACCAAATAATTGACAAATATTCATTTTTAATCACTCATCGTTAATCATCATGGATATTTTAATAACATGTATTTTAAATACAACTATTATTCCACGATAAAATAACGTATATAAATAAGATATATTTAAAATATATCTATTGTTTCATCATAAAATAACCACAATTAATCAAGGATATAAATAAAAAAGAGTACCCTTACGGATACTCTTTTAACCATCAAAATAATATTAACGGTTGATATGACGCTCAGTCTCACCAGTATAAAGCTGACGTGGACGGCTGATTTTGTATGGACCAGCGTGCATTTCTAACCAGTGGCTAATCCAACCTACAGTACGAGCTAATGCAAAGATTACTGTAAACATTGCAGTTGGAATACCAATCGCTTTTAAGATGATACCCGAATAGAAATCTACGTTCGGATATAATTTACGCTCAACAAAGTATGGATCGCTCAATGCAATTTTCTCTAACTCTTTTGCTAAAGCTAACTGTGGATCATTGCTATGACCTAAAGCAGCCAATACTTCATCACATGTTTCTTTCATCACTTTCGCACGAGGGTCAAAGTTCTTATAAACACGATGACCGAAGCCCATTAATTTTGCTTCTTTCTTCTTCACTTTTTCCATGAATGCAGCAACGTTTTCTACGCTACCAATTTCATCAAGCATCGTTAATACTGCTTCATTTGCACCACCATGTGATGGACCCCAAAGTGCAGAAATACCAGCAGAGATACACGCATAAGGGTTAGCACCAGTAGAACCTGCTAAACGTACTGTTGAAGTTGAAGCATTTTGTTCATGGTCTGCGTGTAAAGTAAAGATACGATCCATCGCACGAGCAAATACTGGGTTTACTTTATAATCAGGATTTGCTGGCGTAGCAAACATCATATATAAGAAGTTTTCAGCATAGCTTAAATCATTACGTGGATACATAAATGGCTGACCCACAGTATATTTGTAGCTCCATGCTGCTAAAGTAGGTACTTTTGCAATTAAACGCATCGCTGTAATTTCACGATGGTTCACATCTTCAATATTTAAGTTGTTATGATAAAATGCTGATAATGCACCCACTACACCAACCATAATTGCCATTGGGTGAGCATCACGGCGAAAACCATTATAGAAACGACTTACTTGATCATGAACCATAGTATGATTGCGGATTTTTTCATCAAAATCAGCTTTTTGTTCAGGTGTAGGTAACTCACCATTTAATAGCAAATAACAAGTTTCCAAATAATCCGCTTTAGTTGCTAATTCATCAATTGGATAACCACGGTGTAATAGAATACCTTTATCACCATCAATAAATGTAATTTTAGATTCACAAGAAGATGTAGACATAAAACCAGGGTCAAACGTAAAATGACCTTCTTTTAACAAGCTACCTACATCAATAACATCAGGACCTAATGTACCACTGTAGATAGGTAAGTCAATTTTTTTTCCATTAAGCTCTAACGTTGCTTTTTTAGATTCAGACATTTACATTCTCCTGTCTAAATAAATAAAATGAATCTTAAAATTTTGCTCTACCAATTTTATTAAAAGTTTCAAAATAAGTATCGCAAGTAAAAATTTGATGTGCATTAGAATCTTATACTATCAACATTTTGTCAATCATACTAAAGCCTAATACGCTGTGTATTTGATTACATTTTGTTCATCATGTAAATTCATTACTTATTTACATTCTAATTCATTTATAATTATTATTCAATGAATTAGCACTAATTTATTATCACCTAATTAAATAGATCTCGAATCATTATTATAGTGAATAATAATTATCATTTTATAATAAAATATATGTAACATATTGTGTATATAAATCCAATAATATCAATTATTCATCAAATAAATGTCTAAAAAATTATTATGAGGCAAAATGTCACTTTATAAAAATATTCAATAAAATAAAAAACATAGTACATTCTGTTATACACAAATTTATCCACAGAAGCTAAATACATGATATTGATTATTATTTAAGTGAAATAATTTTAAAAAGTGTCCATTCTTTATTTGTATTTTGTTAAATAAGGCTATATAATTCCAATGTTTTTAAATTGCTTGTATGCTTATTTTAAAAACAACACCGTTTTATTTAAAATAAGCAGGCAAGATTGCCAGCTTTCTCAATTAATTCAAACAAACTTCAATTGAAGTTTTAACTTATGGGATGCCCGCTGTGAAAAGCAACAGACCTGTCAATTTGTCTACAGATCAGATTTTAGCGGTAAACCTAAAATCGCCTGTCGCAATTGCTTCAATTTTACACCGTATTTCGGGTGTTATCGTTTTCTTATTGGTGCCAGTTTTTCTTTGGCTTTTAGATCGCTCTTTATCATCGCCTGAAGGTTTTGCCTACGTTCAAAAAGTGTTTGATCATATTGCTGCACGTTTTATCATTTGGGTATTTGTTGCAGGCTTGATTTATCACTTTATTATGGGTATCAAGCATTTATTTGCTGATCTTGGCTTTAATGAAGAACTGCAAAGTGGTCGTACTGCTGCCACAATTTCATTGATTTTATCTGTGATTGGTATTATCGCAGCCTTTATCTGGATTATGTTCTAATGAAAAGTGCTACTGGTTTAACAGGTTCAGGCTCTCGTGATTGGTTTATCCAACGTGTAAGTGCTGTCGTTTTAGCGGTTTATACCGTTGTATTGCTTGGTTGGTTTATTTGTACTGGCGAAGTAACATATGAAAATTGGGCTGGCTTTATGATGACCCTACCAATGAAGTTATTCTCTTTATTGGCAATTTTTTCATTGGTTGCTCATGCTTGGATTGGTATGTGGCAAGTCTTTACTGACTATGTAACTACTCGTCAAATGGGCGAAAAAGCAAAAAGTTTACGTTTTGTCTTAACTACTGCGGTTGTGATTGCAGTCGTTGTCTATGCAATCTGGGGTATCCAGATTTTCTGGGCAAACTAATAGGAATATATCATGGCTAGTGTTAATGAAAATTATACTAATGTTGAAATGCTAAATTTTGATGCTGTCATCGTTGGTGGTGGTGGTTCAGGTATGCGTGCATCTTACCAACTTGCACAAGCAGGCTTAAAAGTTGCCGTTTTAACTAAAGTATTCCCTACTCGTTCACATACCGTAGCTGCTCAAGGTGGTATTGGTGCATCATTAGGTAACATGCAGGAAGATAACTGGCATTATCATTTCTATGATACTGTAAAAGGTTCTGACTGGTTAGGTGATCAAGACGCAATTGAATTTATGTGCCGTGAAGCACCTTATGTGGTTTATGAATTAGAACATTTAGGTATGCCTTTTGACCGTAATGAAGATGGTACGATTTATCAACGTCCTTTTGGCGGTCACTCTGCAAACTATGGTGAAAAAGCTGTACCTCGTGCTTGTGCTGCTGCTGACCGTACAGGTCATGCATTGTTACACACATTGTACCAAAGTAACGTAAAAATGGGTACGCAATTCTATGTAGAATGGATTGCTCTTGACTTAATCCGCAATGAAAATGGTGATGTGTTAGGTGTAACTGCAATTGACCAAGAAACAGGTAAAGTTGCAGTATTCCAAGCGAAAGCAACATTATTTGCTACAGGTGGTGCAGGTCGTGTATATCGTGCTTCTACCAATGCTTATATCAACACAGGTGATGGCTTAGGTATGGCTGCTCGTGCAGGTATTCCATTACAAGATATGGAATTCTGGCAATTCCACCCTACAGGTGTAGCAGGTGCAGGGGTGCTTTTAACTGAAGGTTGTCGTGGTGAAGGTGGTATCTTGCGTAATAAAGATGGCGAACCATTTATGGAACGCTATGCACCAACACTTAAAGACTTAGCTCCTCGTGATTTCGTATCTCGTTCAATGGACCAAGAAATTAAAGAAGGTCGTGGTTGTGGACCAAATGCTGACTATATCTTACTTGATATGACGCATTTAGGTGCTGAAACAATTATGAAGCGTTTACCATCTGTATTTGAAATTGGTAAAAAATTCGCTAACGTAGATTGTACTAAAGAGCCAATTCCTGTTGTACCAACAATTCACTATCAGATGGGTGGTATTCCAACCAATATTCACGGTCAAGTATGTGTACCAGAAGGTAAAGAAATTACACCTTTAAAAGCACACTATAATAAAGAGACTAAAGAATATACATACGAAGGCGATCGCAACTATACTAAACCTGTAAAAGGTTTCTATGCGATTGGTGAATGTTCTTGCGTATCAGTACATGGTGCAAACCGTTTAGGTACTAATTCTTTATTAGACTTAGTCGTATTTGGTAAAGCTGCTGGTAAGCATATTATTGAATACATCACTAAAGAATGTACTGATGAATACATCCCTTTACCAACAGATGTATTAGAAAAAACATTAGCTCGTATTCGTAAGTTAGACGAATCAACTGAAGGCGAAAATGCTCAAGACGTTGCTGATGAAATTCGTGAAATCGTTCAATATCACGCAGGTGTATTCCGTACTGCTGAATTACTTGAAAAAGGCGTGCGTGAAATTCTTGCTCTTGAACCACGTGTACGTAATATCCACTTAAAAGACAAATCTAAAGTATTCAACACCGCTCGTATTGAAGCTTTAGAAGTTGAAAACTTATATGAAGTAGCAAAAGCAACCTTGATTTCAGCTGCTGCTCGTAAAGAATGTCGTGGGGCACATACAGTCCTTGATTATGAATTACCTGCTGACCATCCAGAATATTCTTATGGTCGCCGTGATGATGAGTGGATGAAGCATACACTTTGGTTCTCTGAAGACAATCGTTTAGAGTATAAGCCAGTACGTTTCAGCCCACTTAGCGTTGAACCAATCGAACCTAAACCTCGTACATTCTAATTAGGAGAGTAAAGATGAGTCGTGGTACTCGAATTTTTGAAATTTATCGTTACGATCCTGATAAGGATAGTAAACCATATATGCAAACATTCAAACTTGAATTGACTGATAAGCACCGTATGTTGCTTGATGCTCTTCTTGATTTGAAAAAGCAAGATGAAACTTTAACATTCCGCCGTTCTTGCCGTGAAGGTATTTGTGGTTCTGATGGTGTCAATATTAATGGTAAAAATGGTTTGGCTTGCTTACAAAACCTTAATGATTTACCAGAAAAAATTGTAATTCGCCCTCTTCCTGGTTTGCCAGTAATTAAAGATTTAGTGGTAGATATGAATCAGTTCTATGATCAATATAACAAGATTCAACCATTCTTAATCAATAACCAACCAGCTCCACCAAAAGAGCGTTTACAATCACAAGCAGACCGTGAACATTTAGATGGTTTATATGAATGTATTTTATGTGCATGTTGTTCAACATCATGCCCTTCATTCTGGTGGAACCCAGACAAATTCTTAGGTCCATCAGCATTATTAAATGCATATCGTTTCATCATTGACTCTCGTGATACTGCAACTGCTGAACGTTTAGCTCGTTTAGACGACCCATTCAGTTTATTCCGTTGTAAAGGTATTATGAACTGTGTATCAGTATGTCCTAAAGGTTTAAACCCTACTAAGGCAATTGGTCATATTCGTAGTATGATGTTTGACCGTGCTGGTTAATATTTAAATCAGCTCAATCAAATGAATAAAACGCATCGATATTCGGTGCGTTTTTGTTATGAATAATTTATATCTGCTATTGCTTGTATTATAAGGTTACATTATAATAATAATCATTATTATATTCTAATTTATTTGGGATTTACCATAATGGTTAATGCAGAAATACATTACCTAAACAGCAAACAGCAAACAGCAAACAGCAAACAGCAAACAGCAAACAGCAAACAGCAAACAGCAAACAGCAAACAGCAAACAGCAAACAGCAAACAGCAAACAGCAAACAGCAAACATTAATGGTTTTGATATGATATTACAAGACGCTCAACGGCAACTTCAATTATTTTTTACTATTCCTCGTGAGGTCTCTAAACAAGCAATTGATTTTTCTAAAAAAATCAACTACAATTTACAGAATCATACAATGCCCGCTTTTGAAAAGAACTTAAATTCCAAAAGTTTTTTTCATCAACCATTAGAATCTCGTCTCTTCGAACTTGAACAAAGTATTTCTGTATATTTATTACAAGAAATAAGTTATGCTCTACGCCATCTGGCAAAAACTAAAGATGATTATACTTACTTTTACCTTTGCACACGTTTATTTTTCACTAACTTAATTGTTCATTATAATAACATTTGTAATCAATCCACATTTAAACTAAACCATCAAGTACAAAATTTTATGAATCGTTTATTAGCATGGAATGCAATTACTGAAAAACGTCATCATGAAATTTTTTTATATTATCATGATAATGAGTATCAGTTACAGAATCAAAAAGCTGAAAAAGTCATCTATGACCTATTCAAAATTTTAGAGACAGGGATTGAACAAGAAATCAAACTACAAAAAGAGCTTCAACATTTATATGCTCAAGAACACGAAATAGATAGTATGTTTTGGTTAAAAAGAATATTTATAAAAAAACCAAATTTTACTCGACTGATTAGTGAAACATTAAATAAAATATACAAAATTAAACAAAAAATCTATTCAGATATAATGATGATGAAAGATATTCATCCATCTACTATGCTTTATATTGAAGAAGAGCAAATGTCTCTTTCTTCGAACTCACATCATCTTTATGCACTCAATATGGGAGAAAATGGTTTCTCTCGTCTACCAATTTTAATTCAGTTACCTAAAGATATAAAATTATTTGATATGCGTCAAGTACAAAATAACTTAGTAAATGATTATAATTTACTAAATCAGCAGTGGTTTCCCATTACACAACAGGATACATCAATAGAGCATAACTATTAAATACATCATCATAGTATCACAATATATGACGAGTGTGTAATCTATACTTAATATTCACAGATTATGAATTGAAAAATCCGTTAAAATCAGGTACATTTATTCATCTTTATGATTACCTTGATAAACTTTAGGATTTATTATGTCGGAACTACAAATTTATCTAGCTCGTAATAATCAACAAGCTGGTCCTTATAGTCTTGAACAATTAAACCAAATGCTCCAAAGTCAGCAAGTTTTACTTACTGATTTAATGTGGCATGCAGGTATGCAAGAATGGAAACCAATTGGGGAAATTACACAGGGTCAGCATTTTTATCAACCACAGACGATGGCTAATCAAAGTCCATTTACAACATCTGAACAAACATCTATCCAGCAATCTGTTTTCACAGGGCGGGCAAATAATGATAATATAAATAATAATCAAAATATCAGATTAGCCAGCGTGGGCAAACGTTGTATTGCTAAACTAGTTGATTGGGGAATTTTATTTATTCCACAGATTATTTTATATGCTTCTTATCTTGATCAAACTTTTCTTAATAAAGTTGCTCAAGCACAAACATCAGCAGAACAAAATCAACTCATGCTGGAATTTGCCCAATCATTACCCAACTGGGTAAGTTTATCAGTATTAGGTTATACCCTATTTATTTTATTTATTCAAAATGATTTAATTCGCCGTTCTGGACAAAGTATTGGCAAAAAATTATTCAAATTACAGATTGTTGATATAAATACCAATAAAATCACTACAGGTGGGAGAGCATTTATTATCCGTTCATTTGTATTTTTTATGATTTTTCAAATTGCACAAATCTTCCCACTCTTAATCATCGTATTAATTGTTGATTTTGTGATGTTGTTTAGTAAACAAAATCAAACCCTACATGACCGTTTAGCTAAGACTAAAGTCGTTGATATTGCTCAATAATTTATCACATATTATTTATATGTTTTTATTAAAGAAGAGTATTTCCTGCTCTTCTTTTTTAATGTTTTTTTGTGATAGATCCCTCAATTTAGTACAATTTCAACAAAAACAAGTCTATGTTTTTATTAAAATTCCTAGCATTTCAATCGGGTTATTTTATTTCACTTTTCTGTTGATAAGTGGTAGCATAGTTTTGAATTTTAGTGCATAATATGGCTATAAGATAACGTTGTTACATCATTGAAAAAAATTGTAGCGTTTTTTTGCAGTATTTTTCAATCATGCGACATTTTTATCGCTAATCCCGAATTTAATGGGACATAAACTCTTGATTGAGGTTGTAACATGAGACAAACAAAATTAGCTGTATTGTCTTTAACATTGCTAACCGCCCTGCTTTCTGGTTGTGGCGGCGATATGGTACTCATCAATCCAAAAGGTCCTATCGCTGAAGGTCTTAGTACCTTAATGATGATTTCGATCTATGTCATGCTTTTAGTTGTTATTCCAACGATTATCATGGCAATTTGGTTTAGTTATAAGTATCGTGCAGGTAAAGGCGCAGAATACAAACCTGATTGGAACCACTCAACAACGATTGAAGTTGTCGTTTGGGGGATTCCTGTTATCATTATTATCGTTCTAGCAACTTTAACATGGTGGGGTTCTCATAAATATGACCCTTATCGTCCGCTAGAATCTGACAAACAAGCATTAACGATTCAAGTCATTGCTGAACAATTCAAATGGATCTTTATTTATCCAGAGCAAAATATTGCTATGGTAAATGAAGTACGTATTCCAGAGCAAACACCTATCAATTTCCGTATTACTTCTAACTTTACAATGAATTCATTCTTCATTCCACAGTTAGCGGGTCAAATTTACGCGATGGCAGGTATGCAGACACACCTTAACTTACAAGCAAATGAACCAGGTGTATATAGCGGTTTCTCAGCAACTTATAGTGGCTATGGTTTCTCACAAATGCACTTCAAAGCACATAGCTTAACTGAAGGTGATTTTAATGCTTGGGTACAAACCATTAAAGACGGTAAAGGTGATTCTGTTGTAGTTGGTGAACAAGATGGTAAACCAGTATACGCTATCCAGCAAGGTATGCTAGATAAGGCTGTATTTAAATCTTTACGCGATGGTAACCGTTCTCAATTACAAATTGATGCTATGGTTAAAAATGCTGAACATGAATCAGAAACACAGAAGAAATTAGCTAAAATTGCTCAAGAAGAAGGGGCTTATCCAACTAAGCCACACCCAGTAACTTATTACTCTTCTGCAGATCTTAGCATTTTCCCTTCAGTCATTAACTGCTATATGAGTAACTATCATAATGATAGTCAAACAAGTGATGTAACTGAAGCGGCAAAAGACAATATCTGTGCTAATGTCGCACAAGTAGGAGAATAAAAAGATGTCATTTTTATTCGGTAAATTAGGTCCTGATGCAATCCCACACGATCCAATCGTATTGGTAACAGTTGCATTTATGATTATTGGTGCTATCGCCATTCTTGGTGCTGTCACTTATTTCAAAAAATGGGGCTATTTGTGGAATGAGTGGTTTACCACTGTAGACCACAAGAAAATTGGTATTATGTATGTAATTGTATCGATTGTCATGCTTTTGCGTGGTTTCGCCGATGCAATTATGATGCGTCTACAACTCTTTCTCGCTAAAAATGGCGGTGAAGGTTACTTACATCCAGAACACTACGACCAAATCTTCACCGCTCATGGTGTAATCATGATTTTCTTCGTAGCGATGGGTTTAGTTACAGCATTCTTTAACATTATTGTACCTTTACAAATCGGTGCACGTGATGTTGCTTTCCCTTTACTTAACTCTTTAAGTTTCTGGTTATTTACTGGCTCTGCTGGGTTAGTAATGGCTTCACTTGCAATTGGTGAATTTGCTGCGACAGGTTGGATGGGTTATCCTCCACTTTCAGGTATCCAATATTCACCAGGTGTTGGTGTAGATTACTACATTTGGGCAATTCAGATTTCTGGTGTAGGTACAACACTTACAGGTGTAAACTTCTTTGTAACTATCATTAAATTGCGTGCTCCAGGCATGAAGTTAATGGATATGCCAATTTTCACATGGACAGCACTTTGTGCATGTGTGTTAATCATGGCAACATTCCCTGTACTTGCTGGTACGCTTGCAATGCTTACTCTTGACCGTTACTTCGACTTCCACTTCTTTACTAATGAGCTTGGCGGTAGTCCAATGCTTTATGTAAACTTGATTTGGACTTGGGGTCACCCAGAAGTATACTTACTTGTATTGCCTGCTTTCGGTTTATATTCTGAAATCGTTGCAACATTCTGCCGTAAATCATTGTTCGGTTATAACTCAATGGTTTATGCGACTGTAGCAATTACAGTATTATCACTAGTCGTTTGGGTACACCATTTCTTTACAATGGGTGCTGGTGCGAACGTAAACGCATTCTTCGGTATTATGACCATGATTATCGCCATTCCTACTGGTGTTAAATTATTCTCTTGGTTATTTACCATGTACAAAGGTCAAATTACATTCTCTTCACCAATGCTTTGGACACTAGGTTTCCTTGTAACTTTTGGTATTGGTGGTTTAACAGGTGTATTAATGGCTATTCCGCCTGCTGACTTCTTAGTACATAACTCTTTATTCCTTGTAGCTCACTTCCATAACGTAATTATCGGTGGTGTAGTATTTGGCTTAATCGCTGGTCTTGTATTCTACTGGCCAAAAATGTTTGGTTGGAAATTACATGAAGGTTGGGGTAAAGCTTCATTCTGGTTCTGGTTCTTCGGTTTCTATTTCTCATTCATGCCATTATATATTCTTGGTTTCATGGGTATGACTCGCCGTTTGAACACTTATACAAATCCAGAATGGGAACCATACTTAAATATCGCATTCTTTGGTTCTGTACTTGTATTATTCGGTATTATCTGCCTTGTATTACAAATTGTGTTTGGTTTCTTACAACGCAAACAAAATATGGACTACACTGGCGATGCATGGAAAAATGGTCGTACATTTGAATGGGTAATGTCTTCTCCTCCTCCATTCTATAACTTTGCTCATCTTCCTAACGGTGCTGGTATTGACCGTTTCTGGACTGATAAACAAAATGGTGTTGCTTATACACGCCCTGAGAAATATGAAGATATTCATATGCCTACAAATCGTGTAGCTGGCTTTGGTATGGCAATGTTATTAAGTGTTATGGGCTTTGCTTTAGTATGGCATATTTGGTGGTTAGTGATTGCATCATTAGCAGGTACTATCATCAGCTTAATTGCAAGTTCATTCTCTAAGAATGTGGACTACTATGTACCAGCAGCAGAAGTTGAACGTATCGAAAATGAACGTTATGCACTTCTTGAACAACATTTGAAGAAGGACTAAGAATATGAGCGAAGTACTTCATCACAGCCATGGACATGATGAACATCATCACCATGATGATACCGATATCACGGTCTTTGGTTTCTGGTCATATTTAATGACTGACTTAATCTTGTTCGGTACGCTGTTTATTGCCTATGCCGTTCTTAGTCAGAACGTACCACCAGGTACACCAAGTGCAGCAGATTTATTTAGTGATTCATTAGGTTTTGTTTTAACTGAAACAATGCTCCTTTTGATTTCATCTGTTACTTTTGGTTTTGCAGTATTGGCACAACAAAAGAAAAATGCCAGCCAAGTTTTAATGTGGTTAGCAATTACTTTTGTATTTGGTGCTGGCTTTATTGGCATGGAAGTTTATGAGTTTAATCATTTAGTTCATGCTGGTCATGGTCCTAGCACAAGTGCATTCTTATCTGCATTCTTTACCCTAGTTGGTACACATGGTATTCACGTTTCATCAGGTCTAGTGTGGATGGCAGTATTAATGTATCAAATCAAAAAATTTGGTTTGACTATTCCTGTTACTCGCCGTTTAGCTTGCTTAAGTTTATTCTGGCACTTCCTAGACATCGTATGGATCTGTGTATTTAGCGTAGTTTACTTGATGGGAGTTCTGTAAGATGAGTAATCAACATCATAATGAACACAATCATGAAGTTCACGGTAGCACTAAGCACTATATCATTGGATTTGTATTATCTATCATTTTAACGATTATTCCGTTTGGTATGGTAATGTCAGGCTCTAAAGGTACAGGTGTAATGGCTGTTATCGGCATTACTGCGGTAGCACAAGTGTTAATTCAGTTGATTTATTTCTTACATATGAATAGCTCTCCTGAACAACGCTGGAACGTGATTGCGTTCACTTATACAATCCTCACAATTGCCGCTCTTTTGATTGGCTCTGTTTGGATTATGAACTATCTTCATAGTAACATGATGCTTTACTAAACATCGCTATGTTTAAAAAGTATCTATTCCTGACTAAACCAGGGATTCTATTTGGTAACTTCGTTACTACTTTGGGTGGCTTCTTTTTAGCCGCCCAAGGGCAAATAGATTTCTTGCTTCTCACTTATACCTTACTTGGTACACTATTCGTTGTGGCATCAGGTTGTGTATTCAATAATGTAATTGATCAAGATATTGATCATCGTATGCAACGTACCCAAAATCGTGCTTTAGTACAAAAAACCATTAGTCCAAATATTGCATTAATTTACGCAGCTATTTTAGGTATCATTGGTTTTTCTATTTTATGGTTTTTAATCAATCCCTATGCTTTTGGTTTTGCAGTTTTAGGTTTTTTTGTTTACGTTGTATTATATAGTTTATGGTCTAAACGACATAATATTCATCAAACTGTTATTGGTAGTTTTTCAGGGGCAAGTCCACCCGTGATTGGCTATACGGCTGTTACAGGTGAATTTGATTTAGCAGCTTTAGTGATTTTCCTTGCTTACGCATTTTGGCAAATGCCACATTCTTGGGCTATTGCAATCTATCGTTTTGATGATTATAAAAATGCAGGCATTCCAATTTTACCTGTTGCCCGCTCTATTCTCCGTACTAAAATTGAATGTATGGTGTATATGATATTATTTATGATTTGTGTCAATATTTTATATATTTATGATTATACAAATATTTGGTCAGTGATTTTAAATAATATATTATGTGGTTACTGGATTTATCTAGGTTGGATTGGTTTTAAAGCAGAAAATGAACAACAGTGGGCAAAACGCTTTTTCTTATTTTCAGTGATCTTAATTACTATTATTAGTTTAAGTTTTGTTTGTACCTATAAGCCTGCTCCACCGAATATTCCTATTTTCTAATTGATTTAGATGATATTAAATCTTTTATAATTAAAACGAAACTGAACTTTATCATAAAGTTCAGTTTTTTATTGATAATTTATATTTTCCATCATTTCTAATACTTCAGCCATACTACTTACTCTATCTGCTAATGGTGCTAACATCGCTTTTAAAATAGGCTGAAAAACTTGATAATGATGTTCCAATTTTACAACTATACCCTGTTGATGTAATTGTTGCCATTGACGATAATTTAATTTTTGTTCAATATGTTTTTGCTGTTGTTTACTTTGAGCTATGGTTTGCTGACTTAACCATTCATATAACACAATACCTAAAGCATAAATATCACTTTGTATATTTTTTGCTTGCCCATAAAATAATTCAGATGCCATATAATGGGGCGTTGCAGTTAAAGTTTGCTCTGCTGGTTTAGCTAACCACATGGTTTCAGCTTGTTCAAAATCAATCAAATAAACACTTTGCTGATATTGTACAAAATGCTCTGCTTTAATATCACCATGAATTACACCTGCTTGATGAATATTAGCAAGACAATCCATTACTGATAAAATTATCTGCTTACATTGTGCAAAATCATCAGGAGGTGCTTGATTAAAAATTGATTGACTATCAGCCAAAATTAAAATATTTAAATGGGGATAATGTTGTTGATGTTGCCATAATGTACTCTGCCAATATTGCTGATCTAATTTTAAATCTTGAAATGCAATAATTTGATAGTCTAATATTAAATGAGTTTGGATACTATGCAATAAATTATAAACTTTTAATTCATATTCAAAAGAACTTTGTTTTTGCTGATATTGTGCTACATTCAACTGATATTTAAGCCAATATTTTTTATTTTGCTGTTGAATACAATAGAGATATCGTCCCCACTCATCACGTTGAGCAGAATCATGTAAATTAACACTATCTATTTTATATTGAATATTTAACATTTTACTTTTAAGAAACTCAAACAAATATCAGATATAAATTGAAAAGGTGCGTTACCGCACCTTAACTTGTCTATCAAATTCAATTGCTCATCATTCAGCTAAAACAGCTTTAATTTTTTCAGCATATGCTTTGATTTGTTCCATATCCCCTATTTGACCACCATGTTTTCCTAATTCATGTACTGAACTTGGAATAATGTGGAAATGGATATGTGGTACAGTCTGCCCTGCTTTTTCACCTGAAAGTTGCATTAAAACTAAACCTTGTGCATCCATTGCTTTTTTTACTGCTTGAGCCACTTTTTGCACAATCTGCATGGTATATGCTAAATCATCAGCAGGAATATCTAATAATGTGATTGCAGGTGTTTTAGGAATAACTAAAGTATGCCCTGCTGCCTGTGGCATAATATCCATAAAGGCAAGGGTTTTATCATCTTCATAAACTTTCATTGCAGGAATTTCACCACGCAAAATTTTAGCAAAAATATTTTGGTCATCATAGTTCATTGTTTAACTCCTTCAATTATGATGTAAAAATCGCCAAATCACAAGTTAGATTTAGCGACTTTTATTATTGACAAATATTATTTACAATTCAATTCTTTTTGACGTGCTTTAATTTCATCTAAGCGTTGCTGTTCTTTATCAGAAAATTTGGGGCTAGATGTATAACAATCTGTACCAAATTTCTTTTTCGCTTCATCATCTTTAAAGCAGAAGCCTTTAGCAGCATAAATAATATCACGATCATCTTTTAGCTTTTTACATTCTGCTTCTGATGCGTAAGCTTGAGCTGTAAATAAACTAAACATCATCATTGCTAATAGTACTTTTTTCATGGTTAGTTACCTATCAAGGTTATTATGCTATTAAATTAACTGAAATCACACTAAACTGCAATGGCAAATTTCATCAATATGTGGTGCTTTTGTGCCATTTTGTATGAAATATAGCTTTTCACTTCATATTCTACACATGATTAGCTATTTACAAACAAATAATTTACTTTTGTGTAATCACTTGTGCCTGCAATTCTGCTAAACCTTGCTCCATTTGTTGTTGTACTAAAGCCGTCAGGCTACGCACATCATGCCCTATTACATCAACAGGTGGTAAAAATTTAACATGAGCTTGCACTTTATAATCAATATCAAACACATTGCGTGCGTGTTCAACAAATCCAATATCCACAAAAGGAATATTCTTTTCCAACCGTCCTTGTGCATTTAAATAGCAAATAAGTGCAATTTGAATCGGTTTTTGTGCTTCTATAGCAGAAACAAATAATTTACCATAAATTTTCTTTACTTTTTCGCCATTAGTCGTCGTTGCTTCAGGGAAAAAAACCACAGGAACATCTTGGCGTAAATAATCTGCCATTTGTTCACTCACACGATTAACATCACCTGAACCACGTTTAATAAATAATGTACCGCCACTACGGGCTAAAAAGCCTACCAAAAACCAATCTGCAATTTCTGCTTTAGACAAAAAGAATACACGTCCTGCCGAACCCAACACAGGGATATCTAAAAATGAAATATGGTTACTCGCCCATAATGCAGTTTGCTGTGGTACTTCTCCATGTACTTGCACATGAATATTCAGCGTAGCACACAAACGGCGACAAAAATATTGCACATGACGTGCATTTTTAGGATTCATATTATTTTTGTGCATACCGTAACGGAAAATGATATAAATTGCTTCTATCAAAACCGCAATAAGCTTAATTCCTTTCACTAAATAAAGTGGAATACGGCGTAATATTTTCATCATGTGATTAATCTTTACTGATATCAACATTATGCTGTTGAATAGCTTGTTTGATTTTTTGGTCAGTTTTATATTGTGATAAAGCATAAACTGCCCAAATCGTTGCAGGCAACCACCCTAACACGGTAATTTGTAAAATTAAACATACAATTCCCGCAATCGGACGACCAATGGTAAAAAAGGTTAAAAATGGCAATAAAAATGCTATCAGTAATCGCATCATCAACTCCTTCATCATTAAGATAAGCCATCATAACAAATTTTGATAGATTTGATGATGGCAAATCTCGTTTATTTATTGTTTATTTTAGTTAATTTCACGGCGTTTTAATAAAGCATACATCACACCTGTGAGTACGCTGCCACAAGCAATAGCAATTAAATACGCCCCAATGTGATTCACTGCATTTGGAATGAGTAACACAAATACGCCACCGTGTGGTGCCGCTAAAGTAATATGGAAAAATGCTACCAATGCCCCTGTAACCGCACCACCAATAATACAACTTGGAATAACACGCATTGGGTCTTTTGCTGCAAATGGTATCGCACCTTCAGAAATAAAGCATAAACCTAATACAAATGACGCATTGCCTGCATTACGTTCATCTTCAGTAAATTTATAACGAGCTAACCATGTGGCAACCGCCATACCAATCGCAGGTACCATCCCACCTGCCATCGCAGCCGCAATCGGAAATTGGTTAGCATTTTCCATTGTCAATAAGCCAACAGAGAAAGTATAAGCGGCTTTATTAATCGGCCCACCCATATCTACACACATCATTGCACCGAGAATGAGTCCCATCACAATGGCATTTTGTGTTCCCATATTATTTAAGAAATTCTCCATCATCTCAAATAATTGCTTAACAGGCTCGCCTACCACATAGAACATCAATAAACCCACAATCAATGAACTAATTAACGGAATAATTAAAATTGGTTTTAATGCCTGCATACTTTGCGGTAATGGAAACTTCTTCGCTATCAATAATGCACTATAACCTGCAATAAAGCCTGAAACAATCGCCCCTAAAAAACCTGCACCCATTTGAGCGGATAATAAACCACCAATTAATCCAGCCGCTAAACCGGGGCGGTCAGCAATCGAATAAGCGATATAACCAGATAAAATCGGTACCATTAAGGTAAAGGTTGCTTTCCCTGTTTGCATAAGAACATCAGCGAGAGAACCTTGCTCTTTAAATGCTTCAATACCAAATACAAAAGATAACGCGATTAATAAACCACCTGCAACGACAATGGGTAACATAAATGAAACCCCTGTCATTAAGTGTTTATAAATACCTGTTTTTTCTTTAGTTTTACTAGAAGTTTGACTATTACTATGCTGATTATTTGTCTTATTTGATGATGATTGTGCGGTTGCAATCGCTTGAGCAAAAGCTTGTTCAGTCTGTTTTAAAGCAAAACCTGTAGAACAATGATAGATTTTTTTACCTACAAAACGCTCACGATTGACCTCAATATCAGTCGCTAAAATCACAAAATCCGCTTGAGCAATCGCTTCATCAGTTAAAATATTTTTTGCTCCTACCGAACCTTGTGTTTCTACATCAATGATATAGCCTAACTTTTCAGCACCTTGTTTTAATGCATCAGCCGCCATAAAAGTATGTGCTACACCTGTAGGACAAGCAGTAATTGCTACAAAACGTAAAGGTTTTTGTGCTTCAGCAGTGGTTAATTCATCTACAAAAGTAGGTTTTATTTTCTCTTGACGTAAAGCAAAATCAATCACTTGCTCACTATCATCTCTAGCTTGTGCTAAACTAAAATATGCTTGTGGATAATCAGCATAACGTGCTTTCAATGAATGATTAATTTCTTCACCTACAAACAACAAAATACTATCCGTTGGTAATATAGTAGGTAACTCATCAACACTATAACATTGGCTAACGTAACCTTTTTGTTCAGCAAAATGAGCTAGTTTTTGTATCACAATTAAGCTATCAATATGATTTTTAATATCTGATGTTGGATAATTTGCAATTAAAACAAGATGTTGTGTCATATTCTTACTCCCAAGTCAATTTTTTGTACTTGTGTTTGTTCAATTAAACGCTGTAAATGTGCTGTTGATGGAATATGAAAACCAACTTGCGTTACCGAGTAAGTTGCTAAAGCCGTTGCCGTACTGAGAATTTGCACATCATCTACATGAGACATAAGACCGTGTATCATACCCGCTAATAGCGTATCTCCCGCACCTACAGTACTTTTGACTTGTACTTGAGCTGGTTTGGCTTGATAAACTCGCTCTGGTGTTAGCCAGTTTACACCTTGTTCGCCCATTGAAATCACTGCATGCTCAATATGATAATCTGCTAAAAATTGCATTTGCTGTTCAATAGTATCAAGTGATTGTTGGAATGTTTCACTTAATTCATCAGTATTCGGTTTAATCAACCATGGATTAAGTTGCATAGCAATAGCCAACGCTTGACCGCTCGTATCTAAAGCAATACGTGAATTTACGGCTGTTAATTGCTCAACCAATGATTTAAAATCTTCTAAAGTAAAATTTTGCGGTAAACTACCAGCAATGACAATACAATCCATCTGTGGTGCTAATGCCAAACATTGTTCAAAAAGTGATTGCTTTTGTCTCTCTGTTACCACAAAGCCTTTACCGTTAATATCCGTAACACGTCCTGCAGATTCAATCAGTTTAATATTATGACGTGTTTCTCCATCCACTAGAATAAAATGAGAATCGAATTGTTCTCGTGCAAAATGTTGCTCAAAAATTTGATAGTTATCTCGCCCTAAAAAACCAGATACATATACATCATGCCCTAAATCTTTGAGAACTTGTGCTACATTTAGACCTTTACCTGCAGCATGAGATTGAGCGTGTTGTTGGCGATTCACAGCACCAAGCTGAATTTGTTCCAACTCTAAACTCATATCAATCGCTGGATTGAGCGTAATACATAAAACCTTTGCCATCTTACACTCCACTTACATGATGAGCAGATGATTCCTGCCAATTACCCACTAAAAAATCACTGGCTAATTGTCGTACTTCATCAGCAGTCGCACATTCCAAACTCTGTTTTGCCATCTCTTGACATTTTGCGAAATTTAATCCACGGATTTGTGCTTTGACCAATGGAATTTGATTTGGCGACATACTCAATTCATCAACACCTAAGCCTAATAAAATTGGTACAGCTTTATGCTCACCAGCTAATTCACCACAAACACCTACCCATTTACCATAACGATGAGCAAATTTAACTGTATGATTAATCATCATCAAAATACTGGGGTGCAATGCATCTGCTTCCTTCGACAATTCAGTATGACCACGATCTATCGCCAATACATATTGTGTTAAATCATTAGTACCAATACTAAAGAAATCCACCTCTTGAGCTAAAATCGGTGTCATCAAAACTGCTGATGGAACTTCAATCATCATACCCACTTGTAAATTTGGACATGGTAATTCCTGTAAAATCTCATCTAAAATCGCTTTCGCTTCTCGCCACTCTTCCACCCGTCCAATCATTGGGAACATAATACGTAATGGTCGATTATCTGCAGCACGAATTAATGCACGTAATTGACTACGCAATAATTCTGGCTGACGTAAAGTTAAACGCATACCACGAATACCTAAAAATGGATTTTCTTCTTTTTCCATCGGTACATAGGGTAATGGCTTATCTCCCCCAACATCTAAAGTACGCACCACCAATGGTTTCCCTGCCAATGCATCAAATACCACACGATAATCTCGTTCCTGTTGTGGTTCACTTGGCATAGCCGAATGAGACATAAAGACCAATTCAGTGCGTAATAAACCTACTGCATCCGCACCAAACTCAACTGCTTGTGCAGTATCATGCACATCACCTAAATTACTCGCCACTTCTATTAAATGTGCATCATTAGTCATAGCTGGTAAAGCACAACTATGTAATGCTACTTGACGTTGTTCCGCTTGTTGTTGTTGCAAAGTCAATGCCTGTTGTACACGCTCGGCATTTGGCTGTATATAAAACTGCCCTTGCTCTCCATCTAGCAAAATTTGACTTGCTGGTTCAATATTTAAAATCATTTCCCCTGCACCGACAATCGCAGGAATCGCCAATGCACGTGCCACAATTGCACTATGTGAACTTGAACCACCTACTGCAGTCAAAATACCCACAACTTTATTTTTATCTAAGCGAGCAACATCGCTTGGCATTAAATCATATTTAACCAAAACATACGGTTGGCTTGGCTCATTCGATACTTGCTCATTACACAAAATAGCTAACACACGTTGCCCAATATCACGTAAATCATCAGCACGTTCTGCTAATAGAGCATTATTCAAATTTGCTTGAATTTGTGCTGTTTGTTCAATATGCTGTTGCCATGCCGCTGCTGCACTTAAATGATCATGAATAATTAAGCTTTGTACATCTGCCAATAAATCTTCATCTTGTAATAAAGCTTGATGAGCATGAAAAATATCAGCAATATCTTGCGTTTTTGCCTGCTGAATCAATAAGGTTAATTGTTCAATAGCTTGTCGAATCGCCATATCTAAATCAGCTAACTCATCATCAAGGTCTTTCTGTGCAAAACGTGAAAAATTAAACTGTTGAGCCTTAACTAAATGTGCTACACCTACTGCTAAACCACCCGATGCAGATACACCTTGATAACATACATCTACTTGTAATGGTTCAACTTTTTTATTTTTTTGATTGAATGATGATAATGTATTTTGCTTTGCGATGCTTTCATGTGTTATTACAGATGTTACACGCTCAGCAGATGGTGTAATCACTGGTTCAATTTCTTCGCCTAAACCTTGCTCAACTGCTTGAATAATATCGCCTAAATGTTGCTCTGCCATAGTATTTGGTTCAGCCATAAAGGTTAAAACCTGCCCACGCAAAGCACCTAAAGCTAATAATTTAATTAAACTTTTAGCTGAAACACTAGCACCTTGTTCAACACTTACTAAAATTTCACCATCAAACTGTTGGCATAACTGTGCTAATGCTGTTGCAGGACGTGCGTGTAAACCATGTGCATTCGCCAATGTTACCGATTGACTACGCCATTGTGGTGAGGTTTCTGCCCCAATCCACTCTGCAACAGCTACAGGATTTGACCAATCCAACATTTGAATTTGACAAATATTTTGAATTAGTTGTGCTAATTGTTGCTTATCAATATCACGATGACTGGCAACACATACGAGAACCTGTAATTTTTTCTTTTTAAAATCAATCGCTTTAGCTAAATGTATAATACTTACCGCCGATTGTTGTACATAATGATGCCCAGTAATACACCAAATATTATCCTGTAAAGCAACAGCACTCTCTGCATTTAAACTGGTGATAAAACCTGCATCAACACATTGAGCTTGTTTAAGCATTTGACTGGCTAATAATACAACATCATCAATATCTCGTGCTTGTACTTGTGTTTTAATTAAACTTTCATGTTTAAATAAACTAGGTTGATGAACCTGAAGTAATTCTAAAATTTGCTCTGGCGTTGTCGCTTGTTGTAAAGCTCTACTTAAATCTTTTTCTCCCAAAGCCTTAGTTAAAAGTTGTAAGATGTGTAAATGCTCGTCAGATTTAACCGCAATAACCACCGCTAAATAAACGACATCACCCTGCTCAGTCCACACTACACCTTGGGGAAAATGCACCAAACGTACACCACCATTTTGTAAAATTGCATCACGTGATTCTGGTGTACCATGTGGAATAGCAATACCTTGTCCCAAATACGTTGCCGATAGATGTTCACGTTGTTCTAAACCATAGAAATATTGCTCTGTGGCTAAACCATCTTGTTGTAAAATTTCACATAGTTTCTTTAAAGCGGTTGTTTTATCTTCCGCAGTCTGTTGCATATAAACATGACGAGGCTCAAGAATTAGCATTGACATCTCACAGCGAGTTAAATCAAACAAAATTTGGCTATTGTATATCGTTTTAATTTTATTTGTGTGATATTGTTGTAAATAATCAAATATTTCAACACTATTTTGTCAGTTTTTTGATATTTAACTAATGCCTTTTTAAATTAAATATGCTATTGTATCTTTTCATATAAAGATGGAATGCTCTTTATTTATTTTTCATTGCTTTAATTGGTTTAACTTATCATGATTGATCGTGTTTTTTTGCGTCTCTTTCTTATTGCCACAGTTATTGGTATCGTGTGGTTACTGATTTTGCTAAAACCAGTGGTTATCCCATTATTTATTGCCTTAATTTTTGCGTATTTACTCAATCCATTTGTCGATCAATTATGTCAGTGGAAAATTTCACGTGGTATTTCCATCGTCTGTGTGAGCTTAGGTATTACAGCGATTTTATCTATTGCTTTATGGTATCTCATTCCTCTCGTATGGAAGCAAATTGTATTTATCCGTGATAATATTCCGCAGGCTATTGAATGGATTAATCAGACTTTCTTGCCTTGGTATGCAAAAACCTTTAATACAGATGAAATGATGATTGATACCCAAAAAATCACTAGTGTTATGATGGAATATATACAAACCAATTATAGTGCAGATAATATTCAAGCCTTTGTTTTACAATTAATTAAATCCAGTCTCAATCTATTACAAATAGGTGGTACGGCGATTTTAATTCCAATTTTAACTTTTTATTTACTGATTGATTGGCATAAAATGCATGATAGTTTATTTAAACTCATTCCACCACGTTTTACTGTCAAAACTTATGTGGTTTTAGATGAATGTAATCAAGTATTAAGAGCCTTTATTAAAGGTCAATTATTGGTAATGTTCTTACTGGGCAGTATTTATGCTATTGGTTTAGAAATAATTGGTTTAGAAGTTGGTTTAATTATTGGTATGATGGCAGGTCTTGCTAGTATTGTTCCTTATGCAGGTTTTGCCGTTGGTGTTATTGCGGCAATTTTAGCCACTTTATTCCAATTTGGTTTTGACTGGACACAATTAATTTTAGTTGGTGTTGTGTTTGCGATTGGACAATTATGTGAAGGTTATATCTTACAACCATTTTTGTTAGGCGATAAAATCGGACTTTCTCCTGTTGCTGTGATTTTAGCAGTTTTAGCAGGAGCTCAATTGGCAGGTTTTATTGGTATGCTTGTTGCTTTACCAATTGCAGCAATTCTTGTTGTATTATTACATCATCTCAATGATTATTATCAACAAAGTGAATGGTTTAAGCGTACCGCACCTGTTATGGCTGGTGCTTGTGCTGAAAATGTGGATAATCTGAGCCATATCCCATCTAATCATGAAAATTCTATCATAAAGTTTGAAAATTCAGAGGCTAACCCCATTGATGAATTTGTAAATGATGATACAATAAATGATGATAATTCTCCTTCATCACCGAATTCGTAGGAATACCCCTTATTATGCGACAACTACAGTTGGATATTGAACCGCATTTTGATGCTCATATCAACGACTTTGCTGGCCCTAGCTGGGAGCCAATTATAGACGGTGTGCGTCAATTACACACGGGGGATATTCAACGTCTGTATCTTTATGGGGGAGCTGGTACAGGTAAAACTCACTTACTCTCTGCTATTTGTGATTCTTATCGTGATGTCAATCGTACCGCCATTCAAATTTCAGTTTTAGAACTCATTACCCATACCCCCGAATTACTTACCTCTTTAGAACATTTTCAACTAATTGCTTTAGATGATATTGAAGCCATTATTGGACTTAAAGAATGGCAAATTGCTGTATTTAATTTAATCAACAATAATAATATGGCAGGTGGACAAATTGTTTTTTCATCACGTTTTGCACCCATTGAATTACAATTTGAATTACCTGATTTACGTTCACGTTTAACCCAAGCCGTTAGTATTAAACTACCCACAGGTGAATTATACGCTGACCGTCATGCCCTCATTTATACCACTTTAGAGCGTGAAGGCTTAATGTTACCTGAAGAAATTTTAAGCTATTTACTCACTCAAGGACCTCAACAAACTTCTTTATTACTAGAATGCTTACAACGTCTTAAACAATTATTAAAAGGGGAAAAATTAAACCTTTCCAAAACCATGCTCAAACAAATTTATGCATTGATTGATGAATATCAAATTTATCAACCGCCACACTAAACTATATTATAGGCTTGATTGCTTTACTACAGTTAAACAACTTAAATGCAAGAAACTCAAGAGTTTATTACATATAAACTGAATAAATTTTGAATTTTCATAGTTTTAATCATCTAAGTTAAATAATGATAAAAATCAATATCTAATTTAGCATTTATCTTTGATAACAGGTTCAGATTATTCGTAGATAATCCTATATCAAACAAATCACTATCAGTTTCTGCATCTAAACATAGACTTAATACTGAATTCCCACATTGTAAATCAAATAATGCCTTATGCTCATCATATTTCAACACTTTAAAAGCATTTTCTACCCATTCATTTAAAATATTAGTTTTGCCCATATCTAAAATAAGATAAGCAACTTTCTTTTTTGGCTGTTGCTCAAAAAAACTCTTATTTATATCAAATTTTAAATTGTCATCATTATAATCAACTACAAAATGCCGTCTAGCAAAATCTTGATAAATAGATAAGTTATCACACTTAATCTCGCTGATATACTTTTCTAATAATGAATAATACTTTTCTTCAAAAGTAATAATAAGTCTTACACGGAAATACTTCATCATTTTACTCCTGAGTAATACGATAATGAACATTTAAATAACCTGATAGTCTTTTTAATACAAATAAACTTTTTGATGACAGTGCTAAATCAAAAAAACAATCTTCGGTAACATATATAAAAACATCTAAAACACTATTGTAGATATGAACAAATAACTTATCACTTGTTAAGTTGTCTATATCTTTTATCCAATCATCTAAACATTTTAACTCATCAGATTGGATAGAAAGAGTTACCAATTGTTGTCTCTCATAATATTCGCCTATTTCATGTTTTTTATTTTTAGGATAATAATCATAAAACTCATGTTTATGGATATATTGAATACCATAAGACAAATTTTCATACTGAGCATGATGCAAAAACTCTAAGACATCAGCTTGATAATCTAATTCAAAATATAGGGTTAATTTAGCAAGAAAAGATTTCATTTGAGAAACTCTCCTGTTGGTATAATCCCACCTTTGCAACCTTTCTCTCTGATTACAATTTCTTTATTTTTACATTTACACAATTCATATCTCTGAACATTTGAACCAACAATTGATTTCAAATCATGAGCATCGAACCCATTTTGTTTCAATTCCCAATCCGAAATTTTATTTTTACAATCATTGTTCTTTGGCTCTTTATCATCTTTCTCTTTATCTGGATTAGACGTGTCAGTATCTTCATTCGCATTTGCCGAAGCAATCGGTTTAGCACCAGTTTGTTTCTTTAATTCATTAGCAACATCCACAACAAAATCAACCGATTCCGCATGACCTGCTTGTGCATTTTGAATGATTTGTTCTGCAATTACATTCAAAGGAATTGACGTTTCTTCTACAGGTAAACCGCAATCTACAAATGTACTACCTCCATAACCACCAGCACAGGTAGCTCGTGAATATGTTGTTGAACCTCTTCTATTCCATTCTCCAAATATATGTTTGCTTTGATTTCTATTTATCGCTTTACAATAGCTTTCCGCAACATAATCTGCTGTACCTATCCATTTGTAATGTAAATATGAACCACGGCAGACAGATGTAGGTGTGGGAAATTTAATTTTTGCTTGATTATTAGCTGGATCTAAAACCCAATCCACCGCTCCTAGTAAACTTTCAACTGCGTAATTCACCACATTCGCTCGACTGACCATTCGCTTGGCTATTTCACCAATAGGTGGAAATTTAAAATCTGTTGGTAAACTTTTTGCTGGTGTTGGGGCTGTCGTACTACCTGCATTGGCAGATGACACTACTGGCATCACAATTAGACATAATGCCAGTAAACCACTCATGATAAAACGAAATAGTTTCATTCTCTATCTCTAAAATTAATATTGAGAATGATTATATTTTAAACATAAAATATTGTCAATTATCTTATTAAAACGAGTATAATTTAAAATCATTATTCCTATCTCAATATTTTGAGATTAGACTGTAAATCATCTGTTATCTATTGTGATTTTATGCTACTATTCTAAACAGATACATATTGATAAACAAACAACTGATTGCTGTTAGGACTTAAACAGATGAAACATATTTTATATACTTTTGTTGCTGAAGAATGTAAGCAAGAGGCAAAAAAATTTGGCTTAATACAAGCATTAGATGCCGTCAGACAACGCATTGAGAAAGACCAAAATCTCAATAAATTTGAGTTATTTGAATTTCCCTACTTAATGAGGAAAAAATTTAGCTATCAATACCGTTTACTCATTAAAATGGTCAGACGTGAATATCAAAATAAAATTTATGATATTGTCGTATTTTTAAAAATTTATCATCGTGGGGATAAAAGCTATAACAGTCTCTACATCAATTCACGCCCACAATTCGATGCTATTTATCAACAACGAGATGTTGAACCTGCCCTTGATGAGTTTGTCAAAAATTTATCACCACAACACTTCGAAGCCACACAACTGTCTTCTGATTTATTACCATTACTTTCCGAGTATCGTGTCGATAGCTTAAATTTATCAGCAATTGCACCAGAATTTTATTATGAATCAACACAATGGCAATACGCTATTGCTCCTAAATTATCACCAACCCAATTAAAAAATTATTATCAAACTTTATTTTATGCTATTGAGCGTGCAGAAATTGGTGAATTACAACTTGAACAAGATACGGACTATTATCCTGTGTTGCACGATATTCATGGGCCTAAAGAAAAATTTCATCCTTTTATCTATCCGAAAAAAATTGCCTATAATATGCAACGCAAACCCTATTATTTAGGTGTCGAGCATGAACAACAGAATGAGCTTTCACTAAATTATCCAGCTATTTCACAATATCAACGTAAAATTCCATTGGAATTTGCCTTAGATGAACAATTATGGACTTTATCACAACAGCATCATTTACCGTTTGAACTCAATGAATTTCAGCAATATTGTTTGAAAGAATTGTGTTTTAATTATAGCCCTTATCCTTTTGTAATTAATGCCTCGGCAAATTCAGGTAAAACAACCTTACTTGCTTTATTATATGTACATTTTTTGTTTAAGAAAAATCCTAAACAAAGTTTACCATGTTTATTATTATGCCAAAAACATGAAGTTGAGAGTTTACGTCAGCAAATTAAGCATTATGTCCAACTGTGTTTAAGCAAACAACCTGAACTCAAATTAGCTTATAATACACAACAATTAGATAAGTTATTACAACAATCTTGTTTAAGTACACACGAATATCTACGTTCTGCACTCAATGAGCAACAACAAAAAGAGTTTTCTATACAAAATTTTGTTGATGAACATCGTTTCTATCAACTCTTTCATAAACAATTTAATCCTGAAAAAAATCCAGATTATGATTGTGCTCAATTAGCATGGTATGTCATTCAATATATTATTAAAGAACAAAATATTTTTGACGATAACTTAGCCAGCGTACAACATCAACCAATTTCTGAAACAACATTCCAATTTATTTATGAAAAAATTTGGAAAGCATGGTATGCCAATTTAGCAAAACAATCACTTTGGGACGAACAAGATTTAATTAGTTATATTGATGAACATGAATTAGCATTACCATTTTATAGTGTATTATTAGCAGATAATAGCCAGCGTTTTTCTGCTAATTTTTTAGATTTATTATTAAACCATAATATGTGGTTAAAATTAGGCATGGCAGACCATCTACATAATATTCCATTAATTTTCATGGAAACTCATGAGTTTTGTGATGGAATTTACAAATGGCAACCTGCCCTGCTTAATGCATTCAAAAAATTAATTATGGTCAATAATTTTGATTATTTTGAACCTGAACAAGCCCATAATCCTTTGCCTGATATTGAAATTACTCATCTTAATGATTTAGCATTTCATTTATATGGTGCAATTCCATCATTATTAGAAACTTATCATCATCACTTAAGTTTATCTAGCCGTGATTTGCAAAAAATCACAACGAATGATTTAGGTAATCCAATTGAAATTGTCATTGTTTCATCTGAAAGTGCAGAATTTATTCCACTTTTACAACAACACCATGTACCGATCATTGTCAATGATGCCTACTATCCACTAGAAACTGTACTACAAGAAAAAAGTGCATTTCAAGATTTATGCAATATCTCCTCTTATCGGGAAGTCCCTTTAGTTCATCAATATTCACATCTACCAACCAAGCAAGATGCAGTTATTTTAGCAGGTTTTGATTTAGAAGTTATTTCATATATTAATCAGACACGTCAAGAGACTGATGAACTTAAACGTACACAACCATATTTAGCAGAAAAATTAGCAGAATATGAATTGGCTAATTTACATAAACTAGATGAACAGCAACGCTATCGTTTAAATGGACAACTTCATGTTTTAAGCACTGCATTAAATCAAGGACTTAGTCGTATTTACATCATGTCAAATTTACCATTTGACACATGGCAACAGTTTTTTAAATACCCAACTATTCAAGTACGAAAAATCGATACACATGATGTACAAAACTTTATTGCCGTTCATACATTGCCTAAACCTGAACCATTCTATATCTTTGAAGACTATTTACATCAACTATTGAAAAAATCAAATCTAAATGATGCAGAAGAGTTTTATAGTTTTACCCATGCTTTATATTATCAACATCAGTTTGACATTGAACAACGCTTAAAATATGAAGCTATCTTTTATTTTAATAATCATGAGTTAGATACTTATTGGAAAAAGTATGCAAACTATACACATAGTTATTATATATTTCATGTACAATGGATAATGGAGGCATTCAAAGCATTCCTATCTTATAAACATTATGTACCTGCACATTTAAAAGTACATTTAACTGCAATTGAATTATATGAACAAAAAGACTATTCTAGTCAATGGCTAAAACAATGCCAAGAATTATGGATAGACACTGCACAAATTGCACAAAATAACATCAATAATCATGTCATTGCAGATCTCATTAATGGAGAATTATGGCAAAAAAGTTGGTTAATAATTCAACATCATTGGTTTAAACAACTCAGTGAATTACAGCCTTATACCCTACAACAATATCAACAGTTACAATCCGCTTTCGCACAATGGATTGATGCTGGTTTAGTTTATGATATTGACTTATGGGCATTTTTAACGGCCCATACAGGACAATATCAAACTGCTATTGATATTTGGCAACACGCATTTAAACAGTGTAAAATCGTACAATATCCGTTAGAATATCATTGGGCTAAATTACAGTTGATTGAAGATACTCAACAACGTTTAAATTATCTATTTAGCATCGCAAATCAAAAACTCATCATACAGGAGCTTTTAGCCATGAACTTAAACCAATTACACGAATCTTATTGGCAACAAATCTTAGAATATTTACAAGATGAACAGGAGTTGTTACCTGTCCTTGAACAATTATTGCCTGCGATTGACTCGCAAGAAGTACTTGACCGTTTACTCAATTTCTGTAAACTCGACCCAGAAAATGATATGTTTACTCGCAGAATCCAACGCTTAAAAACTTTACACGCCTGTTTATATAGCCAATGGGATACTATACTTGAGCGATTAAATTTATATTTACCAATTTCTGATGAAAATGCATTACAGCAACGTTTAGCAAAACATTTCCAAAATGTCGTCGTACGTAATTCTAAAAAATCACGTATTACAGCACAACATCAATATCACGAAGAAGTGCTTGATATGCTATATGCATTAAACTTAAATACTCATTTTGGTATTGTACAATCGACTGAACAACTCAACCAATATCAACAGTATGATTTAGCTCAACAAATATTTGATTTAATTCGCAATATTTTTTCAACTCCTGACCCAGATCCAAATTCTAACCATATTATATGGAAAGCGAATTTCTCTGCAGTGCGTGCCTTAACCTGCCTAGTTGAAAAAAGCCCTAATTTATATGACCCGTTCTTCCTATATGGTCAGTTGGTTGCAGAAACTGATAGCAAGGAAAATCTCTATCCATTTTTCTTAGAGCGTTTATATGTAACCATGGAACGTATTAAACTATTTCAATCCAATGACGAAAAATTGATGGAAATGGTTGAACGTATGGAACAACGCTTGAAAAAGCAATTACAGAATTTTAATCTCCATCAATTACCGATTGAACCACCAATCTTAAAACAACCAAGTGAAATTATCAAAAGTATTTTAGCATTAACAACACAAGAAAATGCCAAAATTCAACAACTTGAACGTGAAGAACGTCTAGCTCAAGAACGTGCCGAAAAAGAACGTCTTGAACGTGAACAAGCAATTTTGCGTGAACGTGAACGTGTAGAACAAGAACGCTTAAAGGCTGAACGTTTAGCACAACAACAAGCTGAAAAAGAGCGTTTAGAGGCTGAATGCCTAGCACAACAACAAGCTGAAAAAGAACGTTTAGAAGCTGAACGCCTAGCACAACAACAAGCTGAAAAAGAACGTTTAGAGGCTGAACGCTTAGCACAACAACAAGCCGAGCAACAACGCCTAGAAAATGAACGTTTAGAAGCTGAACGTATTGCTAAACAACAAACCGAAGAACAACAACGTTTAGAAACCGAACGTATCACTCAACAGCAAACAGAACAACAACGATTACATCATGAACAAATGCTGGCACATTCAACAATCAACCAATCTTTTGATAACTTTGCTACAGAAACAGTTAATACAAACAATAGTTCTAACTATTTTACACAGCAAGCTCCTAATTTAAATGCTTATGTACCACAAACATCAACCATTGAATTTATTCAGTTTGACTTGCGTGTATTCCTTGCACGCAGTCATCGCCGTTTAAATATTGAAAATAGTAAAACAGGTGAATTGTTCTCATTAAATTTAACCAACGGTCAAGTGAAAAGTGATTGGGCTTATCAACAGCAACAACATATTTACCACTTACCGAGCATTCAGCTTAATATCTTAGTATTTAATGATAGTATTCATTTGCATTATCTAACTTATGGTGTCTATTCACAAATCCAGCTTTAAATGAATATAGCCTAAATAAATAGCTGAATATCTATAATCAACTAGCGATATTGGTTCACAATATCGCTAATTTTTAGGCAAATAAGCACTATAGACTAAAGTCTAATTTCAGTTTTTATGATGTTTTCTTCATCTTACCAAAATAAAAAATAATATATTTCAATAATATAAACATAAGAATAATTTTACATAATGACTATTGATTTGATATTTATTTAAAAAATATTGAGCATTAAGCAAAAGCGATAGATTATTTTGATAAAAAATTTTATTCTATGCACATAGAGTGTGATATAGATTTTAATGATTAACATAATTGATGATTTAAATCTATATTATTGATGATTAACCTTGTGAAATCAAAGGAAAAACCCATGACTTATCAATCAGCGTTAGAACACGTTCGTAAAGTGAAGGAAAAATTAGGCGGTACTTGGAATGCGATTCGCCCTGAAGATGCAGCTCGTATGATCGTACAAAACCGTTTCCACACTGGTTTAGACATCGCTAAATACACCGCATCAATTATGCGTAAAGACATGGCAGAATATGATGCAGACAACAGCAAATATACTCAATCTTTAGGTTGCTGGCATGGTTTCATCGCTCAACAAAAAATGATTGCCAACAAAAAATACTTCGGTACAACAAACAAGCGTTATATCTACCTTTCTGGTTGGATGGTTGCTGCATTACGTTCTGAATTCGGTCCACTTCCTGACCAATCAATGCACGAAAAAACTGCTGTACCAAAATTAATCGAAGAAATCTACACATTCTTACGTCAAGCTGATGCTAAAGAATTAAATGATTTATTCCGTGCAATGCAAAAAGCTGAAGCTGCTGGCGATACAGCAAAAGTAAAAGAAATCGAAGCTCAAATCGACAACTTTGAAACTCACGTTGTACCAATCATTGCAGACATCGATGCTGGTTTCGGTAACGAAGAAGCAACTTATCTTTTAACTAAGCAAATGATTGAAGCAGGTGCTTGTGCAATCCAAATCGAAAACCAAGTATCTGATGCTAAACAATGTGGTCACCAAGCTGGTAAAGTAACTGTTCCACATGAAGACTTCTTAGCAAAAATCAATGCTGTTCGTTATGCATTCTTAGAATTAGGTGTTGATGAAGGTGTAATCGTTGCTCGTACTGACTCTGAAGGTGCAGACTTAACACAAAAAATCCCTGTAAGCCGTGAACCAGGCGATTTAGCTTCTAAATATATCAGCTACTTAGAAACAACTGAAATCGACATTTCAGAAGCTAAAGAAGATGAAATCTTAATCAAACGTAATGGTAAATTACATCGTCCAACTCGTTTACCATCAGGTTTATACCAATTCCGTGAAGGTACCCAACACGAGCGTGTAGTTCTTGACTGTGTAACTTCATTACAAAACGGTGCGGACATGATTTGGATTGAAACTCCAACTCCAGATGTTGCTGGTATCGCAAGTTTCGTAAACGACATCAAGAAACAAGTTCCAGATGCGAAGTTAGTTTATAACAACTCTCCATCATTTAACTGGACAATCAACTTCCGTCAGCAAGCATACGATCGTTGGGTAGCTGAAGGTAAAGATGTATCTGGTTATGACCGTGCGAAGTTGATGGATGCTAAATACGATGACAGCGAATTAGCTCGTGATGCAGACGAAAAAATCCGTACATTCCAAGCTGATGCAGCACGTGAAGCAGGTGTATTCCATCATCTCATCACATTACCTACTTACCACACTGCAGCACTTTCTACTCACGAACTTGCTAAGGGTTACTTCGGTGATGAAGGTATGTTAGCTTATGTTGCTGGTGTACAACGTAAAGAAATTCGTGGCGGTATCGCTTGTGTGAAACACCAAGCAATGGCTGGTTCAGACATCGGTGATGATCACAAAGAAATCTTCTCTGGTGAAAATGCGTTGAAAGCTGGTGATGCGAGCAAAAACACAATGAACCAATTCGGTGGTTAATCTAATCAGTTTGATTTAAATTAATCAGCATAAAGAAGACCTAAAATTTTAGGTCTTCTTTTTTGGTTATTACTGACTATTCCCCTTCACTTATACCCTAATCATGTCTAAATTGCGAAGAAATATTGACATTCAATACACATTCTTTACAAAAAGTCTATAGTTAAATGTAAGAAAATATTGCAATATACTGTTATCTTATTTAAACATAAATTTGGAGTTTATCCATGCGTTCATTAGCAATTACTGCTTTAGCAGGTTCAATGATTTTAACTGGCTGTCAATCTATGCAAGGTATGGAATATGACAAAGCTGCAATTGGTACTGTTGCTGGTGCATTAGCAGGTGCTGCTATTGCTTATTCAAATGCAGATAAAGACAAAATGGGACAAGCAGCTGCAATTGGTGCAGTAGTAGGTGCTGGTGCGGGTGCGATGCTGGACCAAAAAGAAAAACGTTTACGTCAAGAATTACAAGGTACTGGTGTAAATGTTTCTCGTAATGCTGATGGTTCTATTAACTTAGTTATGCCTGATGTAACTTTTGCAACGAGTTCAGCAGCAATTCAACCACAATTCCAAAATGCTTTAGCTGATGTAGCCAAAGTATTGCGTGAAGACAATACAGCAAGCAAATTAGCATTAGTGATTCATGGTCATACTGACAGCACTGGTAATGATGAAATTAACAATCCTTTATCTGTAAACCGTGCTAATTCTGTTAAAAACTTCTTAGCTTCACAAGGGATTTCAGCTTCTCGTATGACAGCAAAAGGTTATGGCTCTACTTCACCTCGTGCTAGTAACCAAACTGCTGAAGGTCGTCAATTAAACCGCCGTGTAGAAATTACAGTTTACGCAACAAGCTAATGTTTTTAGCCTAAAATCGTAAAACAGACCTTTAAAAACTGCATTGATATTTTATCAGTGCAGTTTTTTTGTTATCATAATTAAACTTAACATCTTATTTTATTAATGTTCAGTTCAATGCAACAAACAAGCACTTACCATAAATTATCAGGCTTTTATTTTGGTTACTATGCCATTATTGGCACTTTTATGCCTTTTTGGAATTTATATTTAGAACATCAAGGTTTTAATTATCAGCAAATTGGCTGGCTTGCCTCTATTGCCATTATCACACGTTTTTTTGCACCTTTTATTTGGGGGTGGGTTGCAGATAAAACAGCTCAGAGAATGCTACTTATTCGTATTGCCTGTGCAGTTGAATGCTTTATTTGGTTATTAATTTTTATCATACCCAATAATTTACAGAACATTGCCCTGTTGATGTTTATTTTTAGCTTTTTCCAAAATGCGATTTTAGCTCAATTTGAAAGCATTACCCTATTTTATCTTGCTGAACGTAAAAATGAACTGTATGCCAAAATTCGTAAATGGGGTTCGATTGGCTTTATCGCAGGTGTCGTAATTATTGGAGCAATTTTAGATATTGTAGCGATTGAAATATTACCTATTTTACTATTAAGCATTTCATTTTTAGTATTTCTTTGGTCATTACAAATCGCTGAACCATCACAAGCACCGCAAGCTCAACAACAACTAGAACCAATTTTACCTACGCTCAAACAAAGCACAGTATGGGGATTTTTTCTCATTCAATTTATTTTATTATTTTCTCACGCACCTTTTTATAGTTTTTATAGCATTTTTTTACACGGTTTAAATTATAATAAAACTCAAATTGGTATTTTATGGTCATTAGGTGTGATTGCGGAAATTATTATGTTTGCGATTTCATCACATTTTTTTAAACGTTTTAACTTACAATATTTATTATTATTCTGTTTAGTTTTAACTGCATTACGCTGGCTGATGGTTGGCTATTTTGCACAACATTTTATCATACAAATCCTCGCTCAACTGATTCATGCGTTTAGTTTTGGTTTATTCCATCTTATCGCCATGCGTATCATCGCCCATTATTTTTCAGCTCAACAACAAGGGCGAGCTCAAGCAGTGTATAGCACCGTTTGGGGATTAGCGGTAGCGAGTGGTAGTATTCTAATTGGACAACATTGGCAACAAATTGGTGGCAAAATGATATTTATGCTAGCAGGTGTAATTTGTTTAATGGGAATTTTGTTTATTCCTCTCATACCCAAATCATTAACCACACGTTCTAATTATAATAGTAAATCCAATTCATAATTGAACCGTAGGGGTGAATTATATTCACCCAAGCAATTGATTTTACAAAGGGTTTATGTAATAAACCCCTACATTTTTGTATTATTTCGATATAAATCAACAATAAAAAATCAAAAATCAGGCTGACTTTCAAAAGTCATCAACTGGTTTAAACGTGGGTGCATAAATTTGAGCTGACTGGCATGTAAACATAATTGTGGTGTTAAAGTTTGATAAGTTTCATCAGCATATAAGGTATCTCCCACAATCGCATGACCCAAATATTGACTATGTACACGCAATTGATGTGAACGCCCTGTAATCGGCTTTAAAATCACACGTGTAACAGGCATATCATTAAACAAAAATTGTTCAATCGCTTGCCAATGCGTGATTGCTGGCTTTTTTTCATTACTATCTACAATATGTAACGGTGGGCGAGTTGGGTCATATACCACAGGAATATCAATCACACCTTGCCCTGTAAGATGCCCAGATAATAACGCCGAATAAATTTTTTCCGTTTCTCGAGCTTGAAATTGTTTAGAAATATGACTTTGTGCAGTTTTATTGAACGCAAATACCAACAGACCCGATGTATCTCGGTCAAGACGATGAATCAGTAAAGTTCTTGACTCTATTGCCTGTAAACGTGTTAAGACACTATCTTTAATATCTTTACCATCAATAGTTAGCAAGCCTGCTGGTTTGTTAATCACCAAAATATCATCATCTTTATAAATACAATGTTGCTGTAAAAAATTCAAAATATCGCTCGACAGAAAAAATGAATGTACTATATTCTAACATAAAAAGCCTGTTAAATTTGTGTTAAAATAAGCATTTATTTTAATTTATATCGATTTACTTATGCCTGTATTTGACGTACCAATCAGCATTCAACACGAAAGCCAACTATTAAAACAGCTTAAATCTCGTACAGGTTTGGTTTATTTATATGATAACCATTGCCCTGTGATTGCCTATTTACCTGAAAGCTATTGGCAAATCCAAGCAAATACAGCCTATTATTATCAACGTCAGCATGATTTTAGCTATCAATGCTTAAAGCAATTACCACAAGCCGAAGCACATCAAGCCATTATAGAATGGTTAAATATCAATCCTGAACAATATCAAAATTTTAGTCAATTTACAGGCGGTTATATTGGTTTTGTTAGCTATGATGATGGAGCAAATTTTCATTTAAAACAATCTATTAGACAACGTCCACAACCAAGCACCTATCTTGGTTGCTATCGTAGTTTTATTACTAAAAATTCTCAAAATAACTATACTTTTTATAGTGATGAAACTTGTGCTGAACAATTGTATCAATTATTGATTGATGACCTAGCAAAAGAAAATCATATTCCATCATTACAATTAACAACACCTTGCCAAGCACGATGGTCTAAATCAGATTATCAATATGCATTTCAACACGTCCAAGACTACATCATAGCAGGTGATTGTTATCAAATTAATCTAACACAAGAATTTATTGCACAAGCCAATGGCTCATTACTCAGCATCGCTGATGAATTATGGCAACGTACACAAGCTCCTTTTGCTGGTTATTTACAGGTTGATGATTTTGAATTATTAAGTTGCTCTCCTGAATTATTTATTGAATGGTACACACCACAGCATATCAAAACCCGTCCAATAAAAGGGACTTTACCACGTCATGCAGATAATGCACAAGATGAAATAAATCGTCAAACCTTACAACATTCGCAAAAAGACCAAGCCGAAAATGTGATGATTGTCGATTTATTACGCAATGATTTAAGTGTTTATGCTCAAACAAGAACGGTTAAAACTACAAAATTATTTGAAGTAGAAAGTTTTAATCAAGTTCATCATTTAGTGAGTGAAATTCATGCACAATTACATGACATTCACCCTTATCAAATGCTCATGATGGCTTTGCCAGGGGGGTCGATTACAGGAGCACCCAAAATCCGTGCGATGCAAATTATTGATGAACTGGAACAAAATGCTCGTGGTGCATATTGCGGAAGTTTAGGTTATTTTAATTTTGATGGAACAGGACGTTGGAATATTTTAATTCGTACTATTCAAAAATATCAACAAGATTTATCGGTTTGGGCTGGTGGTGGTATTACCATAGCGTCAAATGTTGATGCGGAATATCAAGAATGTTTTGATAAAATTGGAACGATATTAAATATTTTAAATTCATTTCATAAATGAGCAGTAGGGGCGTATTATATACGCCCAAGTAATTGATTTTACAAAGGGTTTATATAATAAACCCCTACAATCAACTCTATCTAAAATCGCTATCAACCAAGATAAAGACCCAATTTTAGATCTTTATCTCTACATCAATTTCAGCTTATTTTTGACATTGATAACGTACCACAGTTAAAGTATTCGGACGCGTTTCTAATACTTGGCGACCTGCATAACCTTCGCTATTATGTAATTCAGGGCTATGAGAAAAAGCCACTTTCATGCGACTCTCACCAATACGCACACCAAAATCATCATTTTGAGCTTTAGGTGCAGAAATCTCTTGTTGGTTTAATATTTGAATATGATATTTTTGTTGCTTGCCTAAAACTTGCTGACAAATTTGCTGTAAACGTGATTCATTCACCGCTTGATTTATACGTTTTGCCATCGTATAAGTAATCATTGCTGATTGCTCAGTTTTAGATTCTACCTGATACCCTGTTACACCATTATAACTCGCTGGTGTTTGACAAGCAGTCAAAGCAAAACTTACCAATACTAATCCAAGCACTTTTTTCATGATATTCACCTAAATTCTCAATGTCATCAATACGCTAAATTATAGCATAGAATGATAAAAAAAGCCGTTTTGAATGATACTCAACGGCTTTTTTCACGGTCAATTACTTATCATCAATAACAATAGAGCAATTATGCTTGTACTGCTTTTAATAATTCAGCCTGACGTTGTTTTAATGCTTTCGGTAAACGCTCACCTAACTTATCAAACAACTCAGTATGACTTTCAATTTCTTTTACCCATAACTCTTTATCTTGAGAAGTGACTTGTTCAAACTCTGCTTTAGAGAAATCAGAACCTGTCCAATTTAAATCTTCATAGGTAGGTACATAGCCAATTGGTGTTTCAACGGCATTTGCTGTGCCTTTACAACGGTTAATAATCCATTCTAAAACACGCATATTTTGCCCAAAACCAGGCCATACGAAGTTACCTTCAGCATCACGGCGGAACCAGTTTACATTAAAAATTTTCGGTAATTGATTGCCATTTTCTTGTGCAACTTTAGCGACTTTCTCGCCCATAACTAACCAATGGTTAAAGTAGTCAGCCATGTTATAGCCTGTAAATGGTAACATTGCAAATGGATCACGGCGTACTACACCTTGCTGACCTGTTGCTGCAGCAGTCGTTTCAGAACCCATCGTTGAAGCTTTATATACGCCATCAACCCAGTCAAATGCTTCTGATACTAATGGAATTGTATCTGCACGGCGACCACCAAAAATAAATGCAGTAATTGGCACACCTTCAGGATTTTCCCAATTTGGGTCAATCGATGGACATTGCCCTGCTGATACTGTAAAACGTGAATTAGGGTGAGACGCTTTTTCTTCACCAGTATGCTTTTGACCTTTCCAGTTAATTAAATTCGCTGGAGCTTCTTTTGTTAAACCTTCCCACCATACATCGCCTTCTTCAGTCATTGCTACATTCGTATAAATCACATCATGAGTTAATGTAGACATACAGTTTGAGTTAGTTTTAGTATTTGTACCTGGTGCAACGCCAAAGAAACCAGCTTCTGGATTAATCGCATATAAACGACCATCTTTACCTGGTTTAATCCACGCAATATCATCGCCTACAGTTTCAACTTTCCAACCTTCATAACCCGCTGGTGGGATGAGCATTGCAAAATTAGTTTTACCACACGCTGATGGGAATGCAGCAGCCACATAATGCTTTTCGCCTTGTGGATTGGTTACACCTAAAATAAGCATATGTTCAGCTAACCAACCATTATCACGACCCATTACAGACGCAATACGTAATGCAAAGCATTTTTTACCTAATAACGCATTACCGCCATAACCTGAACCAAATGACCAAATTTCACGAGTTTCTGGGTAATGTACAATATATTTTTCCGCATTGCATGGCCAAGTTACATCTTTTTGTCCCTCAGCTAATGGCATACCTACAGAATGAACACATGGTACAAATTCACCATCTGTACCTAAAATGTCATAAACTGCTTTACCCATGCGTGCCATTTTACGCATACTTACAACCACGTAAGGCGAATCTGTAATTTCAATACCAATATGTGCTATATGACTACCCAAAGGACCCATTGAAAATGGTACCACATACATTGTACGTCCTTGCATACAGCCATCAAATAAACCATTTAATGTTTGACGCATTTCGGCAGGTGCAACCCAATTGTTTGTTGCACCTGCATCTTCTTGCTTTTCTGAACAAATAAAAGTACGACCTTCCACACGTGCTACATCATTTGGATCTGAACAAGCCAAATAAGAGTTTGGGTGTTTCTCTTGGTTTAATGCTTTCATTGTGCCGTTAGCAATCATCAAGTCGATTAAACGTTGATACTCTTCATCGCTACCGTCACACCATTCAATTTTTGCAGGTTTTGTTAATTGAGCAATCTTTTCCACCCATTGTACTAATGCTGGGTGACGAACGAATTCTGGTGCGTTCACTGTGGTCATGGTTATACCTATATGAGAAATTAAAAACTATTATCAAAAATGTATAATATAATAAATACAAAATGATAATGAGTATAAAAAATATAAAAGTCTTTATATTAAACCATAAATTTAAAAAAAATATAAGGGGTTAATATTTTTAAAGTAAGTTTTATTTTAAATAAATACAATATAAAACAACAATTTAAACAAATATTCATGTAATTTATATTTTTATTAACAAACATTAAAAAAATAAATAATATTTAAAATCAAATATTTAATATCAAAATAAAAACTTTGTTATGATATGGTTTTTATCAATCATCAACATTGCCTTTTAGTATCATGCTATATTTATACTGATGATAAAACGTTTACAAGTAATAAGGACGAAAATTTTTCGTCCTTATTAAAATCCACAACTCAACATAAGTTGTAATTTATCTCATGATTAAGCACCAAAAAATTTCTTAATCAAATCAATCGCACCTGTAATGACTGCTAAGTTCACTAAATCCACCAAGAATGCACCACATAACGGTACAATCAAGAATGCTTTATGTGATGAACCAAAACGGCTCGTAACCGATTGCATATTTGCAACTGCAGTTGGTGTTGCACCTAGACCAAAACCACAATGACCTGCTGCTAAAACCGCTGCATCGTAATCTTTCCCCATAAGACGGAAAGTTACAAAATAGGCATATAATAACATGATTAAAGTTTGTACTACCAAAATGATTAATAATGGTACAGCTAAATCTAATAATTGCCATAATTTTAAAGCAACCAACGACATTGCCAAATAAAGTGATAATGATACGTTACCAAAAACATCAATCGCACGGTCAAAAACTTTTACTTTAAATACATTTTCAATCACACTACGTACGACCACACCTGCCATTAAGCACCATACGAAAGTTGGTAGTTTTGCTAAAAAGCTTTCTGAACCTTTAAATACGCCCGTCATATAATCGCCAAATGCCAAACAAATAGCAAATAAGCCCAATACCGTAATCGCATTTTCTGTCGTGATTAAACGCACTTGTTTAGGATTTTGAAAAGCAACAAATTCTGTACTACTGGTTGGTTCTTCATCACTCGTATTCGTATTTTTCTCTTCTTGTTTTTCTTGTTGCTCTTGTGTCTTTGGTGCAGCTAATCCATGACGTTTAATAATAAAATTCGCCAATGGACCGCCAATAATACCACCTAAAACTAAACCAAATGTCGCACTTGCCATACCAACCAAAGTTGCGTGCTGTAAACCATAAGTATTTTCAAAAGTTGCACCCCATGAACCTGCTGTACCATGACCACCTGTTAAAGTGATTGAACCCGCAACCAAGCCCATTAATGGATCTAAACCCATCATAGCTGCTAAACCAACACCTACAGAGTTTTGTAAAACAATGAACAAACTAATTGCAACTAAAAATATAGCTAAGCCTACACCACCTTCTTTAAGACGATTAAAATTAGCACTTAAACCTACTGATGTAAAAAACATCAACATTAAAGCAGTACGTAAATCAGCATCATAATTTATAGTAAAATTACCAAATGCAAACATCAATGAACCAATTAATGATGCAACCAAACCACCCGCAACCGCTTCAGGAATACTATAACGCTGTAAAAAATTGATTTTATTAACCAATACACGCCCAAGCATGAGTACAGCTACTGCAATCACTAAGGTATAAAAGGCATCTAAAGTAATTTCTATACGATTTCCTTTAAGAGAATGTGTCTAAATTAATACTCTTTTAATATAATATACATTAGCATTGCATATTATTTAAAGAAATACGGAAATGTAAAGATAAATAATATATAATAAATCATCACTATAAAGCGAATACAAATAAGTCAAATAAATCGTCTTATTTGCTTAAGTCATGTTATCAATTATAGTGTAGAGCCATAATAATATAGCTCACTTATCTTTATTTATTTTTACATTATGAATAACAAGCAATAATTTAAAAAATTATCGCCAACCTATCTAATCAATAGACAAGTTGGCTAGTTTAACAGATTTTGAATCGATTTAGCAATGCAAATTACAACTTAAAAATTATATGTTGCTGATAAACCAACTCGTTGGTCTTTTGCTTTTGTATCGGCAAACGTTGTTGCTTCACCATATAAATATTCTACGCCAAAGCTTAAAGGCTCAACTGGACTATAAACTACATTAGTAAAACCTTGTTTGATTTCACGATTTGTACCAACGCCATTATCTTTTGCTTTAATATAGCCAACACCTGTTGTACCAGAAACTTTTGGTGTAAATTTATAATTAGCACCTAAACTTACTGCATCAAATTCACTTAATGTTAATTTACCATTTGCATTTACTGTATAAGGTGTATTGGTTTGCTCTAAATACTGCTGATTACCTTTGATGTGATTATAATCACCCATTAAAGTCAAGTTATCATTTACATTATAAGCTGCACCAACTGCCACACCCCATGTTAGTTTTTTATCATTTGATGCATTAGAGTCATGAGCTTCACCCACAAAACTACGTGCTGAAACATGAACTTTATCGCCTGCCATTTTTTGTTGTACACGGGCAGTCAAGTTTGGTACTCGGTTATAATTTTTATTACGCTCAAGTGCAACCGCAACCTTAGTTTGTGGTGCAACTTTAGTTTCATAACGGATTTGTAACGTACGGTCTGCACCTTGTCCTGCAATTAAATTATCATCTAAAATATTGGGTAATACATCTAAATCATTAAAGACCGACCAAGTTTGCCCTACCAATACATCATTATAGGTTACATAAGCATGACGTACACGAAAGCCATTGCCATTTTCACTATTACTACCGCCACGGAAATCACCTTCTAGCTTACCACCAACTAAATGTCCACCTTTGGTTGGTGTTTTAAATTCAAAACCTAGACGTGTAGTTGCCATTGATGTATTTAATTTCACATCATCATTACCTGTATTAGCTTCAGCAATATTATTCCAAGTATTTGATGTACCATCTAATTTAATACCAGCATCTGCACGTACAAAACCATAAAGTTTTACTTCCGCACCATTTTTAGTGTTTAATTTTGGTGCATTTTGTAATTGATATTTTACTTGTTGCTGTTGTTTTTGCTCAACAACTGCTTTTAATGCTTGAATTTCTTCACGCAATTGACGTAATTCTTCAGGATCTACATTTGATGCTTGAACCATCGTTGTTGTTGCCATACAAGCAAACACAAATGTTACTGTTTTTAATTTCATATTATTTCACCCAATTAAATAAAAATAATAAAAAACCACATCTTATAACTTGAAAAATCAGGTTATAAAATGTGGCTAAGTTTAATCTAATATCATATGATAATTAAATTAGAAGCTGTAAGTTGCATTCACACCTACACGTTGGTCTTGACCTTTTGTACCGTTAAATTGCTCAGTCTCACCATGAATATATTCTAAACCAAAGCCTACAGCAGGAACTGGTTTATACACTACATTCGCAAAACCTTGTGTAATGGTTTCATTTGCAGTTGCAATACCTTTATCTTTAGCTTTCATATAACCCAAACCAACTGCACCAGCAAGCTTAGGATTAATATTATAGTTCGCAGCTACACTCACAGAATCAAATTCATTTAATACCAAATCACCATTTGCATCAAAACCAGCAATAGCTGGGTTAATACCAGTAGCAATATATTGAGTATTACCTTTTATATGGTTATAGTCTGCCATTAATTTTAAATCATTGCTTACTTTATAAGATACGCCTGCTGCAGCACCCCAAGCAACTTCTTTTTCATTTTCTCGTTTTGCTTCGCCTACAAATGCACGAGCAGATATTAAACCTGCATCACCTGCAAATTTTTGTTGTACACGCCCCACTAAATTTGGTGTGCGGTCAGAAGCTGTACTCTTTTCGACTGCTACAGCGACTTTAGTTGTAGGTGCAATATTAGTTTCATAACGTACCATTTGATGACGTTGTGCACCTTGACCTGCTGCCAAATTAAAGTCAATAATACTTGGTAAGAAATTCAAATCATTAAATGTTGACCAAGTTTGACCAATTAACCAATTACCATAAGTTAAATATGCATGACGGATACGTAAATTTGCACCATTAATGTTACCGCCACCAATAAAGTCAGCCTCAATTTTACCACCAACTTTTTTATCACCAGCGACAGGTGTTGCGAAATCTAAACCTAAACGTGTTGTTGCCACAGTTGTGTTTAGCTTTTTATCATTATTTCCTCGTGGAGCATTTGCAATGTCATTCCATACTTGCCAGCTTGTTGCATCATTACCTTTAATTTTGTAATAAGCATCCGCACGAACGAAACCATAAATTTTTGCTTCTGCACCATTTTTAGTTTGTAGAGAAAGTGCCGAGCCTGATTTTGCCACAGGTGCAGATACCACTGATACAGGTGCTTGTTGAGCTTGTACAGTTGCTTTAAGTGCGTTTAATTCTGCACGGAGTTGTTGAAGTTCCTTTTGCTCTGGCGTTAATGCGTGAGCTGTTCCTGTTAAAAGACCTAATAATGCAACAGCTAAACTCGTTTTAGCTAATTTATGAGATGTCAATTTCATACAAAACTCCTTAATAAACACGGATATTTGAACATCATGTTGGCATTCTATATTAAAATTTTTCAGTTTGTAAATATTTATTTTGACTTTTTTACAAAATATTTTGCAAAAATTAGACTAATTATCTATTTAATTTACCATTTTTTATACAAAACGTTATAGAATATAGCAATTCAACTTCTCAATTTGATTTTTTAAGGAACAATTCCATGACATTGAATACAGAAAATACAGAACAAGTCCGCCTTGTTGATGAAGCAATTACTTCTCGCCATTCCGTGCGTGCTTTTTTAAACACACCAGTTAATGAAAATATAATCAAAGATATTTTAACTGTGGCGAGTCGTGCACCATCAGGTACAAATACTCAACCATGGAAAGTATATGTGGTTACAGGTGCAAAGCGTGATGAATTAATCGCAAATATTTTCCAAGCTAAAGAAGAGATTAAAACCAATCCAACTTTAGCAGAACAATGTCAAGAAACTTTCCCATATTATCCACAAACTTGGATTTCACCTTATATTGACCGTCGTCGTGAAAATGGTTGGGGTTTATATGGTTTATTAGGCATTCAAAAAGGCGATAAAGATAAAATGGCGGCACAACAAGACCGTAATTTTAAATTATTTGATGCACCAGTAGGCTTATTTTTTACGGTAAATAAAGCTATGGGTATTGGTGCTAAAATGGACATCGCTATGATGATGCAAAACGTGATGATTGCAGCCAAAGCTCGTGGTTTAGATACTTGCCCACAAGCAGCTTTTAACCATTATCATCCAATTGTACTTCAAACCATTGGGGCAAATGATGATGAAGAACTCGTTTGCACCATTGCACTTGGTTATGCTGATGAAAATGACATCGTCAATAGTTTTAAAACACCACGTGAACCAGTAGAAAATTTTGCAGTTTTTGTAAAATAATCATTTTTCAGCAGATTGATATAGGGTGCATCATATGCACCTTACTTTTTTATTTATTTTCAATCATTTATATTGTTATACTAAACCTATTTATTAACTTATTTTTGATAAAAAATGAGTCCAACTTTATAATTATTTTCACTATCATCTATTTATTTAGTGCTAAACTTTGTAAAATATCACATAAAATTAAACAAATGACAATCACCCAATTTTATTTATTATGAACACATGGCGTAAAAAAATCCGTAAATTTGGTAATAATAGCACCTTACTCTATAACATTCGTATGCTCATCGCTTTTACAGGTGTAGTGAGTTTTCCCTATTGGTGGGGCGAACAACTTTATACTATTCCATTAGCATTAGGTGTTGTTGCGGCGGGTTTAAGCGATATTGATGACCGTTTTTCAGTGCGTATTCAAAATTTAATTTACACTTATATTGGTTTTTTTATTACATCTGTTTCAATTTATTTTTTATTTCCCTATAAAATTTTATTTGCCATCGGTTTATTGGTCTCATGTGTTGGCTGGATTTTACTTGGCTCACTTGGTAGACGTTATGCCACTATTTCTTATGGTTGTTTACTCGTTTCTGTTTATAGTATGCTCGGCGTGGATTTATTTGATAATTGGTACACACAAGCATCATTATTAGTCATGGGGGCAATGTGGTACGGTTTTTTATCAAGTATTACATTCTTGCTCTTCCCTGTACGTGAAGTACAACAAAAATTATCAGCAAGTTATTCAGAATTAGGTAATTTTTTATTCAGTAAATCCAATTTATTTGATGCCGATATGACGCCTAAAAGCTATCAACAAAGTACTATTGATGCATCACTTGAAAATGGAAAATTGATTAGTCTATTTAATGAATTGCGTGTTGCCTTACTTACACGTTTAAAAGGCGACCGTGGTCAATCTGATACACGGCGGAGTTTACATTATTATTTTGTTGCTCAAGATATTCATGAACGTGCCGATTCTGCCCATATTGATTATCAGCGTTTAAGTCAATTATTCCAACATAGCGATATTTTATTCCGTTTTCAACGTATTTTAACCATGCAAGGTAAAGCCTGTAAAGATTTAAGTCATAGCTTAAGACAGCAGGAAAAATATCAACATTCTAAACAATTTGTGCAAGCCTTTCAAAATTTGCGTATTTCTTTAGAAAAAGTGCGTAATCAAGGTACATACGACCCTGTTATTATTACTGCATTATTTGCCCTATTTCAAAATTTAAAAGCAATTGATGCCCAATTTGTCAGCTTAGAATCTGAACGGCATATTCAAAGTAAACCTAAACAAAACATGACTGATGATTATTTAGTTGATGATGATTTAAAAGGTTGGCAAGATATTTGGATGCGTGTCAAACAAAATTTTACACCTGAATCAGTACTATTCCGTCATGCCATTCGCTTATCTATTGTACTATTTTTCACTTATATTTTTGTACAAATTACAGGTTTTGAACATGGTTACTGGATTTTACTGACCGCATTATTCGTACTACAACCCAACTTTAACGCCACTAAACGCCGTTTATATTTGCGTATTATAGGAACTTTAGCAGGAATTTTAGTCGCTTATGGTATTTTAACTTTTATTCCATCACTTGAAGGACAGTTGATTATTTTAGTCATTAGCGGTGTATTATTTTTTGAATTACGCAGTAAACAATATGCTCAAGCTACTGCTTTTATGACTATTTTAGCAATGATTAATTTTAACCTTGATGGTGGGGGTACTACCGCTATAATACCTCGCTTTTTTGATACGCTATTAGGCTGTTTATTTGCATGGGTAGGTATGGTGCTGATTTGGCCTGATTGGAAATTTCGCAGATTGGGTTTACATGTACAAAATGCACTCAAAAGTGAATGTGCCTATTTAAAAGTCGCTATTGCTCAATATCAAGCAGGGCGAGATAATAGTTTGCACTATCGTAGTATTCGCCGTCAAGCACATAACCGTGATGCAGATTTAGCCTCATTAATTTCAACTTTAGCGACCGAACCACATTTTGATGTTATTCAAAAACATAATGCATTTGAGTTTTTATGTTTAAATCATACTTTTTTAAGCTATATTGGTGCATTGGCAACCCATCGCATCAAATTGGAAGATGAGCAAACTTTAAACTTTTTATATGATATGTATCAAGCGATTGAAGACTCTTTACTCAATGACCAACAACCTGAATTATCGCTCATTGAACAATTACAAGAATATCGCAAAACTTTGGATAACGAACATCCACAATATGAGTTAATTTTAATTATCTTACAACAAGCATATTTGATGCTTAATTTATTACCACAATTAAAAACACTCAAACAAAAATTATTGTATCAACAAGATACACAAGCGAGTGCATTAGCATCTTTATAAAACAATGAGAGGCTAAAATTTTTTAGCCTCTCATATCACATTATCGTGGTAATGGAATATATTGTGCATTAGGATTACGTGGAGGCATATTCGTTGGTTGTGTAGTTGATGATTCTGCTACAGGCTCAGCCACTACAGTTTGTGATGAATTATCTTGTGATGTTGGTTGCTCCGATACAGGCTGACTCACAGGTGCTGGCGTTGGTTGAGTTGGTAATGAATAATCACGATAAGTTTTCATCGTACCTAATGATTTTGCACCTTTAGGTGGTGGAGTCAGTGTATAATGTGTTGAACCTTTCGCATCTACCCATTTATAAAATGTATCATTGGCAAAAGTTGCTGTACTCAATGTACCTAAACCTAACACTGTACCAAGCAAAATTGGTTTTATCATAATCTTTACCTAAAAAATTATAAAAATAGAACTATATCACATTATTGTATTTTATCTTAAGTGAAAATCAAATTATTTTTTGTGATTTTTTGCATACGTTTTGCCAATTTACATTTTTATTCACGATTTATTCTCATTTACATCGTATAATATTTTTACGATTTTTTATTCTTAATGTTAAATATGAAAAAACCTCTTAAATGGCTTATTTTGTCTCTCATTCTTGCTAGTATAATTGGCGGTGCGTGGTATTATATGCAACCCAAAGAACAAACCCCAAGTTATATCACTGCCCAAGTTATACAACAAGATTTAGAAAGTAATGTATTGGCAACAGGCACATTAGAAGCCTCAAAATTAGTCAGTGTCGGAGCTCAAGTCTCAGGGCAAGTGAAAAAATTGTATGTACAATTAGGTGAGCAAGTCAAACAAGGACAATTGATTGCCCATATCGATTCAGTACAACAAGAAAATGCCCTAAAAACTGCTGAAGCAAATCTCAACAGTTTACAAGCACAGCTTTCTGCCAAACAAGTCAATTTAGATAAATTAAATGCTGAATATCAACGCCAAAAATCAATGTTCGCTCAAGATGCAACTTCAAAAGCTGAAGTAGAAAATGCACTTGCTAATTTCAAAACTGCTCAAGCAGATATAAAAATTATTCAAGCACAAATTCAACAATCGCATTTAAGTATTGCAACAGCCAAAGAAAATGTGGCTTATACGCGTATTGTTGCCCCAATGGACGGTACAGTTGTGGCAATTATTACCGAAGAAGGTCAAACCATGAATGCTAATCAATCTGCACCGACTATCGTCAAATTAGCAAAATTGGATACCATGACGATTAAGGCAGAGATTTCCGAAGCCGATGTGATGAAAGTCGAACAAGGTCAAAAAGTGTACTTTACCACTTTAGGCAGTGATAAAAAACATTATGCGACTTTACGTCAAGTTGAGCCTGCACCAAAATCGATTAAATCAGATAGTACCACGACATCATCAAACACAGCGATTTATTATAATGCTTTATTTGATGTACCCAATGAAGATGGTAAATTACGCATCGATATGACTGCACAAGTATATATTATTCTCAATGAAGCAAAAAATGCATTAACTGTTCCTGTAGCAGCTTTACAAAATGACAAAACGAAAAAATCAACAAATATATCTACTCCATCTACATCTCAAAATGCTAAACCAGAAGCTAAAGACAATAAAGCCCCAAGTTTAGAATTAACCGATGATGAGAAAGCTCTGATTGACGAAGGTAAAGCTAGCTTAGGCACAGTCAAGGTCTTGGAACATAATAAAGTCATTGAAAAACCTGTCTTAGTTGGTTTAAATAACCGTGTCAATGTACAAATTTTGCGTGGTTTAAATGCAGGCGAACAGGTAATTATCGCTGATGGTAATGATAAGTCAAATGACAGTGCCAAACGTAATCGTATGCCGCCACGCTAAGGGATTGAGAAATACATCATGACTGATATTGAATCTATCTCCGCACCATCGGCACGGCCCTTGCTCGAAGTCAAACAATTAGTACGTGAATTTCCTGCAGGAGAACAAACCGTACAAATTTTAAAAGGTATCGATTTAAAAATTTATGCAGGAGAATTGGTTGCAATTGTTGGACAATCAGGCTCAGGCAAATCCACGTTGATGAATATTTTAGGCTGTTTAGATAAGCCGACCACAGGCAGTTACCTTGTCAATGGGCGAGAAACTCAACAACTGACGGCTGATGAACTCGCTCAACTTCGCCGTGAATATTTTGGTTTTATTTTCCAGCGTTATCATTTATTGGGTGATTTAACCGCATCGGGCAATGTGGAAGTCCCAGCCGTATATGCAGGGATTGAAGCGGAACAACGTCATCAACGTTCTGCAGAATTATTGAGCGAATTAGGCTTGGGCGAACGTTTACATCATCGTCCAAATCAATTATCAGGCGGACAGCAACAACGTGTCTCCATCGCTCGTGCCTTGATGAATGGCGGTGATGTGATTTTAGCTGATGAACCGACAGGAGCATTGGATAAAAAAAGTGGTATTGAAGTCATGCGGATTTTGCGTGAACTCAATGCCAAAGGACATACCATCATTTTGGTAACGCATGATGCCAATGTAGCGAAAAATGCAACACGCATTATTGAAATTAGTGATGGTATGATTATTTCTGACCGTGCCAATGTACCTGAAAATATCTATCAACAAGAAGAGGTTTCTCCAGAAACTAAACTTGAAAATACGTCAGTAACATCAACACAAACACAAATTCAATCTACATCACGTACTCAGCATAAACCTAACATCAATGCATGGCGAGCATTTATAGACCGTTTTTCTGAAGCCTTCCATATGGCATTATTGGCGATGAATGCCCATCGTATGCGAACATTTTTGACCATGTTGGGGATTATTATCGGTATTGCATCCGTGGTATCAGTCGTGGCGTTGGGTAATGGCACACAACAAAAAATCTTAGATGACATCAGCAGTATGGGAACTAATACCATTACCGTGTTTCAAGGGCGTGGCTTTGGCGATAATTCTCGTACCGCGAATCGGCGAACGCTTGTTCCTGCCGATGCCGATGCATTGGCTCAACAACCTTATGTCGAAGCAGTATCACCATTAGTAACGACTAGTCTCACTGCTCGTCATCAACAAACTGAAGCTACAGCCAATATTCAAGGCGTGAGTGCAGATTATTTTAATGTACAAGGGCTAAATTTTGCACAAGGTCAAGCGTTTAATCAAAGCGACACCCTGCAACTCGCCCAAAATGCTGTGATTGATGAAAATACCCGTAAAGCCTTTTTTGCTAATAGCGACCCAATCGGACAGGTTATCTTTTTAGGGAAATTGCCTGTACGTATTGTCGGCGTATTACAAGCCGAAAAAAAGAGTATGATGTCGTCAGATAGTTTAACTGTCTATCTACCTTATAGTACAGTGATGAGCCGTATCTTAGGGCAAGCTCATGTACGGAATATTGTAGTGCGTATTAAAGATGAATATCCAAGTGCAGTAGCAGAAAATGCGATTTTAGCTTTATTAGAACAACGACATAATGCACAAGATGTATTCACACAAAACGCTGATAGTATCCGTGAAATGGTTGAAGAAACCACACAAACCATGACGCTCCTCGTCTCTGCAATTGCGGTAATTTCGCTCGTTGTGGGTGGTATTGGGGTAATGAATATTATGCTCGTTTCGGTAACGGAACGCACGCAAGAAATTGGCGTACGCATGGCAGTCGGTGCAAGACAAAGCGATATTCTACAACAATTCCTGATAGAAGCCGTGTTAGTCTGTTTAATTGGCGGTATTTTAGGTGTGTTATTTGCCTTTGCAGTCGGACAAGTGTTTAATACGATGGCAGGCGGTGAGTTTATGATGGCATATTCAACCACATCGATTATTTCTGCCTTTATCTGCTCGAGTTTAATTGGGATTATTTTTGGCTTTTTACCTGCCAATAATGCGTCCAAATTAGATCCAGTGGTTGCGCTATCCAGAGAATAAATGTACTTTAATATCTAATCATGGATAATATTGACACAATATTATCCATATTTTTAGGACAATGATGATGAAAAAAACATTACTTTCTATTTCACTCGTTACATTATTATTAAGTGGGTGTACAGCAATAGTCAAAACACCTTACGAAGCACCTAATATTGCTATACCAGAAAATTTCCAACAAGATGAAGTCAAGAAAAATTCTATTCTGCTTAATGCTGAACAACTTGACCGTTGGTGGACATTATTTGGCGATAAAAAACTCAATTATTTGGTTGAACAAGTTTTAGAAAAAAATAGCAACTTAGCAGTCGCAGGTATCAATCTGAAACAGGCTCGTTTACAAGCAGGTTTGCAAAAAAATCAACAGGGCATTCGTACCAATGCAGGTGTTTCCACTGGACATAGTATCGATTTAAACTCAGGCGATGACAGCGGTAATGGACTTTCACTCAATGCAGGTGTGAGCTACGAATTAGATTTATTTGGCAAATTGGCAAAACAAAGTGAAGCTAGTCAATGGGAAGCCATTGCCACAGAACAAGATTTACAAGCAACAGCACAAAGTTTAATCGCTGAAACAGTCAAATTATATTGGCAACTTGCTTATCTGCATGAACGTGAACATTATGCTCAACTCAATTTAGAGACATCAAAAAAATTATTGAGCATTGTACAAGCTCAGTTTAAAGCAGGTGCGGTCTCACGATTAGAATTAACTCAAGCCCAACACGCTGTTGAAAGTCAATATTCCAATATCAGCCAAATCAAACAACAGCTGATTGAAACTCGGACAGCTCTAGCCATCTTACTCCATCAGCCATTACAAGAATTATCACTTGATGAGCCAACACGCTTAGCACAAATCCAACTCCCTGAAATTTCTGCAGGATTACCCGCTACGTTACTCGCTCGCCGTCCTGATTTACAAGCCGCAGAGTATCGTTTACGTAAAGCCCTTGCCACAAAAGATGCAACCAAAGCTAGCTATTATCCATCAATCAGTTTAACAGGCAGTTTAGGCTCACGTAGTACATCATTGATTGAATTAATTCAAAATCCAACATTGGCTCTTGGAGCAAGTCTCAATTTGCCATTTTTACAAGTCAATGATATGAAAAAAAATCTAGCAATCAGCGATTTAGAATACGAAAAAACCATTATTCAATATCGTCAAACGTTGTATCAGGCTTTTGCTGATGTGGAAAAAGCCCTTGCCAATCGTACGGAAACCAACAATCAAGTTGAACTCAATAAGAAAACCTTAGAATTAAGCGAAAAAACTCAACAGCTCACCGAAGTACGTTATAAACATGGAGCAATCGCCCTAAAAAATGTGCTTGATGCTCAACAAAATACGCGTTCTGCCTATCTCTCATGGTTACAAAGTAAGCAAAATCAATATAATGCTTATGTTACATTGTTACAAGCATTAGGTGGTTCGCCTATCGTATTACCATCGGTACAACCTTAAATCAAATATGATGAAATGTGGATATAAGCTATACATCTACATTTATATCAAGTAAAATATAGTAAATACATCCATTAAAAAGATTTCGCCATGAATGTAAAAAACACTACCACAAAAGATAAAGTTATTGATAAAACAAAACCATTCACACGACGTGGTACAGAACGCCGTTTAAATTTACTGAAAACGGCTTATCAGTTATTTTTACAACATGGTTATGATAAAGTATCTTTAGATGAAATTATCCAAATTGCAGGTGGCTCTAAAACATCAATTTATCAATATTTTGATGATAAAAAAGGTTTATTCCATGCAGTTTGTGATTATCATTTTTCACAAAAATCACAAAACTTTATTCTTGAATATCAAGAAGATGATACCTTAAAATCATATTTGCATAAAACCTTATCGAAATTTTATCATACAATTCAACAAGAACGAGATAGACAATTTTTCCATCTTATTTTGCAACAAAGTCAATCTGACCCAAGTTTAATGCACGATTTAAACCAACGTTGGTGTAATGAAGTACAAGGCAATGTCAAAAATATTCTGACCCAAGCTCATCAGCAACAGAAAATTCTATGCCCTAACCCAACCTATTCAGCAACTATGTTTTGGGGTATTGTGCATGATATACACTGGAAAAGTCTAATGAATCTTCCACTTGACCCAGAACAAGTAGAAGCCTATTTAGCCTATAGTTTAGAACATTTTTTAATCGCTCATCAATATCAACCTTAAATGATTTCTTTTAATAGGATATTTGAATCATGGCTTTAAGACATTTTTTAACCTTAAGTGATTTATCTAAAGCAGAATTGCAACAAATTTTACAGCGTGCAAGTGAACTTAAGCGTATGCAACGTGCAGGTGAAGTGTATCAACCCTTTGTAGGCAAAGTGCTTGGTATGATTTTTGAGAAATCAAGTACGCGTACGCGTATTTCATTTGAAGCAGGTATGTGTCAATTTGGTGGCGATGCAATTTTTTTATCTCCTCGTGATACACAGTTAGGACGTGGAGAACCTATTGAAGATTCTGCACGTGTCATTTCAAGTATGTTGGATATAGTCATGATTCGTACTTTTGGACATGATATTGTGGAGCGTTTTGCTCAATATTCAACTGTTCCAGTCATCAATGGTTTAACTGATGACCATCACCCATGTCAATTATTAGCGGATATGCAAACTTATATTGAACATCGTGGTGATATTACAGGGAAAACAGTGGTTTGGGTTGGTGATGGTAATAATATGTGTAATTCATATATCGAAATGAGTCAAATGCTTGATTTCAAACTCAATATCGCTTCCCCACAAGGCTATGAACCAAAAGCTCAGTTTTTAGCTAACACTAAAAATGTGCAAATTTTCCATGACCCACAACAAGCCGTTCAAGGTGCAGATTTAATCGTTACTGATGTTTGGGCAAGTATGGGACAAGAAGAAGAGCAAAAATTGCGTGAACAAGCCTTTGCTAATTTCCAAGTGAATGAACAACTCATGGCTTTAGCTAATCCAGATTGTTTATTTATGCACTGTTTACCAGCTCATCGTGGTGAAGAAATTTCAGAAAATATGCTAGACCATGCAGGCTCTGTAGTATGGGATGAAGCTGAAAATCGTTTACATGCTCAAAAAGCATTGATGGAGTTTTTATTATTAGAAATGCAAAAATAAGATAAAAACAAATGATAGAGTGTTTATAAAAACACTCTATTTTTTATATCTATGATTTAGTTAGGAAAATAAACCATATTCACTGCTTTAAATGTATTCACATGTAATGGAATTAGAGTTTCCAAAGCCTGATACCCTCCTGCTAAGACGAACAATAAAGGAATGCCTAATTGTTTTACTTCACGAAATACAGTTAAATCACGCTCATACATCATTTCAGTTGTCATCCATAATGAACCAAATGGGTCTTTTTGATGACAATCAGCTCCTGCTTGATAAATAATTAAATCCGCTCCCCATTCTTGTGCTTTTTTTAATCCATCTGCTACACAGTTCATATAATCTTCAAAATTCCCTGTACGTGGATGAATGTGATGAAGTGTGCTTCGTTCTAATTGCATACAACCAAAAGGTAAACCACATATACTATAATTATATAAATTTTCATAACGTTGCGTATATTCAGCCGTTCCATTCCCTCCATGTTGGTCGCAATCTAAAACAAAAATTTTCTTATCTGGATATAACATAGCAATTAACGCCAATCCATTAAAAGTACAAAAGGCATTACCAAAATCATATACTGCATGATGAAAACCTTGCGCAATATTTGCTGCTACACCTTCCTTAAACGCTATCTCTGCTGCTAAAATTTGCCCTTGTTGAATGGTAAGTACCGCATCTCTTAATTGTTCATTCCATTTACGAAAGCCTTGCATTAACGCCAAAGGTTTTTTACCTACCAAAAATGCATCAACATAATCTGGATTATGTAATTGACGTAAAATATCCGTATCAATTAAATCTGGTTCAACTAAATCAGCTAAATTCTCTGCAACCAATACCTCCGCTACAGCAGAGAGTTTTTCCATGCTATTCGTTGGTGTGGATGCAAAATAACGTGGAGAATAACAAGTTTTTACCATTCTTTCCTACCCTCTAAAACTGTTCCATTGCAACATCCATAAGCTGCGATACTGTAGTAGTGCCTGGATTAAACAAACCATTTTGAATTTGCTGTTTAAAATGCGTTGTAAAAGCTCTCTCACGATTTTGTGGAGAAACCGCCAAAGTCGTTAAACGCAAAAACCAAAATCCTTGCATACTATTAATTGGTACAATACTACCTTTCGCACGTTTGTTATCTACTCCGTGTAATGATTCATCTTCATATTGTGTAGAAAATAAACACCCAATTGGTAAACGCACCCCATTTTTAATCATCGGTACAAGGTTGATACACGAATGGTCATCACCCATTTTAATTTTTTCCATAATTAATGGTTGATTTTTATCATCAACAAAAATATTAATACGCCCTTGTCTTAATATTTTACCATGTGCAATTTTTAGAAAGAAATTTTCTGCCATTGGACAAGAACCTACTTTCGGTTTTTCATCTAAATTAGGCACATTAATTAAATCCCATTGCTCTCCTTGTTCGGGTAAAATTAAATCTTCAATAAAATCAATGATTAAAAAACTTTCTTCTAAATTTGCATATTGGCGAATTTGACGCAACTTTTGTTGAAATTGTACTTCTTTATTTAATGCTTGATAAAAATCTTGTTCAGCATGATTTTCATCAGCCAAATAGTTTAATACGCCAACATTTTTATCAAGATTTCGCCACGAATTAAGCTCTAAACCATAAACACTTGCTTCATTCATGATTTTTTTAAGTGCAGTCAAATCATAATCTTCAAAAATATTTAAGTCAGTAAATTCAGTATCACTACGTGGCACATTAATATAGTCAGCTAAAAAACGTGTTGCTTGTGTGTAACCACAACCACGACGCTCCGTTTGGTGCGTATGATGTTCATTGAGCATTTCCACTAATTTACTATTTAATGGGTGTAAATAAGTTTCAAATAATGTAACAATTTCGTGATTTGGTAAATCTTGCATTGGAATAGCCTATATTTGATGGTGTAATGTAACCATTAGCTTTCATGCCCCATATATCATATCCACATACACAAACTTACTCACTTATCCTAATTTACACAAATGTAAATATATTATAAAAATAAACTTGTAAAGATGAAAGATGAAAGATGAAAGATTAAAGATTAAAGATTATATCATCTTTACATATTATACTCTACTTTTACATAAATTAATATTTTAAATCATGCCTTTTTTTTGTAATTTTTTTTCAATGATAAAATATCAACTTTATCTAAAATAGTTTCCTAAACATCGTTAAACAATGTTAAAATGATAAATATCATATATAACTGATTGACTAATTATGAACGCTCAACCTTTTTATCTCTACAATTCAGAACTTCGCCAAAAACAACCATTTCAACCACGCAAAGATGGACATATCGATATGTATGTTTGTGGTATGACAGTTTATGATTATTGTCATATTGGACACGCACGTGTGATGGTCGCATTTGACTATATCATTCGTTTTTTGCGTAGTCAGGGGTGGGCGGTAAAATATGTGCGTAATATCACCGATATTGACGATAAAATCATCAATCGTGCCAATGAAAATAATGAAACGATTTACGATTTGACCGAGCGTTTTATCAAGGCAATGAATGAAGATGCTGATGCTTTAGGCTGTCTTGCTCCTGATGAAAGTCCACGAGCAACAGATTACATTCCACAAATGCAAGCAATGATTAACGCTTTGATTGAGAAAGGTATTGCTTATCCTGCCGATAATGGTGATGTGTATTATGCAGTGGAAAAATTCGCTAAATATGGACGGTTATCTGGTCGTAAATTAGACGATATGCAGGCAGGTGCGAGTGAGCGTGTAGATGTCGAAGTGGATAAAAAACATCCATTCGATTTTGTATTATGGAAACGTGCCAAAGATGGTGAACCTGCATGGCAATCCGCTTGGGGTAACGGTCGCCCAGGTTGGCATATTGAATGTTCAGCAATGAGTACTTGTTGCTTGGGTAATCATTTTGATATTCATGGTGGTGGTGGTGATTTAATATTCCCACATCATGAAAATGAAATTGCTCAATCGGAAGGAGCAACAGGCGAACAATATGTAAACTATTGGATGCACGTTGGTTTTGTCAATGTTGATGGCGAAAAAATGTCTAAATCTTTGGGCAATTTCTTTACCATTCGTGATGTGATGGCGAAATTTCACCCAGAAGTAATTCGTTATTTTATTTTAGCAAGCCATTATCGTAGCCCAATCAATTTTTCTGATAGTGCTTTAAAAGAAGCGAAAAATGCCTTAACTCGTTTTTATCAAACAGCGAAAGCTGTGCAACAATCGAGTGAAGTGCAAGTAGAATTGGTAAAAATTTCAGCAAATGACATTCAACAATCGTGCTATTATAGTGAGTTTGTCGAAGCAATGGCAGATGATTTTAATACACCTAATGCCTTAAGTGTATTATTTGAATTAAGTCGTGAAATTAACCGTAATTTAAAAGCAGAATTATGGAAAGATGTAGCGACACATTATGCGGTATTAAAAGCCTTATTTGATATTTTAGCGATAGTGCAACATGATGTTGATGATTTCTTTCAAATGAAATATGAAAAACTACTACAAGAGCATCGTCAAGTCTATACCATTAGCTACACTGTTAATAATACTTTATCTGATGCGGAGATTGAAACTCAAATTCAAGCTCGTGCCGATGCGAAAAAAAACAAAGATTTTGCCCTAGCGGATAATATCCGTCAGCAATTATTAGAGCAAGGTATTATTTTAGAAGATAGTCGCCAAGGTACAACATGGCGACGTGCGGATTAATTATAATCAATTTATATCAGCACAATATAATAAATGTAGGGGTTTATTATATAAACCCTTTTTAAATCAATTAATTGGGCGAATATAATTCGCCCCTACTGTTCAATAATGAAATTTAATTTACTATAATATTTATAATGAACTATCAAAAATTAAAATTGCTTTACCATCTGTTTCAATCATTCCCTGTTCTTCAAGATTTTTCAAAACACGTCCAACCATTTCACGAGAGCAACCAACAATTCGCCCTAATTCTTGACGTGTAATACGAATTTGACGACCATTTGGCAGAATCATGGTTTCAGGTTGTCGTGATAGTTCAATGAGTGTACGAGCAATACGTCCAGATACGTCAATAAAAGCTAAGTCTGTTACTTTACGTGTAGTTTGATGTAAACGGCGTACTAGCTGAGCAAATACAGCATAACTTAAATCAGGATAAATAGCACTTAAAGCATGAAAATTTTCATAACTAATTTCGGCAATTTCACATACAGTGCGTGTACGCACTTCAGCACTACGTTGAGCATTTTTATTAAATAAACCCATTTCCCCAAAGAAATCCCCTGGATTTAAATATGCCACTACAATTTCACGTTCATCATCTTCTCTAACAATGACAGATACTGAACCTTTCAAAATCAAATATAGTGATTTTGATTCAGCACCCTCAGCTACCACTGTGCTACGTTTTGCATAGCGACTAATATAGGCACGCTTTAGTAACGTCTTAATTGACTCAGGAAGTTGATTAGGAAGAATGGAACTACCCAATAATGAAGCCGTATCAGATGGAAAATTCATAATGCACTAAATCTCACAAAGGCAAGAATTAAAATTTCTTTATTATATAATGATTTATAGCAATATAGCAAATAATAATTGTAACATAATACTATTCCTAGCATTTTTATCAGCTTTAATACTATCATTGATGTTTTAAATAGCTTAACTCTTTATCCTAAAGCCAATTTATGATACTGTATTGACATATTTATATCATTATTTGTAGAGTGAAATATTATGAAATCTCGTGTAACTTGGCTTGAAAATGTAGCATTTCAAGCGGAAACTGAAAGCGGTCATCAACTTACTATGGACGGTTCACCTGCTTATGGTGGTGAAAATCGTGGTGCTCGCCCAATGGAACTGATTTTAACAGGTTTAGGCGGTTGTGCTTCATTTGATGTTGTAACTATTTTAAAGAAAGCCCGCCAAGATGTACATCATGTAGAATGCTTACTGGAAGCAGAACGTGCAGAAACAATACCCGCAGTCTTTACGAAAATTCATTTACATTTTATTATCAAAGGTAAAGGGATTAAAGAAAAACAAGTAGAAAAAGCACTTGAATTATCTGCTTCAACCTATTGTTCAGCAAGCCGTATGCTCACTCAAGGTGGTGTAGAAATTACTCATGACTATGAAATTATTGAAATTGAATAAATCATTTTAGGAGATGAACCATGAGTGTAGTATTAGGTACACCATTACAATCATCAGCACTTAAAGTATTAATGCTTGGCTCTGGGGAATTAGGTAAAGAAGTTGTTATTTCTTTACAACGTTTAGGCGTGGAAGTTCATGCAGCTGACCGTTATGCCAATGCACCTGCAATGCAAGTGGCACACTTTAGCCATGTATTAGCGATGAGCGATGCTCAAGCATTAAAAGATTTAATTGAACAAGTCAAACCACATTTAATCGTGCCTGAAATTGAAGCCATTGCGACAGAAGTTCTGCTTGATATTGAGCAACAAAACATTGCAACTGTAATTCCATCAGCCAAAGCAGTGAATTTAACCATGAACCGTGAAGGGATTCGCCGTTTAGCTGCGGAAGAATTAGGTTTACCTACATCAGCTTATCGTTTTGCAGATAGTTTAGCAAGTTTCCGTCAAGCGTGTGATGATATTGGCTATCCTAATTTTGTAAAACCTGTAATGTCATCATCAGGCAAAGGTCAATCTCGTGTTAAATCATTTGATGAAGTGGATACCGCTTGGAACTATGCAATGCAAGGTGGGCGTGTCAATCAAGGCAAAGTCATTGTAGAATCACAAATCGATTTTGATTTTGAAATTACCCTACTGACCGTGCGTAGCAAAAATGCACAAACAGGCGAAATTGAAACATCTTTCTGCGACCCAATTGGACATCGTCAAGAAAATGGCGATTATGTCGAAAGTTGGCAACCACAACCAATGACCGAAACTGCTCTACAAGAAGCAAAACGTATTGCACATAAAGTGACAGAGGCTTTAGGTGGTTGTGGTATTTTTGGTGTGGAATTATTTATCAAGGGCGACCAAGTATGGTTTAGCGAAGTATCACCACGCCCACATGATACAGGTTTAGTAACCTTAGCTAGCCAATTTCAAAGTGAATTTGAGTTACATGCACGTGCAATTTTAGGCTTACCTGTAAATACGGCTCGTCATAGTATTGCAGCGAGTGCGGTCATTTATGCAGGTCAAGATGCAGATAATTTAAGCTATCACAACTTAGCCGAAGCACTGAACAATCCACAAACTGATTTACGTTTATTTGGTAAGCCTGAAGGTTTTGTACGTCGCCGTATGGGGGTCGCAACAGCTCGTGCAGAAAGCATTGAACAAGCACGAGAGTGGGCAACGCAAACTGCTCAAAGTGTTAAAGTAGTGAAATAATATTATTCTCAACTTGATATAAGTTATTGATTTTATGTATGGGCTGAAGATTTTCTGCCCATACAAAATTAAATCAAATGTTCAACACTCCCTATTCTATACCCACAGAACTGCAAAATTATCACAATCCGTAGGATGCTTATTACGCACCTTACGCCAAAAATGGATTTTGTAGAACTTTTAAGTTTTGAGGTATCAACCATATCAATAAATGACAATAAGGATAGAAAAATGCCACAATACCCTAGCCTAAACCAATATTTAACCCAACATACACACGATGAATTTAAAACCATTCAAGATTGGTTTAATAATATTGATGAGATATTACACCAAGCATTTGAAAATAATAAACTTTCTATTCGCCAATTGGTACATAAACGTACTCAAGCTATCGACCAAATTTTAGCCTTTTTATGGAAAAAAGCTCAATTAAATCAAAAAAATCTCGCATTATTTGCTGTAGGTGGTTATGGTCGGCAGGAAATTTTACCTTATGCTGATATTGATATTATGCTATTCAGTGAAGAAAATCTGGATAATTCACAACAGCAAAAAATTGAGCAATTTATCACAACTATATGGAATATCAAAACGATTCGCCCTGCCCTAAGTGTGCGTACTTTAAATGAAGCTATACAAGATGCACAACAAGATATTACCATCTCTACCGCACTCACCGAAGCCCGACTAATTTGTGGTGAAACACGTTTAGCTCGTTATCCACATCAAATTGTAGCTCAGACATGGACAGATGAAAAATTTTATCATGCAAAATTAGCCGAACAAAAACAACGACATACTCAATATGATGATACCAGTAGCCGTGTTGAACCTGATATTAAAAATTCAGCAGGGGGCTTGCGAGATATTCATACTGTCGGCTGGGTGGTCAAACGTCATTTCCGTGTAAAACGTATTGTTGATTTAGTACAGCTCGGCTTTTTATCTGAACAGGAGCTGAAAACCTTAGCTCAAGCAGAAAATTTTTTATGGAAAATCCGCTACTATCTACATCGTATTAACAAACGTGATGACAATCGCTTACTATTTGATTTTCAATATGATATTGCGAATAAATTTGGCTTTTATATACAACATCAACAAACTAAAAATGAAGTGATTGAGTTGTTTATGAAGCAATATTATTGCATAGTACAACAAGTGGTTACTTTAAATGAAATGATTTTAAGCTATTTTTATGAAGCAATTATCATGCCACTCTCTACCACTTATCAACGGCAAGTGATTCATATTAATCAATATTTTAAACTAGTTGATGGACAATTAGCCATACAACATCATCGTATTTTTACGCAAGCACCCCATACTATTTTAGAATTATTTGTACTTTGGGCAAAACGTCCCGATGTACAAGGTATTCGTGCTAGAACTTTACGTTTATTACGTTTTGCTACCAAGCATATTAATGAGCATTTTCGCCAAAATCCCTACCATCAACAACTATTTTTACAAATTTTCAAGGCAAATCCTGAACAACTTTACCCTATTTTAGTAACTATGCAACGCTATGGCGTGTTAGGACATTACATTCCCGCTTTTGGTAAAATCGAAGGCTTAATGCAATATGATTTATTTCATATTTATACAGTGGATGCTCATACTTTGTTATTAATCCGTAACTTAGCACGCTTTAGTACCACACATTTTGCTGAACAATTCCCTGTCATCAGTCATGTTTATCAACAATTACCACGTTATGATGTGTTGTTTATTGCGAGTTTATTCCATGATATTGCTAAAGGACGAGATGGCGATCATTGTATTTTAGGGGCTGAAGATGTCCTTGCATTTTGCCAGCTACATCAGATGAATGAAGCTGATGCTCAATTTATTGCATGGTTGATTCGTCATCATTTATTGATGTCATTAACCGCACAAAAACAGGATATTTCCGACCCTGACATTGTACAACAATTCGCCAAACAAATGCCATCTATTCGCCATTTAGATTATTTGTACTGTTTAACTGTTGCCGATATTAATGCGACTAATCCTAAATTATGGAATAGTTGGCGTGCGTCATTATTACGTCAATTATATTTGCAAAGTAAAGAATTATTGATGGCAGGTATTGAACAACCAATTGATTATCAACAAATTGTAAATGAAACCAAACAACAAGCTTATCAACAATTAAGTAAAAATTATCCACAACAGCACATTGAGCAATTATGGCAAAATTTAGGCGATGATTATTTTGTCAAAGAAAATACCGATGATATTGTATGGCATACTCAAGCCATTTTACAGCATGAACAACCTGAACAGCCATTAATTTTATTCCGTCCTCACCATTCCGATGCTGTACAAATTTTCATCTATAGCCCAGACCAAGACCATTTATTTAGCAAAACGGTAACGGTATTGGATAATATGAATTTGAATGTACTCAATGCAAAAATTATTACATCAAAACATGGGTTTAGTTTAGATAGTTATGTCGTGCTAGATAATTCTGGGACATTGGTCAATGATAAAATGCGTGAATTAGAAGTTAAACAAGCCATTCGTGATGTATTAATGCAACCGCATTTTAATTTAAAAGCTAAAAAACGCCGTGTGCCACGTCAATTACGCCATTTTAATATACAAACCCAAGTGAAAATTGATTTAGATGAAAATCTCGGGCAAAGCGTGATTGATATTATTACACTTGACCAACCCGGATTATTGGCTAAAATTGGTGCGATTTTTGTGCAAGAAAGTTTAGAAATTCATTCGGCACGCATTGCTACTTTAGGCGAACGTGCGGAAGATATGTTTTTTATTACTCAACACGGACAACCTTTAACTCAACCCTATGCTGATAATTTTGCTCAACGTCTAACAAAAATGCTTGATGATTTTGCACAAAAGTTACAAATAAATGAATAATTCAGGTAAAATAATGATTATTTGACCTGACCGAGCGACACATGAATACACAACTGAATTTATTACAACCTTATCCATTTGAAAAGTTAAACCAACTTTTTGCAGATATTCAAACACCTGATTTATCATTAATTTCCCTTTCTATTGGCGAGCCAAAACACCCTGCCCCAGAATTTATCAAGCAAGCGATTAGTGAAAATTTTCATCATCTTTCAACATATCCTAGCAGTAAGGGCTTACCTGAATTACGTCAAAGTATTGCGAACTGGCTAACCAATCGCTTTCATTTACAAAAAATTGATGCTGAAACGCAAATTTTGCCTGTATCAGGTACGCGTGAAGCCTTGTTTTCATTTGTACAAACCGTCATTGAACGTGAAAAACAGCCTTATGTGGTAATGCCAAACCCATTCTATCAAATCTATGAAGGGGCGACTTTACTCGCAGGTGCAAAACCTTATTTTTATAATTGCACGGCGGAAAATGGTTATTTAGGCGATGTTGAACAAATTCCAAATGAAGTATGGCAACAAACGCAACTCTTATTTTTATGTACACCAAATAATCCAACAGGTGCTGTTTTAAATAAACAACAACTGCAAAAAATTATTCGCTTGTCTGATGAATATGGATTTACCATTGTATCTGATGAATGTTATTCAGAATTATGGTTTGATACGCCACCAACAGGTTTATTAGAAGCGTGTACGGATATGGGACGACATGATTATAAAAACTGTGTGGTATTCCATTCACTGTCAAAACGTTCAAATGTTCCTGGTATGCGTTCTGGTTTTGTCGCAGGTGATGCAAGTTTACTCAAGCCTTATTTGCTGTATCGTACTTATCATGGAGCAGCTATGCCTGTACAACATCAGCTTGCATCTATTTTAGCGTGGAATGATGAACAACACGTTGAGCAAAACCGTGTACAATACCGTGCAAAATTTGAACTTTTCCAACAAGAATTGGGACATTTATTACCACTACAAAAACCTGATGCAGGCTTTTATTATTGGCTTTCAGTTGATGATGATGAAAAATTTGCCCGTATGTTGATGGAAAAAGCTCATATTAAAGTGTTAGCAGGTCGTTATTTATCACGTGATACTGCACAAGGTAATCCCGGGCAAAACCATGTGCGTATGGCTTTAGTCGCAGATTTAGCTGAATGTGAACAAGTCGTTGAACGTTTGAAAAAGATTTTATAATCTTTGATGATATATTTAGATTTAAATCATTGATTTTATGTGGGGGCGGAATATTTTTCGTCCTTACAAATTTTGATAAGTAAAAACTAGAATATTGATATTTATCATGCTAATATATGGCTATTAGCAGTATTTTATCATGATAATAGGAGTATGCTATGACAATGGTTGCTTGCCAATTTAAAATCGATGAAACAGAAAAAATCCAAGCCTTTGAAGTGATTGAGAGTTATGGACTTTCTCCATCTCAAGTATTACGCTCATTTTTAAAAGAAATTGGGCAAACGAAACGCATTCCTTTAGATTTGAGTTATCAAGCAGAGCAAAATTATCAGCCCAATGCTGAAACCGCCGCATTTTTGCTTTCATTAAAACAAGGTTTAGAGCCTAAACATCAAGCGGATAGCATTGATGATTTAATGGAGCAACTTTATGCGAAAGATTGAATATACCACTCGATTTAAACGTCATTTTGCCAAACATAATGTACTGATTGCTCAGTGGTTTGAAGTCATTTATCTGTTGATTAATGACCAAACTTTACCTGAACGTTATAGAGACCATGCACTACAAGGAGATTTTTTAGGTTATCGAGATTGTCATATCAAACCTGATTTAGTGCTAATCTATCGAAAATTAGGCGATGATATTTTGGAGCTGGCTGATATTGGTAGTCATGCAAAGTTATTTGGTTGATTTTAAAATAAAATTCAACCTTAATAATTTTTACAGTATCTATATTGCAAAAAATTTAATTAATCGCATTAAAACACATAAAGAAAAAAATCTCTTGACACAATCCATCTCATTTTGTGATTTTACAAATCATTTTTTATTGTCAGTTTTAAAGGAATAGCCATGCAACATAAATTACAGCAGTTACAGCAACAACTTTCACAAGGGTTTATTGGTCGTAAATCCGAAATTCAAGTTGCCTTATTAGGCTTACTTGCAGGAGAAAACACCCTATTAATTGGACCGCCTGGTACAGGTAAAAGTATGCTGGCTCGCCGTATTAGTCAAGCTATCAAACAAGACAAGTAGAAGATAATTTTAGTGATGAAGTTGTCGTGTTGTAATTATGCAATCAAATTAATAATACTCCTTACGATACTCCACATTTAAAAAACTTTTAATCAACCCAGTCAATGGTGAACGAATACTTTCCACTTCATTTACCAATTGATGTGAACCTTCTTCCAGTAATAAAAATGCCTGTAAACGGAATTTTTTGCGTACAAATTCCACATTATATTGCCAATCCACCGTTTTATCTAACACACCTTGTGCCAACCAAATCGGAATACGACAATTAGGATAATTTTCCATATCGGTCATCCACTTAGACATCGCTAAAATCCAGTTCATACCTAATTGATGTGGCTGTAATGGGTCATGCAAACGCACAAAACGCAAAAATTCTGGATTATGATTATTACGGCGAAATGGACGTGGTACGCTCGTTTTCACACGTTTAACAATGCCTAAACCGACCGAATTGTGCCACCATGCACTTTTAGCAGGGCGAATTAATGGCGATAATAACAATGCTTGCTTAAATAAAGGGGCTTGACGTTGTTGGGCATATTGTAAAATGTGGTGCATAATAATCGCTGCACCTGTACTTTGTCCTATAGCAAGGTATGGTTGTGTTAAATGCGGTTTTACATATTGATGCACGGTTAATAAAATATCTTGGTAATCATTAAAATCATCAATATTTGCGGGTTGCCCTTCACTTAAACCATGTCCGGGTAAATCAAAAATCAGTACTTGAAACCCTTGTTCTAACACTTCTTTAATTAAAGGCTGATAAATACCACTATGTTCCAAATAGCCATGTAATAAAAAAACTGTTCCCTTACAAGTCTGTTTGGGCTTAAACACTTGTGTGTGAATTTTATATTTGGCTGTTTGTACATACCCTTGCCAATAATCGCATAAATCCGTTAATTTATCCAAAGCAAACATTTTTTGATAACCTAACAATGCGTGTTCAGCAACATATTCACGATTTAAATTTAACGGTTTTAATTGACTACGTGTTTCAGGTTGTGGACTTTCGTATCCTAAATCTGTTAATTGTCGTGGCGTGAGAAATGCAATACTCATAATTAAAAATTGGATTAAATTAGTCAAATATCAATCATTGTAACTGTTTTAAGTTCAGTTTTATGTATAGATTTTGTCGATAATCATTAGCCTTAATTTAAGGTGCAGGTACTTCACGACAATCATTCCGTCCTAAAAATTTATCACGCAAAGTGGCTAAAAGTTCATAATTAGCACGGCGACTATGGTCATAATTAATCTTACTTGGTTGCCATACGGTTAATTCTGTTGGCATATTTGCCACCATTGGAATAGTTGCAATACCATCATCAGCAAATAAACGGCGAGTTCGTGGCATATGATATATATCCGTAATTAAAATCACTGTCGGTGCTCCACCTTTTTTCTGTAATAATAAAGAGCTAAACCGTGAATTTTCACAGGTATTCATACTTTTTTTCTCTAATAAACTGGCTTGTACCCCATATTGTTGCAACCATTTTTGCATATAAGGTGATTCAACACCACTTAATAAAATCGGTAAATTATAATCTTTCACTACATCAATGGTGGTTTTTAAACGCTGTTCCGTATAAGCATTAACAATAATTTCTTTAGTATTTTTATCTCGTGTTAAACCACCACCCACGACTACAATCGCATAAGGACGTTGTAAACTCACAGGAGTTTGTTGTCCATGTTGTTGATATAATTCAGCAATATCAGCAAAAAGCTCATCTTCAATTTGTCGAATATTTGGATTATTATGTAAGAAATTAAGCATAAATTGACGATATTTATCAGATAATTGTACTTGTTCTGCTTGTTGTATCGTAGTTTCAGTATTTTGAGTTTTTTGACTTGACATAATTGTTGATGATGATGTTTTTACTTTATGTTGTTGTAATTTACGATTAAGTAATTGTACTTCTATTTCACGTTGTAAGATTTGATAGGCGGCATAAATCCGTGATAATTCATGAGATTTCCCTTGCTGAATATATTCCCATAGTAAATTTAAATAACTTTGACGTGCAATCCATAATACTGAACCCGGTTCTAAAGAAACACGCTCTCCTAATTTTAATCCTGCTTGTTGCTGACTTTGTGCTGCCACAGGATTAACCACAGCAGGATTTAATTTTTCGATTAAAAACAATACACTACGAGAATAATAAGGGGTATAAACAAAACATAAACAACATAATAATAATGCCGATAATATCAACATCGTTTTCAGCACCTTTATTAAAAATATACGCATGGTTTAATCGTCATTATTACTATTCATGATGTGAACGATGTTCAATCATTTTACCTTGCTCATTAAATAACACTGGTTCAGGCTCTAAATCTACCGCAAATTTTTGCCATACATCCCGCTGAACTTGATGGTACGTTTGCTGTACATCATTCAGAGTGGCATCAGCATAATTCACTAAAACCAATGCTTGACGTTCAAACATACCGACTTGCCCCAAACGTTTTCCTTTCCACCCTGCTTGTTCAATCAACCAGCCTGCTGCTAATTTTACATCACCATTGGCTTGTCGATAATGTGGTATATGTGGATAATGAGCTAAAATATCAATAAACTCCTGCTGTGTAATGATTGGATTTTTAAAAAAACTACCTACATTAGCAAATGCTTTCGGATCTGGTAATTTAGATTGACGAATATTTATAATTTGTTGTTGTACATGTTCTGCACTTAAATCATCGCCAACCGCCTGTTTTAAATCGCCATAATCCAATGTCCAATTGGGTTGTTTGAGCAAACGGAAATACACTGAAATAATCACAAACCTCCCTGCTTGACGTTTAAAAATACTATCACGATACGCAAATTGGCAATCTTCTTTACTCAAATAGCCAAACATCTGGGTAACGCTATCATAAACTTCAACATAATCAATAAAATCGCCCACTTCTACACCATAAGCACCAATATTTTGCACAGGTGAAGCACCCACTAAACCAGGAATTAAAGCTAAATTTTGTAATCCATAATAGCCTTGTTGCGTAGTATAACAAACAAAATCATGCCAAACTTGTCCTGCTTCAACTTTTAAACATACAAATTCATCATTTTCATCTGTTAGTTCAATGCCTTGTATATTCATTTTCATCACTAAAGCATTAATTTTTTCAGGCAATAATACATTGCTCCCCCCTGATAAAATTAACGTATTTAACTGATGTTTGCGTGCATAATCAAATGCATCTTCCACATTACGCCGACTATTAATTTCTACAAAATATTCAGCTATGCTATTTAAAGCCAACGTATTATAAGGTTTTAAATTCACATTATTTTGTACTAATAACATCTTTTTTCCTATATCGATTGTGTTTTTAAATAATGAATCCACGCCAAACTACTACTTTCACATTGGTCTAATACCGCTTCAAAATCTTGCTCATCGCCATAATAAGGGTCTGGCACGGCTTGTCCTAAATAAGCAGTATCATGCTCACTCATCAAAGCAATTTTTGCTTTATATTCTTGTGGATAATACTGTTTTGCTTGTTGTGCCAAAGCTTGAATATCAGCTAAATTTTGTTTATCCATCGCTAAAATTAAATCAAACTTACAAAAATCTTGCAATTTAATTTGTCTAGCACGCAGGGCTGATAAATCATAGCCACGTTTTAATGCGTGCTTTTGACTACGCAAATCAGGAGCTTTATTCGGATGATAATTACTCGTTCCCGCCGAATCCACCTGTACATTTAAACCATGTTGTTCAGCTAAAGTTCTCAATACGACTTCAGCAGTTGGCGAACGACAAATATTACCTAAACACACACATAATATTCGATAAGGTTGCACGTTATTCCCCTTGCTCTAATTCAATATCACGGATTTGCCCTGAAAAGGTTTGCACAAAACTGGCAATACCCTGATGTTGATGTAGCCATTTTAAGGCTTGTTGATGTGCTTTCATTTCACGTTGTTGCTGTAAACGTAATGGCGTCATCACATTCACTTCTAATTGTTCAACCCAATTTATTTGCAAGCTATTATGACGGTCAATTTTCTTTAATGCTTGCTCAATATGTGGAATGAAACCATGTAACATCATTTCATATTGTCGTGGAATATTCAAGACTGATACACCAATAATATCGCCAGTCATCATACCATCTTGTATAAAACCTTGTATCACAGGCGATAATTCACTATGTTTGCGTAACCAATACTCGTACTTTTCCGCTGTCCACTGCCCTGTTAAATCTTGCTCTGGCAATTGTAAAATTTGTTGTGGACTTAATTCATTAGGCTGTACCAATTCAGGTACTTTACTCAACTGATGCGTATCTATCTGTGATGGCATGATAGTGCCTTCAGTAACCATCAATGGTTGTACTAATGCTGTATTTTCTTGCATCACAGGAATACTTGGTGCAGACGGAATAGCTTCCATAATGGTCGATTGATGAATAATTGGTGTTGATGTTTCATCATCAACATCAACTAAATCTTGTGTACCATCTAAATACATCAAACCTTGTATTTTCGTTTTTAATGACGTTTGTTGTTGTAAACTTGCTTCTTGTTCAAATACATCAATTAAATCATTTTGTCGAGTATCAAAGCGGATAAAATGCTCAGCTAAATCATCTAATTGTGGATAAGTGTTTAAATTATCCACATTTATAGACATTGCAGTAGGATTTTCTATAATCTGCGTATCTGTATCAGAAATATCCTGTTGAGATAATGGCTCAAAGACCGCTTGTTGCGTAACTTGTTCAATCGCATCTATTGTTGGCTCATCTATGCTATTGACCACAGTATCAGACATCGAACTTATAACATTTTCTCCTACTGTTGTAATATTTTCTATTTCTAAATGTTCCGTTTTTTCTTCTATTAAGGCATTTTCCATGCTTCTATTTTCAATCACTATTGATTGTGATGATACATTTTTGGGTAATACATTTTCTGATGATATAATTTCATTATTAGATAACGGACGAAATGCCAACAAACGTAAAATGCACATTTCAAATCCTTGTGCTTGTGTAACTGCAAGATTTAATTCATCACGTCCTTTACAGGCAATTTGATAATACAATTGCAAATCTGTCGCCGAAATACGTTGTGCCAACATTTGAATTTTTTGGTTAATATCTTGGCTATAATTTGCTGTTAAATTTGGCAAATGTTGCATTAAAGCCAATTCATGCAATGTTGAAATCAGTTGGTCTAACACCATCGCTACATCAATCGCTTGCTGACGAAATAACAATAATAATTCCGCCACCATTTGACGTTGATTTTGATGAATTGCGAGCAATAAATCATACACCAAATGTTTATCAATCAAACCAAGCATTTCTTTAACATCTTGCTGTTGGATAACTCCTTGCCCATAGGCAATTGCTTGGTCAGTGAGCGATAATGCATCACGCAATGAACCTTGTGCTGATTCAGCTAATTGCCATAATGCCCCATCATCATGATGAATCTGTTCTAAAGTTAAGATTTTGTCAATATGATGATGAATCTCTTCTATCGTTAAAGGACGTAACGTAAATTGCAAACAACGTGAAATCACCGTGATTGGTAATTTTTGTGGATCAGTTGTCGCAAATAAAAACTTAACATGCTCAGGCGGTTCTTCTAAAGTTTTAAGTAAAGCATTAAAAGAATGTGTAGAAAGCATATGTACTTCGTCAATTAAATAAACTTTAAACCGTCCTTGTGTTGGTGCATAGGGCACATTGTCCAGTAACTCTCGTGTATCTTCAACTTTGGTACGAGATGCTGCGTCAATTTCAATTAAATCAATAAATCGTCCTTCATTTACCGCTTGACATACATTACATTGTTCACATGGTGTAGCAGTAATACCCGTTTCACAATTTAGACATTTAGCTAAAATACGTGCAATTGTGGTTTTCCCCACCCCACGTGTTCCTGTAAATAAATAAGCATGATGTAAACGTCCTCGCTCTAAAGCACTGGTTAAAGCTTTAGAAACATGTTGTTGCCCAACCAATTCATAAAAATTATGCGGACGATATTTACGAGCGAGAACTTGATACATAATAAACTCTTAGCAATCTGTCTATATAATCATGATAAAAACAAAAGATTTATCACATGATGATTATGCGATAAATCTTTTGCCTATCATTAAACATTTAATCTCGAATTAATCACTTTCTAAGAATGAACGTAAATGTTCAGAACGTGATGGATGGCGAAGTTTACGCAATGCTTTAGCTTCAATTTGACGAATGCGTTCACGCGTTACATCAAACTGACGACCCACTTCTTCTAAAGTATGGTCTGTAGTCATATCAATACCAAAACGCATTTTCAATACTTTTGCTTCACGCTCAGTTAAATTTTCCAACACTTCTCGTGTTGCTTCACGCAGACCTTGTGAAGTCGCTGCATCGACTGGCGAAATGATATTTTGGTCTTCAATGAAATCCCCCAAATGACTATCTTCATCATCACCAATTGGTGTCTCCATTGAAATTGGTTCTTTAGCAATTTTTAACACTTTACGGACTTTAGATTCATCCATATCCAAACGTTCGCCCAATTCTTCAGGTGTAGGCTCACGACCCATTTCTTGTAATAATTGACGTGAAACACGATTAATTTTGTTAATAGTTTCAATCATATGCACAGGAATACGAATAGTTCGTGCTTGGTCTGCAATCGAACGTGTAATCGCTTGACGAATCCACCAAGTTGCATAAGTTGAGAATTTATAACCACGACGATATTCAAATTTATCTACCGCTTTCATTAAGCCGATATTACCTTCTTGAATCAAATCAAGGAATTGTAAGCCACGATTAGTATATTTTTTGGCAATCGAAATCACCAAACGTAAGTTTGCTTCAACCATTTCTTTTTTCGCACGATGAGCTTTCGCTTCACCAATTGCCATGCGTTTAGAAATGTCTTTAATTTCACTTACTTTTAAGCCAAGCTGTTGTTCAATTTCACCAATTTTTGCCTGATAAGCCATCACATCAGCACGCACTCGGCGTAGATAAACCTTTGTTTCTTCTGGAACTTTTTCTAATTGTTCATCAAGCCATGCTTGATTTGACTCTTGACCGGGGAATGACACACGGAATAATTCACGATCCATACGTCCACGACGCAAAGCATAACGCATAATTTCACGTTCATTTTGGCGAATTTGCTCATGTGTACCACGAATTGACTCTGCAATTAAATCAAATAAACGTGGCGTAAATTTAAACATCATAAATACAGCAGCTAATTCATCTAACGCTGCTTTACCATAAGCACTATGACGACCATTTTCCCTTACAATCGCATTCGTTTTATGCCAAATTGCCTCTAACTCTGCAAAACGTTGTTTGGCAAGTTCTGGATCTGGACCTGAATCATCATCACCCTCTTCACCTCCAACTGCAACTTCCTCATCACTTTCATCATCTAAATCAATATCATCATCTAAACTACCAGCCTGAGCATTAAGCTCTTTCTCTGCGTCCTCATCTAACACATCTGGAATTTCTTCGTTTAACTCTTCAGGGTCTAAATAGCCTGAAAAAATATCTGCTAAACGGCGTTCACCTGCTAAGTAAGTTTGATATTCATCTAATACTACATCAACTGCAGTTGGCCAATACGCAATTGATTTTAAAACATCACGTGTACCCTCTTCGATACGTTTTGCAATACTAATTTCGCCATCACGGGTTAAAAGTTCAACAGTCCCCATTTCACGCATATACATACGCACAGGGTCAGTCGTCCGTCCTGGTTCATTTTCTACCGAAGCTAAAACTGCCGCCGCCTCTTCAGCAGCAATATCATCTCCCACTTCCGATGTTTCACTAAACATGGCATCATCAGATTCAGGTGCGCGTTCATGCACAGGAATACCAACATCTTGAAGCATTTGAATAATATCTTCAATTTGCTCACTTTCTGTAATCGACTCTGGCAAATGGTCGTTAATTTCAGCATAAGTCAAATAACCTTGCTCACGACCACGAGTAATTAACTCGGCAACTTGGGATTTTTGAGATTCCAATTCATTTTCGCTCATGATGAATGACGCCTTAAATCTGCTTAATCATAATAAATTATCAAACAACGTTATTTTTAACTGAACGTTATTCTGATGTTAATCTCATATCATAGCATAAAATCATATATTCCTGCTATGCTCTAAGTAAAAATTATCTGTAAAAATTATGTTCTCTAAATTGAAAAACTTCATTATATAATGCTTATCATTATAATTAAGCTGTCCATCAATACACATAATATAGATTAAATAATCATCAAAAAATATATTTTTTCTATTTTTTAATAAAAATTATCAAAAAAACTTGACATTAGTTATAAAAAAAGATAAATAACGCAATTAAAATCAAACTTATTTTTGTGAGGATATGAAATGAGCCCACCAGATTTTGAACTAGATGATAATTATGGTGATGATGAAACGATTAATTTCGATGAAAATGATGCGAAATTAAGTAGTAAAGAATCTTTAGAAAAACGTCGCTTAATTGATGATTTACTTGCCCAACGCCGTTTAGAAAAAGAACTTAAAGACTTCGATTATGATTTCGATGATTTAGACGATTTTGATGATGAAAATGAATAATTGATTTTCACTTTTGTTTTTGAGATAAAATATGACTCAAGTTAATTTAGATTTACTCGCCGATTATTTAGATGGCGAACAAAACGAATATGGCTTAGATTTTGCTGCCACACATGGTTTTTTATGTGCTGTTGCAGTAGGCCCCCAATTTAGCAATTGGCTAAAAGAATTATTTGACCAACAACAGCAAAAAGTGCCACAAGAAATTGTTGAACACATTCAATTATGGTTAAAACAGATTCAAACTACATTAGTTAATGAAGAATTAATTGACTTCCCTTTTGAAATTGAAGAAGCTGATGTTGATTCAAGTCTAGGTGATTGGGCGGTTGGTTTTGTCGATGCACTCTTCTTAAACGAAGAAGCATGGTTCCAACCAGAATTGGAAGAAAATCTAATTGAACTGACTTTACCAATGATGGTATTTAGCGGTATTGACGAAGAAGACCCACAAATGGAAAGTTTCCGCCGTAATGGTCAATTAATGGACGAATTGGCTGAAGAAATTCCAGAAAATCTTACTGAACTTTATTTAATGTATCATACGGATGAATAATTAATTATTTGATTTCAATTGATAATTAAACTGTAGGGTGAATTATATTCACCCAAGTAATTGATTTTACAAAGGGTTTATGTAATAAACCCCTACATTTCAAAATATCAATTCTATATTATTCCAATGTTGATTTATGCCATTGCTCATACATTTTGGCAATGGTCGAAAAATCATCATTAGCAGTTGATTGACTATTGGCAATATTGACCAAATTACGCACCGTTGATAAAACAGGTGTGGCTAATTTTTGCTGTTGAGCCAAATCTAAGGCAATTCCTGTATCTTTATCTAACAGTGGCAGAGCAAAAGTTAATGGAAATGCTCGATTGAGTACACGTTGTGGAAATACTGTTTCTGTAACCATACTTTTACCACTAGATGCATTGATACACGTCAAAGCAGAATTTAAATCTACACCATGGGCTTTTAAAGTGCCTAACCCTTCAGCAACTGCACAAATATTCACCGCCATCAACATATTATTGACAGCTTTTACTGCAAAACCTGCCCCACTTTCACCTACATGTTGAATTAATTTACCAAAACATTGCATAGCAGGATAAACACGTTCAAAAGCTTCAGCTTGACCACCTACCATCACCGTTAATGTGCCATTTTCTGCACCGATGGTTTGCCCACTTACAGGTGCATCTAAAAAATCCACGCCATAAGTTTTTAAGTTTTCACTCATCGCTTTTGCATAGGCAGGCACACCACTCGTACAATCAACCCAAATGCTACCCGTTTTAAGCCAACCATGTTCTTCCGCTTGCAACATTAGATGATATACTTCTAAACTAGTTGGCAAGCATGAAAATATCACGTCCGCTTGAAAGGCTGTTGCCAAATCAACTGCTTGCGTTTGATATTGCTCGGCATGTTGTTGTGCTTTAGCTGTCGTGCGATTCCATACCCGCACATCTTGAAATTGTTTAGGCAAATGGCTCGCCATACGATAGCCCATCGCCCCTAACCCTAAAAAAGCAACTGATTTCATGATTTAAAACTCCATCAATAATTTGATATGTATCATATAAGAAATATTGACCTAGCTCAACGATAACAACCTAAAGTAATCCTTTCATTACCACCATAATCACGAATGGTTTTAACATCACTAAACTTTGCTTGTAAAAATAACTTTCGTATCGCCTGCCCTTGATTATAACCATGCTCAACAATTAACCAAGCATTTTTATTTAAATAATGTGGTGCTTGACCAATAATCACAACCAAATCCGCTAAACCCTGCTGTTCTGCAACCAAAGCACGGCGTGGCTCATAAGGTAGGTTTGCAAGATGACTATCAACAGCATCAATATAAGGTGGATTTGAAACAATTAAATCAAATTTACAATGATTATCAATCGCTTGATACCACGTCCCCAAAGCAAATTGCACATTCGATAATTGATGGATTTGAGCATTTTCTTGTGCAACATCTAAAGTTGCTTGATAAATATCCGTTGCAACTACTTGCCATGTTGGGTGTTCTTTCGCTAAAGATAAAGCGATTGCTCCTGTACCTGTTCCTAAATCCAATACTTTTGCTTGTGTTGGCAATATCAAATTTAAAGCCGTTTCCACTAAAATTTCTGTATCTGGACGTGGCACTAAAGTATCATGTGTTACTTTTAAATCCAAACTCCAAAATGGTTGTGAACCTAAAATATAGGCTAAAGGTTCGCCCGTATTTAAACGCTCAATCGCCGTTAAATAAGTCTGTTGTTGTGTTTCAGTCAATTCATCATTTGACATCAATTTTAATTCTAATGCGGAACAATTTAAAATATGTGCCAATAACCACATATTTTCTTGGCGTTCATAACTGTCTAATTCTCCGCGTAATGCAAGTGCTTGGGATATATTCATACTTGTAAATCATAGGGTTAATTTTAAATATTATAATGGATTTGTTGTAGTTTTATGAATAGTTATCATACTAAAGAATGGATATTTTGTTGTCAATATATTACTGATAGATAATATAAACTTCTTATGATAATTTAGTAATTTGTTCATATTGACATTTAAATAAGTAGCTGATAGTATAAAATACATTAATACATTTTATTAGGATTATAATGATGTCTATTTATCAAGAAATTTTAGATTGGTCACAAAATAAGCCTTTATTCATAAAAGATGCTTTGCGAAGAATTATTACACAATCAAACCTTACAGATACAGATATTGATGAACTAACATTATTGGTAAAAAAAGAATGTGGTGATACAACCATCAATCTAAATGCAATAGAGTTCAATAGTAGTCATTTTCCAGCCATTACAAGTCCAAACTCAACTTATCCCAAGCTATTCAGATTGAGTAATCCGAATAATATTTGTGCTTTAGACAATCAGGCTAATTTAGAGTTTGCACCAGATGGATTAACAATTGTCTATGGTAATAATGGTTCTGGAAAATCTAGCTATGTGAGAATACTTAGAAAGTTGTGTTGGAGTAGAAATTCTAGCATTGAATTGAAGAATAACATTTTCAATCCTTCAAATAATATACAAAAGGTTGATTTGACCTTAAAGCACAATAATTCAGACATTCAATATAATTGGGTGGATGGAAATACTGCTCACACTCACCCACTATTGAACTCTATCTTTGTTTTTGATAGCGATTGTGGCAATATCTATATTAACGATGAAAATCCAAATGAATATAAGCCAGTTGGCATCGATGTTTTAGAAAAGCTTATTGATACATTTAAGCAAATGAATGAAAAAATTGAAAATTCAATTGCTTCGTATCACACACAAAAACCCTCTTTAAGTAATGAGCTACTAAGAACAGAAGTATCGCAATGGTACAATTCAATGGAAAACTTAAGTCGTTTAGAGATTAAATCTTATATTGAGTGGACGCAAGAAAATATAAATAGGAAAAATAACTTAACTACTTTACTTCACGAACAGAATCCTAATGAGAAAATTCAAAATCTAAACGCCCAAAAAAGACGTTATTCTCTTCATATTGAACACTTAAAAAGAATTGAAGATTTATTTAATGAAGATAATGTTGGTCACATACAACAAATAAAAAATGCATTTGCTTCTGTAAGTCAAGCATATTTCTTAGCAAGTCAAAAACTGTCAAGTGTTAATACATTAGATGGTTTTGGCACTAATCCTTGGCGTACATTATGGGATTCTGCTCAAAAATATGCTCATCATTCTCATTTGTCAGATGGTCATAATTTTCCATCCCTGTTATCAGCTCAAAAATGCGTTTTGTGCCAACAAGAACTCGATGAAGTAGCAAAACGAAGATTGGAAGTATTTAATGAATTTGTTTTAAATGATGTTTCACAACAATTAGATGTTATTACCAAAACAATCAATAACTCAAAAAATTCATATAGTTCCATTCAGTTTCCAAGTTTGGAGGAATTATCAGAGTTATTGCACCATATACCTAATTTTGAAGATATTTATAATGAATTCTTGCAATCCATTATGGATTGTAAAAGAAATATTATTGCTTTTTTGAATAATGAAATGGAGGAATTGGTGTGCAATCCAAAGAAAATTACTCAATATATTCAAATAAGTATATTAGATATTGATAAACAAATTGGTGAGAATACTCAGCTAGCTAAAAATAGACAAAAATTATCTGATGAATTGAATGAATTAGTCGCTAAAGAGTTTCTTTTCAACAATAAAGAAAAAGTTATTCAATACTTTGATGAATATCAATCTAAAACTTGGCTAAAATTATGTCAGTCTAAATTAAATACCACTATGATTTCCCGAAAAATAGGTGAAATTATTGTGGACCAATCTGTTGCATTACAACATGAGGAGTTTATTAAGCATTTAGGGTCGTTTAATCAGGATTTAGCTAGCAAAATTAAAATTGCTAAAACTAAAACAACGAGAGGGAATACATATCAACAATGCCAACTCAATGTTAATGGCAGTAATCAAAAAATGAATACAATTTTAAGTGAGGGAGAACAAAGAGTCGTGGCATTGGCTAATTTTTTGGCAGAATGCACAATTGATAATCGTCAAAATACAATTATTTTTGATGATCCAGTAACTTCTTTAGATATGAATTATCGTGATTTGATTGCTGATAAAATTATTGAATTGTCAATAAATCGACAAATTATTGTTTTCACACATGACTTATCTTTTCTAAGGCTATTAATAGATGTGCATAAATCCAAACGCTCAATAGATTGTCATATTGCCAGTATTGACAAATATGATGGTGTTAGTGGTATTGTTACAGATGAAATTCCATATTTGGCTAAAAATGTCCAACAACGAATTGATTCAATCATAACAATTTTAGATGAATATAAAGCTATATCTCCCAATAAACAATCTGATAGAGAAATGAAATTGGATTCTGCACGAAAACGATTTAGAATGCTATTAGAGCGAACGGTTGAAGAGATTTTATCGGGTAAAACCTACGAAAGGTTTAGTAAAAATATTGCTTTTAAAAGGGGAAATTTATCTAGCTATATTGTTACGGAAAAAGCAGATATTGACTTTTTATTAGGTCTATTTGGCAAATATTCAATAACAGAACATGATGGTGGAATATCTACTATTTCCCAATTGCCAAACGAAACTGAAATTAGGAATGATCTTAAGGATTATAAGGATTGGAAAGATAGTTTTGCTAGTAGATTAAAAACTTTTAAAAAAGATAATAATTATGGTTAGCTAACATTTAACAAGATACTCACTTAGTCTAAGTGAGTATCTTATGTTTAGATTAAGGCTTTTCTAAAATTGCGGTTACGCCTTGTCCACCTGCAGCACAAATGGAGATTAAGGCACGCCCCGAACCTTTTTGATGGAGCAATTTTGCAGTTGTCGCTACAATACGTCCGCCAGTCGCTGCGAATGGGTGTCCAGTTGCCAAAGATGAACCATTAACATTGAGTTTCGCCATGTCAATTTCACCAAGTGGAGCGTCTAAACCTAAGCGATTTTTACAGAAATCTTCATCATTTAACGCAGTTAAAGTCGATAATACTTGTGATGCAAAGGCTTCATGAATCTCATAAAAATCAAAATCTTGCAGTGTCAATCCAGCACGTTGCAACATTTTTGGAATTGCATAAGCTGGTGCCATCAACAAACCTTCTTTTGTGCCATTTTTACCAATAAAATCAACGGCTGCTGTTTCAGTAAAGGTCAAGTACGCCAAAATTTCGTGTCCATGTTCAATCGCCCACTCTTCCGATGCCAATAACACACACGATGCACCATCAGTCAAAGTGGTTGAATTTCCAGCAGTCATTGTGCCACTATCACCACGACCAAAAACTGGTTTTAATTTCGCCAATTTTTCTACTGATGTATCAGGGCGTAAAGTTTGGTCACGTTCTACACCTAAAAATGGGGTGATTAAATCATCAAAAAAGCCTTCATCATACGCACGTGCTAAATTTTGATGGCTTTTCACGGTTAATTCATCTTGAGCTTGACGGCTAATGCCCCATTCTAAAGTGGTTAAGGCTTGATGTTCGCCCATCGACAAACCTGTGCGTGGTTCGCCATTTCTTGGTGCATCGAGCAAATCTTTCACATTGATTTTAGTTAAGGCTTTTAAACGGTCTTTGGCAGTTTTTGCGACATTTAATTCTAATAATACTTTACGCAAGCCATCACCAACCGCTAAAGGAGCGTCCGATGTGGTATCCACACCGCCAGCGATGCCGACTTCAATTTGTCCTAACGCAATTTTATTTGCCACTTGCATAATCGCTTGTAAACCTGTACCACACGCTTGTTGTAAATCATAAGCAGGGGTTTGCGGGTCAAGTGCGGTATCAAGTACGCATTCACGGGTCATATTAAAATCACGACTATGTTTTAATACTGCCCCTGCGACCACTTCGCCCAAACGTTGTCCTTGTAATTGATAACGTTCAACTAAACCATTTAAACTAGCGGTAAACATTTGTGCATTGGTTGCATTAAAATACACCGTATTAGAACGAGCAAATGGGATACGATTTCCGCCAATAATGGCAACTTTGCGAATAGATTGTGTCATAAAAAATGCTCCAAATTTGGCTAATCTGACATTATAATTTATCAGTCAATATACATTTATCTTAACTGTAACACAAAATAAATAAGCCTGTATTGACTTAAATGACATACTTGATTTCGATTAGGTCAAGTCATTTCTTGACAAAGTTCGGTATGATGTGATTGAAGTATGATATTCTTGATATAATGTTGGGGTGTATTCAATATACTCATCAATATATCATCAAACATTGGAGTATTCTCATGACTGATAAATATCAACAATTTACAACATCAACAATTGGTAAAATGGTCGTCAAAAATCTAGGCTTACCATCGCCAACCATTTTAGAACGTTTTAAATCGCCAACGCCTGTGGTGAGTGGTGCGGTATTGTTGGGTTCAAGTCAAGGTGGGATATTTGGTTCAAACATCGCACAAATTTTAAAACATATTCATGCCAATACTTTTGTCATGGGTGATGATGAACAAGTGCAAAATCTTTGTAAAGATGCTCAATTAAACACATCAGCCTACAATACAGAGCAAAAAAATAGCAAATTTAAAGCTGTGATTTTTGATGCGTCAGGTATTGAAAATAGTGAACAATTACAACAACTTTACGCATTTTTTAATCCGATTGCTCGTCAAATTTCAGTATCTGGACGTGTAATTATTGTCGGTTTAAATCCAAATACTGCATCAAGCGTAAAACAAGCAATTGCTCAACGTGCTTTAGAAGGTTTTGTAAAATCTGTTGCAAAAGAATTTAAAAAAGGTATTTCAGCTCAATTATTATACGTTGATGCTGATGCCAAAGATAATATCGAAAGTTCATTACGTTTCTTATTATCGCCACGTTCAGCCTATGTTTCAGGACAAGTGATTACTGTACACAAAGCAGATGTGGTACAACTCGATTGGAATGCACCATTGGCAGGTAAAGTCGCTGTAGTTACTGGTGCAAGTCGTGGCATTGGTGAAGCAATCGCTCAGGTGTTGGCTCGTGATGGAGCAAAAGTGATTTGTTTAGATGTGCCACAACAATTACAAGATTTAGAACGTGTGGCTCGTGATATTTCAGGTGAAGCCTTAGCTGTAGATATTACCGCTGATGATGCAGGTGAACAAATTGCGAAACACGCTGAAGCATTGGGTGGCTTAGATATTATCGTGCATAATGCTGGTATTACTCGTGATAAAACCCTTGCCAATATGAAACCAGAGGCATGGGATTTAGTGATGAATATTAACCTATCTGCGATTGAACGTATTAACGATTATTTATTGGAAAATAAAGCAGTTAATTTTAATGGTCGTATTATTTGCGTGTCGTCAATTAGTGGTATTGCAGGTAATTTAGGACAAACCAATTATGCGACATCAAAAGCAGGTGTGATTGGTATCGTTAAATATACGGCACCGCATTTAGAAAATAATATTACCATTAATGCTGTTGCTCCGGGGTTTATCGAAACACAAATGACCGCTCAAATTCCATTTGCCATTCGTGAAGCAGGTCGCCGTATGAATTCGATGAGTCAAGGCGGTTTACCTGTCGATGTGGCGGAAACGATTGCTTATTTTGCATCACCTGCATCGACTGGTTTAAATGGTAATGTGGTGCGTGTCTGTGGTCAAAGTGTGTTAGGGGCGTAAATGAAAATCGTGCATTTTAAAGAATTTCCTAAAGCCTATCAGGCTTATCCCAATGTATTAAAAAGCGTGGTTTTGGGACAGCTCAATAAATTTAAGGCGAAAAAACGTGCTCAAATTGGTACGCAACTTCCTGAAGTGCAATATCTCGTTGATGATTTTCAGGTTGATGTCAATCATTTACGCAAATATTTGAATATTTGTGAATTTCCTGATAATGGAACTGTACCAGCGATTTATTTTGCGGTGTTGGCTCAAAGTTTACAAATGCAAATGATGAGTCAAGAAGCCTTCCCATTTGATATTTTGGGCTTGGTGCATATCGCTAATCGTATTGAGCAAAGTCGTCCGATTCATCAACATGAACATGTGAGCCTAAGCTGTCAATTTGGCGAACTGCAACCGCATGATAAAGGCGTGCAATTTGCCTTTATCATCGCTGTAAAAGTAGATGATGAAGTGGTTATAACAGCAGAAACCACTTATTTATCACGTCAAAAAACAGCAGAAAGTAAAAATAAAGAAAAATCTCATGATGATGTGCCGAATTATCAGCCTATTGCAATATGGACATTAGCTGAAGATTTAGGTCGCCGTTATGCAATGATTTCAGGAGATTTTAATTTAATTCATTTGCATGAAAAAACCGCAAAATTATTTGGCTTTAAACGTGCAATTGCTCATGGTATGTGGTCGAATGCTCGTGCATTGGCAAATTTAACTTTACCGCCTGCTTATCAGCTTGATGTACAGTTTAAATTACCGATATTCTTGCCTGCCAAAGTCGAATTATTAAGCGAACAAAATGGGCAACAAACGCAAGTATTACTGCGTCAGCATGATGGCAATAAACCACATATGACGATGGTCATTATTCAAAATTAATCATAAACACCGTACACAATCTGTACGGTGTTTCTCTATGTAACCTAAATTCGGCTTAACAAAAAACACTCCAAACTCACGTTAAATATAATTAGATGATGTTAGAAATCATCACAATATGCTAAAATAATGTGATGTTTAACTGATTTTTTAGGTAGAAATGATGGAAATCGTTTGCTTAGATTTAGAAGGCGTATTAGTCCCTGAAATTTGGATTAATTTCGCTAAAAAAACAGGTATCAAAGAGTTAGAAGCAACAACACGTGATATTCCTGATTATGATGTATTGATGACACAACGTTTAAATATCTTAAAACAACATAACTTAGGTTTACCTGATATTCAAGCTGTGATTGCAGATATGGGACCTTTACCTGGTGCGAAGGAATTTGTTGAATGGGTGCGTACACACTTCCAACTCATTATTTTATCTGATACATTCTATGAATTTGCTCACCCACTCATGCAACAACTTGGCTGGCCAACCATTTTCTGTCATAAATTAGAAGTCAATGAACAAGGTTTAATTACTGATTATAAATTACGTCAGCCAGACCAAAAGCGTGAAGCGGTTAAAGCATTGCATGGTTTAAATTTCCGTGTAATTGCAGCAGGTGATTCATATAACGATACAACGATGTTAAGTGAAGCTGATCATGGTTTCTTATTTGATGCCCCTGCAAATGTAATTGCAGAATTCCCACAATTCCCTGCTATTCATGGTTATGATGCATTGAAAAAAGCGATTATTTCTGTTTCTCAGCGTAAGATTCCAGAATAATAAGCTTAGTCCTGTACAAATATAACATCATAAAAATTCACATGGTCTCACTATGTGAATTTTTTATTATCACGTGTTATCTTAAGTTATTCTTTAGTTATATTTATTTTATTATTAATATTTTCCACATATTTATTTGCTATGCTACATAGCTGAATGCGTTTTATGTGGGGAATTATCATTATGTTAAATTTTTCTAAATCATTTTGTCAAAAATTAGCTTTAGTTACACTTTGCTCAAGTATTTTAACTTTAACTGCTTGTACCACTACAACACATTATGGTTCTAAACAAATCAGAAATATTCCTGTGCCTTTATATTATACAGTTCAATATGGCGATAGCTTAAGTAAAATCGGACAAAAATACGCTCTTGACTATGTGAGTATTGCCCAAATTAACAATATTCCAGCACCTTATAATTTAATTCATGTTGGGCAAAAATTACGCCTAAAAGGTGCTAAACGCTTACAAGTTATGCCAAATAAAAATACAACATCAACTACAACTGTTAGCAGACCAACACCTGTCATCAATAAACCAACACCAAATACCACAATATCATCAAACGTTTACCAACAATGGTTTAAACCAACATTAAATCACTACAGTCCTACGCTCAATTCATCTAATTATGCACTATACTATTTTGGGCAAATGAATGACCCAATTTATGCAGTGGCAAGTGGAACAGTAGTTTATGCCTCACCTACCAATGAGTATGGTGATTTAGCTCGTTTTGGTAATTTAATCATGATTCAACATGATAATGGTTACGTAAGTGTCTATGCCCATAATAATAATTTATTGGTACATAATGGGCAATCTGTACAAGCAGGTCAGCAAATCGCTACAATGGGTATGTCAGGTTTAGATGTGCAACAGCCTATGTTAGCATTTCAATTAAAACAAAATGGACAAGCAACAGATGCCCGTAAATTAATTCCTTGATGGATTGGTATCAATCATAAAATGCACGATGTTTTTATCGTACATTTTATGAACTTGTTCTCTACTTTAATTTTGCAGGTCGATATTCTCCATATATCACTTGCCCCCGTTCATCAATATAAAACGGTTTTTCATCGCCATAGTCATCAGGATATTCTTGATTATCTTCATATTTTACATTTGGATTAAGCATCATCGCTTTACCACCAAAAAAGAAATATGGTTGATAACTAGTAGGTAATCCTTCAGCATAAGAACGGCGTACATATTGATATTTAAATGGTACAACGGTGTTATTTTTCGCATCAATAAAACCAATTTTACCATTTTTTACTACCGCAGCTTTACCTTCTGAATATGGAAAAACTTCATCATATTCTAAAGGGATTTTTATTTTCCCTGTATTATCGATAAAACCAGCTTTACCATTTTTCCACACTGCAATCCAATATTGTTCTTGCTGTCGTTTTGGTGGATTTTTAAAAGAAGAATTATCCCATGTTTTATCACCTAAACCATGTTGCATATAATCATAAATAAATGGAGCAACGATTTTCCCTTGCGTATTTAATAACCCCCATTTACCATATTTACCCACTTGACGTACTTTCACTACATCATTGATATAATACAATTTACCAGTATGATAGATATAATCTTCATCTTGATAATCATATTGTATTGGTACGATGATTTTACCATGTTTATCAACAAAGCCAAGTTTATTATTTTTAGCCACAGCAATTAAGCCTTGTTTTTCACTGGCAATATATTGATAAATCGGTGGTAAAATCACTTTACCTTGATGATTAAGTAAGCCATATTTTTCATTATGAATGATAATAATATGATTTTTATCAATATAGCTAATATGATAAGGTGTAGAAAATAAGATTTTTCCTGTACTATCAACCACATGATTTTTACCATTTTTATGATAATAAGTTAAACCATGAGTAAACTCTGTTTCATATTCCCGCTCTGTCCAATCAATCACGACTTTATTATGGGTATTGATAAAAGCAGTTTTACCATCTTTTTCAACTCTGGCTAAACCATCAGAAAACTGTCCAATATCATCATATTCAAATGGAATTTTAATTTGACCTTGTCTATCAATCATGCCTTCTTTTTCATTTTGACGGGCAATCAACCAATAAGGTGCTTTATACGTGATAGATAATTTATCATATTGAAATGGAATAATCACTTTATTATTGCTATCAATCAGTCCCCATTTTCCATCTTTTTCTACTGTTGCCACCCCATCATTAAACATCGTACCATCATCATAATAGAATAACTTTTTTCCTGTGTGTTGAGAAAAATAATGGGCTTTAGGTGCTTTTGTATCATCACTATCATTTTTTAGCAACACAATACCATCACTCGGGCAATAAATTTCGTGATATTCCCCATCCATGATATTTTCAATTGGTGGAACATAATCTTCACACATACCGATTGAATATGCCATACTTTGTTGCATTGCACCCAATAACAATGCACTCAGCAAAATTTTGCATGGGAATTTAAATGAAAAATGAAGCATCACAAGTCACCTATTTTGATGATATTTTCAACAATATAGCATAATTTTTCAGCAATTCCAAGCCTAATTCTGCCATAAAATCGCAAAAATAAAATTTGATTTTAGACGGTTTAGCTTATATACTTCAAGACAAACTCAACAAGCAAAATATGGAGTAAAGTCATGTTTTTAGAGTTTGACCTTGAGCGTATGAAACGAGCCATAGATGCTCCTGTGATTCGTGTACCTGATTTTGACACTGATGAACAGTTTTTAATATGGCTGAATGTGAAAAAAGATTTTGTAGAGAAACTTGATTCTAACCATGACTTAAGCCATCAAGCACAAAATATGTAAAGATATTACTTTTTCAAAATATATTTTGAAAATGTTGGCATGTAGGGGCGAAAAATTTTTCGCCCAATTTCAAATGATGATTATTGGGCGAATGATAATTCGCCCCTACAAATCCAATATTCACATGTTTTTAGAATATCCTTTTAAACCTTAGCCATTAAAATTTATCGAGCAACATTTATTTTTGGAATATCCCCATGAGTCAATCATCAGCCACAACCGCCCAAGCTCTAGCACATATCGACACGCATACACCGATGATGCAACATTATTTACAGGTAAAAAAAGAATATCCAAACGCATTATTATTTTATCGTATGGGCGATTTTTATGAGTTATTTTTTGATGATGCTCATACTGTGGTTAAAATACTGGGTATTACCCTCACCCATCGTGGGAAAAGTAATGGGCAACCGATTCCAATGGCAGGTGTACCCTATCATTCAGCTGACCGTTATTTAACCCGTTTAGTCAAAGCAGGACAAGCCATTGCCATTTGTGAACAAGTGGGCGAAGTGACTGGCAAAGCCCCTGTTGAGCGTGAAGTCGTACGTTTAATCACCGCAGGTACATTGACTGATGATAATTTATTGGGACAACATCAATCATCAAGTTTATTGGCATTATGTATTCAACAACAACAAATCGGTATGGCATTATTGGATTTAAGTGCAGGGATTTTTAAAGTACAACAAATTGAATATAAATTAGAACAATTTCCATTAGAATTAGCACGTTTAATGCCGAGTGAAATTATTATCGATGAAGATATGGTAGATACCAATATTATCGATATTATTAAAAATACTTTAGAATGCACCATTACCAAACGTCCAAATGTCGATTTTAATATTAAAAATGCCGATAAAACTTTATGCGACCAATTTGGGGTGAGTACATTATCTGGTTTTGGCGTTGATGAATTACCTTTAGCCAAAGCATCTGCCAGTGCCTTAATTCATTATGCTAAAGAAACGCAAAAAACTGCTTTACCGCATATTTGCTCATTGCGTGTAGAAAACAGTCAGCAATATATCGCCATTGATTATATCACTCGTAAAAATTTAGAAATTACGCAACCTTTATTTGAACATGGCACATCATTATTTAGTTTAATCAATGATTGTAAAACTGCAATGGGCGGACGTTTATTACATCGTTTTTTAATGCAACCGATGCGAGATACTGCCATTTTAGAACAACGTTTAGAAAGTATTGATATATTATTGCAAGGTTATCACGAAACACCAATTCGTTTAGTTTTACAAGAAATTAGCGATATTGAACGAGTCTTAAGTCGTGTGGCTTTAGGTTCAGCTCGTCCTCGAGATTTAGTGCAATTACGCCAAGCCTTTGCACAAATTCCATTATTACGCCACGCTTTACAACCGATTTTAAATACCCATACACAAGGATTATTAACCGAACTGACCCAGCAATTAGGCGATTTTCAACCCTTATATGAACATTTATGCCATGCGATTGTCGAATTACCGCCAGTAGTTTTACGAGATGGTAATGTCATCGCCACAGGATTTGACCCTGAATTAGATGAATTACGACAAATGAAAGATAATGCAGGTGATTTTTTAATTCAAATGGAATTAAAAGAACGCCAACGTACAGGTATTGCCAATTTAAAAATCGCTTATAATAAAGTGAGTGGTTATTTTATTGAACTGACACGTGGGCAAGCAGAAAATGCACCAAGTGATTATATTCGCCGTCAAACTTTAAAAAATGCTGAACGTTTTATTACACCAGAATTAAAAACGTTTGAAGATAAGATATTATCTGCCGATGCACGAGCATTGGCACGAGAAAAATATTTATTTGAACAGATTTTAAAACATTTACAACAGCATATTGCCGAGTTACAGCAAATGTCGAATGCGATTGCTCAACTAGACGTGTTATGTAATTTTGCTTATCAAGCTCGATTACGCCATTGGGTACGCCCAGAATATACCAGTGATATTGGCATTGAAATTATTGCAGGTCGTCATCCTGTGGTGGAAGCATTAAGTAAAACCGCTTTTGTTGCTAATGATACATTATTAAATCAACAACATCGTTTATCGATTATTACTGGTCCAAATATGGGCGGAAAATCGACTTATATGCGACAAACCGCATTGATTTGTATTTTGGCGTATTGTGGCAGTTTTGTGCCTGCTCAATCGGCAAAATTAGGCTCGATTGACCGTATTTTTACCCGTATTGGCTCGGCTGATGATTTATCGACAGGTAAATCCACATTTATGGTGGAAATGACTGAAACAGCTCAAATTTTACATCATGCAACTGCACATTCTTTAGTGTTGATGGACGAAGTCGGACGTGGTACAAGTACCTATGATGGCTTGTCATTGGCGTGGGCGTGTGTATTAGACTTATCTAAACGAATCAAATGCTTATGTCTATTTGCGACACATTATTTTGAGCTGACCGAATTGGGTAATCAAGCACATATTCAAAATCAACACGTTACCGCTGTAGAAGCCAATGGCAATTTGATTTTATTGCACAAAGTTCAAGCAGGCCCAGCCAGCCAAAGTCATGGTTTGCAAGTGGCAAAATTGGCAGGTATTCCAACCAGCGTGATTAAAGAAGCACAAAAACGCCTAAAAATTTTAGAAAAACAGCAAATCGCTACGCCACAAAATCAGCAAGCGGATTTATTTGCTGAATCAGAAGATATTATCCATCATGTTGAGCATAATACACAACAGCAGATAATGTCATCACCACAGATTGAATATATTGAAGTGGAAAAACCATCACCCATTATTAAGCAATTAAAACAGTTGAATATTGATGATTTAAGCCCACGTCAAGCGTTGGAGCAATTATATCAACTCAAAGAGTTACTGAAGGAATAATATCCATGAAGCCATTATCCATTCACAGTTGGGATTTTCGTATTGCATTTGCCATTTATATTTGTGCGTGGATTTGGTTGAATGATTATTGGCTGTGTTTTGTTGGTATTGCCTTAGCAATGACAGCAATTTATTTTATTTTACAATGGCGAGCAAATCATCAAACAGATAATGATGATGATGCAAAATATCAACAACGCACCAAAGAATTATTGATGGTTTTTATCTTATTTTTTGGTGCGTTAAGTTATAAAACTGCCAGTTGGTTGATTGATTTAGAATTACCTAAACAAGAAACCTATTGCGGATATATTAGCCATAAACATATTAAGGCTCGTAAAAGTATTTTTGGCACATCTTATATTCAATTACAAACTACACAAAAATCTTATCAACTATCGCCCAATACACAAGTAAGTATTACTGACTTGCATATCAATGATAAAATTTGTGCAACATTTATCGATGAAAATAAAAGTTTATGGTTAGCAAAACATTATGTGGTAAATATTGTGAAAAATAATCATTAAATTGATTTGTATTCTATATCATTTTATGCTAATTTAACCTATATATGCATATAGATGTATTGGAGTCATATTTATGAAAAAATCGGCTTTATTAGGTTTGAGCCTAGCAACTGCCCTTTTAACTGCTTGTGGCGGTGGTGGCGGTTCAAGTAACCCAACCCCAATGGTCAATAATAATGGCGGTGGCGGTAACAATAATGGTGGTACAACAGTGGTTGGTACCACGACCAATAATAACGCACAAACAAACACTGACAAATTAGATACGACCATTCAAGGTAATCTATTAAATCTGAATAATGCAACGGCTAAACGTGCTAATAATTCAGCAACTGCAACCGCTGCAACGACAGATAAAAATATTGTCGTGGTCAATGGTCAAAAATTGACTTTTATGCAAACTGGAATCGGTGGTAATACCATTAATATGAATGCAAACAATATGGCTCGTACGGGTGGTAGTTCTAATTTACAATACACACGCTACGGCTATTTACGTGAAGGTTCAAATGCTCCTGTACTCTTTGCTCAAGGGAATTTAGCTGAAAAAATGCCAACTACAGGTCAGTTTATTTATACAGGTAAAGCTGCTCACATCCAGAATGGTGAAGTAAAAATAAAAGATGCTGAGTTTGATGTAAACTACGCTAATAAACAAATCTCAGGTCAAATCCGAGATGAAGGTACACGTAATACGATTGCAATATTAGGTGCAAAAATTGATGGTAATAAGTTTAATGGTACTGTAGGTACATTTACCACTACAGGACATTTCTACGGTCCAAATGCTGAAGAAATGGGCGGTGTGTACAAAAATACCACAGGCAATATCAGCGGTGCATTTGGTGCAAAAAAATAAAAGCTAGGATAATATTGAGCTGAATAAATTATGCCAAGTTATTGTTTTAACTTGGCATTTCTGTTTAATGTTGAATGATGAGAAGAATTGATGAAACTCATATATGGTTGCGTATTGTGCTTATATTCAAGTACAATTTTTGCTCAAACATCAAATCCAACTGATGATTGGATTAAGGCTGATTTAACTCAACAACAACGCAAAAATATACAACAAAATCAAGAAATTACTTCATCATCAAGCGTACAGCAACAAAACACCGTCACGGAAATGACCGAGCAAGAATTATTGGCTCAACCGCAATTTTTAGAACAATTATTAGACAATGCTTTAGCTGAACACAATATCGGTGGCGTGCGTGTTTTAATTCCCATTTATCAACAATGGCAACAATATGATGAAATATTACTCATGTATGCTCAAGCAACCATTGCTCAATCTGATGGAAATTATGCTCAAGCTATTGATATTTATAGAAAAATAATTGCTAAGCGAAATGATTTAACGCCAATACGAGTGCGTTTAGTCGAAAATTTAATTTTAGATAAGCAATGGAATGTCGCCCAACAACAGATTATGAAAATCCAAGCAGATAAAGATTTACCCCAAGAGATTGCTCAACAATTAACTAATGCTGAACAATGGCTCAAAAAACAACAAAAATGGCAAGTGAATGCCAATGTACGTTATTTAAATAATGAAAATATTAACCAAGCACCTAAACATCAGCATTATGGTGTATGGCGGTTCCCTACCCCAATTTCCGCTCAGGGCTTAGGCTATGATGTATCTTTACAAAAAAATCAATCATTCTTTAACCATTGGTCATGGCAAAGTGGCATATTTTTAAATGGAGAAAGTTATTGGAATGCTCATCGGTTTGATGATATTTCCCTACAAGCTCACATGGGTCTCGCTTATCAAAGTGCTGATTTTGATGTTGCAATTTTGCCTTTTTATCGTTATCGTTGGTTTGCTGGACAATCTTATGCTCAAGAATTAGGCGTTCGTACACAAGGACAATATCATTTTAATACACAATGGCATGGTTTTGCTACGGTGCAATATAGCGAAAAGCATCATCAACAACGTGATTTTTTAGATGGTTGGCTGTGGAATAATGCCTTGACTGTATTATATATACATTCGCCACAACAATCATGGTTCGCAGGCGTTGATTTTATGATTGAGCAAGTTAAAGATAAAAGTGATAGTTATCAACGGGTTGGTATGCGTGTTGGTTGGGAACAAGATTGGAATTATGGAATTTCAAGCAGTAGCCAAATCGGTATAGCCCAACGTGATTATCAAGCCCCTGATATTTTTCAAATTCAACGACAAGATACTGAATATTTTATGCAAACGACCTTATGGCACAAAGCATTACATTGGAAAGGTTTTACGCCTAAAATCACTTGGCAATGGCAGAAAACTGATAGCAAACACTTTATATATGATAGAGATAAAAATCAAGTATTCTTAGAAATTAGTAAACGGTTTTAGTTTATTCTAAATGTCGATATTAAAGCCTTATCAATACAATCTTGATAAGGCTTTTAATTAAAAATGTATAGTAAATTTAATTCATGATTGAACAGCAGGAGCATATCATATACGCCCAAATAATTGATTTAAAAAGGGTTTATATAATAAACCCCTACATTTATTGTACTGTTTCGATATAAATCGACTATATAATTAAAACTTTAATTTAAGGCATCAACAACCGCTTGCCCCATTTCTTTAGTACCCACTAATGTTGTACCTTCAGACATAATATCGGCTGTGCGTAAACCTTTGTCTAACACCTTACCTACCGCATCTTCAATCGCTTTCGCTGCTGTTTCTTCACGGAAAGTATAACGTAACATCATGGCAACTGATAAAATCGTTGCTAATGGATTGGCTTTATTTTGCCCTGCGATGTCTGGTGCAGACCCATGACAAGGTTCATACATACCTTTACCATTTTCATCTAAAGACGCTGATGGTAACATACCTATAGAGCCTGTAAGCATTGCTGCTTCATCCGATAAAATATCACCAAATAAATTACCCGTAACAATCACATCAAATTGTTTTGGTGCACGCACTAATTGCATTGCGGCATTATCTACATACATATGCGACAATTCAATATTTGGATATTGAGCTTGCTGTAAATCGGTAACTGTTTGTTTCCACAATTCTGTCACTTCTAATACATTGGCTTTATCCACCGAGCAGACTTTTCCACCACGTAAACTTGCCATTTCAAATGCAACTTTAGCAATACGTTTAATTTCACTTTCGCTATAAACATCGGTATTATAGCCTTGTTTTTCGCCATTTTCTAATTGACGAATACCACGAGGCTGACCAAAATAAATACCACCCGTTAATTCGCGAACAATTAAAATATCCAAACCTGATACAATTTCAGGTTTAAGACTCGATGCACTAGCTAATTGTGGATATAAAATCGCAGGACGTAAATTTGCAAATAAATTTAATTCACTACGAATTTTTAATAAACCACGCTCTGGGCGAATAGAACGTTCAATTGTATCCCACTTAGGTCCACCCACTGCACCAAGTAAAATCGCATCTGCTTTTTGAGCTTGTTCACTGGTTACGGCAGGATATGGTTCACCATATTCATCAATGGCTGCACCACCTAATAAACCATGTTCCCAAGTAAAACCTAATGCAAATTTTTCATTGATGCGTGTTAAAACTTGTTCAGCAGCAGCGACAATTTCTGGACCAATACCATCACCTGCTAAAATTAAAATATGTTTTGACATAGCAATTCCTAAACCTTTGATTTAAAATATAATATTAAACTTTACTTTTGTTTTGTAGATTTTGTTCCACAAACTCGCCAAAACCTGATACTGCATTATGTGTACGACAGAAACGGCGAATTGTTGTGTCGCCTTGTTGCAAATCTACACATAAAGGGTCAGGGGCAGAAACTTCCAATAAACTTTCATGTTTAATACGCTGACGGTACATCATAAGTTGATAATGTTGTCCCGCTTGAAACTTATGAATAATAGTAAACTTCTCAGCACGATACTCTGATACAGGATAAAATTTAACACTGATTTCATGCTGTTGTGCAGAAACAGTTAAATCAAACGCAACCTTACCTTGTTTTATATTTGAACTTTTTAGCTTAATCATACCAGTACGTAAAGCTTGCATGGTTAGCCAATCATTATCTGGATTTACCAATTGGATATTATCAATACGTTCAAATTGACAATAACTGACCCCAGTACAACTCAAGTGTGCTGTTTGTTCAGAATGACCTGTTGCTGTAAAATTAGCTGTATTCGATGATGGTAAGCTATGACAAGCACTTAGACCTATAGCCATAGCTCCTGCGAGTAACATCACAGCATAGGATTTGTTCATCATTTTCATCATCACCTAAATCTATAATCTGTAGGCATTATACAAAAAAAAAGCAAATATAGCAAAATCTTGTTTCTTATATTCTTTTACCATTTGAATAATTTTTATGATGGGTTTTATTTTTGAATGATGTATGATTGCACTTAGCCCAAAACCGTTGATAAAGTTTAAAACTTAAACGGTTTTGAGCAAGATTTTGTAGATTAAGCTGTTAATTCTCTAAACATCTCAATCTACCTATTTTGGCTTTTTCCACAAGTTTTGAAAATCATTGCTATTAGCCTTTTAGGATTGCAATGTGTTTCATAAAGATTATTCCTTATTAAAAATAAATTAACCGAATTAAATTTGCTCTAAAAACAAAAAAGTCATTGAAGTTTGATTATCTGAAATCTGTTGTATATCCACAACCTTTAAATTCAACCCATCCAAAATAATGACTTCAAATTCATTTTGATCTTCAATACAAGCAGGAAATACTCTTGTATTTTGACTTAACTCTATACTCCAAAAATAATGGATATTCTTATCATTTTGTAATGCGTGTAGAGATGCCTCCTGTGGGTTAATAGTAGCAGAAAATATTGGGGAAACTGACAAAATATCTCCAATTTTTGGGTTCTGTAACGGACAATCGCCACCGTGAAATACAGTTTGACCTTCTGATAAATAAATATCAATATCTTTCAACTCATTTGTCATCAAGTCAGAATCTTTATACTTTTCATCCTTTACATACTTATATGTACTTGGAAATAATTTCTTTGTTAATTTGGGAGATTTTTCCAACAATAAATTATATTTTTCATAAGTAATTTTATCCAAAGAAACATTTTTTAACCCACCAAAAGTCCCTAAAATAAAATCTTTTGATGAATTAAATTTAAAACCTTTGATTTCAAGCGGATAAATTTCTTTGTCTATACTAGGAAATAAAAACATAGACCCCCCATTAAAAGAGCCAAATTTAATAATCCAAAATAAGGCTCTTTTTATCTATCAAATATTAAGCATTTAACTCTTTAAACACCCAAGGACGCTCATTTTTCGCTTTCTCTTCAAACGCCTTAATATCATTGGCATTTTGTAAAGTCAAACCAATATCATCTAAACCATTTAATAGACAATGCTTACGAAATGCGTCCACTTCAAAAGCATATTCTTTACCAGATGGAGAAATCACTTTTTGATTTTCCAAATCAACGGTTAATTGATAGCCGACATTATTAAAACATTCTTTAAACAACTCATCAACTTCACTTTCTGTTAATATCACAGGAAGCATTCCGTTTTTAAAGCAGTTATTATAAAAAATATCAGCAAAACTTGGGGCAATCACAGTGCGAAAGCCATATTCATTCAATGCCCAAGGAGCGTGTTCACGACTAGAACCACAGCCAAAATTGGTGCGAGCCAAGAGAATCGTTGCCCCTTGATAGCGGTCTTGATTTAGCACAAAATCAGGGTTTTTTGGGCGTTTTGAAATGTCTTGCCCCAAATAGCCTTCGTCCAAATAACGCAGTTCGTCAAATAAATTATCGCCAAAGCCTGTGCGTTTAATGGATTTTAAAAACTGCTTAGGGATAATCAAATCCGTATCCACATTGGCACGGTCTAGGGGGGCAACAATGCCGATTTCGGTGGTGTATTGTTTCATAATTTTTGCCTTTTTAAAGTTTAAAGGGATTTAATATGCGAATGCCTTGAATAATTTGTCCGTGTGTTAAATCTTCGGAATACATTATTTTGCAATCAGCTCTATATCCAGCCACAATCATTAAAGCATCCCACAATCTTAATTTGTGATGAATGCTCACTTTAATGCCTTGTTCAATTAACGAAATATCGGTTAATACGGTTGGTAATTTACTCAAATTGGCAACTGTATTTTGCATTTCAACTGGGTCTAATTTTAGTTTATAAGTGGTAACATTAAAAAACTCTTGCAAAACTTGGGTGGAAATGACAAGATTTTGATTAGCGTGCAAGTTAGCAATTAAATCCAATGCCATTTGGCGTTTTTCTGGAAATCGCCCATCAACCGTATAAACCAAAATGTTCGTATCAATAAAGGCTTTATCGCTCATACTTTATCGCTCATAGATATCATCTCTTGTCCAGCCACGCTCATTTTGTGGCAAATGCGTAGCAATATTTTTTGATGCCTTTTCGGTCATTGCCAAAAAATTGGTAATCCAATCTTTATCAGTTTTATCTTCACTGACCGCCAAATAATCCAAAGATGAATAGTCATCAATATCCTTTTCTAATATCACATCATTAGAATTATTTTTAATATCTTGAATAATTTCATCAGCCGTTCTGTCATCTTCCCAAGAACCAAATAGTGAGTTCATATCAGATGAATTTTCCAAAACTTTTACATCATTTTTTGGCAAACTTACCAAAAAGTTGATAAGTTTTGCCAAATGATTTTCGTGGATAGACAATGTTATGGTTTGCATAATTTATCCTTTTAATTGACATTCAATTTACCAACTATAATAAGCCGTCAAACTTGCTGTTGCCAATACTTTACCATTTAAATTAAAGCCCAAAACCGCAGGGCTTATGGTATTTGGCAAATCCAGCATTTCATTTAGGGCGTATAAGGTAAAAATATAACGGTGCGGTTTATCGCCTTTGGGCGGAAATGCCCCAATAAAACCATCAAGGGAAGCGTCATTTTTTAATTCTAAAATACCATTACCAAACTCACCCGATTTGCCTTTTGGTAATTCATTCCAATCGGCAGGAATATTAAACACATTCCAATGCCAAAAACCACAGCCTGTCGGAGCGTCTGGGTCGTACATTGTCAGCACAAAACTTTTGGTCTCGCTTGGGGCGTTTTGCCATTTAAGATTGGGACTGATATTATTGCCAGTAAAGCCCCAAATATTGGCGACATAGTCATTGGACAGCGTATCGCCCTCTTTAATATCGGCACAGAATAACACCATTTCACCAGCATTTTGGGCAGGGTTACGCACATCGATGTAAGTGTTTTTAGCTAAGTCGTTCATAAAAGCTCCTTTTTAGGTTTGAGTTAAATGATTTACAAAGTCTCGTTTATACAAACGATGGCTTTGGATATTGGCTTTGGCATCTTTAATATCCCAAATTTGTAATTCCCAAGGATAATAAAAATTGCTGGCATTTTTAAAATAAATATGAATGCCAATATAGCCATCTACATCTCGCAAATACCAATTTTTTAGTTGATATTTTTCTTTATAGGCATCTAAATGATTTAAAATATCGCCAATACATTCAGACGGCAAAATCATTCTTGCCCCAAAAATATCATTTAAAATGTTATTTACAGGATATTGATTTTCTCTTAATAAATATCGCTGTATCTTATCATTAATGCTTTCGGTGGTTTTGACACGATAATAAAAATGAATGTCTTTAATATCGGCAAAAAATAAATAATCGTTAATTGCTTCGTGCAAGTTTAGCCGATACGCTAAAATATGCTCAGTTGGCACATTGGCAAGCGTGCGTGATAAATTCACTTTTTCAACCTTACCTGTTTCAAAATAATCGGCTGAATATTGGGCGTGAATTTGATTGATTTCACGGATTAAGCGTTCGGTTTGTTCCAAATAATTCATTTGTCATTTAAGATAAATTAAAATTATCGCTAATACACTTTAACACATAAGTTTGACAATCATCAAGCGTTTTAAAATATTTTAAATCATCGCCATATAATCCCAAACCATCAAAACGAAAACTATCATCAATAAAGAAACTTTCACTAGCAATATGCCCTGTTACGGTTGGAAAAGTTGGTTGGATATTATACATATCCAACCGCCAAAGGGTCGCAAAATAACCTTTTTGTGAATGTTTAAATATTTCAATTTTAAATACCCATAATTCATCAGCTATGGCAATTGGGTCAATGATTAAGGTTTTAATCAGTTCAGAATAACTCATTAAAATTACCACCGCCCAAAATCATAATAATCAGGAAAGGCAATCTGTTGCTCAATAAATTGCTGTCTTAATATCAACCATTCTTTTTCGGCAATTATCTTATCATAAGCACAATAAAGATTAACTCTAGCAAAATCAAAAATATCCATAATCAATTGTTCCATTTTATCAGACAAAGGTCGATAATCTTTTTCTATATAGGCATTTTGACAAGCCATTTCCCACAAATCTAAACGATGAATCTCTAAATACATTGGCATCAACGCAATTGTTGCCAAAAATATACGTTGATGAGCATATTCTTTGGGAATTTTATTGAGCGTATTATTGGAAATAACTGTAACAAATTGGCAAAAAGACATTTTATCATGCCCTAATTAAAAAATAAGACAATCATAACACAGATTGTCTTATTTAACCATTATTTATATTCTGTACATTCAATATCTTTTTCTTGGCAAAACATTTCGTCATTATCCGCAAGACATTTTTTTTGCACTGCCAATTTTGCCTTACCACGATTGATATTTTCACTCTGATAAGTATCGATAAATGGTTTTAATTTACATACATAGATTGGTGCTTGTGGGTCAATTTTAGTTGTTTCACGTGCATCAATAATCACCGCAGGTGTTGGCGTTTGAATAAGCACAGGTACTGTTTTACCGTTGCTCTCAACAACTGGAGCAACACAAGCGGTTAAAGTTACAATGAATGGTAAGGTTAAAAGTAGTCTTTGCATAAAAGCTCCACAATATCAAACAAAACCATATTATAACTATGGATTTATACTTAATTTTGGATAATACTTATTTTTTTGTAAAGTTATATTACCTATCATTGAGCTAATTTCATAATCTATGCAAAATATTAAGTATTTAAATCAGGATAATCCCAATCTGCATCAACTCTAAACAACCAATCCAATCCTGCACGACGTTCCATAACGACACTACCATCTAAATTAACTTCCTTGCCATTAATACGAGCGTCCACACACGCCCAATGATAACGATAAATTAAATCAGCTTGGTCTAAAATTTCATCAAGTGAACGCATTTTGATTTTTGACAAAAATTCATCAATATCTGCATTACTAGAAACCACCTCAATCGCAAAATGGCATTCATCGTGGGTCATTGGTTCATTTGGGAATTTTAATTCATCAATTAAACCCAATGCCCATAATAATGCCCAACACGCTTCATATTTCCAAGTCATATTAAGCAAATCTTGCTCATCGCCTTTTTGCTCAAAGACAATCAACTCTTTTTCGGTTAAATTATCAATTTGAAATTGCTTTAATAGTTTTTGATAAAAAATAACAACTTCTACATCATAATCATCATTTCTTTGGTCAAAACTTGCTTGAATGCACAGCATACAGGCGATTAAGCGTTTTGCGATTTCCAATGGTGTTTTTAATTCAGCTTCGCTTTCATCTTCTATGACTGGCAACCAATCAATATAGGCAATGCCCTCATTTTTTAGTTGTTCAATGGATAATTGCTTGCGTTGTTCTGCAGTTTTCATAAAAACACCTTTGCTTTAATTTAAAATAAGACAACCCATCATATCACAGATTGTCTTATTTTCACGCCTTACGCCACCGTCCGCACATCCACAAAATGTCCGTGAATTGCCGCCGCTGCCGCCATTGCAGGGCTAACAAGGTGCGTACGACCGCCATTGCCTTGACGACCTTCAAAGTTACGGTTGGAAGTGCTAGCACAATGTTCACCTGATTGCAATTTATCCGCATTCATCGCAAGACACATTGAACACCCTGGCTCACGCCATTCAAATCCCGCATCAATAAAGATTTTATCCAAACCTTCACGTTCCGCTTGTTTTTTGACTTGCCCTGAACCTGCTACAACCATTGCTTGTTTAATCGTACTCGCCACTTTTTTACCTTCAACGATTTTGGCAACTTCTCTTAAATCTTCAATACGAGAGTTTGTACAAGAACCAATAAACACACGGTCAAGGGTAATATCAGACAATGATTGACCAGCAGTTAAGCCCATATATTGATAAGCTCGTGTCCAATCATTTTTTTGTACTTCATCTTTTGCCATATCAAGCGTTGGTACAGTTTTAGATACTGGAATGACCATTTCAGGCGAAGTTCCCCAAGAAATTTGTGGTTCAATCTCATCGCCATTTAACACAACTACCGCATCAAAATGAGCATCATCGTCCGATTTTAAGGTATTCCAATAAGCAACTGCTTTATCCCAATTTTCACCAGTTGGAGCGTATGGACGACCTTTGACATAGTCAATGGTTTTATCATCTACAGCTACAAGTCCAACCCTTGCACCACCTTCAATTGCCATATTACACACCGTCATACGTCCTTCAATCGACATATCACGAAACACTTGTCCACCAAATTCAATGGCATAGCCTGTACCACCTGCCGTGCCAATTTTGCCGATGATTGCCAAAATCACGTCTTTTGGGGTAACACCTTTGCCCAATTTACCGTCCACTCGCACCAGCATATTTTTCATTTTCTTTTGTACAAGACATTGTGTAGCAAGCACGTGTTCAACTTCCGATGTACCAATGCCATGAGCCAAACAGCCCAAAGCACCATGTGTTGCAGTATGACTATCGCCACATACCACCGTCATTCCCGGCAAGGTCAAGCCTTGTTCAGGACCAACAACATGAACAATACCCTGACGGTCATCATTAATACCAAATTGCACCACATTAAAAGTTTTACAGTTATCATCAAGGGTTTTAACTTGAATGCGAGAAGTATCGTCTTCAATACCCGAAATACCTTGTGAACGCTCTTTAGTCGATGTTGGCACATTGTGGTCTGGCGTTGCAATATTCGCCGACAAACGCCAAGGGGTACGCCCTGCAAGTTGTAAGCCTTCAAATGCTTGTGGACTGGTTACTTCGTGCAATAATTGACGGTCTATATAAATCAATGATGAGCCGTCATCACGCTGTTTGACCAAATGGTCGTCCCAAAGTTTGTCATATAAAGTTCTGCCTGCCATTTCTCATCTCCGAATGGTTGGGTAAAATGTTAAAACTTTCTGCATTATAGCATAATAAAATAATAAATCTAATTTATGATTTTTATAAATTTAATAAGTTTTAGGAATAATTTACGCTATTCTCAACTTAAAATCATAATATGCTAAATTTAACTCATTATTGAGTCGTTAGGAACATATGACACACTCTTAATTCATTGATTTTACAAAAAGTTTACCTAATAATCACTACACAAAATCAATAACTTACTATAAGTTGAGAATAACGTTATATCATCAATCATCACCAAAAACGATTTGCAATGGGAATGGCACTGCTGTCCACGCATATTGATGTTTATTCTGCTTGGTTGTAGTATGCCGTTCTACTTGCTGACTATCCAAAAATACAATCAACATATCATCCAAAACAGGATATAAATCAGTCGTACAAGTTAGAGATTTCAATACATCTCGATGTTTTTTATAATCTATTAATGTTATTGCACCTTGTTTAAGCAATTGATTTTGTATGGTTTCATTCAACTTCGTACGATTTAAAAATAACATAAAATCACCTTGCTTTTCCTGCTTACGCTCATGACTTGGACAATATAAAGCAAATTCTACATATTGACCATAATCTGAAAAAAACTGTAAATGATTTTGTTGCAAACTAATTTTTAAATCCTTTTTCTCTTGCTCCATCATTGGTTGAGATGTAGTAATAATACTTGCTTCAGATACATTGAGCAATAATACAGGATTAATATCAGTACCAGTTTGAGAAAGCTGTGCTGTAATATCGATTGGCTTAACTGCATTGATCGGTATTACCACTTCACGAACTGGATATTTATTATCCTTATTAATCATATCCCCTGCCATTGGAAAAACTAACATTTGCTGATGAGCAGGAATTGCCCATTTTTGCTCAGGATAATGAACTGCAATATTTTCAACAACATCATACATACGATATTGAACATTTGTATGGTCTGCCATTGTATAACCTGAAAACAAACCACAAAATCCACTTAATATCGTGATACTCATCAACTTATTCATAAAAATCACCTATTGTGATGTTAGATTTATAGCATGACATTTAATCATATCTATAAGCTGATTGCAATCATATAACACCATGTTTAATATCAAAAATCAAAAGGATTATCCACCCAACGAGTAGGTTTAATATTAATCTTATCTACTAATTTTTGCTGTTGTTCCAAACCCTGTAAATGTTGCACCACATCTTGTAATAATGCTAATAATTGTTGTGCTTGAACTAAACTTTGGCGGTCTTGATAAAGCTGTAAATTTCCATAAATATTAATTACATCTGCTTGATTTTCAACCGTCAAATCATCAAATTGACACGATTCATTACCCTGATATACTTTAAACATCAATATTCTCACTCATCTTTTAATATACGCACAACTTTTAATAATGCCGTATTTACCATTTGTTCACTTACTGTTTGCTCAGGCGGTGTTTCAGTAAATAAACCTTGTGGCATGGTACTATAACGCAAGGTCTTAAAATTTTCCCATTTAAATTGTTGTTTTTGCCATTCTAATTCGGCATCACTTACAGGATTGGCACAAGTGCTTTTACGGTCAATCGCCTTAAGTTCAATAATACGATTACTTTTCACCGCATTGGCATTTAATGGTAAATTATAAATTTCCCGTTTCATATCTTGGTTCATTTTAGGAAATAAATTGATACCTGCTCTTTGCTCTAAAGCACAAATACTCATAATTTCATATCTTTGTGAATCATCATTCGGTGTATAATAAGCACTTACCACACCCAATTTAGGATAATAAACCGCTTTAAATACTGCCGTTGGTACTAACACGCCATTGCCAATCGCTTGCAACTGTTTTTTCTCGAATAATGGACCTGTAATAACATATACTTCTTGCTGTTGCTTACGCACCATTGCCCGTGTTGCTTCTTCAATTTCACGCCAAATATTCTGATTATTTTTAGGATGTTGTGGCACCATATTCGTTAAAGTAAAACTATCATATTGCGATTGTTCATCAAACATATCGCCATTCGGTGCCATATGTCCACGGTCAAAACCTGAACCACGATAATCAGTTAATAATGAACGATGTTCTTTATCAATTCGTTCTTCTTCATGGAAATGATCTTGACGTTTTAATGGTGTACTGAGACGAGTCGGTGTTAAATGTTCTGCAACCCACAATGGTGTTTTAGATACACCTGAATATACCATATTAAAACCATGATAACACAACGCATAATTAAGTTTTTTCAGATTAGCTTTTTGGATATCTGGTGGATTTTGTTGATAAAATTGCTCCCAACAATAACTTGGCTCTTGATTATAGGTTATATCTAAAGGTAATTGATAACCATTACAAGCTGTTAAAAAAAAACCGACTGTTAATAAACATATCTTTTTAACTTGATTATTGTAGTGCATGACTTATCTCTTCTCTCTTCATACTATAAGGTAAATTCTAAACTCACTTATATTAGCATAAAATTGGATATTTTAAAAAAATCACTTGGCAAAAGCCATTTTTTTAGTTATGATTTCAATCCACTCAATATCTTATATGGTGAGGTGTCCGAGTGGCTGAAGGAGCACGCCTGGAAAGTGTGTATACGTTTACGCGTATCGAGGGTTCGAATCCCTCTCTCACCGCCAAACTTTATGTTTAATATAATTTAAATGTGTAAATCTTTTCTATAAAATAATTGTTTTACCAAACTTCACGACTCTGTCTCGCTACATTTAAAATAAATGCTTCCATTTCATCCATACTTAACCCTTGAGGCATTAAAAAACGCTCGCTTTGTAATGCTTGTTCCATACGAGGAATATCAATTTTGACATTAGATTGTTGTTCATACACAGGTGCAATATCAATAATCATTTGTTTTCTCCGACACATAAAAATAATATGGTCATTATAACACCACTATTTTTACATCTCAATCATGACCTTAACCATGACACTAACCAAATTGAGTCAAAACATCCTTGTCTTATCCAATCCTTTATTCCACGCGTTCACCGTGAATACTAACATCTAACCCTGCCCGTTCATCATCATATTCAACACGCAAACCTTTACAGATTTTTTTGACCACAGTTAAAATTAAAATACTCATCACGCCACTATAAATTACGGTAATAATAACATCTTTAATCTGAATAAAAATTTGTGTAAAAATCTGTTTATCCCCTGCAAATATTTCATTATTAAAAAATATCCCTGTCAATATTGCTCCTAAAATTCCACCAAAACCATGAATACCAAACGCATCTAAAGAATCATCATAACCCAATTTATGTTTCATAATCGATACTGATAAAAATGTACCCATCGTGGTTAAAATGCCGATACACAACGCACCTGTAGTATCAACAAAGCCAGCAGCAGGTGTAATACCGACCAATCCCGACACAACTCCTGAAACCAAACCTAATGATGATGTGCGATGCCCTGCAATTTTTTCACAAATCAACCATGTTAATGCCCCTGCCGTTGCCGAAACTTGGGTAACCACCATCACCATTCCTGCTGATGCACTAGCGGACATTGCCGAACCTGCGTTAAAACCAAACCAACCAATCCACAACATCCCTGCACCAATCAGCGTAATCACCATATTATGCGGTGGCATAGCTTCTTTACCGTGTCCGACACGTTTACCGAGCATAATCGCAACAACCAAACCTGCAATCCCTGCACTAATATGCACCACTGTACCGCCAGCATAATCCAGTACACCGCCTTGTGCCATAAAGCCACCACCCCACACCCAATGGCAAATCGGTACATACACCAGCAAAAACCACAAGCCTGAAAACCACATCATGACAGAATATTTGATACGTTCAGCAAATGCACCTGAAATAATGGCTACAGAAATGATGCCAAAGGTCATTTGAAACAGCATAAAGACAGATTCTGGAATAGTAGGGGCATTAGGTGAGATGGTTAATTGTTGATTTACTAAATCAATGCTCATACCATGTAACAGCACACGCTCAAAACCGCCAATAAACCAATTCCCTTCGGTAAATGCCAGTGAATAGCCGATAACCACCCATAAAATTCCGATCAATGCGGTTGCTGAAAAACTGTGCATCATGGTACTGAGTACATTTTTCTTACGCACCATTCCGCCATAAAATAACGCCAAACCTGGCACGGTCATAAATAGCACCAAGATGGTTGCCATCATCACCCACGCTGTGTCGCCTGTGTTGAGTGCGGAAAACGGTTGCCACCATGTTTCGGTATTGGCAAATGCTGATGACGAACTAAGCCCCAAGAGCAAGAAAGCGATTCTTCTCATGTTTATCTCCAAAATAAAAATGAGCTAAAAATTTCTTTCTAGCTCATTTTTTGTGAATGTGACACCTAGTCAAATGTGATTAGTACACACCTTGAGCTAGCATAGCATCAGCTACTTTTACGAAACCAGCAATGTTTGCACCATCAACATAGTTTACGAAACCATCTTCAGATTTACCATATTTCACACAGTTTTCATGAATGCTAATCATGATGTCTTTTAATTTTGCATCAACTTCTTCAGCAGTCCAGTTACGGCGGATTGAATTTTGAGACATTTCTAAACCAGAAGTCGCTACGCCACCCGCATTAGATGCTTTACCTGGAGCATATAAGATTTTCGCTTTAATAAACTCTTCAACTGCACCTAAAGTTGATGGCATATTCGCACCTTCAGCCACACAAATACAACCATTTGCTAATAATGTTTTCGCATCTTCAGTATCTAACTCATTTTGCGTTGCACATGGTAATGCGATGTCACATTTAATATGCCATGGTGTTTTACCCGCAAAATATTCAAAACCGTGTTTCTTAGCAAAATCTTCGATACGACCACGTGTTACGTTCTTCAACTCCATCACTTCTGCCAATAATTCAGTCGTGAAGCCATTTGCAACATACACAGTACCATTAGAGTCAGATAATGAAACAACTTTTGCACCTAAGTGTAAACACTTTTCAACAGCATATTGAGCAACGTTACCAGAACCAGAAATTGTTACTACTTTATCTTTAAAGCTTTCACCACGTGTTTTTAACATTTCATCAGCAAAATAAACAGTACCATAACCTGTTGCTTCTGGACGAATTAAACTACCACCGTAAGACAAACCCTTACCAGTCAATACACAAGATGTATCGTTGCTTAATTTTTTATACATACCTGCCATGAAACCAACTTCACGACCGCCCACACCGATATCACCTGCTGGAACGTCAGTATTTGAACCAATATGACGATATAATTCAATCATAAATGCTTGACAGAAACGCATCACTTCAGCATCTGACTTACCTTTAGGATCAAAGTCAGAACCACCTTTACCACCACCCATTGGTAATGTAGTTAAAGAGTTTTTGAAAACTTGCTCAAAACCTAAGAATTTTAAGATTGATAAGTTTACAGAAGGATGGAAACGTAAACCACCTTTAAATGGACCAATTGCAGAGTTAAATTGTACACGGAAACCACGGTTTACTTGAGTTTGACCTTTGTCATCAACCCATGCTACACGGAATTGGATTGCACGCTCTGGCTCAACTAAACGCTCTAATAATGCTTGATTTGCATATTGTGGATTTTTTTCAATGAATGGCCATAAGCTCGTCATTACTTCTTCTACTGCTTGTAAAAATTCTGGCTGGTGACCATCACGAGCTTTAACGTAATCTAAGAACTCTTGTACTGATTTGTACTTTGACATAAGGATAAACTCCAAGTTAAAAATAAAATTATCAAAACTAATACTAAAGTTTAATAGATTTTTACAATAATTCTATGAGAAAATTATCGTATCTACATATCAATATTTTGTGTATTTATTACACTATTATCAATGTAGTATTAGTTAAGAGTTACAATCCTAAACCTAAACACTTTGACTATTTTGTTGGCAGTTGTTACGCTCTTTATTTGCTACAAAATATTCATTTAACATTAGTTATTAAAACCGTAATGAATGCAAGGTTTAGGATTGTAATTATAATCATATTTTATGTAAGAAAAATATTTTTTTAAAAAATAGTAGTTATGCACTCAAAAAATAGAATAATTGTATAATATGTATTTGAATTTTAATTTTATGCTTAAAATCAATGACTTATTTTTAACGACCTGACACCATCATTTGAATTATCCATCAACTTACTATTTTTTATCGTGATTTGACATTTTATTCAATTATTTATTTTTTTAATTTTTTTTTTAAAATCACTTGATTTATCCATTGTCAATCTTTTTATTTCACTTTTTATTGCGATTATTCACCTTTCACTCCCCCATAATCACGCCATCATTTTTTAACAAAATGATGAAATGAGCGAAAATAATGCCATAAAAAACCGTTACCATCAAATATTAATGATAACGGCTTTTGCAAAATTAAGGATTTTTCATCATTTTTAATGATATTGACGATGTCCTTGACCTGCAATTTTTTTCATATTTTTGATTAATTTTTTAGCTTCAGCAATCTTACCTGCTTCAATCAATGCTTTCGCTTGCTCCACTTCAGCATTTAAATCGTCAAATAGCGTATGATAAACCTGTAAATCGCTCGCATTTTGGCTGTTTAATTTGCGTGGCGTTTCGGCTTTTGCGTTATTTAACGCCATTTGAAATTGATTTAAAGCCGACAAAGCCTTCGTTTCATCTTTTGCCTTATCAAATGCTTTTAATTGTTGCGACATGGTTTTCATTTCTTGAGCTAAGGGGCTGGCATATACTTGGCTGGCAGTTAGGCTCATCATCGTAAATAAACCAATACACATGATTTGTTTCATCATCTTTTATCTCTCATATTCCAAAAAATAAGCGGTTCACAATAAACCGCTTATTCATTCAAGAAAATAATTTAAATTATTTTACATAAGTTAGCCAATGAGCGTATTTATCATTGCGTCCTTGAACTGCATCAAAGAATACTTTTTGAATTTGTTCAGTAATTGGACCACGTGTACCACTACCGATTGGACGGTCATCATATTCACGAATTGGGGTTACTTCTGCTGCTGTACCTGTGAAGAATGCTTCATCAGCGATATAAAATTCATCACGTGTAATACGGCGTTCCACCACTTCATAACCTAAATCTTTCGCAATAGTAATAATCGTTTGACGTGTAATACCATCTAATGCACCACCAGCTAAATCAGGCGTATGTAATACACCATCTTTCACTAGAAATACATTCTCACCAGAGCCTTGACATACAAAACCTTGTGGATCCATCAACATCGCTTCATCATAGCCACAACGAGCCACTTCTTGATGAGCTAAAATTGATACCGTGTAGTTACCACATGCTTTCGCTTTACACATGGTTACATTTGGGTGATGATGAGTAAATGACGATGTTTTAACACGAATACCTTTCGTCATTGCTTCTTCACCTAAATAAGCACCCCACGACCATGCCGCCACAATCGTACGAATACTATTACCTGTTGCTGCAATACCTAATTTTTCTGAACCGATATAAATTAATGGACGTAAATAACCTGCACTTAATTTATTTTCACGCACCACATCAATTTGTGCTTGTTCTAATTCAGCCTGTGTAAATGGCACGTCCATTTGGAAAATTTTAGCCGAATTCAATAAACGTTTTGTATGATCTTGCAAACGAAAAATTGCTGTACCATTTGGTGTTTCATACGCACGCACACCTTCAAATACGCCCATACTATAGTGCAATGTATGTGTTAAAACGTGTGTTGTTGCACTACGCCATTCAACTAATTTACCATCTTGCCAAATAAAGCCATCACGGTCTGCTAAATTCATCAGTTATACTCCAAAAATATAGTTTATTGATTATATGCAAATCATAAACATAAATCAATCAATTAAAATCTACCTGTGCGGTTGGGTCTATCAATTGTTTCCACAACCTTGCCACAACGGTGCGAGTTTCTGCCCATTGCACCGCTTGCACGACTAACTTTTGATTTGCCAATGCTAAACGATGGCTTTCTGCACGTTGCAAGAGATAAGCTTGTATCAGTGCTTGAGCTTCTGTTGATGATACACACCCTGCTTGAGCGGTATCTTCTAAAATTCTTACATTGTCTGAATAATGAGCAAGTTGTGGATATTGTCCACCCCATGCTAAGACCGCATATTGTGTCATAAATTCAATATCTACGATACCACCTGAGTCTTGTTTTAAATGAAATATACCTTGTTCTTGTTGCTGTTTTGACGAACCAAGATGCTCTTTCATTTTATTACGCATTTTTAATACTTCATTGCGTACTTCTTGCTCATTACGTTTTTGTGTTAAAATTTCAATACGTAATCGTTCAAATTTAGCTCTTAATTGTTCATCACCTGCAATACTTCTTGCACGCACTAAGGCTTGATGTTCCCATATCCATGCTTTATGACGTTGATAATGTTCAAAAGCAGTTAAACTACTAACTAACATTCCCGCATCACCAGATGGTCTTAATCGTGTATCAATTTCATAAACACGTCCATCAAGCGTTTGAGTCGTCATTAATGTCATAAACTTTTGTGCCACTTTTGTGGTAAATTGCAATCCACTAATTGATTTTTTACCATCAGTTTCGCTTTGCTCATCAATTTGATGAATAAAAACTAAATCTAAATCTGAACCATAACCTAGTTCAATACCACCTAATTTACCATAACCAATCACGGCAAACGCTAAATAATCTACCGAACATCGCTGACCATGGACATCAAGCGGATAGCCATGACGTTGTACCACTTGTTGATAAGCAAATTGTAGCACCTGTTGTATGGTTACTTCAGCAATTTCAGTTAAAGCATCTGATACTTTCATCAACGGACTCGATGCTAATACATCGCACCCCGCCACTGCTAATACATGACTTTTTTTGAATAGACGGATTACCCGCATAAAATCTTCCACTTGTTCGATTTCTATGCGTAATAATTGTTGGCGTAAATTATCCTGTAAATACTCACGGCGTGGTAATTCAAAATCCATCGATAAAAACTCATCAAGCAATACAGGATAATGGCTTAACTCATCACAAATCCATGGACTAACGGTTGCCATTTTAACCAAACGTTGCAATGCTCCTTTACTTTCAACCAACATCACAAAATATACACTACGCCGTAAAATACTTTCAATCAATGGCATTAAACGCAATAATGCTTGCTGTGGTTGCTCCGATTGAATAATAGCTTGACTAAAAGACACCCAAAATGTTTTTAAACGCTCTAAGGATTTAACAGGTAATTTTTGTAAACTTGAACTATTCCAAAAATTATCTACCATTTTTTGCGTTTCGCTATCCAAAACTGTATATAATTGACCATTGATATCTTGCTCATTTTGTTCATTATGATCATCAAAATTTTCACGGATTAGTACATCAAATTGCTGTTGTACAATTGCACGATGTTGATTTAAAACCTGTAAAAAATCTTGCCAATCAGCAAAATTAAGCGTATTTGCCATACGTTGTTGCACATCAATATCTGTTGGTAATGATTGAGTTTGCTGGTCATTAAAAGCCTGAATTGCATGTTCTACACGGCGTAAAAATAAATAAGCTTGACGTAAATCATTAGCAACTTGTATTTCTAATAATTGTAAATCTGCCAAATGTTGTAAATTCACCAAACAATTTTTATCCTGTAATTCTTTTTTTGAACCCCCATATAATAATTGAAAAACTTGCACGATAAATTCAATTTCCCGAATCCCACCAGCACCCAGTTTAACATCATCACACAAATTACGGCGTTGCACTTCCTTTTCAATCATTGTTTTCATATCACGCATAGCTTCAAAAGCTGAATAATCAACATAACGGCGGAATACAAACGGACGTGTCATATCCATCAGTACCTTAGCTTGTTGTCCACCCGTAATAGCTCGTGCTTTAATCCATGCATAACGTTCCCATTCACGTCCATGTTGAATTAAATATTTTTCCAAAGCATTATAGCTCAATGCCAAAGGTGAACCATCTCCCCAAGGACGTAGTCGCATATCAATACGGAATACAAAACCATCAGCCGTAATTTGACTCAGTAAATAAATTAATTTTTGTCCCCATAAAATACAAAATTGTTGTACATCAACACATTTTCGTCCATCGGTTGTACCATTTTCATCAAAAGCAAAAATCAAATCAATATCGCTTGATAAATTTAATTCTCTTGCTCCATGTTTCCCCATCGCAATCACAATTAAATCTTGTAACTGCCCATCATCACTTATTGGTTCACCATATTTTGCCACTAAAATTGGGTAAGCAAAATCTTTCGCCACTCGCACACAACAATCAGCAAAATCTGATAATTCTCGTGTTAAATCAATGATATTAGTTAAAGCATTGGCATCTTGATAAATCCAGCGAAACATTAATCTAGCACGCAAAATACGTAATGCACGCATAAAACCCGCTTCATCTGCTATCTCTTGTAATTGATGATGAACAATTTGCTCAATTTGTGAAGTTGTTAATAATTGTTCAAATGGATACTGTTGCTCATCTTGCTCAATCAGCGATTGATGTTGCTGATAAACTTGTTCAGCGTAAGTACTCGCTACAAAAGTTTTTTTTAACTGATGAACATCTAACATAAATACCCCAACTTCATCACTAATTTCGCTTGTTTAATATGCAAAAAGCTGATAGAATATGCAACTGCAATTTTGCAACTCATTTATTTAACTTGTTTAATGGAACATTTATGTCATTGTAAATGTTTTTAGATAAAAAATAAATGATTATTCTCCTTGCTTTTTTACCATTGATATTAAAGTAAGAAGGCTGTTTAAACCATAAGGAGCTGACAATGCGTCACTACGAAATCGTACTTTTAGTACACCCTGATCAAAGCGATCAAGTAGGTGGCATGGTTGAGCGTTACACTAATCTTATCCAAGAAGCAAATGGTCAAATCCACCGCTTAGAAGATTGGGGTCGTCGTCAATTAGCTTACCCTATCAACAAAATTCACAAAGCACACTATGTATTATTCAATATTGAATGTGCTCAAACAACTTTAGACGAATTAGAAGAATTATTCCGTTACAATGATGCAATCATTCGTAGCTTAGTAATTCGCCGTTCTAATGCAATTACTGAAGAATCTTTACTTGCAAAGAGTGCTGAAGAAAAACGTGCTCGTAAAGCTCAACGTGAAGAAGCTCAACAACAAGCAGCTCAAGAAGCTGAAGCATAATAGGAGAACATTCAATGGCACGTTTCTACCGTCGTCGCAAGTTCTGCCGCTTCACAGCTGAGAATGTTGCGTATATCGATTATAAAGATGTCGATACTTTAAAACAGTACATCACTGAAAACGGCAAAATCGTTCCTAGCCGTATCACTGGTACTAAAGCTCGTTACCAACGTCAATTAGCTCTTGCAATTAAGCAAGCTCGTTACTTAGCGTTGATTCCTTACACTGACAATCATAAGTGAGGTTGAGCTATGGATATTATCTTATTACAACGTATCAAAAACTTGGGTAAATTAGGCGACAAAGTAACTGTAAAAGCAGGTTATGGTCGTAACTACTTAATCCCTCAAGGTAAAGCTGTTGCTGCAACTGAAGCAAATACTGCTGCATTTGAAGCTCGCCGTGCTGAACTTGAAAAACAAGAAGCTGCAGTATTAGCTGCTGCTCAAGCACGTGCTGAACAGTTAAACGACGTAAATGTTGTGATTACTGCAAAAGCTGGTGATGAAGGCAAATTATTTGGTTCTATCGGTACTCGTGATATCGCTGATGCTTTAACAGGTGCTGGTTTAACTGTAGATCGTTCAGAAGTACGTTTACCAAATGGTTTATTACGCCATGTTGGTGAATACAATGTTGCGATTCAATTACATCATGATGTAACTGCTGAAGTATTAGTAACAATTGTTGCTGAATAATTCAAATTGATACATCGAAAAAGAGAATGTCTAGTACATTCTCTTTTTTTATCAAAATTTACAAATCAATAGCTGATTTTTACTGCTATTTCTGTAATACTTAACAAACGATATTTTTTATTTATTGTGTAGGAAAAATGATGTTTAATCGTACTCTAATCGCTATAAGCTTAAGTGCTTTAATCGCCAGTCCACTCTATGCTCAATCATTAGTTGAGCAACCATTAATCTTATCAGCACCAGAAGAACTCAAAACTTCGCAATATGACCCTTTGGTATTAAATGAAGTAAAACCAGAGGAAACTGTAACAACCTCAAAAGAAATAGCCACAGAGCCAACTAAAAAATCATTCTTTAAACGTGATAAAAAAGCAAAAGTTGCCGAAGAGAGTGGCGTAGAATCAACCGAACAAAAAGAGATTATTATTGATTCTGCAACAACACCACCTAGTGATGATACAGAAATTGCTACATCTCCTACAGATGAAGAAACACCAACAAACAAACCTAAAGAAGAACAGCCTGCAAAAGATAAGCCAAAAGTTTCTGTTGGCAATGCAAGTGCATTACAAGCATTAAATAATGCTCAATGGTCAGCAACGCCAACTACCAATATGATGGCTAAAGCACAAGTCATGCTTGATAATGCCTACTCTCCTGCAGGAGCAATTGATGCTTCGTCAGGTCCTAAAACAGACAAAGCCATTCGTGCATTCCAAGTGATTTATGGATTACCTAAAACAGGTAAATTAGATAAAGTAACTTGGGATAAATTGGTTGAACTTAATGGTAGTCAAAATGTATTTGTAGAGTACACCATTTCAGCCGCTGATGTAGATAAAAAATTGTATGTTAATTCTATGCCTTCTGATTATGGTGAAAAAGCCAAAATGAAACATTTAGGCTACACGCGTGTTAGCGAAATGATTGGTGAGAAATTCCATTTAGATGAAGCTTATCTAAAACGCTTAAACCCAAATGCAAAATTTGTCGCTGGTGAAAAAATCATTGTTGCTAACGTACACAACAAATTACCTGCTGATATTACTTTAATTGTGGCACATAAAACCGCAAAACAATTATATTTATTTAATAGCAAAAACCAAATGGTAGGTTCATTCCCTGCTACGTTTGGTAATGACCCTAAGGCACTTGTTGGTGAACATACCATTACTGGAGTTGCACGTAATCCATGGTATAGCTACTCTCCAAGTAACTTTGTACAAGGCAATAACCTGAAACCACTATCTTTACCACCAGGTCCAAATGGTCCTGTGGGTAATATTTGGATCGGTTTAAGTAAAAAATCATTTGGTATTCATGGTACACCAGACCCATCAAAAATATCAACTAATAACTCACATGGTTGTATCCGTTTAAGTAACTGGGATGCGAATAACTTAGGTAATTATGTACAAAAAGGTGTAAAAGTACGTTTTGTTGATTAATTACTAAGCTTCAAAATAGTATCTTGAACAATAGCACTATCTATAATAGTGCTATTGATCTTTAAAGTGTATAATAAAGAAACACTTAGCAAAATTTTAAAATTATTTTTCATTTAAAATTTGACATACTTCTTTATTTACTTTAATATATGCCAATATTCAAATGTCCCTATCGTCTAGAGGCCTAGGACATCGCCCTTTCACGGCGGTAACCGGGGTTCGAATCCCCGTAGGGACGCCAAATTTATATAAAAACCACTATCTATTGATAGTGGTTTTTTATTGTCTATTTATTCTTCCATTATTTTTATAGTTAAATAAAGTAATTTTATATCAACATAAATTTCATTTAAGTTATAATAACTAGTATTACACATCATATTTATAAAGTAGGCGATCTCATGAGTACCGAAGAATCATCTCCATTATTTACTGAAGAAACACTTGCTGAAGCACGTCGTATTATGTTTAATATGCTCACTAAAGTTGTTGAAGTGGGTGGTTCTGATTTATTTATTACTGCTGAATTTCCACCAAGTATTAAACATCAAGGTTCGATGAAACCTTTAAGTAAACAAGCACTTACAGCAGATAAAACTAAACTTTTTGCTTATAGCTTAATGAATGAACGACAACGTGCAGAATTTGAAGAACAATTAGAATGTAATTTTGCAATTAATGTCCCTGAAGTTTCACGTTTCCGCGTTAATATTTTTGTACAACAATTACAAGTTGGTATGGTCATCCGTACGATTACTGCAGAGATTCCAAACTTTGCAAAATTGCGTTTACCTGAGAAACTCAAAGATGTGATTATGGAAAAACGTGGTCTTGTACTTGTCGTAGGTGGTACTGGTTCTGGTAAATCTACATCATTGGCTGCCATGATTGATCATCGTAATGAAAATTCAGCAGGTCATATTATTACTGTTGAAGACCCTGTTGAATATGTTCACAAACACAAAAAATCAATGATTACCCATCGTGAGGTCGGTGTTGATACTCATACTTGGCATCACGCACTCAAAAATACGCTCCGCCAAGCACCCGATGTAATTTTGATTGGGGAAATTCGTGATACTGAAACGATGGAACATGCGATTGCCTTTGCTGAAACAGGACATTTATGTTTAGGTACATTACACGCTAATAATGCAAACCAAACACTTGACCGTATTATTAACTTCTTCCCTGAAGAACGTCGTAATCAATTATTGATGGATTTATCATCAAATATGAAAGCAATTGTATCACAGCGATTAATTCGTACACAAGATGGTCAAGGTCGCCGTGCAGCTGTTGAAATCATGCTCAATACCCCATTAATTTCGGACTTAATTTTAAAAGGACAAATGCATGAACTAAAAGAAATCATGGGTAAATCTCGTGAATTAGGTATGCAAACCTTTGACCAAGCTTTATTTGATTTGTACGATGAAGGTGCAATTTCTTATGAAGAAGCAATCCGTAATGCAGACTCTGCAAACGAACTTCGTTTACAAATTAAACTAAAGAGTAAACGTGGCGGTGAACAGAGTTCGCCATCAGTCGGTTTATCTTTACATAAAGATGAAGAAGAAAAAACTGAAGGTGAATAATTTAGCTTTTATATTTGATAAAAAAGGATATAAAAGCTATATTTTATAAGGATTTTCTTATGCATAAATTTGTTATTATAAGTCTAATATTGGGCTTTATGGGTATTGCATCAAGTTATGCCAATACCCAACAAATGACCAATACAACTATTCCCAAAGCTATTTTTGATGGTTATTGGGCAATGACAGATAAAATTTTTGATCATTATGGTGTGATTAAATTCACTAGAACCAAAACAGGTATTCGTGGAGAAAACTTCCGTTTTTATCTGCCATAATGATGGTCATTATAAACTTATCCACAAAGAAATCACGCCTGTAACCATTGAAGATAACAAATTGATTATACTTAAAGATAATCAAGCGTGGTCAAGTTTACAAATTTTAGCGATTGAACCAAAGAAAGTTTTATTGATAAAACAAGAGCTTCTTCAAGAAAGTAGAAAACAATTATTCCCACAAGGTCTTGAGTTTAGCTACATTCATCGTAAAACAGCAAAACCTTTATGTCCTTAATCTGATAATTTATGGATAAAAAGTACAGCTTAATCATTGATTAACTGTACTTTATTTATGCTAAATCATTTTGATATTTAATATTTTTATCTTATAATAGTAAAACTCTGGAGTATTTGCCAACAAATCTATTCCCCTGAGCCGATAAACACACTTAACAGATTGTTTTTTGTACATTCAGCGTGTAAGCCTATCTTGTAATAGGAAACCCAATATGTACTCAGCAATCTAACCTTGAATCTTAGGGTTCAAGGGTGCGATTTGTAGCGATACTTTCGGAGTTCATTTTATAGCAGTATATAACCATACATAACACTACATAGATTCAATAACTTAATTACATTTTACTCTATCTATAGTATAATAATATAAAAATCAATACAGGTATTTAATGATGACGTATCCAATGTCTATGCGTAAAAAAATTCTTGCTGAACTTGAAACCAGTTCTTTCCGTCAAGTTGCCAAAAAGTACAATATGAGTACTCACACCTTGTATAGTTGGAAACAGTGTATAGATATTAAAGAAACGCATGATAGAAAACCAAGAACGATTCAAGATGAACAGCTTTTGCAAGACATTAAAGATTATCCAGATGTTTATCAATGGGAAAGAGCTTCTCGTCTAAATTGTTCACAAGCTGGTATATGTAAGGCGTTAAAACGCTTGGGTATTACTCGAAAAAAAATCCTTCATTCCGAAACAAGCTGATGAAGTAAAGCGTCAAGAATATTTAGAGTTACTTTCAATTTATGAAAAGTGTTTATATCCTATTGTTTATATTGATGAAAGTGGATTTAAGATAGAAGATAATCGACCACACGTTTATGCACCCAAAGGTCAAACCTATCAAGAAAAAGGGACTTTTAGTGTTAAGCAAAAGAATGTGATTGGTGCAATTTGTGGACAAACTCCCTTTGCATTGAGTGTATTTGATTGTTCAATTACTGCTGATGTTTTCTATGCTTGGGTTATACAGCAGTTAATTCCTGAATTACCTGCTCATAGTGTTGTTGTGATGGATAATGCACCTTTTCATAAAAAAAAAGATATTCAGACTGCTTTAGAGCAAGCGGGACATCAAATTCTATGGCTTTCACCTTATAGTCCTGATTTTAATCCTATAGAAAAATTATGGTCATGGATTAAGTATCTAAGAAAAGTATGGAACGTTAATTGTATTGAAACTCTACTATTTTGGTTTTTAACTATCGTATCTTTTTTAGGTAATTACACTATATATGTTTTAGCAATTGATAACAATACATAGCCATTCATAACCATAATTCTGTGGTATACAGTAGGTATACAATATTTGATGAAAAATTATACAAAAATAAGGGCTTATTAGCTTTTGTGTGTATTGATATTCCATATAATCTGATACATCTTGCTTTTGATATGATTTATTTATGAACATTACTCCTATAATTTGTGTGATAACAATTACTGCACTTAGATTGTATATTCAAGAGTAAAAATTCCTATCATAATAAGAGTTTTTTAATAAACAAAATTTTCTATAACATATTGACATAAATTATAAAATTTAATCATTAAAAATCTGCTAAAATAAAGCAAAGATATTATTTTTTATAAGGCATCATCATGCACATACATATTTTAGGCATTTGCGGTACATTTATGGGTTCATTGGCATTATTGGCTCGTGAACTTGGGCATACGGTAACAGGGTCTGACCAAAACGTTTATCCACCGATGTCCACCCAATTAGAAAACGTGGGCATTACCCTAATGCAAGGCTATGACCGCAGTCATTTACAAAATCCAACACCTGATTTAGTCGTGGTTGGCAATGCCATGAAACGTGGTATTGATGCGGTTGAATATATGCTCGATGCAGGTTTGCCTTATACTTCTGGGCCACAATTTTTAGCCGATTATATTTTACAAGGTAAACATACGCTTGCTGTTGCAGGGACACATGGCAAAACCACAACTTCAACCATGCTGGCTTGGGTCTTGGAATATGCAGGAAAAAATCCAAGTTTCCTCATTGGCGGTGTCCCATTATGCTTTGAACATAGTGCAAGATTAACCGATAGTGATTATTTTGTGGTTGAAGCTGATGAATATGACAGTGCTTTTTTTGATAAACGTTCAAAATTTGTACACTACAAACCCAAAACAGCCATTTTAAATAATTTAGAATTTGACCATGCGGATATTTTTGAAGATTTAAAAGCCATTCAAAAACAATTCCATCATCTTGTGCGTACCATTCCTGCGACTGGACAAATTATCGCTCCATTGGCAGAACAAAACATTGATGAAGTCTTACAAATGGGCTGTTGGTCGCCAATCATTCGCACAAGTTTACACAGTGAAAATACGGTATTAACAGCTGAATTATTGAGCGATGATGGCAGTCATTTTAAAGTGAATTTTGGCGAACAAACGGCTGAAGTACATTGGACAATGACAGGTAAACACAGTGTAATGAATGCCCTTTCGGTCATTGGTGCGTGTTTGCATATTGGCATTGATATTGCGACAGCGTGCGAAGCTTTATCAAAATTTGCTGGGGTAAAACGCCGTATGGAATTATTAGATACGGTACAAGGCATTGAAGTATATGATGATTTTGCCCATCACCCAACAGCAATTGCAACGACATTAGACGGTGCCAGAAAACGTATTGGCGAGCGTAAATTATGGGCAATTATCGAGCCACGTTCAAATACCATGCGTATGGGTACACATAAATCTGAACTAGCTCATTCTGCCAAATTGGCTGATGAAGTCATTTGGTATCAACCAGAAGGTTTAGATTGGGATTTACAGCCTGTGGTTGCCGATGCAAAAAATTCTGCTCAAATTGCCACATCTTTACAGCAAATTATGCAACGTATTGTAAATGAAGCAAAATCAGGCGATGTCATCATTATTATGTCGAATGGTGGTTTTGGTGGTTTACATCAAAAATTGATTCAAGCATTAAAAAATCAAAATTAAGCCTAAACCACTAAAAAGGCAAATCGACATGGATTTGCCTTTTTCTTACACATTATTTTACTCGGTTAAATTTATATTCTTTACCATCAAGCGTGATTTTTAAATAACTATGTTCAGGTAAACTATCAACAAATTTTTCTAAAATAATTTGTCCTGTTAATAATTTACTTGCTAAATTATCAATTTGCATCAAGTTTTCTTCACACATCATACGGGTAGAAATTGGTGAGGCAACTGTTAAACGTCCATCTTTAATTTCATAATTAGCACGTAGATTATTACAGCCATTCAGTACCAACACCTCTCCCTGTTCAAATTTTAAGGTTAAAGGTTTGTTTTCATTATCTTTAAATGGACTATCTTTTAATTGCCAAGTACCTAATAAATATTTTTCACTCATCGGAAATGTTTGAAATAAATCTAATTTTGATACTTGACTACTCATATTGATACTACTGATATTCTTTATATTATCTGATTTACAAGCTGTTAATACGATGAGCAAACTTAGTACAGTCAACTTAAGAGTTTTCATAAGCATCTCCTATCAATGGATAACTTATTATACAAAATAATCCACAAAGTTTATAGATTTTAAGTCGAATTTGCAATGAAAAACACCGCCTACATTCCTGCAAACGGTGTTTTTATTTTATTCCACAAACTTCACCACTTCATCAAAGGCTTTGCGTGCCTTTGGCTTGATGTCTTTATCACGATAGCCAAAAGTACACATTACTGACACCGCCCACTCGTTCGGGTCAAACAAGCCTTCATTTGCCAAGATGTCATTGACTTCTTTGTAGGCGAAACCTTCAATCGGACAAGAATCAATGCCCATCATCGCCGCCCCCGTCATCATATTGGCAAGGGCGATGTAAGTTTGTTTGCTCGCCCAATCGTATAGACTGCGGTCAGAGTCCAAAATGGCAATGTCCTCTGTTTGGAATTTTTTGTACACCGCCAACGCTTTTTCACGAGCCTCGCCAGTTAAGCCCCGTCTGTCCATAATTTGCCCAAAATAAGGCGTGTCATAGCGGGCGTTTTTCTTTGCCAAAATCGCCACAATATGACTTGAAGTTTCCATCGTGGGAATGCCCCAGCAGTAAGGTTTTAATTTTTGGCGTAAATTGGCATTTTGCAATACCAAAAATTGCCAAGGCTCAGAGCCCACCGAGCTTGGGGAGAGTCGCCCCATTTCCAAAATGGCGTGAAAATCGTCATCGCTGATTTTCTTATTGCCATCGTACGAGCGAGTGGAGGCACGGTAATGAAAGGCATTTAAAATATCGTCTTTGTTAAAAAAGGTCATTGGGCTACTCCAAAATTTGGGGATTTAAAGATTGGGTGTATTATAGCGGATTGGCAATATTGTGAAAAATTGAGAATTTTGATGATTGGGTATAATTTTTATTGATATTAAGATTGTTTAATGCTTGAAAATAAATGGTATTTTGTGCTAGAATGGGAAAGTGTTATGTCTTTATTTTTAAAACAATGATACCCAGTAATTCAAAAATTTATCACATTGTTCATAAAGATAGGCTTTCTGCAATCATTCAAGATGGCTGTCTTTTTAGTGATGCCTTGATTCGCCAAAGAGCAAATAATTTTCCTGTGATTGGTTTGGACAAGATTAAAGATCGGCGTTTAGATGAATTAAAACTTACTAGCTATCCAGATTTATTTGTGGGTCAATGTGTACCATTTTATTTTTGTCCTCGTTCTATAATGCTGTATATGATTAATCAACGAAATTCTCAATTAACTTATCAAGGTGGACAGGAAAATATCATTCATTTACAAGCAGATTTAAGACAAGTCATTGATTGGGCGAATTCAAACAATATTCGTTGGGCATTTACCGATTCTAATGCAGGTTCTTATCATTTTAATGACTACAATCAAATAAACGAATTTCATAACATAAACTGGACAGCAGTCAATACACAGCATTGGTCAGCCCCTGAAATTAAAGCAGGGAAACAAGCCGAATTTTTGATAGAGCAACAATTCCCTATTTGTTTGATTGAAAAGATTGGTGTTCATTCTCAAACAGTATTCAATGAAGTTTCTCAAACAATACAAAGTTTAGGCTATCAAACCAATTTAGAAATTTGTGAAAATTGGTATTATGAAGTGAGTTTGTGATGATTATTTATAAAAATGGCGATATTTTTAATAGTGAAGCCGAAGCAATCATTAACACCGTTAATTGTGTTGGTGTAATGGGGCGTGGATTGGCATTGCAATTTAAAAATAAATATCCTGAGAATTTTAAGGCATACCAACAGGCTTGTAAGTTAAAAGAAGTACAAATTGGAAAAATGTTTGTTTTTCAAGTCAATTCTTTGATTTTTCCTAAATATATTATTAACTTTCCAACTAAAAATCATTGGCGTGGTCATAGCAAAATAGAATATATTGAAGCAGGATTACAGGATTTAATATCAGTTATTCAAAAATATCAAATTCGCTCCATTGCCATTCCACCATTAGGTTCTGGTTTGGGTGGACTAGATTGGCAAACTGTAAAAAATAAAATTGGATACGCTTTATCTGATTTAAAAGATATTGATATTTATATTTATGAACCTGATACTGCCATTCAATATCATACCCAAACGCAAAAGATACCAGAGATGACCATTGGTCGTGCATCGTTAATTGAATTAATGAATCGTTATTTGCAAGGATTATTAGACCCAACTATTTCATTACTAGAAGTACATAAATTAATGTATTTTATGCAAGAAGCGGGAGAAAATTTGCGTTTAAATTATGTCAAGCATCATTATGGTCCTTATGCAGAAAATTTACGCCAAGTTCTAAAAGCAATAGAAGGTCATTTTATTCAAGGTTATTTAGATGGTGGCGATAATCCACATAAGACATTGGCGATTATGAAAAATGCTATTATTGATGCCCAAAATATATTAAAAAACTCTCCACAAACACAAATTCATTTTGAAAAAGTCAGTCAATTGGTAGATGGTTTTGAAAGTTATGATGGTTTAGAATTACTATCTACGGTACATTGGGCTGTGATTAAGGCAGAAAAATATGATTTAAGTGAATGCATTGATTATATTTATCAATGGAATGAACAGAAAAAACGCTTTTCTCCTAGACAAATTCGTATTGCGTATGAGCGTTTGCAGGAGCAAGGTTGGATAAATTAAAGCAAAAAACACCGCCCCAATCAAAGCGGTGTTTTTGTGGATTATTAAAAAGAGGGGTTGGGACATTCACATCACAACCACAATCAAGCGACTTATTGTGTTATACTAAACCAGAAAAATCAAAATAATCGTTTAGTTACATAAAGTTATTATGGCAAAAATCCACTTTTTTCAGGCAGGTTATTGCACCCACCCTGCTTGCGTGGCGGTGCGTGGCGCAGGATTTGGGGCGTGTCAATTTCCTGCAAGGGTGTTTTTATTAGAAGCCAATGGGCGCTTTTGGCTGTGGGACACAGGTTATGCCGAACATTTTTTTGATGCCAGTCGGGGCATTTATTCGCTGTATGCCAAAATCACGCCTGTATTTTTTAATCTGTCCGAACACATTTTCCATCAATTACAAGGATTTGGCTTGAATATTAAGGATTTGTCAGGGCTGATTATTTCGCATTTTCACGCCGACCACATTGCAGGTTTAAAGGATTTTACCAACATTCCTTTGATTGCTAGACGGCTTGCCTTTGATTTTTTAAAACCATTAACAGGCTTAAAAGCCCTCAAACAAGGTTTTTTGCCTAATTTAATACCCAGCGACTTTGAAAGCCGATTTATGGCGGTGGAACAGTTTTTACCCAAAGCCTTACCAGAACATCTGTGCCTTGATGAACCACACGCCCCCAAAACGGCTTGGGCATTGCCCAATAGCAATGATGAAATTTTGCTGGTACCACTAGATGGGCACGCCATTGGACAAATTGGGGCGTTTGTTTTAACCGATAAGGGCTGGGAGCTGATTGCATCTGATTCGGCGTGGTCAGCACAAAACTTTTTGGGTCGTCCGCCTGCCAAAATCAGCCACTTGATTATGCACGATATGCCTGCGTTTTATCGCACGCTGTCGCATTTATCCGAGTGGCATAAACGAGGTGTTGCCATACATTTAAGCCACGAGTTGGACGAAAAACTTGCTTGATTTTGCAAAACAAATGACATACAATAGAATCACAATGTAAAACATATCTTGAATAGGTGCGCTGATGACCACAAATTTTAATTTGCGACTTGATGAAAACTTAAAAGCACAAGCATTTGGTGTGATTGAAAGTTTTGGTATGACACCAAGCCAATTTATGCGATTGATTTTAAAACAGGTGGCAGACACAGGCAGTTTGCCTTTGTCTTTTGAAAAACGCACAATGGCAATCACACCCAATGAACTGACCGCACAGGCAATTCGTCAAGGGCGAACAGATTATCAAGCAGGGGTTTTGGAGAAATTTGAAGCTGATAATGTCATTGAAGCATTGCAGGAGCTCTCCTGTGGCTAAGTCGGTATTGATAACCAAGCAATTTAAAAGAGACATTAAAAAACACACTTTGAGCCTTGTTGCACCACAATGGATAGAAGTGATGAATTGCTTGATTAACGGCTTGCCAATGCCTGCTCGTTATGCCAATCACCCCCTAAAAGGCGAATGGCAAGGCTGTATGGATTGTCATATTAAGCCTGATTTGGTGCTGATTTATGAATTGATGGGCGACAACGACCTACTTTTGCACCGCTTGGGCAGTCATAGTGAATTAAGTATTGCTTAAAACCCTCCAACCAAAATGAACCTACTACCCCTACTTGTCAGCTACCACCGCACCAAACGCCTAACTTTCGTCAGCCGAGCGGATTTAGAGTACCACCAAGCTAAGCAATTAAGCCGATTTTTTAAGCAAACTTTACGCCAAAGCCCTTATTTTTCTGCCCTATTAAAAACGCATTTTGGCGATGATTGGACATTTAATCCAGCCATTTTCGCTCAATTACCTACAATGGATAAATCATTGATGTTAAAAGAATTTAACACAATGAACACCCAAAACATCAACAAAGACACCGCCTTTGCCTTGGCACTTAAAGCCGAACAAGACCGTAATTTTAGCCCCACTTTAAACAATGGCATCAGCGTGGGCTTATCATCAGGCACAACAGGCGAGCGAGGACTGTTTTTGGTATCGCCAAATGAACAAGCCAAATGGGCAGGGATTATGCTTGCCAAAATGCTCCCTGATGGACTGTTCACAGGCGAAAAAGTTGCCTTGTTTTTGCGAGCCAATAGCAATTTGTACAAAGCCGTGACCACGCCGTGCATTGAATTTGCCTATTATGATTTGCTTTTGCCGTTTGAAACACTGCTTGCCAAACTCGCTACGCAAAACCCGACCATCATTGTCGCCCCTGCCCAAGTCTTGCGAGCCATTGCGGACGAAGTGCGTTCAGGCAGCCTGAAAATCTCGCCCAAAAAAGTGATTTCTTGTGCCGAAGTGCTTACTTTTGCCGACCGCCAAGCCATCGCTCAAATTTTCCCCAATCTGCACGAAGTGTATCAAGCCACCGAAGGTTTTTTGGCAAGCACTTGCTCACACGGCACTTTGCATTTGAATGAAGAGTTTGTCTATATTGAAAAACAATGGCTTGATGACAAGCACTTTATGCCTATCATCACTGACTTTTCTCGCACCACTCAGCCGATTGTCCGTTATGTGTTAAACGATGTGCTCACCGTCAAGCCCACCCCTTGTCCGTGTGGCTCTGCGTGTTTGGCACTCTCGCATATTGAAGGGCGTAGCGACGACGGGCTAAAATTTGGCGATAAACAGATTTTTGCCGACAGCATTTCACGCATCATCGCCCTTTCTTTGCCTTTGGATAGGGATTATCGCCTTGAACAAGCAGGCAATTGTCTAACTTTAACCGCACAACTGGACAATGCTGATTGGGAACATTTCAGGCTGTCTTTTAATGAATTTTTAAATACGCAAGGCATTGATAGTGGGAATATTGTTTGGCAATGGCACAATCAAATCCCCACCCAAAGTTTTGATAAGAAAAAAAGGCGGATTGTCCAATTGGCGGAGCGATAAGAAATGACATTAACACCCACCACTTATTTGATTGCCACCGCAGGCAGTCACGGCGATGTTTTGCCTTTTATGGCGTTGGCAGAAGGTCTTACCAAATTAGGTCATCACGCCATTGTCTATGGCACGCCCTTGTTTGCTCAGTTTGCCCCCAAAGGCGTTCGCTTTGTGCCTGTGGGGACAAATGAGCTGTATTATCAAGCCTTGTCTGCACTCAATGACAATCGCCCCTTGTCGTCCATTCGTCAAATTGTGGCGGTAATGACCAGAATTATTCCCTTAATTATCAATGAGATGGAAAAAGACATCGCTCCAAATCAAACGGTCGTGATTGGTGGTGTGATGAACCCTGCTCCGCATATTTTTGCCGAAAAATACCGCCTCCCTTTTGTCAATGTGCATTTGTCGCCCCTTGCCATTTATTCAGTACAGCGTATGGGGCGAGCCTTACCGATATTGGACAATTTAACCCAATGGCAAAATCCCACCCTAAATCGCCTGTTTTGGCGGTGGGTGGATTGGGCGGTATTTCGTCCTAATTTCACCAAGCCTATCAACCGCTTGCGTGCCGATTATGGATTGGCACCTTTGGCAGTACCGATGATACAGTGGGTCAATCAGGCGGATTTGGTGCTTAGTTTGTTTGATGAGCGGTTTGCCCCAAGACAGCCTGATTGGGCGGATATTGAAGTGGTCGGATTTCCTTTTTATGAGCATCAGCAGTCAGGCGAACTCTCCACAAAGATAATGAACTTTTTACAAGAAGGCGACAAGCCTGTGTTGTTTTGTGCAGGGACGGCAACCGCCAATGCCCAACAGTTTTTTGCCACTTCACGCTTGGTTTGTGAAAAAATGGGCATTCGGGCGATTTTTGTCAGCCATATCAAGGAGCAGTTGCCTACCAATTTGCCCAATAGTATTTTGGCGGTGGATTATGTGGCGTATGAGCAAATTTTGCCTAAAGTAGCCGTGTTTGTACATCACGGTGGCATTGGCAATACCGCAGTTGCCCTAAAATCAGGCGTGCCACAGCTCATTCGCCCCTGTGCCTTTGACCAATTTGACAATGCCAGCCGTGCCGTATCGCTTGGTGTGGCGGTAGAAATTTTACCCAAAGCCTATCAGGTGGATACCGTCATCAAGGCTTTAAAAAATCTTATCAATAACCAAAACTTATCTCATCATTGCCAAAGTATCGCACAACAAATCACGCCCACAGGTATTGATCAAGCCTGCCTAAAAATTATCAAGATGGGCAAACACAATGATATTGATAAAGCAAGTGATTGTTTGGATAATAATACAAAATGACTTGGTTAAAATATCAAATACCAAACCCATTTATCATCACGCTATATGGGTGCGTGGTTTTTTGTATGATGATAATGATGATTGGGATTGGACAATTTGACCACTTTGAACCTCGTCATTTTGTTTCACTGACACTATTAAGTGTACTCATACCATTGATACTCAAAACAAAAAATGGGCGTTTTGTTGGTTTTGCTGTTTTATTATTGTCTTATGTGATTTTTCCAATGTTTTCTTTAATTGGCAACATTATTCCTTATCGTTTTGATGATAAATTATACCAATTAGATACTTGGATTTTTGGGCAAAGTTTACCGCTTTATTTCACTTACCGCCCCGTGTGGCTGTCTGAATATTTGGCATTGTGTTATTTGGCATTATTTCCATTGCAAATTTTGTCGTGTTATTTTTGGTTTAAAAATCATAAACAGCATTATCAATTATTTAGTTTTGGTTTGGCGATAATGTTTGTTGTAGGATATATGGGTTATTTGGTGATTCCTGCACAAGGCGGTTATTTGGCATATCCTGATGTGTTTTATTTTCCCAATACAGGCGGATATATCACAACATTTTTAATGAACGCCAACAAACCTTTGATTGTTGGGATTGACGCATTTCCCAGTTTACATACAGGATTTGCGGTATTGATTAACGGATTTTTCTTTATTAAAAAATGCCATAAAATTGGCTTGGCATTATTGCCTATTACCATAGGTCTTATCATTTCTACGCAATATTTTGCTTTTCATTATGGTGTAGATTTATTGGCAGGAATCATCTTGGCAATTGGCATTTTAATTTTTATCAGTTGTTATCAAAAGGTGCAATAATGACCCCATTCTCTCTTAAACTCATCGCCACAGGCAAGGCATTACCCACACAAAAAATCCATTCTGGCGAGCTTGATAAACGCCTAAACAAACCAGACGGCTATGTGCAAAAAAGAAGTGGCATTCTGTATCGTCATCACGCCGATTTGCACTTAACCCAAGCTGGGTTGGCAGGTCAAGCAATTTTAAATGCTTGCCAAAATGCCAATTTGTCTTTATCCGATATTGATTTGTTGATTGCGGTCAATGGCGTACCACAACAAGCTCTGCCTAGCACCGCAAGCCATATCTTTGCACACTTAAATTGGCAAGGAGCGGGCTATGATGTCAATGCCAGTTGCGTGGGCTTTTTGCCTGCTTTGCAACAGGCAGGAGCGTTATTGAATATGGGTTGTTATAAACGCATTGCCATTTGTGCGTCCGATTTGGCATCTCGTGGGCTAAATTGGCAAGACGATGAAACGGCACTCATTTTTGGCGATGGGGCAAGTTGTGTCATTTTGGAAAAAGGGGCGGACAATGACGGCGGACTGCTCGGATTTTTGATGAAAAGTTATCCTGACGGCATTGAATATTGTCAAATTCAGGCAGGTGGCACTGCAAGAAACCCCAAAACAGGAATGTGTGAAGACGATTTTTATTTTAAAATGGACGGCTATGGGGTATTTAAAAAAACCAGCGAAGTGTTGCCAGCTTTTTTGGATAATTTATTAAACACACCCAAAAATCCTTTAACAATCCAAAAGATAGATTTATGGCTTGTGCATCAAGCCAGCCATTTGGGTATGAGTCATTTAATCAAACGCTTGGGCATTGCCCCACAAAAAGTCATCAATATTTATCCCACACACGGCAATCAAGTTTCCGCCTCCTTGCCCACGGTGCTACACGAAGCGGTCAGCACAGGGCAATGGCAACAGGGCAAAACGGTGGCACTTGTTGGCACAGGGGCGGGGTTGACTTTGGCGGGGGCAATTTGGCAAATTTAAACGATGGGTAATCAATGAATATTTTATTTTTAAATTTTAAATCTGTTGGGTATCGCTATCGCTCTACCCAACCTACGAGCTGATTTAAGTTTGGTGAGTATCATTTGTCGGTAGTCTTGTGAGTATGCCATTGGTGGTATTTTGTGATATGGTATTGGGTTGATATTGTATCATATTTGGGGTTCGGTGGGTATAACAAACTTTTTTTCAATTATACATTGTATTTTTTTCTTTACAGTGTTATAATTAAATCTTCTTAAATTAACAAGGAGAATGATTATGTCTATGTCTGTATGCTATATAACAGCTACCAAAGAAAAATTTGAAGAAATTAAATCAGGGAAGTTAGATTTTTCTGATTATGTAGAAAGTAACAGATATACAGACTCAAAAGAAATTCAATATATGGATTTAGATTTTTATGCTAGAGATTTTATGGATTATTTATACGAAACGGGTAATTCGTTAGGGGCAATTTTTAGCTATGTTGAACCTTTATCTATTTTGCAAGTGGATGCTGGTGGAATGTATGATGAAGAAGGTCTTGAAATAGTTTTGGATAGCTTTAATGATGAAGATTTATTGCAAGTGGCTTCAGAGATAGAATATTCATCACAAGATGAGAATGATCAAGAGAGATTCTATGGGTTCTTAGTGGGCATGAAAGAATATTTTGAGTATGCTAAAGCCAATAATTTAGTAATAATAACTTGGATGATATAACTTTCCTTAATAAAAAACCCTTAACTTTTAATTTTAGTTAAGGGTTTTTATTTTTCACAAAAAAAATTACCTAAAAAATCATTTTTATGTTATTGTTGTAAAGCCGTTTCAACCATTAAAAAGCTCGTAGGTTGGGTAGAGCGATAGCGATACCCAACAGATTCAAGGCTTAGCTTAAAATGTTGGGTTTCGTACAAAAACCCAACCTACGAACTAAAATTAAGGTTTAATTTATGACATCTACCAATTGACTGTATTTTATAAATAAATAGGTAATCAATGAATATTTTAATCACAGGGGCAACCAGTGGGCTTGGGCGAAGTGCTTGTGATATGGCGTTGGCACTTGGGTTTAAGGTCATTGCCGTGGGACGAAACCAAGCTGTGCTGGACACACTAAACGCCTTGGGTTGTCAAACTTATGCCTGTGATTTGGCAAAGCAAGCCTTGCCCAATCACTTAGTAGCAACAGCCGATACAATATGGCATTGTGCGGCATTATCATCACCTTGGGGAGCGTATGATGAATTTTATGCGGTCAATGTAAAAGCAACCCAAACCCTTGCCACACAAGCAGGCATAGCAGGCGTGCCGTCTTTTGTGCATATTTCCACACCGTCTTTGTACTTTGATTATCATCATCATATTGATATTCAAGAGACTTATCGCCCAAGCCGTTATGTCAATCACTATGCCCACACCAAAGCACAAGGTGAAAACGCCATTGTGCAACTGACACAACAATTTCCTAAAACACGCTATGTAATGCTCCGCCCTCGTGCTATTTTTGGGCAATACGACCAAGTATTGATACCCAGATTGTTAAAAGTCATCAAGCAAAAGGGGTTTTTGCCCCTACCCAGTGGCGGACAAGCAATGATGGATTTTACTTTTGCTGACAATGTGGTCGAGGCAATGCTGTGTGCCAGTCGTGCAGATTTGCCAAATGATGTCAGCGGACAGGCGTTTAATATCACTAATGGCGAGCCGATGGCGTTAAGGGCGGTGCTGGATAAATTGTTTGTTGATGAATTACAAATGGATTTTAAAATCAAAGCCGTGCCGTATCCGATTTTGCACTCTGTAGCGGTGGGGTTAGAAAGCCTGTCAAAATTGACCAAAAAAGAGCCGATTTTGACCGCGTATAGCGTGGGGGCATTGAATTTTGATATGGTATTAAACATTGATAAGGCTAGGGAAGTTTTGGGCTATGTGCCAAAGGTAAGTATGTCGGAAGGGATTGAGCGGACGGCTTTGAGCTTGATTTGATTAGGGCATACCCCCTTTTATAACACTATTTACATTGAAAATCATTTAGAAATAACGATGGCGTTTTTACAAATAATGTTATCAATGTTCAACACACCCTAATAAAAAGCCGTTGTCCAAAGTCAATTTGACAACGGCTTGATGATTAAAAATGGCTCATTGATTAAGCAAACCCTCTGACATATTGTCTTGGCACAAACTGCATTTCTTGGCTATCCGCCCCATTTTGCTGATATTGGGCGTTTAACACCCAATAGGGGTCTCGCAAAAGCCCACGCCCCACCGCCACCAAATCGGCATCGCCAATACCCAAAATATGGTCAGCCACAGACGGATTATCAAGCATTCCCACCGCAATCACAGGTTTGGCTGTTGCCTGTTTGACTTTGCGGGCAAAATCCACCTGATAGCCTGCATAAAATTCTGGGTGATTGCCTTTGTGTAGTACGCCATCGCCACCACCACTCACATCAAACACATCTGCCCCTGCGTCAGAAAATCGCTTGGCAATCGCTACGCCATAATCGCTGTCAAAACCATCTTTGCCGTATTCTTGGGCGGAAATTCGCACGATTAAAGGCATATCGGCAGGCATCACTTTTTTGGCTGCCTGAATAATTTCCACACCAAACAAGGCTTTGTCTTGACCGTATTCATCGGTGCGAGTATTGGATTTTGGCGAATAAAATTGATGAATCAAATAACCGTGTGCAGCGTGAATTTCAATGGTATCAAAACCTGCCTCCACCGCTCGTTTGACTGAATCGGCAAAGGCTTGTACCAAGTCTTTCACTTCGGCTGTGGTCAATTCTCTTGGTGTGATGAGATTTTGCCCAGCATAGTCAAGCTCACCATAATGGATAGGACTTGGGGCAACGGCGTTTGGCTCATCTTGGGCTTTTCTGCCTGCGTGGGCAATTTGAATGCCGATTTTTGCCCCTTGTGCGTGAACGCTGTCCACCAATTTTTTAAAGGCGTGTTGTTGCTCATCGTTCCATAATCCCAAGCAATTTGGGCTAATGCGACCGTTTGGGGCAACATTGGTCATCTCAACGATAATGAGTCCCACACCGCCCACCGCACGACTGGTGTAATGCACCAAATGCCAGTCGTTTGGTACACCATCTTTGGCAGAATATTGGCACATTGGGGGCATTACAATGCGGTTTTTGAGTTCAAGATTTTTAAGAGAAAAGGGGGTAAAAAGGTTGCGGATTTTTGCCATTGTTTTAAATCTCTTAGGTAAATTTTGGGCTATTGTATAAAATTTTGGATATTGTGGGAAATTGAGAATTTTGATGATTGGGTATTATTTAAAATGATAATTAAAGTTTTTCAGGCAGCCTGAAAATAAAACACCGCCCCCATTCAAGCGGTGTTTTATTTCACTTACAACTCATCAACCATTTCTTTAAATAATTGATAAGCATAATGCTGTTTGTCTTCATCAAAAATATAATTGGTTAAAATCAGCTCATCAACACTCAGTCTATTTTGAAAATCAATCAGTTGATGTTTAACGCTTGCCTTATCGCCCACAAATGAACCAGCCAGCATTGCCATTGCCGCCTGTTTTTCGCTAGGCGACCAAAGTGCGTCCATATCGTCCACAGGCGGACACACGCCACGAGACACACCACGCACCAAATCCCAAAAGAGCTGTTGAAGGCTTGTTTGCAAAAAGTGGGCTTCATCGTCTGTATCCGCCACCACCGCATTGACACAAACCATCATATAAGGGGCATCTAACACAGCAGACGGTTTAAATTCACGCCGATAAATCTCTACCGCCAGCTCTAACATTCGTGGGGCAAAATGGGCAGCAAAGGCATAAGGCAAGCCAAGTCGCCCTGCCAAATACGCACTTTCGGTACTTGACCCCAAAATATACAAAGGTACATTTAAACCCATCGCAGGATAAGCTTTGACTTGCCCTTGTACGCTGTCATCGCCAAAGTAGCGTTGTAACTCACTGATGTCACTGGAAAATTCATCAGACACATCTCGCCTGCCTCGCCGTAGGGCAAGGGCGGTCATTGGGTCGGTGCCAGGGGCTCGCCCAAGCCCCAAATCCACCCTGTCGCCATACAAGGTTTTAAGCGTGCCGTACTGTTCGGCAACTTGCAAAGGGCTGTGATTAGGGAGCATTACGCCACCGCTACCGACACGGATTTTTTGTGTTTGTGAAAGCGTGTGGGCGATGAGAATTTGTGTGGCAGAACTTGCCAAATGGGGCATATTGTGGTGTTCGGCAATCCAAAAACGTTTAAAATCAAGGTGTTCTAAATGTTGTGCCAATCGCACCATAGCGTCAATGGCATCTTTGGCGGTTTGTCCTTGACGCATTGGGGCAAGGTTTAGGGCGGAAAGTTGGGGGATTTTGATGGGATTTGACACAAAAATTATCCTATTTCATTCATTTTACCTATCATAAGTGAATCATCATATTATTTCAAATTGATTATTTTTATAATTTGATATAAATTTAAATGATAACTTGATTTCTATAAATAATAAGGATACTATATTCACATTATATTTTTCACAAATGCATCATTACTTGAAATTTTAGGAAAAACAACTGATGACACAAACTTTTAGAGTATTTTTAGCTAAATCTTATGAGTTTTGTCAAGCCCTATATAGCGGTATTGGCGACATTCCTTTTACTGAGGATAATGAATATCGTGTTTTATCTGTTTTGGTAATGCTTGATATTTCATCAGAATACGGTCAAGCCATTCACAGATTGGCAGAAAATGAATTATTTATTTCTGCAACGAGTTTATTAAGGTTACAATATGAAGTAACCATTAGGGCTTTTTGGTTGTATTATTGTTCAAAAGAAAAAATCATCAATAAATTGCAACAACCCTTAACAGAACAAAATGTGAAACAATTTGAAAATATCACGCCAACAATTACCGTAATGCTAGAAGATATTGAAAAAGGTGTTCAAAATCAAGCTATTCCAAATAAAGCCTATGTTTTATTAAAAAGTTTTAAGGATTTGCATTTCAAACATTCTTGTTCTTATGTTCATTCAGGGTTACACGCTTTTAATCGTAAAAAAGAAGGTTTTCCCGAACCATTAATGATCCAACTTTTGCAAAATTCCAATGGTCTAGAAGCATTAAATGCAATGTTATTGGCGACAATGTCTCAATCAATGCAAACGATGTCATCAGTATTAAGTATGCAATATTTATATTTGGATTGTTTACCTATGCAAATTCCAGAAATTATGCATAAATTTTATTTTAACAATGTTGGCGATTTTAAATAAATAGAACTGTTATAATGACCGACTTACGAAAACTTGACCTAAACTTACTCAAAGCCTTTGTGGTACTGCTTGATGAGCAAAACGTCAGTCGTGCCGCTCACAGGCTATCACTGACACAGCCTGCCATGAGTGGGATTTTAAACCGCTTGCGTGAGAGCTTTAACGACCCTTTATTTGTGCGGGTGCAACACGGTGTCCAGCCGACCGATAGAGCATTAGAGCTTGGCAAAATCGCACGGCAAATTTTGCAAGATGTCAATTCAATGTTACAACCACCCATTTTAGAGCCTGAACATTTGGCGATGACACTGCGGATTGGGGCAACCGATTATGTACAGGCGATTATTGCTGTGCCACTTATTTTAAAATTAAGACGGCTTGCTCCCAATGTACAAGTGGCATTATTGCCTGTACAAGGGCAAAATGTGAAAACTTTGTTTGAACAAAATAAAATTGATTTGGCATTTGTCAGTCATTATAATTTAACCCCTGATATGTACCAACAAAAACTTTATGATGAACGCTATATTTGTGCAATGAGTAAAACGCACCCAATGGCAAATAAACAATTAACCTTAGAAACATTTTGTGAATTACCCTTTGCAATGTTTTCTTATAATGGCGGAGAGTTTAGTGGAGCGACTGATTTGGCATTACAAAAATTGGGATTAAAACGCAGAGTGATGGTATCTTTAAATAATATTTTGTTGTTGCCATCTTTATTGCAAGAGTCAGATTTGGTAGCAGTATTACCAGAACAGCTTGCCAAAACTTTATCCAATGTTCATCTGCAAACACCGCCCATTGATATAGACGGTTTTACAATACTAATGAGCTGGCATGAACGCACGCACCACGACATTGCTCATTGCTGAATTAGAGAATTGGTAGCTAAGATGATGAAAGATGTGCGAAAGAAATAAGCATATCGTGAATTCCATTCAAGGTATTGGAATTATTTTAGTGAATGTTTCAATTTTAAATACTTTATCTAAATGGGAGAATACTGATATTCAATATGAGACAAAATAAAATAATAATCAAAAACTCATCATGATTTCCATTGTTTTACAAAAAAAATCATGATGAATGATAATTTTTTATAATCTACTCTGCTGACTTTTGCTCTAACATACTGTCAATCATGTCATGCTTATTAAACTCTTTATATTCAGGTTTAGCTTGATAATCTCGCCATGCTTGCTGTACGCTTTCTTCACTAATTTGTTCCATTTCTACCGTAATTGGCTCACTTGGTGTTGGTACTTTATCAAATGTTTTTACACTCATTTTTAAACTCCTCTATAACATGATAGATAGATTTAAAATAACCTGATTAAAATAAATATGCAAGCATTTTATAGACTATTTTTAACATATTTTTGCAAAATGATTTTAATTTATGAGATTATGATTTAAAATATAACTTTAAAAAATACCCTTTATCTTTTGGAGTGATAATCCTATGTCATCAATCAGCCTTGCTCAGTATTTACAACAACGTGAACAACATATTCCGACTGCCCTAGCCAATGTTTTACAATGTATCGCTCAAACTTGCCAACAAATTGATATTATTTTACAAAAAGGTGCTTTGGCAGGTGTATTAGGTAATGTCGGTGTAGAAAATGTACAAGGTGAAACCCAAAAGAAACTAGATGTCATTTCAAATGATTTACTAATTAATAACTTAAAAAAACACACCAATGTTGCAGGTTTAGCATCAGAAGAACTCGATGATTTCACTCCAGCTCAAAACAATGGCGAATATTTAGTATTATTCGACCCTTTAGATGGTTCAAGTAATTTAGATATTAATATGGCTGTGGGTACGATTTTTTCGGTTTTACCAGCAATAAACCACCCTGCACAAGCTGAAGATTTTCTGCAAATGGGAACACAACAAGTTGCTGCAGGTTATGTACTCTATGGTCCATCAACCATGTTAGCATTAACCACGGGGCAAGGTGTTGATATTTTTACTTTAGATATTGAAACTAAACAATTTATTTTAACAGCAGAACAAGTTAAAATTGATACAGATACACAAGAGTTTGCAATTAATAGCTCAAATCAACGTCATTGGGAAGCACCTGTACAGCGTTATGTTGAAGAATTATTAGCAGGTAAAACTTCAGTGCGTGGTAAAGATTTTAATATGCGTTGGGTTGGCTGTATGGTGGGCGATGTACACCGTATCTTATGTCGTGGTGGTATTTTTATGTACCCTTATGATACCAAATCGGCGAATCGTAAAGGGCGTTTACGTTTACTTTATGAAGCAAATCCAATGAGTTTCTTAATTGAACAAGCTGGTGGTGAATCATCTACTGCACGTTTACGTATCATGACGATTCAACCCACAGAAATTCATGAGCGTGTGCCTGTCGTTTTAGGTGCAAAAAATGAAGTTGATTTAGTGGTAAGTTATCATACTCAAGCATAATAAAGTTAAATCAAGCGTTGAAATGTTCTATCAACGCTTGATTTTATCTATGGATACATCATGTCAATTATTTATTTAGAATCAAAAGATAATAGTAAAATTAAACATTTACGCTCATTAATTGAGCATCAACATTATCGTAAAAAACATCAACAAAGTGTGATTGAAGGCACACATCTTGCTTTAGCCTATTTAGAACAGTCTCCTTTGTTATCAATTTTTACTACAGAAAATGCTTTAGAACATGATGATTTCCAACGTATTCAACAGCAATATCGTGGACAAATTTTTATTATTTCACAACAGTTATATAAAGAGTTCAGTAACTTAGGGACTTCCCTTGCTTGTTTAGCCATTATTGATACAACTCATCATCAAAAAAATCTTAATGAAATTCAATATGATAAAGATACTCTTATTTTAGAAAATGTACAAGACCCTGGTAATGTCGGTACATTATTACGTTCAGCTGCCGCCGCAGGAATTAAACAAATTATTTGTAGTCAAGGCACAGCATCTTTATGGTCGCCTCGTGTGGTGCGTGCAGGTATGGGAGCACATTTTGCCTTACAATGTTTTGAAAATGTAGATTTAACGTGTATTCTATCTCATTTTAGTATTCCTGTTTTAGCTACTAGCTTACAAAATTCAAATAGTATCTATCAACAAGATTTACGCTCACCTATAGTGTGGATTTTAGGTAATGAAGGACAAGGGGTAACTGATGATGTTTTATGCCATGCTCAAGCGGTCAATATCCCCCAACCCGGTGGACAAGAATCATTAAATGTTGCAGTTGCAGGCTCAATTTGTTTATTTGAAATGGTAAGACAGAGATTAACGAGCTAATTTTATAGACCATTAGCTCGTTAATAACAAAGTTTAGATTAAGCCCTTACTTCATTGCGAATCGCCCGATTAACAATTTCATTAATACTGCACCCTTGTATCGCAGATAATATTGCCAATTCACGGTGTAATTCAGGGTCAATGCGTGTATTAAACTTTCCAGAATATTCTTTTACAGGTTCAATACCTTGTTCTTCACATACTTGTAAAAAGGTTTCTAATGATAATTTTGCTTCTTTATGTAGGGTATCTACATCGCGAGCATAAAAATCAGCACCACCGTTTAAACCAATAAATTCTCCACGAAACATATCAATTTCTGCATCATAAGCAATAATTGCTGTATGACCATTAATGTTTAAGGTATTCATGACTTTCTTCCAATATATCATTAGGCGTAATACCATGTAATTCTAACCACTGCTTAACTGATTTTACAGCCCCTTTATCTGTATCAGGACTGGGGTGCGGTCGATGAAATACTTTAACTTCGCCAAATAAAATAATCGCAACTCGAGAGCCTTCACGCTCCATAATCATTGCACCTAATGAGATAAACAATGCTTCAATATCAGACCATTTAATCGTTCCTAATATCGGACGATGATAAATCGCTTGAAGTGTTTGAGATGTTTACGTTGCATTATCATACTCAGTATATGGTATTAAAAAATAGTACCATAATATCTCTTTTATATCAAATCTTATTCAAAATACTATTTCAACCGCAACGCCAAAATAGCTACTTCGCCTTGACGAACAACAGTTAAACGTACCACATTATTTCTTTCTAATCGTTTGATTTTACTTACAAATTCAGCAACAGACTGTACACTTTCATCATTAATATGTGTAATTAAATCTTGTGGTAATAAACCTGCTTTACTCGCTAAACCTGATTGTGTTAAATCAAACACTACTACACCATTGAGATTTAATCGCTGACGTTCTTTTAATGACAACTCACGAATAATCATACCTAGAACTTGGGTATCTTGTGATGAATGATTCATAGCTTTAGGACGTTGTTGTGGGGTATCATCAGGTGATGTTTCTAATTTTAAATCAACAGATTGTACTCTACCTTGACGTAAAATATCGAGTTTAATCATTTGATTAGGACGTGCTCGATACAAATAATCCATTAATTCTGTCGTATGTGCAATCTCATGCCCATTATAAGTTAAAATCACATCACCAGTTTTGAGTCCTGCCAATTGTGCAGGAGAATTTTTAGCAACTTGAGTAATAATTGACCCTTTTGGTTTACTAAATTGGTAACTTTCCGCTAAATGACGATCCACATCTTGCAAATTAACTCCTAAATACGCCCGAGAAACACGTCCTGTCTGTTTTAAATGTTGAGCCACGTCCATCGCCACATCAATCGGTACAGAAAATGATAAGCCCATATAACCGCCTGTACCACTAAATATACGAGAATTTACCCCAATCACTTCACCCTGACGATTAAATAAAGGTCCTCCTGAGTTTCCGGGATTTAAAGCAACATCAGTTTGAATAAATGGTACACTTGCTTCACTTGACATCGTGCGTGATTTAGCACTAACAATCCCTGCCGATGCCGAATAATCAAAACCAAACGGAGAACCTATTGCCAATACAGGTTCACCGACTTTCAGCGTATCCATTTTACCCATAGTTAAAGATGGATAATTTGTTCCTTCAACCTTAAGTAAGGCAATATCAGTACGCTTATCACTACCAATTAGTTTAGCATCAATCTCACGGCGGTCATTTAAAATAATACTGATATGTGATGCCCCATCAACCACATGATGATTGGTCAATAAATATCCATCTTGACTGATAAAAAATGCACTACCATAACTACTTTCTTCTTTATGTTGTGGGATATTATAATGATATTCAAAATAACGGCGTAATTGTGGCGGAATTTGTAATTCTTCACTTGGATTTGTTGTTTTCACTACATTAACACTAACTACCGCAGGACTCACACGCTCTACTAATGGTGAAAAATCCACACTTGATGCAGTAGCTTGCATTGCAGTAAGCCCTAAAACTGCCCCATATATTGTATTTTTAGCGAAATGACGAACTAAATATTGCATATCATGTTACCTAAATTTTATATCAAAATCTTATTATGCAATTAGAATTTGCTTTTTAATGAATTTTTCAGTTAAATCATGTAATTTTTTGCTATTTTATTTATAATAATTATCATTATACTTAAATAATTCAATGAAATATCTATTTAATGATTGATTTTTGTATAGGTTCATCTTGCAATTCCTTCATATCATTTATATCAGAATAATACAATAAATGTAAGGGTTTATTACATAAACCCCTTTGTAAAATCAATTACTTGGGCGAATATAATTCGCCCCTACTGTTTAATTTTGAATTTGAACTGAATTGACTATATTAAAATATTCCACTATTTTGGACGATAACGCAAACTTAATAACAATAATAACGCCACAATCACCAAAATCGGATAATCACCAAAACGATTATACCACGTTCTACCCGTCATACTTGGTAATTCACCACGTAATACTATTGCCACATCCTGTGGAACTTGTTGCACAATTTTCCCATGATGATTGATAATGGCGGTAACACCCGTATTCGTTGCACGAATGAACCACCGTCCATTTTCTTTAGCTCGCATTTGCACCATTTGTAAATGTTGCCATGGACCTGCCGTTCCTGTAAACCATGCATCATTAGAAATCGTCATTAAAGCATCACTTTTGATGGCATTAGCACGAGTAATATTTGGATACGCAACTTCATAACAAATTGCAACAGCTAAATCACGGTTTTTAACTTTAATCGGTAATTGCCCAGCTGGTCCTGCCGATAATTGCCCATTAGCAACATCTTTTTGTGCTTCAGGTAATATCCAATACAATAAACCTGATAATGGAATATATTCCCCAAAAGGAACCAAACGCTGTTTTAAATACACGCCTGATGTATCGGCACCCAATGAAATCAACCCATTATATTTTTGTTCAGTATTGACATCACGATAAAAAATACCAACTAACCATGCTGTTTTACTTTGTTTCGCAACGTCACCAACGCCTTGTAAAAAAGGTTGTACATCTGTTTGAAATGCAGGAATCGCAGATTCAGGCCAAACAATTAAATCTCTACCCCATTCTTTTTCGCTTAAATCACTATAAATTGCCAATGTTTTAAAAAAATATTGTTCGTCCCATTTCACATTTTGATCGATATTCCCTTGAATAAGTGATACACTCAATGGTTTTTCATTTTTTTGTTCCACAAAATTAAGCTGTGATAATCCCCAAGTCAATAGTAACATAACCACACTTGGCACCGCCCAAAACCATTGTTTTTTACACAAATGCACCAATGCACAAGCCATAAATACCACCGCAAATGATACACCCAACACTCCAAAAACAGGTGCATATGCATCAAAAAAGCGTTCAGTAAAGGCATAACCAACGAATAACCAAGGAAACCCTGTTAAGAACCATGTTTTCAACCATTCAAATAGTACCCAAACAGGTGCAAAAGTTAAAGGTGTTTGTGGAAAAAATTTACGATAGATATAAAGTTGTACTGCTGAAAATATTGCCATCAATAGTGCCATCACAGCAACCATCAACACTGCAATAGGCGATGAAATATGTCCATAAATATGAATCGATGTATAAAGCCAAAATGCCCCAACAAACCATAACGCAAAACCATAAATCCAACCTAAAATTAAGGCTTGCTTTGGTGTTCGGTCTTGTACACAAAAATAGAGTAAGGCTGGCGAAATAATCGCTAAATACCAATAATGATAAGGGGCTAATGCAAAACTAAACATTGCTCCAGCCAATATTACCAACATAATCGCCCATATCATAGCCATTGGTTGTTTTTTGTTTTTTTGGCTTGGACTGGTATAGTGTATATTTTTTGCCATGTGCTTTACTCTAATTTTTCAGCACGAATTAATTGAATGGTGCGTGTATCCGCTTGTTCAATGCTAAATTTCCAGCCTGCCAATTCAATACTCTGCCCTTGTAAATCACTTACAAAACCAATTTCCTGTAGTAATAATCCACCCATTGTTTCCACTTCTTCATCGGAAAATTGCGTATCTAAGGTTTCATTAAAAAATTCAATAGGCGTTAAGGCTTGCACTAACCAGACATTGTCATATATTTTATCTTTCACAATCAAACTAGCCTCTTCATTGGCTTCATCATGTTCATCTTCAATTTCGCCAACAATTTCTTCTAAAATATCTTCAAGCGTAATCAGACCTGCTGTTGAACCATATTCATCAACAACAATAGCGATATGCGTTTGTGTGTTTTTAAGTGTACGTAATACTTGGTCAGTTCTAGCACTTTCAGGAATAAAAATTGGCTGACGTAATAAATGCTTAATTTCCAATCCTTGATTAGGATTTAAAATAAATGGTAATAAATCTTTGGCAAGTAAAATCCCCACCACTGTATCAGGATTTTCCGCTGAAAATACAGGAAAACGAGAATGAGCAGACTCAATTAAAGTCTGTAAAGCATCTTTTAGATTATCATCTTCCTGTAAGCTTACCATACTGGGACGTGGGGTCATCACTTCTTTGACTTTAGTCGCTGGTAAATCCAGTACACCTTCTAGCATTTCTACGGTGTCTGCTTCTAAAAAACGTGCTGACTGTTGAACTAATTTTAATAGTTCATCACGTGTTTCAGGTGCTGTTCCTAACCATTTGCGTAAACCACGCATTCCCCATGACGTAGCGTCATCACTCATAATCTTATACCAAATTTATTTCAAAATACCTTAGAGCATAAAAAACATCAATTTGCAAAAGAGAGCAAAATCAATATTCCTTACACTCTATTAATATGCTATTCTACACACAAATAATCAAGTCATTTTTACAATTTTTGTTTAAATTATTAGCGATTATACCTAAGCTTAATATACTTTAATCAAAATTTTCTCACCAAATAATTTACCAATAAGATTAATGTGTTGTAAATAGCGATTTATGTAAGGTCATTACCTCTTTTTTACTTACTTCTTTACCTGGTAATTGACCTGTACCTAATTGACCATATTTATCCCAACCCCATGTATATAAATGACCTTGTTTATCTAGAACTGCTGAAACATTATTACCATGAATCAACATCGTAGGATTTACATTTTCTGCAATTTTTACAGGGCGACGATAAATCTTAGAAGACGGAGCATCAGGATTACCATAACCAACTTCCCCCCACATATATAAATTACCATCAACATCAACCGCAGAACGGTCGCCTATATTGACAATTCTCTTTAAATCAGGGTGCTTAATTGGAAAATCAGGAGCTTCTCCTTTAGGTAAACCTAAACCTGCTAATGAACTATTACCCCATACCCATACTTCGCCATTATCTAACAACGCCATACAGCCTATGCCTGTAACGGCTATATCAACCGCTTTTCTTGGAAGATTTACTTTTTCAGCAGGATAATAATGAATATTTTTATCCTTTGTTATCTTTACTTCTCGCCCTAAACTATAAGTCGAACTACCTGTTGTATAAACTTCACCTTGACTATTTAAAGCCAAAACAATACCACCTTCATTATAAATTTCAACAATTTGATTAAGTTTATCCAATTTCAAAGGTACTTTAATAGGTTCATCTACACCATTCATTAAACCTGTTTTATTTGAACCTATTACATAAACATCACCTTTTTTATCAATAAAAAATGAGTGATCAGAACCTGCACTAATTGAAACTATCTCAGGTAAGCCTTCTATTTTTTTTAATTCATATATCGCATATGCTTTATCATTGGGATCTATTGTACCATGACTGTTACTACCCCAACCCCATACTGTACCATCTTTTTTTAATAAGAGCATATGACTACTACCACCTGAAATGGCAACTGCATCATCTACACCTGCAACCTGCATTGGCGTTGGATCTTCTGGTTTACCTGTTGTAGTTTTACGAATTTTTCCGCCTCCACTGCCCCAAGTCCAAAGTGTACCATCATCTTTAATCCCTGCTGCCCAAGTATCCGTCATTGCTACTTTTTTCGGCTCTATTATCAACTCTAAAGGTTGAGCTAAAGGTTCATCTGGCATATTTGCAACAGGGTAGTCATTACACGCAGTTAAAGACAAACACAAAAAAAGAGCTGACAATGCTCTCTTTGATTTTAAACAAAACACATCTTTCATTGTTGCTTTCATAAAATAGCTCCTTATCACCTTAACGTCATTCTCAACTCATTGTAAGTAATTGATTCTGTGTAGGGGCGAATTGCAATTCGCCCGTACAAATTTAAATGATTTAAGTGATATCAATAAGTTACAAATTTAAGTTGAGAATGGTATAACCTTATTTAGTAAATATACAATATGATGTTCTCTATCTCTCTAGTTTATTGATAAGTTTGCCCTTCATGTTTTAACCAACCGCCCACATGGCGTTTTTGTGGGTCGTGGTGTGTCCAATGAATCACACCGCCTTTATCACTATATTCATATTCGCCATAAAACTCAACCATATCTCCTTTACGCAAATTTTGAATACGTGGTGCAAGGTCAATATTATGAGCAACCAACACCGTAATACCATTATTCAGCTTTAAAATAAACTTTTGATGGCGTGAGCCTTGATTATCATCAGGTAAAATTGCAATCACTTTACCTTTACTATAAACTTGTACATCACTTTTACGTTGCTGAAACGCATCCGCAATTTTAATCGACTCGTCTTGTGTAGGTTCAGTTACCTGTTTCGACTTGGTTTGTGGCTGTTGAACCGTTGTTTTAGGCATTTGCTGTGGTGTTTGTTCCACAGGTTTATCATTAAAACAAGCTGTTAAAGGTAACATCACCCCTATCAAGCTTAATATAGAAAACTTATTCATAATAACTCAAAATGAATTAAAAGGCTTATTGTATAAATTATTACTTAGATATGCAATATGGACATTATTTCAACAAGTTATTATCAAATAACTATAGAAGTAGATAGCATATCTATTATTATAATGATATATTATAACATCTTTATTTTGAGATATGATTTAATGAAATTTTCTCCTCTATTAATTTCGATTCTAGCTGTAATTAGCCCAACAGTATTTGCTCAAGTTGCTGATACTACGCCAACACAACAGCTTGAAATTATTGAAGTTATTGCTCAGCAACAAACTGAAAGTTTATCGCAAAATACATCAGCCACTAAATTTTCACATGATGTTTTAGATATTCCATTTTCTCGTAGCTTAGTCGATAGCCAAAGTTTAAAGCAAAATGATATTCAAAAAGTTGATGATGCGATTGATTTTGCCAGTGGCGTCTTCCGTCAAACAGATTATGGCGGTGGTTTTTGGGATAATTACTCATTTCGTGGCTTTAACACCGACCCAGATATGGGAGCGGTAACGATTCGTAATGGTTTAGGTGCGAGTCGTGGTATTAACACACCAAAAGAAATGGTCAATGTTGAAAGTTTAGATTTTGCCAAAGGTGGCGCAGGTTCAATTTATGGACGTGGCGAAGTGGGTGGTTTGCTCAATGTAACCACTAAAAAACCCAAATGGCATAAAGAAAGTATCATCAATGCACGTGCCAATACTGATGAAAAATATCGCTTAAGTTTAGAACATACTGCACCAATTAACGACCAAATCGCTTATCGTATTGCGGTTGCAGGTGAAGATAATAAATCATTCCGTGATTATGTATATAGTAAACATTGGTTTATTTCTCCACAACTCACTTGGAATATTTCTGACCAAACCACTCTTGATTTTGATAGTGAATTTTTACATCGTAAAGGTTTATTTGACCGTGGCTTAACAGCAGTCAATCAACAATTGGTTATGGATAAAAGTACCTTTACAGGTGAACCTGATGATGTCAATACACTCAAAAGTGAATTTTTACAATTACGCTTAGCTCATCAATTGAGCAATAATTGGAAAACCAATTCAGCAATTAATTATAAACACAGTACGCTTGAAGGAACATCAACTGAACCACGCCGTATGTTGGCTGATAATACCACTTTAACACGTTTCCGCCGCCATCGTGAAAACGAAAGTACCGATATTATGGCTCAAACTGATGTTTTAGGCACGGTGCACAGCAACTGGGCAAAACATGATATTTTGCTTTCAGCCGAAGTCGGTCAGCTTGAATATAAACAACATTTATTACGCCGTAACCCCGATTTAAGAAATGGTTTATACCTAAATCCTATCGATATTCGCAAAGGTCAGCAAGTTTATCATAATAATGTATACCAACTTACTTCAGCCAATGAAAATGAACATTTTACCGAGCAACAACGTTATCTTGGTTTAAATGTTCAAGACCAAATGTTCTTTAATGATAACTTCAGCCTATTAGCAGGTTTACGTTTTGATTATGTGAAACAGCATTTTGATAATTATAATGCTCAACAATATCCTGTAACAACATCATCAAAAAATCATCATCAACTTAGCCCACGTTTAGGCGTAAATTATAAATTTAATGATGATGTATCGGTCTATGCCAACTATTCTAAAGCATTTGCCATGAATAGCCGTTTAGATGCTCAAGGCAATACTTTTGAACCTGAAAAAGGTACAAATTATGAAATTGGTGCAAAATATAAATTTAATCAACGTGGTTTATTAGGTATTGCCCTATTCAATGCTGATAAACGTAATGTGTTAGTTTGGAACTCTACAACAAATTATAATGAAACCGCAGGTAAAGTCAGCAGTCGTGGACTTGAGCTTGATGTAAATTATAATATCAATGACCAATGGAATATTGTAGCCAATTATGCTTATATCGATGCACAAGTTGAAGAAGATTTACGCCTACCAAAAGGTGCAAGACTAAGTAATGTTGCTAAACATAGTGGCACTTTAACAACAAATTACGAATTTTTACAAGATGGTGAGCGTAAAGCAGGTGTTGGTGGTAGCGTAATTTATATGGGCGACCGTAGTGGTAATCCTGAAGATGATGGTTTTACCCTACCAAGCTATACTTTAGTCAATGCTCATGGTTATTATGCTCCATCTGAGCGTGTGCGTTATCAATTAAATATCAATAATTTACTGAATAAAGATTATTATATCGCAAGTTATAGTGATAAATGGATTCAAGCAGGCGAACCAATCAATGCTTCATTATCAATGACTTGGAAATTCTAATCCGTACCATATAAACTATCTATAAACCAAACCCCAAAAGTTAAACATCTAACCTTTGGGGTATTTTTATCGCTTGAGTTATTCAACTCACTGCAATATTTAATCAAAATTAGCAACCACCCATACATACAATGGCTTGCACAGGGAAAGTTGCAATATCAAATGCCAATGCTACAGGTAACATCGCAATCAATCCTACATTGTACAAATTTCCAGCGACACCACGAGAATGCTTCGTTTGATAGGTCACTTCAATCACACGTGGACGATTTAATTTGTGTGTTAATTGAGCATTATTAATGGTCTTTTTCACCGCGGTTAAATGAATTTTAGTTGAACGGGCACATACGGTATAAACGGTCGGATCATCTACATATTTATCAGGTGTGTGATAAGCATGGGACACAATTGTTAATCTATCAGTAATACATTGAAAGCCATATTGTTGTAAATTGGCTTTTTCCTGTTTTGTCACTTTATTTGCTGGTTTCGCAAAAATCACTCGTACGGCACTATCTACCCCAGATTGCTCAAAACTCTGATTTGCTTGCTTTTTACGTTGAATATTGCTATCTATCTTAAATTCAGTACGCCAAGTACCCATAGATGTGGTATCGAACCAATCTTTATCAATCACTTTTAAAGGTTTATCGCTATGACCAAACAGTAATAATGACTTGGTATCAAAACTTGTAAATAATTTTTCCACAATCGCAGGGTCATTTTCTGCTGACGTAATCAAATAGTCATTCTGTTTCCCTGCCAATGCCAAAGCGTGCGGAAAATTCGCAATCGCTTGCGTTGGTTTGCCCAAAGCATAGACTTCATCTTTTAAAATCGTTACTGTTTCACTATGAGAACGAGCCCTCGAGCCAAGAACGGCATCTGTGGCACAGGCTGATAAAATGGTACTCGATAACACCGCAAGCGCAGTAACTTTTAATACTGGTTTCATGATTTTTAACTCCTTAAATATGATGATAACCATTCTCTAATAATACCTAAAATTCTACGGTGATATATGAATTTTTACAAAAAATAATATACTAACCCAACCTAAAAATTGATATAGACTTGTAAGGGTAAATCACATTTGCCCTGTGTAAAACTTGTATTTATTTGGCGAATATTATTCGCCACTACTGCTCACATTTGAATTGAGTTGAATATATTACTTCCTAAAATCCCTTATGCGCAAAAGGCAGATAATATGCCATTATCCGCCTTTTATTTAATATCTATATTTGACGATTAAGCCATTAAACGCTTACTACTTTCTAAGGCATAATCAAAAGTATGTTGTAAAACGGGCTGTTTATTTAATGAATTATCAATAAATAAATCAACTGCTGCCAATACTTCAAGCAATAAATTCATTTGCTGTGCAGAAACTTTCTGTTCAGTTTCTATTGTCAATGCTAAGAATTTAGCACCATTTAATAATGCTTGTTGCCCAAACTCTTGCGACAAGAATAAACAAGCACCTGAAAGTTCACGCAATTTCTCAATGATTTCGACCAATATTTCGTTAGATGGTTGTTCTACATAATCATTCATCTTTTGAATGGTATGAGTAATATCTAACTTACTTTCAGCCAATAATGTTTCATGAGCTTTATCAACTTGGTCTAATACGATTTCAGTATTAAATATACCTAACTGCAAACGACTCGATGTATATTGACGCTCTAATAAGCCTAAACCATTAGTAACTGTTAATACACTATCCATTAAAGCTTGGGCAAATAAATCACTTTGTAATTCAACATGATTATTTGGTACAACTTTCTGTGCTTGTTGGTTAAATTTTTCAGCGACATCATGTAAATTTAATACTTGCAAGACTCGAACTACCGCAAACATACGCTGTTGTACTTCGGCAATTTGTTCAGAAGATAAACTATTGTAATTATATTCAATTTCACGGCGGATATGGTTAATTTCTTCACGCAATAAATCTGCTACATCATGAATAGTACGGCTATTTGGTGCATATAATTTACTAGCCAATGTACGTAATTCATCTGTACTAATGACTGTCTCTGCCACACCTAATTGCTGGCGTAAAGCTTGGTTCACTTCACCCTCTTGACCTAAAATCATGGTTAATATGGCAAACATATCTTGCTCAGTCGCCGTAAAGTTAGGATTTTCTAAGAAAGTTGCAATATTACGCTCAACCGCAATTAAAGTACGTAAACGAACATCCGTTAAGTAGTTTTCAGCCAATTGTGCTAAAGCAAGATTTACTAGCCCCCAATATTGCTCACTTGCTGTACCTTGTGCAAAATATGCTAAATATTGACCTGCAATTTTCATTGCTTGTATATCAGTTGCATTCACACGTTGTACTAAAAATGCATTCAAACTTACTTTATAAAGTTGATGTACATAATCTGATTTTTCAACACTCGCCACAGTTGGCAAATTAAATATAGGTAATTGCTGTACATGTACTAAACTTTCAGTAGCTTCTGTTGTTAAGGGTTTATTAAGTGCTAACTCTAAGCGGTTTAAACTGTCTAGTAATAGAATAGGTGCATCAACTTCATTTAAAGTTGCAAATTCCATATAGCGTTTTAAAATTGATGTTCCTTCACTTAATGCTTCCACTTCACGCATTTTTAAATTTTGAGGATTTTGAATAATTTGACGCATTAATTCTGCACAATATTGGGCAATTTTACCAATATTTGGCAAATCAATTAAATCTAAAACACGACCACATTGCTCAATTTGATGTAAAGCATCATCAATAGCAAATGGGAGTGATTGCTCTTCCACTAAAGCATTTACGGTTGATTCTACCGCATTAATTGATTGTTCGACTTCACCTTTAATCATTAATAACGCTGTTGGGTCAAAATGATGAGCGGTTGAATAAGACATATAAACTCCCCAATATTTTAGGTCTGTTACTTTGTTAAATCATTTGATACTGTATGGTTATCAAAAATCCATCATATACTAGAGAATTGTATCACATTTTCCAGTAATTGTCATAATTTAGGCTCATCGATTGTCAGATTATTTGTAAATTATTTTCTCGATAAAGAGCAAATATCCACAAATTCATATCCGATCTCATCCTATTTATTCATTGACATCACCCAAAAAACCGCCTGTTTGTCGTTGCCATAAACGTGCATAGACACCATTTTGAGCTAATAATTCATCATGGCTACCTTGCTCAACAATTTGCCCACGCTCCAATACGACCAAACGGTCTAATTCTGCAATAGTAGATAAACGATGGGCAATGGCAATGACCGTTTTACCCTGCATCATTTGTGTTAAACTTTCGGTAATAGCGTGTTCCACTTCACTATCTAATGCACTGGTTGCTTCATCAAGCAGTAAAATAGGTGCATTTTTCAACATCACACGAGCAATCGCAATACGCTGACGCTGTCCGCCAGACAATTTTACCCCACGCTCACCAACTTGTGTATCTAAACCTGTATTACCTTGATTATCAGATAATTGCTGGATAAAATCCCATGCTTGAGCTTGTTTAGCGGCTTGAATAATTTCATCATCAGTTGCATCAGGGCGACCATACGCAATATTTTCACGAATGGTACGATGTAATAATGATGTATCTTGCGTAACCATACCAATATTCTGACGTAAACTCTCTTGACTGACTTGTGCGATATTTTGCCCATCAACCAAAATTTGTCCACCTTGAATATCATAAAAGCGTAATAATAAATTCACTAAAGTCGATTTCCCTGCCCCAGATTGCCCAATCAAACCAATTTTTTCGCCTGCTTTAATATTCAAACAAAATTGATTAAGTAAATTTTCCTGCTGACCTTGTGCATTTAAATAACTAAAATCTACACTATTAAAATCAATTTTTCCCTGTTGTACATTTAATGTATGAGCATTCTCACAATCAATTACTGTTTGTGGTGTGGCTAAAGTACGCATACCATCTTGTACTGTACCAAAATTTTCAAATAAACTTGCCGTTTGCCACATAATCCAATGCGTTAAACCATTTAACCGTAATGCCATCGCCATCGCTACTGCTAACGCTCCTGCCGTTGCATTTCCCTGCGACCATAAATATAAACCTATGACCGCCGTACCACCCACCAATAGTACACTCATACTATGATTGACCACTTCTAACACACTCACCCAACGCATTTGCCCATGTACGGTGTGCATAAATTGTTGCATAGCGTCCTTAGCATAGCTCAACTCACGGCGAGAATGACTAAATAATTTAACAGTATTAATATTAGCATAAGCATCGGTAATACGTCCTGTCATCAAAGCTCGTGCATCTGCCTGTGTAATAGCTGCCTTCTGTAAACGTGGAATAAAAAATTTAAGTACGACAATAAATAAAATTAGCCATGCAACAAAAGGTATTAATAGTAATCCATCTAAATTAAATAAAATTACACCTGTAGTGATAAAGTAAACACTGACATAAACCATCATATTTGCCAATGTCATAATGGTTTCACGTACCGCTAATGCGGTCTGCATAACTTTTGCTGATACTCGCCCTGAAAATTCATCTTGATAAAATTGTATCGATTGACCAAGCATTGCCTTATGAAAACGCCAACGCATTTGCATAGGAAATACACCTTGTAAAACTTGGAAATGAATTAATGAATTTAATCCCACCCAAAATGGACTAATCAACAATACTCCCGCCATCAGCCATATGGTTGTACCATGCTGTTGCCACAATTCAGCAGGAGTATAATGCCCTAACCAATCAACTAAATCCCCTACCCATTTATAGAGCATTGCTTCATAAATACCTACACCTGCAGTTAAAAACATCAATAGAAATAACCATTTACGCAAACCATAGGTACACGCCCACAGAAATTTAATCATGCTATCTCTAGGTAGTGGAATGTGATTTTCAGGATAAGGATTTAAACGCTTTTCAAAAAATTGGAAGATAAAATTCATATGACTAACATCAATAATAAAACTTTAGTATTATAGCATTTTTTTAATTATGACAATACCATAACGTACAAAAAAACCGAGTTATAAACTCGGTTTAGAATTAATCTATTGAAATTTAAGGATTAAAAATTAACAGGCTTAATGCACAAATCCTAGCGTAAACGCACGCAGATGTGGGCGAACTTCGGGTTGATTGGACATTTTTTCCTTTCAGGCTGCCTGAAAAAACATTCATTCATCTTCAAGTTCCGATATTCCGCCAAACACATATTCATGCGACCAACCGCCACCTTCATGTGTAATCAATGTTTTGCCATTATCAGGCGTAAAACACAGATGAACATTAGCATTATCTGCATTAATCGCCTTTGAACCGTCTAATACGTTACAAAAATGAAATACAATATTTTCACAAATATCGTCTAATGTTTCTTTATCTACATCGTGTAATTGCGGTATCTCTTTTAATGACAAACGTGTTTGGGATAATTTGCATTGTTTACTGCTCCATTTATTTTTCAGGTTCCTGAAAGAAATTGCCATTAGGTCGGGCATCAATGCCAGACCGACAACTCAATTCACCCAATAAAACCACGCTTTGTCAAAGCGTTGTACGACTAAATCTATTTTATCACTTGATTTAACAATTCAAGGTTAAATATTCACCGGCTCAATCCCATCAACTTTCATCACGGTATGTAAATCTTTATCGCCACGTCCAGAAACATTGACAATAATAATTTCATCTTTTGACATAGTCGGAGCAAGTTTAGTCACATACGCCATCGCATGAGAACTTTCCAATGCAGGAATAATTCCTTCAATGCGGGTTAAATCACGGAAACCTTGTAAGGCTTCATCATCATTAATCGGCACATAATTGACACGTCCAGTATCTTTTAAGAAACTGTGTTCAGGGCCAACACCAGGATAGTCTAAACCAGCAGAAATACTATGGGTTTCAATAATTTGCCCTTGTTCATCACTCATCAAATAAGTACGATTACCATGCAATACACCAACATGACCTGCATTGAGCGGTGCAGAGTGTTTACCTGTTTCGATACCCAAACCACCAGCTTCTACACCATACATTTTCACAGTTTCATCATTTAAAAATGGGTAGAATAAACCAATCGCATTCGAGCCACCACCTACACACGCCACCAACGCATCAGGTAAACGCCCTTCGGCTTGTAAAATTTGTTGCTTGGCTTCACGCCCAATAATCGATTGGAAATCACGCACCAACTGCGGATAAGGGTGCGGACCTGCCGCCGTACCAATCACATAATAAGTGCTATCAACATTGGTTACCCAATCTCGCATGGCTTCATTCATGGCATCTTTGAGTGTTTTTGAACCACTTTCCACAGGCACAACAGTCGCACCCAACAAACGCATACGATATACATTCATTGCTTGGCGTTTGACATCTTCCGCACCCATATAAACCACACATTCTAAGCCCAAACGAGCAGCGATGGTTGCAGTTGCTACGCCGTGTTGCCCTGCACCTGTTTCCGCAATAATACGTTTTTTGCCCGATAATTTGGCAAGTAGAGCTTGTCCAATAGTATTATTCACTTTGTGCGAGCCAGTATGGTTTAAATCTTCTCGTTTGAGATAAATTTTTGCACCGCCTAACTGCTGAGTCCAACGTTCAGCAAAATACAATGGACTTGGACGCCCCACATAATAGGCTAAATCTCGGTCAAATTCGGCACGAAATTCGGCATTATCACGCATTGAAAAATACAATTTTTCTAAACTTTGCAATGCGTCCATTAAAGTTTCCGATACAAATCGTCCACCGTGAATCCCAAAATGTCCTGTTTTATCAGGATATTGGCTAAAATCGATTGCTGTCATTATAGACCCCTACGGTTCATCTTTTTTTCAAAAAAATCTTGTGCATTTTGGCTAAATTGTTCAATATCACTACATTCATTAAACAAAGTTCTCTGCCATTCAGTATAATCAAAATTATCTCGTCTAATCAATGTAATAAATCGCTCTGCTTGTACTTCGCCAAGTGCATGAATCAGGCTTTGCATACCCGTTACACGAAGTTCATTATCAGTAATCATCTGCTAACTCCTGTATAAAATTGATTGGGTTTAAAGCTCGAATGTCTGTATTATACGCTAATTTTTTCAGTAATTTATCATCGGTTGATAAAAAATAATGAGCTTTTGCTTGAACTGTACAAGCAACGTGTAGAGCATCTTTGATTTTTATATTTTGCTCTACAAGTCGTTGAGCATATTCAATAATTTCTGGACATTGCTCAATGATGATTGTTGATAAATCTAACCATTGTTCAATCGCAAATTTTCTCTCAAAAAACGGATTTTTATCATTTTCATAATCTAATATGTATGACCAAACTAATGATAATTCTTTATTTTTTATCATTGCTTGAATATATAGTTTCGCTTCGGTTTCTAATCGTATGCGTATATTTCCTTGTTCATCAAAAGGGCGGTTAAACATACAATTATCTAAATAAACCAATGGTGTATATAAATTACCCATATAATTCTCTCAAAATACAGTTTATAATTACTTTTTTTCTTTTACTTCAACAAATTTTTGCGTTTTCACATCAAATATCATTTTATATTGATGATGTTTAATTTGTGGTTTAACTTTTTGACCTTGACGATTAAATTTGCCAGTTTCAGTTTTTACCTTCACTGAAATAGGATAATAGCCATTCACCACAGGCTGATTTTTTAAAATATTGATTTGGGCATTATCATCAAGATATTCATCACCACTGGAAAACTCATAACTATGATGGCTTTCAATTTCCGCAATTAACGCAATTTTTTTGGCAATCGGTGCATAAACATTAGTTTGGCAACTGCTTTCTCCACCTGCACCGCTTGCACATTCTTCACCAAGCCAAGCATATTTATGTTGCCCAATTTCGATGAGTTTATAATCCGTCATTTGACTACGACCTGCACCGCCACTGGCAATATAAGGATTTTTAGCGATAATATGCCAATCTTTTTCTTTTCTTTGTAAGATAAATAATCCACCTAAACCAGTATCAACACGGCTTGCTTCTTCAATGGTATCACCTGCAACGGCTAAATATAGTGTTGGGATTTGATTGAATAATTTAAAATCTGCAGCAACCACACGAACACAATAAGGTTGTTTTTCTGCACCATATTCAGCATAAGCAGTAAAATCATAAATATGACATTGTTTTTTCTTATCAAATTTTGCACCATAATGCTCGGTCAATAATTTTTTTACCGCAGGTGTTGCATCTTTTTGAAGATCAAATTGTGCAAATGTCATATTTGACATCATACATAGTGATAAAAATAATATTTTTTGATTTAACATTCTCAATCTCTTGCTTTCATGACATTATGGATAAATCTTTGCATTTTTTCATGACATTTAATCCCTTTTTCCTGTTCAACCCCACCACTAACATCAACAGCATATGGTTGGGTTAAAGCAATCGCATCAGCGACATTTTCAGGATTGAGACCACCTGCCAAAATCAAAGGAATATCCGCTTTCGGAAAACTTGTCCAATCAAAACAATGCCCTGTACCGCCTTTTAAATCAGGGTGATAAGCATCAAGCAAAATCGCACTTGCACCTGCATTTTGATATTCAGTAATCGATTTTAAAATATCCATATCATCTTTTACTTGAATCGCTTTATACCAACGGCGACTCAGTTTTTGAGCAATATTTTGGCACTGTTCGGGACTTTCATCACCATGAAATTGTAAAATATCAATTGGCACTTGATGGCAAATATCGGCAATTTCATCGAGTGTGGCATTGACAAACAGCCCCACAATCTGCACATAGGGCGGAATATACTTTACTAAATCAATGGCTTGTTCAATATTGACTGCTCGTGGACTAGGAGGATAAAACACCAAACCAATCGCATCAACGCCAGCCTGTACAGCGGATTGTATATCTTGTGGGCGGGTCAGACCGCAAATTTTTGTGCGAGTTTTCATCAGAATTATAACTAAAACATTTTTTCTATTATACTGTAATTTTAAGTTTTTGCTTAGATTTTTAAAGCATTTAATTGTGTACGGGCGGAAAATCTTCCGCCCTTACAACAGTCTATACGACATATCAACTTTTAGAACTATCATTTGTTTATTTTTTACACTAATTTATAAAATGTTTTATCAAAACTATTGACAATCTTGATTTATTTTATCTACAATCCAAATATTAACGTAAAGATTGGCGTTAATGGTAATTTTAAATGTCATTAAAATAGATTTAGAATTTCCCCACTGAGCTATGTCCCGCCTACTTTTCAGTATTGTTTTTACACAATATTGATGGTTGTTTTATTGTAAATTTTAGATGATACAACTTAAAACTGTGTGTTTTAGGTTGATGTTTCATTATCTCTAAATTTTACGTTGTTGAAATCATGGGCATATTCGCAAAGTGTGGAGCATTGCCCTATCGTCATGATGGAGCAGAAATGCAAAAATTTATTTTAATTCGTGGACATCAAGGCTCAGGAAAATCGACTTTTGCCAAACAAAAAATACAGGATTTTAAAAACCAATATCCAAATGCACAAATTATTCATTTGGAAAATGATATTTTATTGACCGATGAACAGGGGAATTATCGTTGGTCGCCAGAACGTGTGGATAAAGCACAACGTCAAAATATGACGACATTTAAAAATGCGTTAAAACAGGCTCAACAAAATCCAAGTCAAGATATTTTGATTGTCAATTCTAATACCAATCAAAAACATACTACTTGCATGCATTTAATGCAATTAGCAAGAAAGTTTAATTTCATAGTTGAAATTTATCGCCTGCATAATTTTTTTGAAAATACTCATCGTGTGAAATTGCCTGATGTATTATCGGCTTATATGAATTTAAATAATAATCCTTTGCGTGAAGAAATTCATATTGAGCCAACCAAACCGATTGATGATGAGATTCGAGCATTATTAGAGAAAATGCAGAATTTTAGTCAAAATAAATTGCCTTTTGATGAACAACAACAAACCTTTGTGACTGAAGAGTATTTAACCTTTGCTCAAAAGAATTTTATCAAAAAGCAAAGTAAAAAATATCCTGAATTATCAGTATTAAAATATGCTCGTCATATTTTTTATGATGATAAATTTGATAATGCTTTATTGGAAATGCGTGGTTTAATTATTGATGAATTTAACCAAATCATTGTACGTCCATTTAAAAAGGTTTTTAATTATAGTGAGCGTATTGCGAAACGCAGTAAATATCCACTTAAAATTGATGATAATCATCTGGTAAAGGCTGTTGTTAAAGTCAATGGATTTTTAGGTGTCTGTACTTATGTGGATTTAGATGCACAACATCCAAGTTTTAACGCATCGTTTAATCATCAGGTATTATATTCGACCACAGGTTCGCTGGATAGTGATTTTGCACAGATGACAAAAAATCATTGTGAACAATATATTGATGTATTTAAACAATATCCAAATCATAGTTTTTTATTTGAAATTACCGATGAGCAAGATATTCATATTATCAATGAAGAATTTGGCGAAACCTTAATTGGTATGGTGAATGTCAAAACAGGTCAAATGTTTAGCGAACGTGAGCTTGATGACATCGGTCAGCAATTTAATATTAAACGACCAGATACGATTAAAAATATCACATTTGCTGATTTAAAAACCTTGTTAAAAGATGTGAAACATGAAGGTTTTATGGTGTTTGATGCCAAAACTGATGAGTTATTATTTAAGTTAAAATCACCTTATTATTTAATTTCTAAATTTTTTGGGCGTAGCCAAAATAGTAACTTAGACAGTAAACTCAATAAGCGTAACGTTGATGAAGAATATTATCCTTTGATTGATTATATCAATGCCAATAAACAGCATTTTAATGGTTTAGATGAGTTAGCAAAAATTGCATATATTCAAGCATTTTTGGAACAATTATGATGAATAATGCTGTTGTCGAAAATCCATTTCAAAATATCATTGATGAATTTTATCAAGTATTTAATTATCCAAAACCAACTGGATTTTTAAATGTCTGTACTTGTGGCGTATGTGTAGATGAAAAACTTGAATTAGAACTGCGAACATTGCCTTTGCGTGAATTAACTCGTAATCATTTGTATAATTACAATGATACGGCAAAAGACCCAATAGAACGACCGCATGAATTAAAATATTTTTTACCTAAAATGGTAGAGTTATTTACCGAAGGTGAAAATTTACACCATTCTACTGAAATTTATTTTCAGCGTGTGGGAAATTGTCCAAAAGGCAGTTTTACTACACAAGAAATGGCTCTGTGGAATAAATTTTGCTATGAATATCTAAAAGCCTTAGTCAATGTTTATCCTTATGAGCGTTTAAAGTGGCAACAAGATGGTATATTTAATTGCTTGTTAATGTTTTATATTGGCGGTGCAAATATTCAACCGTTTTTAGATTATTGGGTAACGCTAAATACACCACAATCCACCATAAATTATATATTCAGTAGTGCGTATGATTATTGGAATAATTATTATCTACCACCCGTTGATTATAAAATTGATATGGCATTTGCACAGGATTATCCAGAATTTAAATCAATCATGAAAAAATGGTTGGATAATCCAAAACATAAACAGCATTTTACCGATTGTATTATCAATCTAAGCAGTGATAATATTGATAAATTTTATGCTGAATATGAATTTGCTCAACGAAATGATTATATTAGTTGTGTTTTTGATGCTTTAACAGGTGTAATTTGGAAATAAAAGGAAAATAGAATGTCTAAAATATTTTTTACATCAGATTTGCATTTTTCTCATCGAAATATTGCAAAATTTTGCCCACATACTCGCCCACAAGGCGATATTGATACCCTAGACCGTTATATGATTGATGTATGGAATGATACGGTTGGGGTTGATGATATTGTTTATAATTTGGGGGATTTAAGTTTTTCCCACGATTTAAAACGCATTACCAAAGTTTTAAGTCAGCTTAATGGTGAACATCATTTAATTTTTGGTAATCATGATGACATCATCCAAAATCATCTTGATAAGTTGCTGAATACGCAAAAACATGATGGTAAACCGTTATTATCATCAGCACAGAGTTATTTAAAATTAAAGATTGAAAAACAAACTTTGATTTTATTTCATTATCCAATTGCAGAATGGGACGGTTGCCATAAAGGTTATTATCATTTACATGGGCATATTCATGAGCGTATGAGTGATATTCAAGGGCGGATTTTAAATGTTGGTTTTGATTTACATGGGCGGTTTTTAACACTTGATGATATTCAACATTATTTAGATGATATTATTGAATCTAATCATCATTTTGGTGATAAAACCGATACCACGCTGAGTCCAATTTATGGTTTGAATATTCCAGAAGTTTTAAAGCAGTGTACTGATTATCAAAGTAGCAAAAATGATGAACAAATCTGTGCAAATCAGCAATTATTACCATTTTTAATTGCTGAACATTTTACAAGGTTAAATCCCAAAAATTGATGCGTTTTAGATATTCATTGTCTATGAATTTGTTTGTCCCTATAATATGTTTCGCCTTGTAACATGGGCTGGCAAGTCAGTGAAAGTCCGACACTGTACCCGCAACAGTGATAAGATACCCCATATCTTTTAGTCTGAAAACAACCATGTTACTTTACCTTAATCCATTCATTTACGAGAAAATGATTGTTTGGAAGATGATGATGTCTAAATTATTTAAACCTGCGACTTTAGTAGTTGCAATGGCTTCAGCCCTATTTTCTAATACAGTTTTTGCTCAAGAGACTGTAGAAGTTAATGCTCTAGATCCAATTGTAGTAACAGCTAACCGTATAGATACTACTTCTAAAAATGTATTAGCCAGTATTATTGTAATTGATCGTCAAGAAATTGAGCAAAAACAATATACTTCTTTATTAGAAGCATTAATTTCTGTACCAAGTATTGCAATCTCAAATTCAGGCGGTGCTGGTAAAATATCATCTATCTCTATTCGAGGCACTAGTAACCGCCATGTGTTAGTGTTGGTAGATGGTCAAAAAGTTGGTTCTGCAACTTTAGGAGAAACTGCTTTTGAACATTTCCCAATTTCTCAAATTGAACGTATTGAAGTTGTAAATGGTGCACGTTCAGGTATCTATGGTTCAGAAGCTGTAGGTGGTGTAATTCAAATTTTTACACGCAAGAATAATGACTCAAATGGTATCAAAGCATTTGGATCAACTACGATTGGTTCTCACCAAAGCTATCAAGGTAATTTAGGATTAAGTGCAACTTCTGATCAAGCATGGGCTACCCTAAATATCGCAACTGAATTTACCGATGGGTTTAACGCTACAAATATTCAACAAATACAAGACCTTGATAAAGATGGCTATAAAAATAAATCGGCTTTTCTACGCACAGGCTATCGCTTTAACGACCGCTTAAAACTGGATGCACATGCGTTAATGGTTGATGCTAAAAATGATTATGATTATTCTGATTGGGGTGCTACAGATACAACAAATGTACATGGTAATATCAAACAAAATGTCTATGGTATTGGTGCAAACATTAAACCACTTAATGCTTGGGATTTAAATATCAAAGTAGGTCGTTCAGAAGATAAACTAGATAGTCGTGATGGTTTCCCTTCAATCATAAACACACAACGTGATACAATTAATATTCAAAATACCTTAACTTTACCTGCAAATCAAAAAGTGGTTATTGGTGCTGATTATCAACAAGATAAAATATCAGGTACAACAAACTATGCTGTTAAAGAGCGTGATAATAAAGGTTATTATGCACAATACCTCGCTCAATTTAATGGTTTAAATATGCAAGGGGCTGTACGTCTTGATGATAATGAACAATTTGGCAATAAAACGACAGGTAATATCGCTTTAGGTTATCAATTTAATGATACCATTCAGGCTTACGCTAGCTATGCAACGGCGTATAAAGCACCAACTTTTAATGATTTATATTGGCCAGGCTCTGAAAATCCAACACTTGTACCAGAACAATCTAAAAATTATGAACTTGGGTTTAAAGGTTCGTTATTCAACTTAGATTGGCAATTAAATGGTTTCCAAAACAAAATTGATAATATGATTGTTTGGGCACCAAATCGTAGTGGTAATTGGGTACCAAGTAATGTTGATAAAGCTGAAATTAAAGGTATTGAGCTAGCATTAGGTCAAAAATTAGATAAGCTTTCTTGGAATGCAAGCTATACTTATCAAGACCCAACCAATAAAACAATTGGTGCAAATACCAATAATCAACTTGTTTTACGCGCTAAACAATTAGCAAAATTCTCAGCAGATTATGACTTAACAGATAAATTATCAACAGGTTTGTCTATATATGCAAGTGATAAACGCTATATTAATGTCAGTAATACAAGCTATTTATCGGGCTTTGCAACAGCTGATTTCCGTATTTCATATCGTATTTTGCCAGAGTTTCTCGTTCAAGCAAAATTAGCAAATGCTTTTGACAAAACATATCACACACACTATGGTAATTCAACCCTATACACTCAAGATGGTCGTACAGGTTGGCTTACTTTCCGTTATGATATGAAATAATCATGCTCTCATAACATAAAAAATGGATAGTTTGACACTATCCATTTTTGTTATGTATTTTATGCAAACAAAGTCAATATCAATCGTGAACAGGTGCTTGATTCGGTGTTTCATAACCTTCAGGTAAACCAAAAATTTGACGTAAAATCACTTTATAAAAAGCAAATGCTTCTAATGCCCCTTGAATAGCTTCATTCTCTGCTGATTTATCTAAACCTAAATTATTTAAATAAACCACAAATTCACGCCAATGCTTACCACGACCATCTGGGTGCGGTGCTAAATGTGTTGCCCCAATATCAGCATTAAAATTCAATTTTTCTTTAGCATCTTTATATAAAAATGCCGCTCCTAAATTTGAACCCTCAGCACAATATAACCAACCAATCGCTTTATTGCCCTGTGGAGTTGGTAACTGCCCTTGATATGCATACACTTGACTATTTAAGTCCTGTAAATCTTTCAGTACAGCATCATAACGAGCCATATATTCCAATTCTGGAATTTTTTCATTTAAGTTTGGATCTTTATAAATATCATCAACGATTTTATGGAAAACTGATTGTAATTGCAAAAATTTTGCATAATTTTCATTATTTTTAAATGGCTCAACTGACATTACCAAATTATCAACACTATCATGTGTAGTGCGAGTTTCTGTTTTTAAACGTTGAGCAAAAGTTAATGTTTCTTGTGTCATGATGTTTACCCTAGAATAAAAATATACTGATAAAAAACTTATCAACCCCACAATCTACATCATGTATATGATAAGATTGATGATTATCGGTTATAATGAATAGTCTCATTCAAATATCAGATAAATAATATAGCATAATTTACAAATGACTATCAAGTGAAAATAAATATCAATTATATTAGTTTATAACAAATAAAAAACAATCAAACGATTATTCCACTCTCATCTTTTATCTATGTTAAAATATTTCTAAATCATTGATAAGTTTTTAAATATGTTGAATCCACAATCCATTCCACAATCACTCTATATTCACGTACCTTGGTGTATCAAAAAATGTCCTTATTGCGATTTCAATTCTCACGCCGTGCCAAATGGTGTGTTAGAGTTTGACTTGGCACAGAATTATATGCAGGCATTGTGGAAAGATTTTCAATCACAAACAGATTTATTACAACAACGTCCTATTCATAGTATTTTTATTGGTGGAGGAACGCCATCATTGATAAGTGCAGAGCATTATCAACGTTTATTTAACAAAATCCAAAAAATAACGCCATTTCAAGATTTTTATACACAAAATCCCAATATTGAAATTACCTTAGAAGCAAATCCAGCCAGTATTGAACATGACCCATTTTTATTCTATTTAGAAGCAGGGATTAACCGTATTTCATTGGGCGTGCAAAGTTTTAATGATGAACATTTAAAACAATTAGGACGCATTCATTCTGCAGACAGTGCCTTAAATGCCATTCAACACGCTAAACAAGCAGGTTTTCAGCGTATTAATGTAGATTTAATGCACGGTTTACCCAATCAAACACAAGAGCAAGCATTAAATGATTTAAAAACAGCGATTGATGCAGGTGTAACACATATTTCATGGTATCAATTGACTATTGAACCAAATACCGTTTTTTATCGTACTCAGCCAATTTTACCGCCTGATGATACCTTAGCCGATATTCAACAAGCAGGTGAACAATTATTAAAACAACATGGTTTTGTACAATATGAAATTTCTGCTTGGCGTAAAGAATTACCATCAAGCCATAATCTAAATTATTGGCAATTTGGTGATTATTTAGCCATTGGTGCAGGAGCTCACGGTAAAATCACCCAAAATGATGGTATTTATCGCTATCAAAAAACCCGTTTACCTAAAGATTATCTTGCTAAACAACCTGCTGAAAATCTACAATTTCAACAGATTTTAGCACAAGATTTAGCTTTTGAGTTTATGATGAATGCCTTACGTTTACATTATCCAGTGCCACTAGAATATTTTAGCCAACGTACAGGTTTAGATATTGCGGTTATTCAACCCACACTTGATAAGCTCAGACAAAAATATTTAGTTATTATAGATGACAATAAAATCCAATGTAGTACCTTAGGTCATCAATATTTAAATGATGTGTTACAATATTTTTTAAGCGAATAATTTACAAAGTAATAAATGACTTATTTTTAAACAAATAATTTAAATTATCATTGATATAACTTGTATTTCTTATTTTTTTCGCTATAATAGCACCCTATGGAAGCGTGGCAGAGTGGTTTAATGCACCGGTCTTGAAAACCGACGAGGGTTCACGCCCTCCGTGAGTTCGAATCTCACCGCTTCCGCCAAATTTGAAAATCCTTTATCTTCATGATAGAGGATTTTTTTATTTCCATAAATAATAAACATAAAAAATGTGGATAATTTTTTATCTTATCCACATTCTCGCAGACTAATTTAATTAAACATTAAAACGGAAATGCATGACATCGCCATCTTGTACAACGTAAGTTTTACCTTCTAAACGCCATTTTCCTGCTTCTTTCGCACCATTTTCACCATTATATTGAATAAAATCATCATATGCTACCACTTCAGCACGAATAAAACCTTTTTCAAAATCAGTATGAATCACACCTGCTGCTTGTGGTGCTGTTGCTCCGACTTTTACCGTCCATGCACGCACTTCTTGCACACCTGCAGTAAAGTAAGTTTGTAAACCTAATAATGCATAACCCGCACGAATCACACGGTTTAAACCTGGTTCTTCCATACCCATTGCTTCTAAAAATTCAGCACGCTCATCATCTTCTAATAATGAGATTTCTGCTTCAATTTGGTTACATAATGGCACAACGACTGCATTTTCAGCTTCAGCTAATTTTTTAACAGCATCCAAATGTGGATTATTATCAAAGCCATCTTCAGCAACATTGGCAATATACATCGTTGGCTTTAAGGTTAATAAACCAAAACCACGTAATAATTTACGTTCATCATCAGATAAATCTGCTGCACGAGCTGGACGACCTTCATCTAATAAAGGCTGTAATTTTTCTAAAGCAGTTTTTGTTGCAATTGCATCTTTATCACCGCCTTTTGCCACTTTCGTTAATCGGGTAATCGCTTTCGATACTGTTTCTAAATCTGCTAAAGCTAATTCTGTATTAATAGTTGCAATATCATCTAATGGGTCAATTTTCCCATTCACATGAATTACATTTTCATCTTCAAAACAACGTACCACATGAGCAATCGCATCGGTTTCACGAATATTCGCTAAAAATTGGTTACCCAAACCTTCTCCTTTTGATGCACCTGCTACTAAACCTGCAATATCTACAAATTCCATGGTCGTTGGTAAAATACGTTGCGGTTTAACAATTTCCGCTAATTTATTTAAACGTGCATCTGGTACAGGAACAATACCTGTATTTGGTTCAATAGTACAAAATGGAAAATTTTCCGCTGCAATCGCAGCTTTCGTTAAAGCATTAAATAAAGTTGATTTACCAACATTTGGCAAACCCACGATACCACAGTTAAAACCCATGAAATGTCTCACTATTTTTATAAATTAAAATGATTATTTTAACGTAATTTAAGGTTAATAGATAGGATAATATCAATTATTTCTCATATTCAATGTGATTGATATACCATAGCACTTTACCTAATGGCGTACTGACTTCTGCTTCATCATCAACAGATTTACCTAATAATGCTTGTGCCATTGGTGCTTCAATAGAAATATAATCGGGGTGATGTCCATAAATTTCATCAACACCAACAATACGTAAGCGTTTTTGCTCACCTTGCTCATTTTCAATTTCCACCCAAGCCCCAAAATATACCTTTCCCTCTTGCTCTGGCGAATAATCCACAATACGAACTTCTTCTAAACGTTTGCCTAAATAACGTACACGGCGGTCGATTTTTCGTAATAATTGCTTATTATATTGATAATCAGCATTTTCACTACGATCACCCAAACTTGCTGCCCAATTCACCTTTTGCGTAATTTCAGGTCGTTGATTACGCCATAAATCATTGAGTTCTTCAACCAGTAAATCATGCCCTTGCCTTGTAATTAATGGCGATTTCATGTGATATATTTCTCATTTACAAACATAATTTTCTATCATATCTGAGTTTACAACAGTTTTCAACTATTCAAAAAATATTACAAAATATTTCAAAAACATGATAAATTCTGCCATTTATAAATGTATTTTTTACAGTAGAATATTTGACAAGTTGAGCAATCAGATATATCATGCTCATATTAAGGTCAAGTTTTTACAATTTAAGCCTTGATGATGTATATTCAATATTCTTGTTTTATTATTATTTTTTAATATAAAACAATAATTTGTATATTTTTTATCGTTATACATTTTGGTTAAGTATGTATAATTAAAAAGATAAAACATCACTAAGGTCCGAATAACCGTTCAATTTTGACAACAATTTAATGGAACCACAAAGGTTTACCGTTGCTAAAATTGACGCATGACTCAGCACTGTATGTTTTAATTCTAGGTTTAGCCAATGATTTAAAAAGTATATACAGTTGTAGGAGAACCAACATGCAAAATTTAACCAACCAAACCCAACAAAGTACACCAAGACTGAAAGTTTTTTTAACATCATGGCTCGTTAAGCTTGTCGCAATTTCAGCAATCTCAGCATCAACTTGCTATGCTTTTTACAATTTGAATTATAATGGCTCAACGCCAACTGCAATGAGTTCTACTGACTATAATCGTGTCATCAATCAAAAATATATGACTGTTGTAGCAAGTCCAAATCCAAGTGCCTATTTTAAAGATGGTGATAATATCATGCATGGTTTTGGTTATGATTTAACTCGTCTTTATGCCAATGAACTGAATGTTGAACTCAAATTTGAAACCGTAACTGATGATGAAACTGCTTTAGAATGGGTCAAACTCGGTAAAGCTGATTTTGCAATTACCAGTGCAAATGAAAAACAATTAATCTCTCATAAACTCAATGCTATATCACTGGCTTGTGGTGATATACATAGTTTAAGCCAAAATGGTTTAGATGAACAATTACAATGGACATTTAAATCACAACAAGAAACACTGACCCAAAAAGCACAACAATTTGCATGTAATCATAAACAAAATGGTACCATGCAACAATTAGCTTCATTTTATAGTCGTTATATTGTGAATGATGATGATTGGTTCTTTGTTAAACGTGATTTAAATGACCGTTTACCAATGTATAAAGCTGATTTTAAAGCCAATGCTAAACAATATGATTTAGATTGGCATTTATTAGCAGCAATGGGTTATCAAGAATCTTTACTCAAAGCCGATTCAGTTTCACCTACAGGTGTTAAAGGCTTGATGATGCTGACAAATAGCACCGCAAAAGAAATGGGCATTGAAAATCGTGAAGACCCATTACAAAGTATACAAGGTGGTGCCAAATATTTTGACCGTCTGCTTGACTCCTATCAGCATATTCCCAATCCAGACCGTACATGGTTTGCTTTAGTCGCATATAATATGGGACCGGGTGCGGTTAAACGTATCCAAAATGAAATTGAAACTCAAGGCAAAAATCCAAATGATTTTGTCAATCTATTTGACTATTTACAACGTAATAGTGCAGAAAATAGTCGTTATGTACAAGCCATACACTATGTAACACGTGTTCGTACCTTCTTAGAGCATCTCAAAGCAGAGCAATTACCACGCGTATAAAAGCCATATTACAAAAGCCGATTATATTTATCATAATCGGCTTTTTGTTTTAACTATAAAATTCTGTTAAAATACATTACCCTTAAAACACTATTCAATAATAATATGATGCCAACAAGCAATTTTTCACTTATTCAGCAAATTGATGCTCTACTTCCACAAACTCAATGTGGTTTATGCGGTCATCGTGATGGTTGCCTACCCTATGCTCAAGCCATTGCACAAGGTGAACCTGCCAATAAATGTGTACCTGGTGGACAGCCTGTAGCTGATGCATTAGCTCATTTATTAAAACGTGAACCTTTAAGTGCAGAACCAAGTGTTTGGCAAATTCAAGCTGATGGTCGCCCACAACGTATGAAAGCGATTATTCGTGAAGATGAATGTATTGGTTGCACTAAATGTATCAATGCTTGCCCTGTTGATGCAATTATTGGCAGTGGAAAACTCATGCACAGTATCCTAAGTGATTTATGTACAGGTTGTGAATTATGTATTCCACCTTGCCCTGTTGATTGTATTGACTTAGTGGAAGATACTCAACCTTTACCCAATGAAACACAACGTATTACCGAGCAAAATAGCTTACGTCAGCGTTATTATGCACATATTCAACGTGAACAACAACGTAAATTAAATCATAACAATCCTATTGTGCGTGCTGAAATTAATACAGCTTTATTTATTGAATTTTCTCAATATCTGCAAAATGTTCCACAAATTCAAAATGTTGAGCAAAGTCATAATCAGCATTTAATTTATGATAGTAAAAATACTATTGAAATGGCAAAAATCCGTACGCAAATTAAAAAATTACAAAAGCAATTAAGTGTACGTGCCGATGCACAGAAACAAACACAACTGATTGAATTAGAGCAACAATTAGCACAATTATTAGGATAAGAATATGAGTGAACAACCCAAAGCTCGTAAAGCAATGACTAAAAAAGAAGTCATTACATTTTTTGAATTATTACGAGAACAACGCCCAAAACCTGAAACGGAGCTGAATTATTCATCGCCTTTTGAATTGCTAATCGCTGTAATGTTATCTGCTCAAGCAACAGATAAAAGCGTGAATAAAGCTACAGATAAATTATTCCCTGTTGCTAATACAGCACAACAAATTTATGATTTAGGTGTTGATGGCTTAAAAGAATATATCAAAACCATTGGTTTATTTAACGCTAAAGCAGAAAATGTCATCAAAACATGCCAAATCTTGATTGAAAAATATCAAGGCGAAGTTCCACAAACACGTGAAGCTTTAGAAGCCTTACCTGGTGTGGGACGTAAAACTGCCAATGTCGTTTTAAATACAGCTTTTGGACAAGTGGCGATGGCAGTTGATACACATATTTTCCGTTTAGGTAATCGTACAGGTTTAGCAATAGGCAAGAATGTGTTAGAAGTTGAAAAAAAACTACTCAAAACTATTCCTAAAGAATTTATTTTAGATGCTCATCATTGGCTGATTTTACATGGTCGCTATTGTTGTACCGCTCGTAATCCCAAATGTAAAGAATGTATAGTCAGCCATGTATGCCATTGGGTTGATAAAGACAGTTATTTAAATTAATAAGCAAAAAAATACGCAATGATGGGGTAATCATTGCGTAATAAAACTAAATTTATATTATTTGATTTAATAAGCACATTATAATATAAAATGTTAAATACATCACATATTTTAATGTAATTTTTTGTATCATTCCCTTTTATTCAGCAATAAAAAATAGCTAAGTATTAAACTTAGCTATTTTCAAATCATTTGATTAAACTAATGATTATTTCTTCTTACGGTTAATTGCATGAATCGCACGATTATCCACTGCTAAAGCCGCTTCATGTACCACTTCAGAGAATGTTGGATGACCAAATGTCATTAATTGTAAATCTTCTACTGAAGATACAAATTCAAGTGCAATCATACCTTGATGTACCAAATCAGAAGCATTAGGACCAACAACATGCATACCTAATAAACGGTCAGTTTTTGTATCAGCAACAAATTTAACAAAACCTTGATTATCTGCAGCTGCTAAAGCACGTCCATTTGCCGCAAAACCAAACTTACCAGCTTTAACTTCATAACCTTTTTCTTTCGCTTGCTCTTCAGTTAAACCAACCCAAGCTGCTTCAGGATGTGTATAAATTACGCTGATAATAGTATCATAATTCACTTGGGCTGCATGACCGTGAATACGTTCAACCGCCATCACACCTTCTTCCATCGCTTTATGTGCAAGCATTGGACCACGCACTAGGTCACCAATCGCATAAACACCTTCAACAGATGTTAAGCATTGATCATTGACTTCAACTAAACCACGCTCAGTTAATTTAATACCACTGTCTTCAGCTAACAAACCTTCTGCATATGCTTTACGCCCCACACAAACAATCACTTTATCAAAAGTTTGTGCTTTTTCTTCGCCATTTTGTGTATATTTAACAGTCACTTCTTGACCGTTGATTTCAGTACCAGAAACTTTAGCACCAACTTGAATATCTAAACCTTGTTTAGTTAAGATTTTTTGATATTCTTTAGATAATTCTTTATCCGCAATCGCTAAGAAATTATCCATTGCTTCAAATACAACAACTTCTGCACCTAAACGACGCCATACAGAACCTAATTCTAAACCGATAACACCAGCACCAATAACACCTAAACGTTTTGGCACTTCAGAGAATTCTAATGCACCTGTTGAATCAACAATTAAGCCCTGCTCATTATCTACTGGTGCAACTGGGATATTCACAGGTACAGAACCAGAAGCTAAAATCACATATTTTGGTGCAAACACTTGTACTTGACCAGAGTGAGCAACAAATTCAACTTTTTTGCCTGCTAATAATTTACCAGTACCTTGTAACCAATCAATACCATTGCCTTTTAATAGACCCGCAACACCAGCCGTTAAACCATCAACTACTTTATCTTTACGAGCCAATAAAGTTGCTAAATCTAACTTCACTTCACCTGTTGTAATACCATGTTCAGCAAGTTCATGTTGAGTTGCTTCATAGCGGTGAGAAGAATCTAATAATGCTTTTGATGGAATACAACCCACATTTAAACAAGTCCCACCTAAAGATGGTTTCCCTTTGTGGATACGTTTTTCAATACACGCTACTTTAAAACCAAGTTGAGCCGCACGAATCGCTGCTTCATAACCACCTGGTCCACCACCAATGACAACTAAATCATATTCAGACATTTTTTATACTCCAATTTAGTGATATTACACTAGATATACTTAAAAATTTTATATAAAAAGCCGTTTCATGACAGAATTATCATGAAAACGGCTTATATCAATATGTAGATAAATTAAAATTTATCCACAAATGTTTATACATCATACTTAACTGTATAATATCAATTATAAATCAAGAATGAGTTTTGCTGGTTCTTCAAGTAATTCTTTGATTGTTACTAAGAAACCAACTGCTTCTTTACCATCGATTAAACGATGGTCATAAGATAATGCTAAATACATCATTGGTAAAATGACCACTTGACCATCAACCGCCATTGGACGCTCTTGGATTTTGTGCATACCTAAGATTGCAGTCTGTGGTTGGTTTAAAATCGGTGTTGATAATAATGAACCGAATGTACCACCATTAGTAATAGTAAATGTACCACCTGACATTTCTTCAATCGATAATTTACCTTCACGTGCTTTAGCCGCATAAGCTGCAATGCCATTTTCAACATCAGCATAGTTCATACGGTCAGTATCACGCAATACTGGTACCACTAAACCACGATCAGAAGATACGGCTACACCAATATCATAGTAACCATGATAAATAATATCATCACCATCGATAGATGCATTTACTGCTGGATAACGTTTTAATGCTTCTGTTGCTGCTTTAACAAAGAATGACATAAAGCCTAAACGAGCACCATGACGCTTTTCAAAAGCATCTTTATATTGCTTACGCATATCCATGATTGGCTTCATATTTACTTCATTAAATGTAGTAAGCATTGCAGTTTCTTGTGTCGCAGATAATAAACGCTCAGCAATACGCTTACGTAAACGAGTCATTGGTACACGCTGTTCAATACGCTCACCTACTAATGGAGCTGGTGCAACACTTGTAGTCGCAGGTTTTCCTTGATGATTTGCAACATCTTCTTTTGTAATACGACCACCACGACCTGTACCATTTACATCAGCTGGATTAATACCTGTTTCAGCTAATGCCTTACGCACCGCTGGTGCTTGGTCTTGAACTGGAGTTACTGTTGAGGCTGCTACTGGTGCTGTTACTGCTTCAGGAGCAGCTGCTTGTGGTGCTTCAGCTACTGGTGCTGTGGTACCCGCCGCACCTTCTTCAAATTGAGCAATCACTTCAGCAGAAAGAACTGTATCGCCTTCATTTTTACTAATAGATGCAATTACACCATCAGCAGGTGCAACCACTTCTAAAACGACTTTATCTGTTTCGATATCACAAATTACTTCATCACGTGAAACAGGTTCACCTACTTTTTTGTGCCAAGTTGCAATCGTACCATCTGCTACTGACTCTGGAAATACGGGAGCTTTAATTTCTGTTGCCATGTCGAGTTCTCTCTATAAATAAGGCGTTATACTATTTTATATTCCAATGAAAATCTGTTGAATAAACGTATCCAACAGATTTTTAACTACGATTATTGAATGCCTAAAGCGTCATTCACTAATTGTGCTTGTTGTTTAGCGTGCTTAGACGCTGAGCCGCATGCTGGTGCTGCTGCTGCCTCACGACCTGCATACTGAACAGTCTTAATTTTTTCATTAGCAGCAATCAATTCATATAGATGCGGCATTACAAAGAACCAAGCACCTTGGTTTTTAGGTTCTTCTTGAGCCCAAACAAGTTCAGTTACATTTGGATATTCAGCTACAATCTCAGCCACTACATCTGCTGGATATGGATACAACTGCTCAATACGCACAATCGCAATATGATTTAGATTCTCAGCACGGCGTTTTTCAAGCAAGTCATAGTAAACTTTACCACCACAAATAACTAAACGTGTTACTTCATCTTTATTAATGCTATCGATTTCATTAATTACTGTTTGGAATGAACCATTCGCTAATTCATCTAAATCAGAAGTAGCTAATTTATGACGTAACAATGACTTAGGCGACATAATTATCATTGGCTTACGCACATTGCGTAATACTTGACGGCGTAAAGCATGATAAATCTGTGCAGGTGTCGTTGGTGTCATCACTTGCATATTTTCTTCAGCACATAATTGTAAGAAACGCTCTAAACGTGCTGATGAATGCTCAGGACCTTGACCTTCGAAACCATGTGGCAACAACATGGTTAAACCACTTAACTGCTCCCATTTAGTTTCACCAGAACAAATAAATTGGTCAATCACCATTTGAGCACCATTTACGAAATCACCAAACTGTGCTTCCCAAATAGTTAAACCTTTTGGTGCATTTGTTGAGTAACCGTATTCAAATGCCAACGCAGCCTCTTCAGATAATAAAGAATCCCACGCTTCAAACATTGGTTGATTTTCGGCAAGATTACATAATGGTAAATAGGTTTGACCAGTCACTTGCTCATGTAATTTAATATGACGGTGTGAGAATGTACCACGACCCACATCTTCACCAGAAATACGGATTTGACGACCTTCAGCCAATAATGTTGCATAAGCTAAAGTCTCTGCTGCCCCCCAGTTTAATGGTGCTTCACCAGTTTGCTGTGCTAAGCGGTCAGCTAATACTTTTGCAACCTGTGGTTGAACTTTAAAACCTTCTGGCAATTCAGCCATTTTACGACCTAATGCTTTTAATTTTTCAATACTATAGGTTGTATCACACACATCTGTATAAGGCTGATCAATATAAGCATCCCAATCATGTGTAGGTTTAGTATCATGATGAATTAAGTTTGGTGCAACAAATTCTCCACGCTCTAATTGTTGGCGATAATCTTCCGCCATTTGATTAGCTTCAGCTTTGCTCAATACACCTTCAGCAACCAATTTATCAGCATAAATTGTACAAGTTGTTGGATGCTTACGAATCACTTGATACATCACTGGCTGGGTTGCCATTGGCTCATCAGCTTCATTATGACCACGACGGCGATAACATACTAAATCGATAAATACATCTTTACCGAAAGTATGACGATAATCATGTGCTAACTTAGTTACAAAAATAACTGCCTCAGGGTCATCACCATTAACATGAAATACTGGTGCAGAAATCATTTTTGCAACATCAGTACAGTATTCGGTTGAACGTGCATCTAATGGATTCGATGTTGTAAAACCAACTTGGTTATTAATAGCGATATGAATTGAACCACCTACACCATAACCACGTGTTTGCGACATTTGAAAAGTCTCTTGGTTTACACCTTGACCTGCCAATGCTGCATCACCATGTACAATAATTGGTAATACATTACCACCATGACGGTCTTTTCTCGCACGCACTGAACCCTCAACCACAGGAGCAACGATTTCTAAATGCGATGGATTATATGCCAATGCTAAATGCACACTATTCCCTGCAACATTCACATCACTAGAGAAACCCATGTGATATTTTACATCGCTTGAGCCTTTGTATGGTTTGTATTTACCATCAAACTCATCAAATAAATCTTGAGACTTCTTACCCATCACATTGACAAGCGTATTGAGACGACCACGGTGAGCCATACCAATAATCACTTCTTTCACACCTGATTCACCCGCAGATTGAATCAATTGTTGTACCATTGGAATATAAGATTCACCACCTTCTAAACCAAAGCGTTTCACACCAACATATTTATTTGCAAGGTATTTTTCCAAACCTTCAGCAGCAGTCAAACCGCTTAATAATTTTTTCTTATCGTCAGCAGAAAAATTAAATTTACCTTGAGCTGTTTCTAAACGCTGTTGTAACCATTTGGCTTCTTCAGGCTGTGTATAGACATATTCAGCACCAATAGTATTACAATAAGTTGCTTGTAAAACATCAATAATTTCTTTTAATGTCGCTGATGTTTTACCAGCAAATTCAACATGGAACGTTTTATCTAAATCAGATTTTGATAAACCATAATATTCCAATTTTAATTGTGCTACTTCAGAACGTTGCTGTAAACCTAAAGGGTCTAATTTTGCTTGCTTATGACCATAGGTACGGTATGCTTCAATTAAACGCACAACTCCCACCTGAGCCTGAATTTGCTCTGGAGATGAAGCACCAGCAACCACCACACGTGCTGTCTGACGACCCAATTGTAAAAATTGCTCACGCACATCGCTATGTGTTTGATCACCTTTTGGATATTTATCAAAATATGTACGCCATTCATCAGACACAGATGATGGAGAGATTAAATACTGTTCATATAAATCTTCAATATATGCAGCACCATCAGCGGAAAGTTCGCTATCTTGACGTAAAACAGCAGCAGACTGTTGCATTAGAATATTCCTAATTTCTCAATTAATGTACTATACAATAATAATTGTATAGCATTGATTTATGTTTTTTAATGTCTGATAATTATCAGTACAATAAAAACGGATTTACACATTTATATAGTATAACAAATATTATGCAAGGGATAAACCATTTAATGATAATAATTTTAAATGATTTTGCTATATTTTATACGATAGGCTGTCAAATAAGTCAATTATATATCAACGTTTTTATTTTTATCATCTTATTTATAATAACGTTGGTTATAAACCACTATTTTTTACAAATTCATGTGATGAATTTATCATTTCCACTTAAAATGATTTTTTTTGTATGTTTACTTCCACTTAAATACCTTTTTTAGTTAAAATATAACGTATCTTTTTAGTTATTTTATTTGGAATATTTTCATGATACGTCAGACGTTTGCAATTGTTACGCTTGCAATTGCTCAAATAGCGATGATTCCAATGGCTATTTCTGCCACAATTATCCCTAATGCACCACAATTGAATAATAAATCATATGTTTTAATGGACTATGAAACAGGGAAAATTTTAGCAAGTAGTAATGAAGATTTACGTTTACCTCCAGCATCAATGACTAAAATGATGACCAGTTATATCATTGAGCAAAAATTACAAAATGGTGAACTAACTGAAGATGAAAAAGTTCGTATGAATGAAACTGCTTGGTGTCGAGGTAGCAGTGCTGAATCATGTATGTTTGTTCCTTTAGATGGTACGGCCACTGTCCTAGATATGCTAAAAGGTATTATCATTCAATCAGGCAATGATGCCTCAAAAGCTATGGCAGAACATATTTCTGGTAATGAAGGTACATTTTCCCACTTGATGAATCAAGAAGCAAAACGTTTGGGCATGAATAATACCAATTTTGTTAATTCAACTGGTATGCCTGCACAAAATCATTATTCAACTGCTAAAGATATGGCGATTTTAGCACAACATATTATTGCTGATAATCCCAAATATTATCCTTTATATGCACAAAAGGAATTTACTTATAACAATATTAAACAGAATAACCGCAATACACTCTTATTTACCGACCCGAGCGTTGATGGTCTTAAAACAGGACATACTGCCGAAGCAGGTTACTGTCTAGCCACATCAAGTAAACGTGGCGGTATGCGTTTGATTTCTGTAATTTTTGGTGCATATAGTGAAGCAGAACGTACACGTCAAACACGTGAATTACTTAATTGGGGTTACCAAAACTTTGAAAATATTCATGTAAAATCAGGTAAAGAAATTTTACAAACACCACAAGTTTGGTTTGGTACTAAAAATAGTGTAAAAATCGGTTTAGTTGACGATTTTAGTATCGTTGTGCCTAAAGGTGAAAAACCTATCGTTAGCACAAAAATTGCAATTCAAGCAGATATTAAAGCCCCTATTCAAGAAGGTCAAATTTTAGGGAAACTTATTACCAGTGTCGATGACCAAGTAGTTGCGGAAAAACCTTTAGTCGCCTTAGAAGCCGTTGAAGAAGCAGGTTTTTTATCACGTTTAATTGACCATATTAAACAATTTTTCACTAATTTATTCTAATTTTTTATTACTTCCCTACTTTATATAATAGGCATTTTATCATCTTATATAAAATGCCTACTCTCAAAAACAATATTCTCTCTATCAAAATAATCCATCATTTATCACAATCAACTTGTACTTTTATCATTTTTTGCTTAAAATCAAAATCATTCTTAATTTAGGAAAAATATGATGAATAGTCAAACTCTTGCTCAAAAGCGTTATACTTGTAAAGCTTATGATAATACACGTGAAATTCCCTATGATGTTTTACAACGTTTACTTGAAGTATTACGTTTAAGCCCATCGGCAATCAACATTCAAGCATGGAAATTTCTCGTTGCTCAAACAGATGAAGCAAAACAAAAACTCGCTCAAGCCACAATTGATAGTCATGCACATAATACACCCAAAATTTTAAATAGTTCTGTAGCGATTGTACTTGCTGGTCAAAATGAAATTGATAACCAACATTTACATGATGTCATGAATTGTGAAGCTCAAGCAGGGCGTTTTGCCACAGCAGAAGCACAACAACAACGCACACAACATTGTTTGAATTATATACAACAAAAACGTGCTTTACCTACATATGAAATGAAAACTTGGATTGATAATCAAATTTATATTGCACTTGGTAGTTTACTAACATCAGCAGAAATTGAAGGCATTCAAGCAACGCCTATTGAGGGTTTTGATAGTGAAATATTAGACCAAGTACTTGATTTATCATCACAAAATTTACATAGTCGTGTGATTGTCGCTCTAGGGTATTCTAGCGATGATGATTTTAATCGTAAATTACCTAAAGCTCGTTTATCAGCTGAACAAGTAATTCAATATTTATAATCTTAGGAATAGCTCATGCAAAATATACAACAATACATGCAACAATTGGGGCAAAACGCACGTCAAGCATCACGTCAGCTTTCAATTGCAACAACACAACAAAAAAATCAAGCACTTGAATTAATTTATCAAGCACTTGAACAACAACAACAGGCGATTTTTACCGCCAATCAAACTGATGTTGCTAATGCAAAACAAAATGGCTTAGACCCTGCTATGGTTGATCGTTTAGAAATCACGCCTGCTCGTTTTCAAACCATGCTTGATGGCTTAAAAGATGTGATTAATCTCGCCGACCCGATTGGTGAAATTACCGATATGAATTATCGCCCATCGGGCATTCAACTTGGTAAAATGCGTGTACCTTTAGGCGTGATTGGTATGATTTATGAATCTCGCCCAAATGTAACCTTAGAAGCAGGTTCTCTTGCCCTTAAATCAGGGAATGCCATTATTTTGCGTGGAGGTTCAGAAGCATTAAATTCCAATCAAGCCATTGCACAAGCGATTTTAGCTGGCTTAGCTCAATCCGAATTACCACAAACCAGTGTACAAGTCGTTAATACGCCTGATCGTGAAGCAGTTGGACAACTTATTACCATGAGTGATTATGTTGATGTGATTGTACCACGTGGCGGAAAAAGCTTGGTAGAGCGTGTTACCAATGAAGCTCGTATTCCTGTGATTAAGCATTTAGATGGAATTTGCCATGTTTATGTTGATAATCAAGCAAATATGGAAAAAGCTGTTAAAGTTGCCTTCAATGCTAAAACTCAGCGTTATGCACCATGTAATGCAATGGAAACTTTACTTATTCATAAAGATATTGCTAATTCTTTTTTAGCAGAAATTGTACCATTATATCGTGAAAAAAATGTAGAATTACGTATATGTGCTACTACTCAAGCTATTTTTAATCAGCAAAATTTAGGCAATTATATTCTAGCTACTGATGAAGATTGGATAACGGAATATCTTGCTCCAATTTTATCGATTAAAATCGTGAATAATATTACTGAAGCAATTGAGCATATTAACCATTACGGCTCACATCATACTGATGCGATTATAACTGAAAATTATAGTCATGCCCGATTATTTCTTGCTCAAGTAGACTCTAGTTCAGTTATGGTCAATGCTTCTACACGATTTGCTGATGGATTTGAATACGGTTTAGGTGCAGAAATTGGTATTTCTACTGATAAAATCCATGCACGTGGTCCTGTAGGCTTAGAAGGACTTACTTCACAAAAATGGATTGTGTTTGGTGATGGACATATCCGTCAATAATATCAATTATAATGATGTTTTTTTAATCACTAAAATCAGATTAAGTCATTTTATGATGAAATTTTCTTGACCTGATTAAAAAAATCATTATAATAAGCAATACATTCTCCCATAGCTCAGTCGGTAGAGCGACGGACTGTTAATCCGCAGGTCCCTGGTTCGAGCCCAGGTGGGAGAGCCAAATTTAAAACATAAAAAATATATAGCCCCCCAAGCCTAGTCTATACTAGCTTGGGGGTTTTGCATTGCTAGGCTTTTATGTTTTTTTGCGGTATTTCTCGGTATTTTTTGGTATAGTTTTCCACTCTGTTTCCGCTTTTGGAGTTCGATATGAGTTATTCGATTTATTTAGTGCAAAAATCAAACAAATATAAAGCTGATGTGCAATATCAAGGCTGTCGCAGGACTAAAACTTTTGCCAAGAAATCGGATGCAAAAGCGTGGGCAATCACAACTGAGCGAGATATGATGCTTAATCACAATACTCAGCTTGCTTTATCATCAACGGTAAAAGTGATAAGTTTGTATGATGCTTTATCTGCATATGCTCATGATGTTTCGCCAACTAAAAAGACTGCAAAAAAAGAGCAAAAAATGTTAGCTCGGTTACAACGAGAGTTACCTAATGTCGATTGGCCCATTCAGAATTATCGTGGTGATTTTATTCAAGCGTGGCAAAATCAAAATATGAATAGAATATTTAAGCCATTGAAAGCCAATAGTATTTTGCGAATTTATTCAACATTAGGGGATTTTTTTAGTTGGTGTGTGAAGAAAAAATGGATAACTACTAATCCCCTAAAAGATGTTGATAAGCCGAATGAAAGTCCACATCGAGAACGTCGTATTGAATTGCATGAAGCTGAAGCAATTTTAAAAGAGTTGGATTATGTGGTTGGTGATGTACCAAGTAGCAAAAATCAACAAGTCGGTTTGATTTTTATGATTGCCCTTGCCACAGGTATGCGGTCGGGCGAAATCGTTAATCGGCTAGTATCAGAAGTTGATTTAGTAAAAAGAGTAGTTATTATCCCTATGACTAAAATCGGCACAAAACGCATTGTACCACTTGATAATTTTGCTTTGTTTTTGTGGAAATTAGCGTTACAAATACAGCGTGGACAAAGTCAGCGTGTATTTTCGATTAAAGATGGTAGTCGTGATACATTGTTTCGCAAGGCTCGTGATAAAGCAGGGATTGTCAATTTAACATTTCACGATACACGTCATGAATCAGCAAGTTTAATGGCTAAACGCTTGGCTAATCCACTTACTTTATGTAAAGTTTTTGGCTGGAAAAATGTCAATCGTGCATTAACTTATTACAATCCAACGGCTGATGAAATTGCTGATGAGTTAAATCAATCACAAGGTTTAGATGTATTATTTAAATCGGCTTAAAAATATGGGTTACTGTGGTTACACTATCGATTGTATAAGCTAAATATTTGTTTATTATCGTATTTTAAAAATAAAAAGCAGGTTACATTTAGGCTACTTGAGTAACTTTTTTTGCAAAAAATAGGGATAAATACTTGACTTTTAATGTAGTTTAAACTACAATATATTTATCAGCAGTAAGGGATTGTTGATGAGTGATTAGCTTATTCTAATCGCATTAAAAAGGAACAGAACGATGAAGTTATTAATCCAAATCATCGTCCTTGTTATTTTGTTACTTGTTAGCAATAACGTGTATTAACATAACAAGCCTATCAAGTTACCGTTAATAATTTGATAGGGGGTTAGGTAGGATTAGCGGTCTTGCCTAACCTGTTCCTCCATTTTAGCCCAAACTTTGGAGATTTGCAAGATGCCTAAAATTGTAGAACAACCTAAAAGCCGTAATCAGACACAAAAAGACAGCGATATGAAGCGTGGCGTAAAGCCGATTGGTTTTAAAGTGCCTGTAGAATTTGCTGAATATCTGGATAAATTGGCAAAAAGTACAGGCAAAACCAAAAATATTATTATTATGGAAGCGGTTCAATTGTGGGAAAAACAACAATAAATCTAAATAAACCACCATTAAAATTGGTGGTTTATTTTATTAAAAATAAATGATTTAAAATCAATTTATTATCAGTTAAACAGCAGGCGAATAGATGTCCTGACAGATTGAATAGTGCTTGCTATCATCCGCAAAGAGAGCGAATATGTGCATATAGCAAGGCAAAAGCCTTTTATTGTAAACAAGTTAAATAGGTAATACCCATGACAGACATCAAAAATTCTCCAAACGCTATCGCAGATTATACAAATGTTGAAATGTATATGAATATGATTAAAGATAGCATTAACAAAAATATCAATCTTGAACAGCCTAACCATGCAGAAAAAATTGTCATTAGCTACATTGAAGGGGAATTAGCAAAACTTATCCGATACATTAACAATAATTAAGCCAATAAAAAACAACCCTATCAAATTGATAGGGTTGTTTTTAATGTGTCTTAATCAAGATAAATGAATGTTTAATATAACATTACATTTTCTCGTTGTATGGCATATTTTACTACTTTTTCTAGCACTTTTTTATAGCTTTTTGCATAAAACCATTGTTGAGTACAAATATTCCATGATATATGGCGTTGAGTTTCATTGATACGACGTACATTCGGAAAATCAAACAGAACTAAAAAGCCCTCTTTGTTGTTTTCTTCTATCCATTGCACTACATCGTCAATATCAAAATCAAAAATTTGTTCATCTTTCATTCCCAATAAATAACCAATTTCTTCAGAGTCCTCATCATAAGCAGTTTTTAATGTTTCAGGGATGAGATTATCTGAGACCAAATTTAAGTCGATAATGGTATTAACACGCACTCGTAAAAGGCGTAATTGTTGATAAAGATTAGTCATCACTATTCTCCGCTAATTTTAAGAATTCACTATGTGTGATTTCTTCAACGTAGTCGTACTGCTTAATAGCTTTTGTTGTTGCAAATAAAATGAATTTTTCTTTAAAAACAGTACGACTGAGATTTATTTGTTCCTTTGCTGACAAACATAAATCATAAATTGGTTGATATGAAAATACTTGTTTATCAATAGGTACTAAACTTTCATATTCTTTAAAAAACTTTTTATTTGTTTTTCTTGGTCGAATAACATAGCAATTATGTTTTTCAACTTTTTGCTGAATACACCATTTACTTGTATCAAGTGTTGTTTTATCTGTTACAGAAAAACCGACAAAAGTTTTTGCGGGAAAAAGTAAATGTTGCTCAATATATAACGGTTGTCCCACATTTAATTGTTTTGCGACTTGTGCTAAGTAATGATGAAATGTCTCTAAGTCATTGAAAACTTGGTTACATTTTTCCATAATTTCAGGACTTTCAATTTTATATAAAAACATTATTTGCTCCAGTTTAGTTCTCAATCGATAGATTATCTATATTAACTTGTAAATTTTTAAACTTAGTTTCTGCTCGTTTATCGTAAAAAGGTAATAACCAGCCGAATACGTCATGATTATAGCCTTCGCCACCATTTAGTAGCAAAGATACTATATGGGCATAAATATCTTCTTCACTATCGACAGGAAATCCCATATTACTAATATTATCTAGTAACTCTGGGTCTTTTAAATCTAAGTCATCAGGGAGTTGAATTTCAACTTCAACTTCTACCATCGCTTTAATATGTTTTATAGAATTAGTCATCTGATTTACTCCAGTTTTGGGTTAATACTCAATTTCGCTTTTGTTAAAAGCCATTGCATAAGTAATGACATCACTCGCTTTCCACCGATGGGCATAGCGGTCGCCATGTATCGATGTTGGCAGTCTGCGAGATGGTGGAAAATCAGGGTGCGAAATAATATGGCGTTTCGTGTAATCTAACGAGTATTTAAAGTAATTCGCTATATCGTGTTCGTCCCACAGCTGTAACTCAATTGGTAACTGTTTTTGTTTCAGTACATTGAGCATTTCAGTCATAATGTTTTCAAGATTACTCATTCTGTTCACCTATTAACGTGGTTTTTGGAAAATCCAACATTTCACGTTACGTTTACTTCTTACATCAGTTTCAAGCTGTTTGCCTTCTTCGCTTGGATAATTTGCTGTTTTAACCTGTTTATTCATTTCAATAAATTTATAATGTCGGCTACTGCGTAATAAATCTCGCATTTCATTAATATCTGGCAGGGCTTGATAATGTCGATGAGCCTGTTTATACACTTCATTCAAATTGATAGCGATATACGGAATTTCTTCTGAATAATGATTAAGTTTAAATGCAGGAGCTGAATTTGCTTCAAGATATTCAAACACTTCAAAAAATTGCTGTACAAAAATATGGTCGGCAGATAAATCATGGATACGTTTTTGAGCCATTTGTTCCAATAATTTTTTTGCATCGCAAATTTCTTCCAGGTCGATAATATCTTTTAAAACGTGTTCAGCAATTGCATCAATCATTGCTGATATTTGAGCATGGCATAATGCAATACGAGTATGAGTAATGCCCATATCATGATATTCTTTTTCGATTTCTGCAGTTTTTTGCCAAAATGTTTCAAGGATTTTATTCTCGTTTTTAAGGCAATGACTGATATATTGACAAGCAATATCAGGCTCAATACTGTATAAACGATTGGCAATCAGTTTATTTTTATAATTATGCCCCTTTGTATCGACAAAAATATGTAGCGTACGGCTTAATATTGCCTCGCTCGCCTGAATTGGGTCATTTTGGCTAATCATAATTGCACCCCTAAATGGCGGTTCATAAGTTTCGTTTCCTGTAGTCTTAACGCCACGACTGCGGATATTTTGACCGTTAAAGGCATCTTTGAGTTCGTCCCAGTCAAATTTTTGCTTGGCTTTTTCGGTTTTGCGGTCGCCTTCAATAAATACTACAGGCAAATTTGATAATTGAGCCATTGTACGGTGTACCGCTACCATTGATGATGAATTAGGGTTAATCCCTTCTTTACGGTCGTTTCGTCCTGATAGTTTCCACAAAAACTCAATCAATGATGATTTACCTGCACCCGCTTGACCGACAAATTCCATAAATGGGAAACTTGAGTGTTTGGCACGGATTTGTTCAGCAAAATATGAGCCTGTCCACCATGCCAATAAAATTAAGCCTTTTTCGCCATTGATAGTGTAAAAATCTTGCCACCAGTCGCCTTTAAACGTTTCATGTGTGAGTGTGATGGTTGGGCTTTTGGCAAGGGTTTTTAAATCTGTTTTTCCTGCACGATAATAATCATGCTCGTTAATATCGATAATTCGCCCTTGATGTACCGCATGACAGGCAAAAACATAAGTGCCATGCTCTTTGCTGTAACCCATGTAGTCGATGGTTTTGACTTCTTTGAGATGTTCGGTTTCACGTTGGGCGATGGTTTGTAATTGCTTTTCTGAGCCTGTCCACCATGCCCCTGCAGATACGGAGAGTAGGCGGTTGGTAAAGTTATTTTTAGATGTAAGTTGTTCTGGCGAAAATGTTTCTTGTACCGTGCCTTGCTCGCTATGAATCTGAAAAAAGTAATGAGCTGTGTCAGTCAAAACATCACGTTGGAAATATAATGCTTTGAGTGTGGCATTACAAATTTGTTCGATTTTGGCGGTTTGCTGTAGGGCTTGTTTTTCCGCTTCTGCGGTGCTATCACAAATTTGTAGTTGTGTTTCTAAATTATCTTCATACTCTTTGGCATCGAGCTTGAACCAATAAGTTTTATATTGATGGGTAAAATGAAATTGTTTAAGTTGGCGTTGGTAATAATTAAAAATCAATAATGCCGTGTCATTGGCATTTTCAGCGATATGTAATGCCCCATAATGACGATATTTTTTTAGGTCATCATCGGTTAATAAATCACGTTCAAATAAATCATTCCAGTCGTTGCTTGCATTGGGCAACACTGCTGATGATTTAAAACCTTCTTCAATCGCACGTTGATGGAATTTTAGAATGGCTTTTTTGCCTGCTGGATCATTATCAAATGCCCATACAATCTGTTGTTTTTTGTCTATTTGTGCTAATAAATCGCTTGGATAATTTTGGCTAGATATACACGATACAGCGATAATCCCCATATTTTTAAGTGCCATGTTTAAGGCGATGGCATCAAAAATCCCTTCTACAATCCATATTTCATCAGCTGTTTTAATTTGCTCAGCCTTGTGCATTGTCCAATATTTACCGCTAATTTTACCCACGATATTGGCTTTTTGTCGTCCAAAACGTTCTGGTCGGTCAATAATCCGCTCCCAATAAGTTTCGCTGTCGATGGCAAAACGTACGGTTGCCGAGACTTGGTCAGGAAATTTTAAGTCGTTGCGGAATAATTCTTGGCTATATAATCCACGCAAGGCAATCACATCAAAACCACGAGCATGGCTTAAGTAAGCATCTGCGGTGGCGGTTGGACTTTCTTTGGTGCGTGGAAATTCTTTTGACCAGTCCTTAAATAAATCTTGGCAAATGTCTTTAACGTGTTCTTCGTATCCGCATTTATTTAAGCGACCACATTTTACAATGCGTGGATTTTCCGCATGTGTAAACAATTCTTTTTTACCGCACTGTGGGCAGATACCTTGACGATACCATTCGCCTACACGTTTAAAATTAAACATTTGATTTAGGCGGTCATCAATTTTTTGTTTAATGTTCATGGTGCTATCCCTGTCTCGGTTGCGATTTGGCGTGTGTACTGTTGAGCCTCTGCTAAGTCAATCATATTGCAAAAATACAAGGCTTGGATAAAACCTTGTGCGTGGGAAATGGTCTGCTCATTTGGGTTGTTTTTTGCACCTTGTAAGATGATGTCGAGTTGCTTAAACCATACATTGAGTGAGCGTAATGAACCTTGTACATTAGGATTGGGATTTAGGCTCGGTTGAATGGCATTGACTATCTCAACGTTGGCACTAAAAGTGGCTGAACATTTTGGATTTTTACAGACTGCATTGAGTTGATGTAAGACTGGACTTGGGCGTTTGCGACCATTGACCGTCATGCGAGTACCACAATGGGGACAATATACACCGATGGATTTGCTCATAATTAATTGCCTATTTAGTGTGCGTTTTGGGTCAATTCAGCAGTATTGCTAAGGTATGATGTAGGTATTGATGAGTTTTCTCGGTCAATCAACCAATTTAAGTATTCATTGATAGACATATTATGTTGGGCTGCCAACACACGAAGTTGATATTTTTTCTGTTCAGTGGTACGAAAAACTACCTGTTTGATTTCTTGGGTCATATTCATCACCTATGGGGCTGTGCTATCATTTATATCATTGTTGTTAATGATAACACCGTTTTCGGATTTTTCAATAGTATTTTAATCCTTTAAAGGAGTTTATAATGAATGAAATTGCTGAACGTTTAAAAAGTGAACGTAAACGCTTAGGTTTTACGCAAAAACAGATCGCTCAAGCTATTGGAATTGGTGAAGCATCGTGGAATCGTTATGAAAAATATGCCGTTCCCTTTGATACAAATGTGATGATTGGTTTGCATAACAATGGTTTTGATATTTTATATTTGCTGTTTGGCGTGCGACAAATTCATTCACCAATGATGGTGAGCGATGATTTTTTACAGGTATTTACTATTTATAATCAATTAGATAGTCAAGCTAAACAGTATTTTTTAGAAATGGCTGAATTGGTTTTAAAGATGAATAAAAAAGACCCTACTGGTGTGGAGTAGGGTGAATAGGACGCCTCATGGAGAGTTACTATTATGCCAAATTCTATTTAAAATTTCAATATTAATAGTAAATAAAACCACCATTCCGAAAATAGTGGTTTTATTTTTTAATCAATGATTAGCTAAATGATACCTCTTCATCCATCTTTTGTAGGGCTTCTAAGGTTTCATCATCTAAACCATGTTCAACAGCTAAATCAATTTTTTCAATCAGTTGTTGTAACACTTCCATTAACTCATCGCTGGGTAACTGTACATAAGGTTCTGCACTTGGTAGGCTGTGCATCAGTACACTAATCAAGCTACGAGCTTGACGAATGTATTTGTAACTTTCATCATTCATGAGATTTTTCCTCTTTAAAAATTATGGAAAAGCCATTTTGAATGATGTCGCTTAATTCGTTAAAGAGTTGCCATGCTTTTTGTGTACCCACGATGACTAAAATCGCTTGTACAGCCGAGATACTCAAATTATAACAACCATGTGTCGGGCTATAGTGATAATCAACATTTGTACGCAAGTTTGAGAAATAAATCATACTGGCAAATTCATCATAAGATAAATTTAAACTTAATAATTTAAATAACTTACGACTATTGATAAATAAACGACGTTTCTGATGATATGGGCAACGTTTTCGGAAAATCGCTTTTTCAAGTTCAGTTTTCATTTTACGCTCCATAATTTTGTACATGGCACGCTTTGCATTGTGCAGTATATTTAACTTGACCGTTTTTAATGCCTTTGCGATAAAAAAATTCATTATCCAATGGATAATATTCACCGCACGCACTGCAACGTTTTTCTTGTCCTAGCTCGGTAAAAATATAGAGCATTATTTTACCCCCTGCAAATACCATTGCATGGCAATGTCTAAATGTTTGTAGCCAATTAACCCTGAATACTCTAAACCGTGTAAAAAACCGATATACATACCAAAATCATAATCACGATCTTGTTTTTTACATAGTGATAAATAGTGTTGGATTTTTTCTACGATATTATCATCGACACCGTCTAAGACTAATGCTGCAGGTTTATTTTTGGGCTGTTGCGATGGCTTAACGACTTTTTTACTCACGACATGATGAGTAGATGGGCTTGCCAATACAGTGATTTGATTACCTTGAGCCAGCCATTGCTCCACTTGTGAGTTTTGCGGTTTGATTGGAGATAAGCTAATCATGCACTTTACTCCACTACAACAACATTTGGGAAATAAAGTAAGGCAAGCATAGCCATAACAAACACCACCGCACAGTAAAACTCTTGAGCTGTGTGGCTACTTAATATAGCATAAATGTGTTGGATTTGATGGCGAATGCGTTTACGCAACTGGTAACGCTTAAATTGACGTGGGGTTAAAAACTCCACCGCTTGATGGGATTTAGACATTGCTGTCTCCTAGCTTAATTTTACGATAACTTTACTCTAAATAATTAGAGTGCCAACAGGTTCGTAACCGCAAACTAGAACGGTGGGATTATTCCCCATAAATGGGTCTTGTATTCTCCGCCCTGTCGGCATGGAGCATTATACAATAAGGGCTATTGCACAATGAAACTTTTATGCCTAAAAATTACACATACAAAATGTACAGGCATAAAAAAACCGCTATGCTGTCGGGTGCGGAAATCCGCTAGTTTGTTCAAGGTTACGACACCTATCGACACCTATTATGTCTGCCTTACTGTTGAGTGTCAAGCGTTATTTTTGGGTATTTTGCGTTATTTTTGGGTATTTTGCGTTATTTTTGAGTTTGTTTGTTGTTTATTTGAGCGATAGGGCAGGATTAGGGATTGATGTTTGATGATAGCATTGATATGATTGCTATCAATTTATATACATTTACTAATGTATTTTGGTTGAAGTTTGGAGCGTGGAAAGATGAAAAAAGTTGGTTTATTGTTGGTGGCTTTAGCAGTATGTTTGCCGAATGTAAGTTATGCCAAAGGAAAGAAACCTTGTTCAGGTTCTAAAGGTGGTGTAAAAATGTGTACTGTTGATGGCAAATTTATGTGTAATGATGGTTCTATCAGCGGTTCTAAAAAAATCTGTGGGCGTAAATAAAATTATATTGTTTGATATTTAAATTGTCAGTTAAGCATTAAATAACTTTTAAAATTAGGATTGATGATGTTTGAATTATTTGCATTAGCTTTGGTAGTTTGGGTTATTTATTGCTTTGCTACTGGTAAATTTAGCAAAGAAAACCAAGAGAAAAATAAGCAAGAGTTGGATAAAAGTTTTCAAGAATTAAAAGATACTTTTAAAAATCACCCATTTAAAAGTGAACCAAAAAAAGAGAAACCAAGTGAGCCTATTCGTGTATTCAAAAACAAAGGGAATGATTTAAAAACTAGACTTACTATTACTTATAAAGATTATGATGGTGATGAAAGTTATCGCACTATTCAAATTAAACGGATTTATAAAGATGGTAAACATTGGTATATTGATGCCTTTTGTGAATCTGCTCAAGCTGAACGCACTTTTCGCTCTGATAGAATTATTGATTTGATGAACCTTAAAACCTATGAATGTTTGCAAAATCAAACCGCTATCCGTGCCTATATTAGAGACTTAGCCAAAAATGGTGGATACTAAGTTGTTAAATCACATAGTATAATGTAGTTATGATAAAGTCATTGATTTATCATTAAACGTTTAATTATGAGGAGTAGTATATGATTATCGATATTCCCCCAATGTATGAACAATATATTCAACAACTGGCAAATGAACGTGGTTTGAGTGTGAGTGAGTATGTGGTTGAGTTATTGCCTAAACCTTATGAACCCAATGCTCAGACAGTGGCTGACTTAAAAACTGCGATGGCTGAACGTGAAACGGCGATTGCTTATCACTCAGTTGATGATGCCATGCAAGCCTTACAGCAAGCAATTCATGGGTAAAACGTATGCCACGTTCTATTGTTTTATCTTCACCTTTTAAACGAGATGCACGTAAGCATTATTTAGAATTGGTCAGCCATGCGTGGTCTGAAGTGTTGTATTTATTGATTCATGATTTACCACTCCCTGCAAAATACAGCGACCATGCTCTACAAGGCGAATTAAAAGGTTTTCGTGATTGTCATATCCGTCCTGATTTGGTGCTGATTTATAGTAAATATGATGATAAATTAGAACTCAACAGACTGGGAACGCATTCCGAACTATTTTAATTCATCGACTTTTCCCTTAAAAATCCGCTTAATTGCTAAGCGGATTTTTTGTGCTTTATAAAAAAATCAAAATCTATCATGATGTTATCCATGCTCCACATGACGGATAACTCAACATGAATCTTGCCCAACATCACGCTGAACTTGACCGTTTAGTCCATAACCTTGCGGTGATTGGACGTGTCATTGCCGTACAAAATGGCAAGGCCCGTTTTGAGATTGGCGACAATCAAACTGATTGGCTGACTATACCCTCTATGGCGTGTGGAGTATTATCGATTTGGCGGTCTCCATCAGTCGGTGAGCAATTTTTGCTTATCTCATCATCTGGCGATTTTAATAATGCTGTGCCAGTGGTGGCGATTCCTAGTCAGATATTCCCCATGCCAAGCCTAAATCCTGATGAAATTAAAATCAAATTTCCAGCGGGTGAAATGACACTTAATCAACAATCAGGCGTGGCGGATTTACAACTATCAGAACTGAATATTACCGCTGATGTCAATGTTACAGGCACAATCACGGCAAGCGGTGATGTAGTGGCAGGTGGTATTAGCCTACAACAACACACGCATGGCGGTGTAAAAAATGGCGGTGGCTCGACAGGAGTAGCACAATAATGATTGGTATGGATAAAAATAATGGTCGTCAGATTGATGACAGCTCGCCTGAATTTGTGCATTTACGTCAATCCATTCATGACATTTTAACCACATTAAAAGGCACTCGTATTTGTCGTCGCTCGTATGGCTCGCTAGTGCCAAACTTGATAGACCAGCCATGCAATGAAGCAACCAAAGTACGTCTATTTAGTGCCATTGCAACGGCTTTAATTGAGTTTGAGCCACGTTTAAAAATTAGTCATGTGCGACTTTTATCCATGAGTGAAAACGGCTGGCAAGTGGAAGTTGTGGGTAAGTGTATGATTTATCAACAGGTACAAGCCTATACACAATATATCAATTTGGGGAGAAGTACATGAGTAATCGTGTTGATTTATCCAATTTGCCCTATCCTGATTTTTTGCAAGAATTGGATTTTGAACAAATTTTACAGGAATGCAAAGATGATTTTGTTCAGCGTTTCCCTGCAATGGCGGAAACGGTACAGTTAGAAAGCGAACCTGTAACCAAGCTATTGGAAACATTTGCTTATCGTTTAATGATTAAAAACCATGAAATGAACAGCCAAGCCAAAGCCTTAACTTTAGCCTATGCCACAGGTGCGGATTTAGACCATTTAGCGGTCAATCGTGATGTTTATCGTTTGTTAATCCAACCTGAAAATAATAACGTAATACCGCCTATTCCTGCCATTTATGAAAGTGATGAAGCCTTACGCAGACGTGTGCAGTTATCTGTAGAACGTCAATCAGCTGGTTCAACTGGGGCTTATCAATATTGGGCCTTATCTGCTGATGGCGATGTGCGTGATATTAGTGTCATCACTGAATCCCCTGGGCGAGTGGATGTTTATGTACAAAGTCATAAAGAAACAGTCGCACCGCAAAGTTTACTTCAAAAAGTTGATACCGCTCTTGACCCGACATCTCGCAGACCATTTACTGATGATGTACATATTCATGCTGCCACGCCGTATGATTTTCGCATTTCAGCAACATTGATTTTGTTCGCAGGTCCAGACCGTGAAGTAGTGTTAGAAAATGCTAAAAATGAACTTAAAAAATATCTCGATAAAGTGAGTTATCTCGGTTATGACGTAACTTTATCGGGGATTTATAACGCACTACATCAAGGCGGTGTGCAAAAAGTCGATTTACATGAGCCTACACAAAATATTGTCATTTCTAATAAGCAGTATGCTCGTTGTGTTTCGCAAAATATTACCAGCTCGGAGTATAGAGATGTCTAAATATCGCTCCTTGCTCCCTGTCAATAGCACTCAGTTGGAGCGTGATTTAGAGTACATCGGTGTCAAAATCGAACGCTTGCCTGTGCCTTTTGTTGCTTTAAGTCGCATTGATGAATGTCCTGAAGCCTATTTGCCGTGGCTGGCATGGTCGCACCGTGTGGAATATTGGAATCCTGATTGGACGATTGAGCAAAAACGACAAGCCATTCATTCTGCTAAAGATTTTAACGCAGGACGTGGCACACAAGGCTCATTGCAAGCCTTAATCAATACGGTTACTACAGATTATCGCATTACCTCGTGGCACCAAATGAAACCCAAAGGTCAGCCATACACCTTTATTGTTGCAGTGGATAAAAGCCAAATGCTCACTGTTGATGAATTGGCAACTTTACATACAGCGATTGATGCAACCAAGTCGCAACGTGATTTATACAGCATCGATGCTCAAGTAAAAAGCCAAGCAACATTGAATGTAGGTGGTCAAATTACCGCAGGTGAAATTATTTATTTGTCGGAGAAAAGATAATGTCTGCAAATTACTATGTTGTTCCGACTGAATATGGTCGGCAACTATTAAGAGAAGCTCATCAAGGGCAACCCATTCAACTGAAAAATCTTGTCATCGGTGATGCGAATAATGTGCCATTTACCCCTGAAAGTCGAAGTAATAGCACTGATTTAATCAATCAGCGAGCCAGTATTGCTATTCAATCAATCACTGCTGTTAATGCGACAACATTACAAATAAAGGCGACTTTACCAAGTCATGTTGGTGGATTTTTTATTCACGAAGTTGGCTTGACCGACATCAACGATAAACTGGTGTACATCGGCAATTATCATGGAAACTATAAGCCTGTCATTACGCAAGGGGCAAGTAGTGATATGACATTTAATATCTTTATCGTGTTAGATAAAGCATCAGTGATTAACATTTCACCATCTGACAGTATCATTGCCAATCAAGACTGGGTAATGAGCAAACTAGATGAAATCCGTAATTATTATGATGAGCAATTACGTATTGAGCGTGAAAAAATCAAAGATGAGATTGCCATTGGTCAGTTATTTTTGACCAATATGCCCTTTGAAAATGGCGAACAAGTCGCTCGTTTTAAAGGGTATGGACGTTGGAAACGTTTTGGCGATGGTCAAGCGATTGTTACCTTCCGTCATGGCGAAACGGTTAAAAATTATGAATGGTTGTCTAAAATGGGAGCGACTGGTGGTGCTTATCAGCATAAATTAACGATTAATGAAATGCCTGAGCATAAGCATGATGTATTGCTTGGGGACGCAATTACCAGTGGAGAGCAGAAAGTAATTTCTGCAGGCGGTGGTCGTGGCATGAAAGATTTTTATGACCAATATAGTTTGCAAGCATCTGGAGGTAGTCAGCCCCACAACAACGTACAACCGTCTATTGTTACTGGTGCATGGTTACGTATTCCACTAGAGAGTGATTTCGTTAGTTTTTTTGCTAATCGCTCACAAGTTGCCGTTGGTCAGACGGTTGAATTTACGCTAAAAACCACCCTTGCTCAGTTTACCATGATTGATTATGAGATTTTAGGCGTAAAACCAAATCAAATTAACCTTGCTCCGCTTAAAGGTCAAATGATGGTGGGGGCTGATAGCAATGCACATTTACGTTTAAAAATTAGTGAAGATTATATTGCTCAAGGCAATCAAAATCTAACTGTACAACTGGTGGATAGTGCTAAATCTGTAAAAGTTTTACTGATTGATAGTGGCGAAACACAGGCTCCGAGTCAAATTTACAAAGTCGGTACACATGAATTTGTCATCGAGCCTAATCAAAGTATCACGTTTGATATGTTTGCTGGCGGTGGCGGTGGCGGTGGCTCTCGTTGGAGTACACAATGGGGACAAAATGTTGATGGTCAGCATGGAGGGAATATTAGCTTAAGCATTGCTGAATCTAGTATTAACGTTGGTGGTGGACGTGGCGGTACTGGTGGTATTTGGGGCAATGGTTCTTCTTATAGCAATGGTCAAGCAGGTGCAGGTGGTAACAATACGATTGACAACCAAAACGGCATGGAAATTCTGATTAATCAGCGTGGGCGTGATGGTGTGTCTAATCAAGATAGAGGAGGTATTCAACGTGGTGCTGATGTAGTTGCAGGTGCAATGTCAGGCTCTAACTTCGGTGGCGATGGTGGCACAGGCGTAGGTGATGAGCGTTGGAGTTATGGCGGTGCTGGTGGTTCAGGCGGTCATGTTAAAGCTAAATTTGTGAATACGACTGACCATGCAATTACTGCAACGCTTATTGTTGGTGAAACTGCGTTAGGTAGTCAAAATGGTAATAAAGGACAGAATGGCGGTTTTGCTTATGCTGTCGTTAGCCAAGTGTAATAAATTTTAAAGGAGACAATTATGTCAAGTCATCAATTTCATCACGGTTTGTCTAACCGTGACCATGTGGATAGTCAAGGTTTTATCCGTGAGACACCGACTAATGTCATTGGCTTAGTCGCTTTTGCTGATGATGCCGATGAGCAATTTTATCCACTTAATACCCCTGTATTAATTACCAACATTAATACAGGTTTGGCTAAATCAGGCTATCACGGTAATTTACGCAAATCACTTGAAACCATTCAAGCGATTGTTAATCCTACTATTGTGGTGGTGCGTATCCCTAGTCCATTTGTTGATGGTGGATTTAATGCCAGCCGTGTGATTGGCACAACCCAAGCCGATGGCAAGCGTACAGGTTTACAAGCATTATTGACTGCAAAAACCCGTTTAGGCGTGGTGCCAAAAATCAATATTGTACCTGATTGTGAAACGCCTGATGTCATTAATGCATTGATTAACATCAATAAAAAGTTACGTGCATTTAGTTATGTAACGCCACGAGATGAGCAAGCTCAAATGTTGGCAACCAAAGAGCAAGTGGTTGCTTATCGCAAAACTTTGGGTGACAAAGAAGTGATGCTGATTTGGCCCGAATTTACTGCGGGTAATGTGTTGCAAAGTGATTATGCTAGTACTATTGCCTTAGCCCCTGTTCAGCCGACACCAACGGTAAATATTCAACCAACCGCTCAACAGCAATATGAAATTTATATTGATGATGTACTGGTGGCAATGCTCACAATTGACGAGCTAAAACAGGGTTTCAATCATAACAATGTTTCAATCGCTTGGGACGAGCAAACACAACAATTTACGGTAACAGGAGCTTAATCGATGAGTAAAGTAAAAATTATGCCCCAAAATTTTACTGGCGATGTACGTCAAATCTCGGTAACTGGTCAGCAAGCGACTTTTAGCGTGCAAGATTTACCGTGTGAGTTTGTGTTTAATCATATTACTTCTCAAGCTGGGAGTGATGTCGCAGAAGTTAGTAATCAAACGGGTATACACCATTTTGAAGCGAGTAATGGTTTTAGTGCTACAGGTAGTTTTGATGGTATTCGCAGAACCATCTTAGAACTAGGTAATGATTTTCACATGGTTCAAAAAGAGACGGGTGAATGGCTTATCGCTTATAGAGGAATTGGCGTAGTCAATGTTGAGATTCAAGCAGTTAGTGGTGGTATCGATTACATACCAATTCTTCAACCAAATACAAGTATCAAGATTGACGGAAAAAATGTACGTTTTAGTTTAGAAAATAATATCCCTTTCGGAAGTATTGATATGGTAGGTGATGAACATAGTGAAGCTCCTGATTTATCATTACCTGAAGATGGTAGCTATATCATAACAAATTCTATGCGTCTTACTAAACAAACAGGTCGTCATCGCATTCGGACTAGTAATGGTTTCGATAGTGTCGGCACAATTGATGAACTCGCTCCACAATTGTTGAATTATCACATTAATCTGATCGATAAAGGCGATGAAATGGTATTTGAAAACACTGATTATAGTCAAGATATTACTGTAGAAATAAAAGCTCAAGGTAATAGCGGTAAAGATTATGTAGCAACTGAACAACAAAACAAAAGTTTAGTAACTAATGGACGTAATGCAATTTTTAAGTTGCAACAAATGTTTAATGCGGAGTAAATATGACTGCAACATATTCAGCTGGCATCTTATCTGCCGTTGTACTCGCAAGTGCCTTACGAGCGAAATTAGACAAAGAAATCGGCTGGCATAAGTCCATTTCTAACGTTCCTATCGCTAGTCCGACAGGGATTAGCCATGATTTGAGTTTTGATTTTGAAGACCCTGACACTGACGTGGGCTACTTAAATCACAACGACATTACCACGTTAATCCAACATAACGGTTTCCGTTTTTGGGGCAATCGTACGCCATCGAGCCAGCGTGATTATGTGTTTGAAGTGGCGGTGCGTACGCAACAAACACTCAAAGACAGTATCAATAATGCCTGTTTTGAATATATAGACCAGCCACTCACACCATTTTTAGCCAAAGATATTATCGACACCATCAACGCCTATTTACGCTCGCTCTCGAGCGGAAAAGACCGCCTATTGATGGGCGGTATGGTTTGGTTTGACAGTGAGCAAAATCCGCCAGAAGCATTGAATAGTGGGATTTTGTGGATTGATTATGATTTTGGCATTGTCCCTCCACTTGAAAACTTGGGCTTAAATAACCGTATTACTGGGCGTTATATGGTTGATTTTGCCAAACTTATTAACGGTACAGGAGATGAATAATGTTACCTCGTACGTTACATAACTTTAACGTGTTTACCAATGGCGTAAACTGGGCAGGTGTTGCTCAAGAAGTGCAGTTGCCTAAAATCACTAAAAAAGTAGAAGACTATCGTGGGGCTGGCATGATTGGCGACGTTGGCATCACGATGGGCTATGAAAAAATGGAATGCGAAATCACATATGGCGGTTTTGACCCAACTCATTTAACCCAACTGAAATATTGTGGTGCGACATCATTGCCGATTCGTTATGTTGGTTCATATAAACGTCAAGATACTTGTACGCAGTCTTTTGTCGAAATTTATATGCGTGGTTCTGCTGTTGAATTTGATGGCGGTTCGAGCAAACTTGGCGAACAAACGGAGCATAAAATCAAGTATAACGTGAGCTATTACCGTGTCAATGTTGATGGCGTGGAAGTGTGCGAGCTTGATTTTATCAACGGCATTGAAAAGTTTGGCGATACTGATGTCGCTCAACAACTGAAAAATCTTTTAGGTTTGTAATTTATAGTCAATTCAATTCAAAATGGAACAGTAGGGGCGAATTATATTCGCCCAAGTAATTGATTTTACAAAGGGTTTATGTAATAAACCCCTACATTTATTGTATTATTCTGATATAAATCGACTATAAAATGCGTAAGGGCGAAAGATTTTTCGCCCCTACATGATTAATTTTTTTGGAGAAAATCAATGAACGAACAAGCAAATAATACGTTGCCAATCGAAAACCCTGATGTGGTCAATGTTGGATTTGACGATGGTTTTAAGCGTGGCAATGACACCATCAAAACTGTACAACTCAATAAACCGAAAACAGGGGCTTTGCGTGGTTTAAGTTTAAGCAACGTCATTCAGATGGACGTGGATAGTCTCGCAAAATTGGCAACACGCATCACCGTGCCAACCATGACCGAGCAAGATGTATATAACTTAAGCCCTGCCGACTTTACCACGCTTGGGGTAGCAATGATTGGTTTTTTCGTGAGCAACAGCAACTCCCCAGCAGTGTAGATGAAGTGATTGCAGATATTGCGGTCGTTTTTCATTGGACACCGCAAGACTGCGACGAGTTTACACTTGATGAGCTAATGGCTTGGCGAGAGCGGGCTGTAGCAAGATGGAGTACAGAATAGCCCTAGTTTAGGGCTATTTTTATAGGTTGAAAATAAATGGCAAAATTAAATTTAGAAGCGGTTTTATCGTTGATTGATAAAGTGTCTGAGCCACTCAAAGACATCACACAAAGTAGTGATAAAGTCTCTAAAGCACTTAAAGAGCAAAAAGAAGAGATGAAAAAACTTAACCAAAGCATGGGGAATATCACTTCTTTTAAGCGTATGCACGAGGTGTTAAAACAAACTTCTAGTGAGTTGGAACAAGCCAAAGCCAAAGCTCAACAGCTTGGGCAACAGTTGGCTCAAACTGCTAACCCAACTAAAGCAATGATTAAAGAATTTGAACAGGCTCGTAAAGCAGTGAGATATTTAGAACAGGCTCAACAATCGCAAACGCTAAAATTGCAGGGCTATCGTAAGGTGCTGAATGAAGCTGGCATTAACACTAAAAATTTTGTGGGTGCGGAAATTGATTTACGCAAAAAAATTGAGCAAGGTAATGCTGTTTTAGAGCAACGTAAGAAAAAGTTAGAGCAAGTAAAACAAGCTCAAGAACGCTATAAAAAAACGCAAGAAACGATTGCTACTTTAAGGGAGAAAAGTGGTAATTTTGCACTACAAGCAACCGCAGGAACAGCGTCTATGATTGTGCCTGTAAAAATGGCAATGGATTTTGAAAGTTCGATGGCAGACGTCAAAAAAGTGGTTGATTTTGATACGCCACAACAATTCAAACAAATGGAACAAGACATCATTGGATTGAGTAAACGCTTACCAATGACCGCTAATGATATTGCCAAAATTATATCAGCAGGGGGACAATCAGGTATTGCTAAAAATGAATTGCTGTCTTTTGGCGAAAGTGCCATTAAAATGGGTGTCGCCTTTGATATTACAGCAGATGAAGCAGGTCAAGCGATGGCAGAAATGCGAACCGCATTTAAAATGACACAGCCCGAAGTGGTGGCTTTGGCAGATAAAATTAACTGGCTTGGCAATAACTCGCCCAACGAAGCTAAAAAAGTAATGGAAGTGGTACAGCGGATTGGCTCACTGGGCGAAGTTGGCGGTTTTGCATCAAGTAGTATTGCTGCAATGGCTGCATCATTGACGGCAGTCCAGCCTGATGTGGCAGCAACAGGGATTAAAAATATGATTTTAGCCTTAACCAAAGGCGAATCTGCGACTAAATCGCAAAAGGCAGCATTTAAAGAACTGGGCTTAGACCACAAAAAAATTGCCAAAGATATGCAAGTCGATGCCAATGCAACCGTTGCTCAAGTCATGACCGCTATTGGCAAGTTAGATAAAGATAAACGGGTGGCGATTACCAATGATATTTTTGGTTCTGAAGCGTTGCCTATTGTTGCTCAATATGCAGAGAATTTAGGCACATTACAGAAAAACTTACAGGCGGTGAGTGATAAAAGTAAGTATGCTGGCTCAATGGAAGCAGAATATGCAAGCCGTGCTGCCACGACTGCAAATAATCTACAATTAATGAAAAATAAAATGTCAGCAGTCGCCATGACTGCAGGAGCAACTCTTCTGCCCCTAGTCAATCAAGTGATGGATAAAATTGGTGCAGTGGCGGATAAAGTCCATGCTTGGTCGGTCGCAAATCCAGAATTGGCAAGTACGTTAATGAAAATTGCTGTGGTTATGGTCGCAGTTTTAGGAGCATTAAGTGCAGGTGCTTTGGCAATCACAGCATTTATCGGACCGTTGGCTTTACTTAAAGTGAGCCTTGCATCTATTGGCATGGGCGGTATAGGTACTGGAGCTGTAGCAATGGTTAGCCGTTTAAGTGGTGCTTTGTTATTTTTAAGTAAAAAAGCCATTCCCCTAGCAGTGTTAGGTTTAAGAGCCTTAGCGATTGCTACCTTAACCAACCCTTTGACAGTAATTATCGCGTTAATTGCTGTAGTGGCTTTAGCAATTCATCGCTATTGGCAACCGATTAAAGCCTTTTTTAAAGGTTTTTGGGACGGTTTAAAATTGGGACTTGCTCCAATGGTCGATAGTGTGTCAATAGCATTTAACCAACTAAAAATAGCCTTAGAGCCATTACGCCCAATATGGGATAGCTTGGTTTCAATTTGGAATATTTTTAAGGGTGTGTTATTGGAAATGCTTTCCCCTATGCAAGCCAATAATGAACAATTACAAACAGCGACTAATTTAGGACATCTCTTTGGGATGATGCTTGGCTCACTGATTGGGATTGTTGTAGAAACCTTTATGACCATTGGACGTTGGCTTGGTGAAACCGCTGCTAAAATTGCCTTATTTGTGGCAAGTGCAGGAACACACTTTAACAATTTTAAAGCGTTTTTAAGTTCTGTAGGTGCAAGTGTTTACAATGGCTTGGTTGCTCCTATCAATGGTGCAATTTCAGCAGTAAATAGCCTGATTGCTCAATTAAATCGTATTCCGAAAGTGTCTATTCCAAGTATTCCATCAGTACCTACTATGGCACAACCGACATCGTTGCAAGCCACACCGAAAGTGACAGCAGTTGCACCATTGAAAGCCAATGTCAATCGGTCGAGCGTCAATCATTTTGCTGGGGCGAATATCAATATTTCAGGAGTCAGCGACCCAAATATGGTCGCGAGTATTGTGGATAGACAGTTACAACAACATCAACTTAAACTTGCAGCACAACAACGCCGTAGTTATGGCGATTATGCGTAAACAGGAGCAAAATTATGGCAATCATGGCACTGGGTCAATTTGTATTTACTCTATCTGACTTGGCATTTAATGAGTTACAACGCCAACGCCAGTGGAATTATGCAGAAAATGCGGTCGCTAATGGGCGTGCAAAAAAGCAGTTTATCGGTCATGGCGAAGAAAATATTACCCTGAATGGTAATGTTTATGAAGAGCATGGTTTTGGTAAACGTAAATTTTTAGATGACTTGGCAAGCATGGCGGACAGTGGTCAAGGATTTACCCTTGTTGATGGCAATGGCTATGTGTATGGCGTGTATATTATTACATCACTTGATGAGACAAAATCAATCTTGATTGAGTTGGGTGTACCACGCAAGATTGATTTTAGCTTAAAACTTGTGCGTGTAGATGACGATAAAATAGCCAACTAAGGAGATGTAAAAATGCTAAAAACGCCTGTATGTATTTTAACCGTTGATAATAAACCGCTCAATGATGTTATTGTACAACGGATTATCTCGGTATCATTGACCGATAACCGAGCCAAAGAAGCCGACCAGCTCGACATCGTATTGGACGACCATGACGGAAAATTAGAATTGCCCAAACGTGGGGTAAAAATTAACTGCCAACTTGGTTTTAAGGGCGAGCCATTAACCGACAAAGGCGATTTTATCGTCGATGAAGTGGAATGGGCTGGCACGCCTGATACCATTACCATTAAAGCCAGTTCAGCGAATTTGCGTGGGGAAATTAAATCAGGAAAAAGTCAGTCTTTTCATCGCAAAACTTTTGGTGAAATTGCCCAAAGCATTGCCAAAAATAATCAACTTAAACTCAATATGCCATCGAATTTGGCGAATATTAAAATTGCCCATATCGACCAAACTGATGAAAGTGATTTAAGTTTTATTCAACGCTTGGCAAATCGCTATGGGGCGGAAATGGCAGTAAAAAAGGATATGCTATTGATTTTTGTCGCTGGGCAAGGTAAAACAGCATCAGGCAAAACTATGCCGACATTAACCATTACACGAAAAATGGGCGACCAATATCGCTACAATGAAGAAGACTCAGATGGCAATTATACTGGGGTAACAGCATATTATTATGACAAAAGTCAGGCAAAACGCAAACCTGTAGAGAAGAAAAAACCGAAGAAAACCACAGATAAGAAAACGAGCAATAAAAAAACAACCCCAAAAACTGAACAGAAAAAACAAGACATCAAAGCTAAGCCAGCCAAGCCACAAGTCAAGGAACGTTTAGGCACACGCACTAAAGTAATAGCTGGTGATGTTGAACACTATGGCGATGGTGATGATAAACGCACTAAAACCAAAGTATTAAAAGGTACTTTTGCGACCAAAGCAGAAGCCGAGCAAGCAGTACAAGCAAAAATGGCGGAGAAAAATCGTAAGATGGCGAAATTTAGTATCACAACGGCTTTTGGCATACCTGATATATCTACAGAGCAAGCTGTTAAATTGCAAGGATTTAAGCCACAGATTGATGGTTTGCGGTGGATTGTAGCAAAAGCGACACATCAATACTCAACCAGTGGGCTGACAACACAATTAGAATTAGAGGCGAGTATTTAGACATTATCATATTCCTGATGTTGGGAATATGATTGAAATTTAAAGAGATTTTTTTAAAAAAGTAAAACTAATGCTTGATTTTTATGTAGGAATGACCTATAATATAAACATCTAGCAAGGGTTGTTAGATTGGTAAATCGGTAGCCACCGATACCGATAAAAAATTAAGGAGTAAGACGATGAAAACGCTACTAAAGCTCATCGTAATCATCATCTTATTTGTTGTAAGCGGTAACGTTTACTAACAAATAAACCTAAGGCGACTGGTACTCGCTAAGGTTCTGGCTAGTGGAAACGCTAGTCACTCCTTAACTTTATATTAATCTGATTTTTTAGAAAGGTCAAGTATTATGCCAAAAATTGTTGAAAAACCAAAAACTCGTACCCAAATTCAAACCGATAGCGATGCTAAACGTGGGATTATGACCAAGTCATACAAATTACATCGTGATGATGTTGAATTGATTAAAAAAATTGCTGAAGATTTGAATATGGCTCAAAATGAATTGATTGTCAAAGCCATCAAAGAATATGCCGAAAAACATCAAAAATAGGGGATATTTAATCCCCTATTTTTTAGAAATTAGTAATAATCACTTCTTTGCCAAGCTCATTATTGCTTGTTGTAGAATTAACCGACCAACGGATTTTCTTGCTGTGAATATTAAAATCCTTAAATAATTCACGCACTTCAGGCACATCATTTAGACTTAAAATAAATTTACCTTTGATATTAAGTAAAATATTTTTCAAGTTGTCAAAATCATCACGCCCAAAAATATCCTTACCATAATAATTTTCACAATTATAATAAGGTGGGTCGATATAAAATAAAGTATCGACATGGTCTTGCTGACGAATTAAATTATCATAAGATTGATTTTCAATCATCACACGTTGCAAACGCTGATGTACGCTTGTGATAATCTCATCTAATTCATCACCCAATTTTAAACTGCTAGAGCGTGTAACACGTTGCGAAAAAGTAGGATTATCAATACGACAACCATAACAAGTACGCAAAATAAAATAAAAACGACAAGCACGCTGAATATCTGTTAATGATTGCGGATTTTCAGATTTAGCACGATTAAACTCATCACGGCTAATTAACTGATATTCAAACTCTTTTAAAAACGCATCTTTATGATATTTTAAAACACGGTATAAATTGATTAAATCACCGTTAATATCGTTGATGCACTCAGTTTGACTTGGGGATTTTTTAAATAATACCCAACCTGCACCACCAAATACTTCGACATAATATTTATGTTGTGGCATCATCTCAATAATAGTGCGTGCAAGTTGATATTTACCGCCTAACCAGCCACTAAATGAGCGACCAGACGGATTATATTGGACTGGACTTTCGTCCGTTTTGACTTTCATCGCCATGTTTATTTTCCTGTAAAGGTAGCTCATGGCTATCTGACCCGACGTTCAAGACGTTCCAATGATTAACCACGCTACAACGTGGACACTTAATTTGTACTTTTACCGCACGATTTTCAACTTTCGCTAAAAGCCGTCCGCAAGTACATCTAAATTCTTTCATGCTAAATTACTCATAAAATTATGAATTTGTTGCTCAATCCATTGCACATCATCATCGCTAAAACCAACCAATTCACGCACTGGATAAGCGGTAGGCTGTGCGATTCTAGTCGGCTTTACCGTCCGCCCTTCGTGATGAATTAAAGCGATATTCCCTGTTCGCCCTGCAAAACCGACACTGGCTTTATCAGCTGTATAATCTGTTTTGAGTTGCCGATGTATCCCCTGAAATAATGCTCCTGTGCGTTTCTTTTTGCCAATCTGGTCTCGTTTGCGTGGCACAAATTTTGCACCGCTTGGGTCAAGTTGATTTTTAATACGTTGAGCGGTTCGCTGTTTTAATCCCAACGATATTTTACGCATTAAATCTCTTTTTTGACTATCATCAAGCGATAATGCAATTTGATTGAGCCATGTATTTAAAGCTGAAAAATACATTTACAAACCTAACATTTTAAGGTGAGCAGTATTATCACAAATGACATATTCTCCAGTATCCGCATTGATATTTAAATCATCATACTGGATAAAATCAATTTCTAAATCAAAAGTATTAGTATCAATCACTTCACTGCTAAAATTAATTTCAATTTGTGAGCCGTTCGGTTTTAAATGTCGATGATGTTTTTTGAGCCACAATTTAATATGATTTAAAATAAAGATAGGGTCATGACGACAATCTAAAAATAATAGCCGAGCGGTATATTCTAAATGTTGATTAACATAGCCACCATTAACAATAAATAAATGGACTTTATCATCAGTTAATCGTGGCATTTGCTGATTTAAATATCGTTTCAACTCGGCTAAATGGTGCATGATAATATCCTATGCTTCGTTGCCTGCAGGTTTAAAATTGCCCGCAATTAAATTTAAATCATAACGATGTGGGGCTGGATTAGGCGTGCGACCGTACCAATAAAAACCGTCAAAATCAGTTTCGTTATATAAACGGATATTGACCGCATTGCCTTGATTGCCACCTAAACACAACAGTTTATTGGTTTTTTCATCACGCCCCACGATAAAGCACACATGACCACCGCCCTTACGTTTTTTCACAGCCACGCAACCATAGGCAGGTTTTTCTAGCTTAGTGGCTAAAGTTTCATCAGCGTATGCCAAAGCACGATACCAATGTTTGGGATATTTGATACCAACCGATTTTAGACAATGGGCGATAAAAACACCGCACCACGGCACTTCGTCATCTTGCCACCAACCGCCCAAGTCTTTTACCCAGCTTACAATCGTTGCGTTATGTTTTGCTCCGACTGTTTCAGTTAAACCGATATGTTTGCGTGCTTCAGCAATCCAGTCCAATTCTGGACTACTCATCAGTTGTTGAGTTTGTTCCACTTTTTTGCTCCTGTGTTGGTTGATGGTGATGATGGTTTGATGGCGGATAATGTGGCGGTGGATAACGCCGATGATACTCTTGATTAAATTTCTCCTCGACCCACAAACTGCCTTTAAAACCGATAAAGCCACCGATAAAGATAGCCAGTTGATTAGGCAAATTGATGTAATTTAAGATACTTGCTATTGCGACCGTTAAACCGCCACAGATAAGAGCTTCTAACCAATCAATCTTGCCATGTTTTTTAGCCGTACTAAAAATTGAAATAAATACGGCTAAGAAAAAGCCAAAAATGACCGTTGCATAAGTGTTTAGCCATTGCAATAAGTCGGTTAAAAAATGATTATTTCGCCACGGCATATATCCTCCTAATCCCACAATTTTAGGGTGTTTGATGTTGGCTCAACCGTTGCAACAGGGAGTTGTATTGCTTGATGTTCAGCCAAAATCACGCCTTTTAAATTAGGATTTAAATCTAAAATTTTTGCTAGATAATCAACAGATTGCTCACCAAAATATCGATAAGCAATACTGTCAATCGTGTCAAATTGTTGAGCATAAACCAGCATTAAATCAATCTCACTCGGTTTCGTTTTCGCCCTGTTAAATCAGCGATACGATTGCTCACGATGCGTCTTAAACTACCGATTTTACTCAAGCCATTTTCGCCACGAATTTGACCTGTTGATGTGGTGTCAAAGTCTAAATTATCTTCAGCAATTAATGCCGAGCATTCATAACAGACGGCTGTTTTATAGAGGACGGTTTGTTCATCATTGAGCGGATTTTGAATAAAATTTTTATCCAATAATTGCCCATTGATTTCAATCATCGCAAGCAAAATTTTTTCGCTGAGTAATGCTTCGCCCTTACTTTCATCTAATCTCACAGTATTGAGCAATTCTTTCACGCTTAGACTGGGATAGCCTAAGCGTGGATTTTCAATGACTTTGTCAATCGGTTGTTGATTGATAAGCACAGTTAGCCCCTATCAAGTGACGGTGGACGCACCATCATCTGACTTTTTATCGTCAGCTTGGTGCGAGCCGTCAGGTGTTGCAGTGGACAACATCGGTGCTTTATTAAGCATTTTTTCTAAGCGTGTAATACTGGTTTTCACGCCACTACCATCGTGCAGACGTAAAGCGTTTTTGTAAGCTGTTAAAGCATCACTTGGTTTTGAATTTTCGAGTGCAATACCAATCGCCTTGTACAATTTTGCATGGGCTTGGTCAGCTAAATCTTCGCCCTGAATTAGCTCTGCAAATTGTTTGAGCAAGTCGCCATGTTCAACGGCTAAATCAGGGTTTTTAAGACAGATTTCGCCCACTTCATCAGCGACTAATTCTGCGATTGAGCGTGTAAAGCCTTCAGGCATGACCATACCATTTAAGATACCATGCTGTGCAATACGGTATGATAAAGGTAAGTTTTGAGCATCAATCGCCCACACTAACATATACATCAACACGTTATTTTGCGGTGCAGGGGATTGGGCTAAACTTGCTTCAATAAAGCCCATGTATTGCGGTAGCCATTCCGATTTAAGTGCAATTTTTTGCTCCACCGAGCGAATTTCTTTCAGCTGAGCCAAGTGCGACATCAGGCGTAATTCGATATTATTCTCGGTGGGTGTTTTTAATTCACTCAATTTTTCCAAAACTGTTATAAGAGCAGACGGCTTTTTACGTTGCTCCATTTGTAACAACATCTTTTCACGATGTTGTTTCATATCTTCAATGCCCATGATTATTCTTCCACCACAATATTTTCAAGCAAAGCACAACGGAAATAATCTTCCACCACATAATCTTCATTAATCGACTGAAAATCGACATCACGATCCCACGCTGGTTGTGTTTCGATATGGCGGACGAGCGTGCCTTCTTGCAAGTAAATCGACAAGTTATCTAAAGTGGTAATTAAAATCGCATTAGCAGGAAAATTGTGCGGATACAACACTTGGCGTGTGCCTAATACTTTATCGCCATATAACACTCGGCTGGCAATTTGTTCGGTTGGGTCTTGGGCTTTATCTAGCAACGGCAAATATTTTCTAGCGACTAAATTACGACCACAAAGCACCACGAGATTTTGGTCATTGCGATATTGTTCGCCAATCAATGTTTCTACCGCACTCTCCACCAAGCCATCGAGTGTCTTAAATTCGCCATTTGCACCAACGGTAATTTGTCCGCCAGATTTGCCCTGATACACTTGCGATGGAGCGTTATCACGGATTTTTTGTAACCAACCTTTTGCCACATCTTGCAACAACGGATTAGCATTGCGGTCAGATGTATCAGCACGGCTTGTACCATTAAAACCGATGGTAATTTTGTCTAAAGCAATGGCTTTTGTAACCATTTGAGCTAATTTAGATTTAAACATTGGGTCATGTCGCCAAGCATTGAGCAGTTCCCAACGATACGCCACGTCATAGTTAATTTGCTGACACAAATATTTATCATCAACTTTAGTATCACCGACATTCACAGGCTGACGAGCTTGTGTCTTGGTATTTGTGGTACTGGCAATGGTTGAGCCAACCATTAAGCCGATTTTTTCACCTGACTGATGAATCACAGGAATGATGTTAATCAATTTTAGAAAATCATCAGCCCCTTGATAGGCAGCAACGATTTTTTGGAATGGTGCAGGAGCAACGGCAAATTTTTCGGCCGTATCTGCAACATTATTCATTTGAGCGATTTCACGTTTATATTCTGCAAAACGCTCACGAGCAATTTGATGTAAAGCGGTCATTTTTTAGTCCTTTTAGTATGGAGTAACATCAGCTACTGCACCTGTTGCTAAAGGAGCAGGATTGGCAGTTTGCGTGCTGACACTGTCTAATTTTTGCGATAATTTTTGGATTGCATCGGTCAAAGTCGCAAAAGCATCAACATTTTGTACTTGCGTGGTTTGAGTTGGTGCAGGTTGAGCTACAGGTGTATTGGCTACAGGTGTAGATAATTGCTGTACTGGTTCGGTAGGTTGTTGAGCCATTTTCTGCTCGAGGGCGGAAAATTTATCGCTCAATTCAGTCATTGACATCACAATCACAGTCAATGCCTTCACCATCGTATCATCATTTTGATTTGGATTTTGATTGAGCGTAATCGGTTGAGACACAGGCGTATTGGCTATAGGTACAGTGGTCATCAATGTTGGATTTGCCGATAAATTAACCACAGGCGTTGTGGCTTTAGGCTCAGTTGATGGCAATAAACCAGCCAGAGCGGTCAATAAAGTTTGTTTTTCAGCACCCATGAAAATCTCCTGAATTGGTTGGGTAAATAAGGTATTGCCTTGTTTTGATGAAAATTTAAGCGGTTCAGTGCCGAGCGATGCAGGTGTATCGGTAAATGCCAAACCGACTTGGTAGGCTTTTCCAGTCCCTGCAAAATCACGATAAAACTCAATCGATGGGTATAATTTTTGTCCATCTTTATTCATCTCAACTAAATTCGGCAAAGCTGAAATTGTGTTGTATAAACACCACACGCCATTTTCTTGCACAGCTTCTACGGCTAAAATATCGCCATAAGCGTTGAATGGCGGATTAGGCGAAAAGCCTAAAATATGCTCAATGTTAATCCGTCCTGCATACAAAGCAGGATTGTAAGTATTTGCCATATCGATAATTTCTTGTGGCGACAGTTGGCGACCGTCCACCGTTTGCCCTGCTTGGGCAACTTTTAGGCGTTTTTCAACACGCCCTTTACCTGCAAGATTCATCAAAAAAATCTCAAAATATTAAATTGACATCATTATGAAAAATTTAAATGAATAATCTCAATCACTTAAAATCCGCTTAAGGTTTAAGCGGATAATCACAACAAGAAAAATATTTAAAAATATCGTTAAATGCAAAACATGAACGATAGCACACACAACGAGCTGAGTTTTTTCAGCACCATGACCCCACGACAACAAGGGCGGATACTTTTCGCTCAAGGGCTTTCTGTTGCTGAAATTTCACGACATTTGAGCGAAAATCAATCAACGGTACAAAGTTGGAAACAACGTGATGGTTGGGAAAAAGCAGATATTTTTGATGATGTTACACTGGGTTTGCGTGCGAGATTTTTGTCGTTGATTTTTGCGGATAATAAATCCAATGCAAATTATAAAGAAATGGATTTTTTAATGCGTATGCTAGAAAAATCGGCAAAAATTGAACGTTACCGCAATGGTGGCAATGAAAGCGATTTAAATGAAAATCTGAAAAAACGTAATGCTGGCGAACGTAAAAAACCGCTCAAAAATCAGTTTACACAAGAAGAAATCGATAAATTAACTCAAGCGTTTGAAGAATTATTTTTTGATTTTCAACATGAATGGGGAGATGCGGTTGAGCAGGCTCGTATCTTTATGATGCTGAAAAGCCGTCAAATTGGTGCGACTTTTTATTTTGCATTGTGGGCGTTAATCAACCTATTTAAAACGGGTAAAAATAAAATCTTTTTATCGGCATCAAAAGCCCAAGCCTATCAATTTGTTGAATATATCAAGTCTTTTGTCATGGAGCATACGGGCAAAGAATTAAAAGGCAATCCGATTGAAATCAATATGCCAGAAGGCAAACAAGCCAATATTTATTATCTTGGTACAAATGCCCTTACATCACAAGGTAAACATGGCGATGTCATTATGGACGAATTTTTTTGGATTCGTAATTTTACGATGTTCAGAAAAGTCGCTTCAGCAATGGCATCACAAAAAATGTACAAGCAAATTTACATTTCCACGCCAAGCAGTATCCTACATCAAGCGTACGAATTTTGGGCAGGTACGGACGGCAAACGCAAAAAGCAAACCGAGATTGATATTTCAAAAGTTGCTCTACAAAAACCAACAAAAGGAGCGGATAGACGAACACGGCAAATTGTAACCTTAACCGATGCTGAACGCAGGGGCTATGACCGCTTTAGTCGTGAAGACTTAGAAGCGGAATATTCAGAAGATGAATTTGCGAATCTGTTTGAGTGTGAATTTATTGATGACAGTGGCTCATATTTCCCACTAGATATTATAGAGCCAAATATGATTGATACTTGGGAAACGTGGACAGATTACCATCCGTTTGACTCTGAGCCATATGCTGGCGAAGTTTGGCTCGGCTATGACCCGTCGTTTACTGGAGATAAGGCAGCACTTGTCGTTGTTGCCCCGCCTGTATCTGATTTAAGTCCATATCGTGTCTTGCACGTGCAACAATTGATACGTTTGCAAGCAAGCGAACAAGCCCTAATCATTAAAAAATTTGTTGAGCGTTATAATGTAACATTTATTGGCTTAGACAATACAGGTAATGGCTTAGCGGTTGGAGAATATGTAAAGAAGTTTTATCCATCTGTCAAACTGTTAAATTACAATGCTGATTTAAAAGTGAAGATGGGATTAAGAACAAAAGAGCTTTTTAAACGCAGACGGCTACATTTTGATACAAGTAGAGTTGATATTGCAAAGTCATTTATGTCTATCCGTAAAGCTCTAACCAGTAAACAAGGAGCACAAACGCTTGTAACAACACGCTCGGCCGAAACAGGACATGGTGATATGGCTTGGGCAATTATGAACGCACTAGAATGTGCTCCAATTATTGACATTGTTGATGAGCAAATTAGCAATGCGATGAAACCAAGAATCCGAATTTTTAAAGGTTAAGATGATGAAAAATCAAGTTTTATTCCGTACCTTTGGCGAACCTGAACCAGTTTTAGACGGGCGAACATTGTTAGAATACGGCTACTGTCCGCAATGGCAAAACTGGTATGAATTGCCGTATGATATGCACGCAACAGCAAAATTATTCCGTGCGACCAGTCATCATACCAGTGCAGTTATTGTCAAACGCAATATTTTAAGTAGTACATTTATTCCGCACCCATTATTGAGTTTACAAGATTTTAATGCGTTAGCGTTAAGTCTTTTGACGTTTGCCAATGCCTATGTCCATGTCGAAAAAAATATTTTTGGCAAGATTTTAAAATTAACTACACGACCATGCCTAAACATGAGACGTGGTATTGAGCCGAATACTTATTATCAACTCAACCAATACATGAGTGAGAGCCATCAATTTAATCAAGGCGATATTATCCATATTTACGATGCTGATATTACCCAAAATATTTATGGCGTGCCTGATTATTTAAGTACAATTAACGCAATTTTACTCAACGAAAGTGCTACATTATTCCGCAGAAAATATTACAAAAATGGAGCCCATGCGGGTTTTATTATGCACTTGACCGATGCTCTACAAACCCAAGATGATATTGATGCTCTGGAGCAATCGCTTGAACAATCAAAAGGAGCTGGCAACTTTAAAAACCTGTTGATTTATACGCCAAACGGCAAAAAAGATGGCGTGCAAGTTATTCCGATTGCCGAAGTCGCAGCCAAAGACGAATTTTATAATATCAAGATTGCAAGCCGTGATGACCAACTCGCAGGACACCGCACACCGCCCCAGTTAATAGGCGTTACCCCACAAAACGCTGGGGGGTTCGGCGACATCGAAAAAGCAGCCAAAGTATTTTATTACAATGAGATTGTGCATTATCAAAACCTGTTCAAACAAATAAACGATTATCTCGGCATTGAGATTATCCGCTTTGCTGAGTACCCACTCATCGCCACCGCCACCACCACATAATTATTTTTCTATAAACTTAACCAGTGTTATCACTGGTTTTTTATTGTCTAAATTTGCTCAAAAGCTGTCCGCCCAAACGCAGTTGTCTCCACGCCACACCTGCACACTAAATGTGTAAAAACAAATGCAGGTGCATGAGTTTTCTTTGCCCTGCTCAATAGTAGCGATGGACACAGAAAAACAGCCAATTTATTTCATGCGAAATCATGCAGTATCATGCTGAATTTTGAAAAACAAAAAAATGATAGTACGTTTCATGCTGATGAAAATTAGGTTACTGAAGTTACTGTAAAATATTTTATGACTTAAATCATTGATTTAAATATATTTTATAGGTAACTCTAAATAAGATACCTTAAGTTACTTCAGTAACTTATTTTTTAAATATTATTTAAAATCAATATCTTAATAACTGATAGTGGTAACCTAAATTATAAGTTACCAGTAACTTTATAGTAACCTATTTGTAACCTTTACTAATTTATATAATATCCTTATTTTTCAATACATTAAATACTATTTTTTGTCTTAGTAACCTGAGTAACCTATTTTTGAAGTCATCTCGGAAAAGTGTTTTTTATTTTCTATATAAGATAACCGACCTATGCACTGGCTTAATATAGTTCCACTTATTTCCACTTTATTTATTTTATCTTATTGTTTTTATTTACTTTATCGGCTCTAGGTGGGAGAGCCAAATTTAAAACATAAAAAATATATAGCCCCCAAGCCTAGTCTATACTAGCTTGGGGGTTTTGCATTGCTAGGCTTTTATGTTTTTTTGCGGTATTTCTCGGTATTTTTTGGTATAGTTTTCCACTCTGTTTCCACTTTTGGGGGTTAATATGAGTTATTCGATTTATTTAGTTCAAAAATCAAACAAATATAGTCAATTAAAATAAAATAGGACACTATCGTATCGATAAAATTACGTTCACAAGACAAAATACTTCGCATGTATCTCTTAATATTTGCCCATGTCCGTTCTATTGGATTAAGTTCTGGAGAATAAGGTGCTAGAGGTAAGACTTTATGCCCCAATCTCTGTGCCATTTCACACAAAATATCCATTCCAGATAGAAGCTTATTTGAACAATAGACCACGAAAAGTACTAGGTTTTAGAACACCTCTTAAGGTAAAATCTGATTTTCAGTGCGTTGCAGCTGGTAATTGAATCTACCAAAGTAAATAATTAAGAATACAAATAATTTATGTAATAAAAAACCTTCAACCATTATTTATTTGATTGAAGGTTTTTATTTAAAAAGGAGTTGGCGATGACTTACTCTCACATGGTTAACACCACACTACCATCAGCGCTAAGTGGTTTCACTTCTGAGTTCGGGAAGGGATCAGGTGGTTCACACTTGCTATGGTCGCCAACGAAACTGGTACAGCGAGTATTGAGCTGAGTTGTTTTGTTCATTGCATTTTCTGAATCAAGTTTTCACATTTATTTTGGATTATTGTGTTTATACAACAACTTGGGTGTTGTATAGTCAAGCCACACGAGCAATTAGTATTGGTCAGCTTCACATGTCGCCATGCTTCCACATCCAACCTATCAACGTCCTAGTCTTGAACGGCTCTTTAGAGTAATTAAATTACTAGGGAAATCTCATCTTGAGGTAGGCTTCCCGCTTAGATGCTTTCAGCGGTTATCCCTTCCGAACATAGCTACCCGGCGATGCCACTGGCGTGACAACCGGTACACCAGAGGTTCGTCCACTCTGGTCCTCTCGTACTAGGAGCAGATCCTCTCAAATTTCCAACGCCCACGGTAGATAGGGACCGAACTGTCTCACGACGTTCTAAACCCAGCTCGCGTACCTCTTTAAATGGCGAACAGCCATACCCTTGGGACCTGCTTCAGCCCCAGGATGAGATGAGCCGACATCGAGGTGCCAAACACCGCCGTCGATATGAACTCTTGGGCGGTATCAGCCTGTTATCCCCAGAGTACCTTTTATCCGTTGAGCGATGGCCCTTCCATACAGAACCACCGGATCACTAAGACCTACTTTCGTACCTGCTCGACTTGTGGGTCTCGCAGTTAAGCGCGCTTTTGCCTTTATACTCTTTGCGTGATTTCCGACCACGCTGAGCGCACCTTCGTACTCCTCCGTTACTCTTTAGGAGGAGACCGCCCCAGTCAAACTACCCACCAGACATGGTCCTCGTCCCCGATTAGGGGACTGAGTTAGAACCTCAACATTACCAGGGTGGTATTTCAAGGATGGCTCCACAGAAACTGGCGTCTCTGCTTCTAAGCCTCCCACCTATCCTACACAAGTAAGGTCAAAGTTCAATGTCAAGCTGTAGTAAAGGTTCACGGGGTCTTTCCGTCTAGCCGCGGGTACACTGCATCTTCACAGCGATTTCGATTTCACTGAGTCTCTGCTGGAGACAGCGCCGCCATCATTATGCCATTCGTGCAGGTCGGAACTTACCCGACAAGGAATTTCGCTACCTTAGGACCGTTATAGTTACGGCCGCCGTTTACTGGGGCTTCGATCAATAGCTTCGCTTGCGCTAACCACATCAATTAACCTTCCAGCACCGGGCAGGCATCACACCCTATACGTCCACTTTCGTGTTTGCAGAGTGCTATGTTTTTAATAAACAGTTGCAGCGGCCTGGTTTCTGCGACTGTCGTCAGCTCAAGGAGCAAGTCCCATCACCAACAACAGTGTACCTTCTCCCGAAGTTACGGTACCATTTTGCCTAGTTCCTTCAGCAGAGTTCTCTCAAGCGCTTTGGTCTACTCGACCTGACCACCTGTGTCGGTTTCGGGTACGATTCCTGTGTAACTGAAGCTTAGAGACTTTTCTTGGAAGCAGAGTATCAGCCACTTTGCTATACAAGTATAGCTTGCTATCAGTTCTCAGCATAGAGTACCCCGGATTTGCCTAAGATACATGCCTACAACCTTCCACCTGGACAACCAACGCCAGGCTGACTTAACTTTCTCCGTCCTCTCATCGCATTACACAGAAGTATTGGAATATTAACCAATTTCCCATCGACTACGCCTCTCGGCCTCGCCTTAGGGGTCGACTCACCCAGCCCCGATTAACGTTGGACTGGAACCCTTGGTCTTTCAGCGAACGGGTTTTTCACCCGTTTTGTCGTTACTCACGTCAGCATTCGCACTTCTGATACCTCCAGCGGGCTTCTCAACCCACCTTCTTTGGCTTACAGAACGCTCCCCTACCACTTACATAAAATGTAAATCCGCAGCTTCGGCACATAGTTTTAGCCCCGTTACATCTTCCGCGCAGGCCGACTCGACTAGTGAGCTATTACGCTTTCTTTAAAGGGTGGCTGCTTCTAAGCCAACCTCCTAGCTGTCTATGCCTTCCCACATCGTTTCCCACTTAACTATGATTTTGGGGCCTTAGCTGGCGGTCTGGATTGTTTTCCTCTTGACTATGGACGTTAGCACCCATAGTCTGTCTCCCGGATAGTACTCATCGGTATTCGGAGTTTGCATCGGTTTGGTAAGTCGGGATGACCCCCTAGCCGAAACAGTGCTCTACCCCCAATGGTATTCGTCCGAGGCGCTACCTAAATAGCTTTCGGGGAGAACCAGCTATCACCGAGTTTGATTAGCCTTTCACCCCTATCCACAAGTCATCCCCTGGCTTTTCAACGACAGTGGGTTCGGTCCTCCAGTTAGTGTTACCCAACCTTCAACCTGCTCATGGATAGATCACCCGGTTTCGGGTCTATACCTTGCAACTTAACGCCCTATTCAGACTCGATTTCTCTACGGCTCCCCTATGCGGTTAACCTTGCTACAAAATATAAGTCGCTGACCCATTATACAAAAGGTACGCAGTCACATAACAATGTATGCTCCTACTGCTTGTATGCATACGGTTTCAGGATCTATTTCACTCCCCTCACAGGGGTTCTTTTCGCCTTTCCCTCACGGTACTGGTTCACTATCGGTCAATCAGGAGTATTTAGCCTTGGAGGATGGTCCCCCCATATTCAGACAAGGTTTCACGTGCCTCGCCCTACTCGTCATCATCTTATATAGCCTTTCGTGTACGGGAATATCACCCTCTACGTTCGCACTTCCCAGAGCGTTCCACTAAACTATATAAAACTTTATGGGCTACTCCCCTTTCGCTCGCCGCTACTAAGGGAATCTCAATTGATTTCTTTTCCTAAGGGTACTGAGATGTTTCACTTCCCCTCGTTCGCTTCATTAACCTATGGATTCAGTTAATGATACCTACCTTATGGTAGGTGGGTTCCCCCATTCAGACATCGCCGGATCAATGCTTGTTTGCCAACTCCCCGACGCTTTTCGCAGGCTACAACGTCTTTCTTCGCCTCTGATTGCCTAGGCATCCACCGTATGCACTTATTCACTTGACTATACAACCCCAAATTGTCGTTTAAATAAATATTTTAAAATATCTATTCATTCTTTCAACTTAAAGTCACACAATCTATTCCAAAACGCTTGATTCAGTTTTTGCTAGTCCTCAATTAAATCTTTTCATCTTACGACTACTTCAATCTATTGAGTGAACAATTATTTTCAGACTCAATTCTTGCTGTTAATGAATGATGTTTTATAGCTTTAACCTGTGTTATCACTTATAAAACTGTAATACCTCATCAGTATCACTTAAATTTTATGCTTTAATTACTCACTAATTTCTTTACTTAGTGAACTTAATTGCATAAGTTAATTATTATAACATAATAACTAATTTATTCAATCAAATAAATCATTTAATCTATACCGTACAGAAAAATCATAGATTTTTATCTTGTGTTCGGACTAAGATTATTAATCTTTGCTATTCCTCACTTATGGTGGAGACTAGGAGAGTCGAACTCCTGACCTCCTGCGTGCAAAGCAGGCGCTCTACCAACTAAGCTAAGTCCCCATAGCTTTTCATTTATCTTACCATCTATATTTTTAACTACTTGCACTTTAAAGTGCTTGCAATTAGTGGTGGGTCTAATAAGACTTGAACTTATGACCCCACGCTTATCAAGCGTGTGCTCTAACCAACTGAGCTATAGACCCTCAGATAAACTCTTTCAGAAGAACAACTTGTTGTGGATTCTAACTATCATCAAACGAATCTTTTTTTTCGTTAAGGAGGTGATCCAGCCGCAGGTTCCCCTACAGCTACCTTGTTACGACTTCACCCCAGTCATCGGCCACACCGTGGTGATCGCCCTTTTTTAAGCTAACCACTTCTGGTGCAACAAACTCCCATGGTGTGACGGGCGGTGTGTACAAGGCCCGGGAACGTATTCACCGCAGCATTCTGATCTGCGATTACTAGCGATTCCGACTTCATGGAGTCGAGTTGCAGACTCCAATCCGGACTACGATAGGCTTTTTGGGATTCGCCAAGCCTCGCGACTAAGCTGCCCTTTGTACCTACCATTGTAGCACGTGTGTAGCCCTGGTCGTAAGGGCCATGATGACTTGACGTCGTCCCCGCCTTCCTCCAGTTTGTCACTGGCAGTCTCCTTATAGTTCCCACCCAAAGTGCTGGCAAATAAGGATAAGGGTTGCGCTCGTTGCGGGACTTAACCCAACATCTCACGACACGAGCTGACGACAGCCATGCAGCACCTGTATCAGAGTTCCCGAAGGCACCAAAGCATCTCTGCTAAGTTCTCTGTATGTCAAGACCAGGTAAGGTTCTTCGCGTTGCATCGAATTAAACCACATGCTCCACCGCTTGTGCGGGCCCCCGTCAATTCATTTGAGTTTTAGTCTTGCGACCGTACTCCCCAGGCGGTCTACTTATCGCGTTAGCTGCGCCACTAAAGTCTTATACGACTCCAACGGCTAGTAGACATCGTTTACGGCATGGACTACCAGGGTATCTAATCCTGTTTGCTCCCCATGCTTTCGCACCTCAGCGTCAGTATTAAGCCAGAAGGCTGCCTTCGCCATCGGTATTCCTCCAGATCTCTACGCATTTCACCGCTACACCTGGAATTCTACCTTCCTCTCTTATACTCTAGCCAACCAGTATCGTATGCAATTCCCAAGTTGAGCTCGGGGATTTCACATCCGACTTAATTAGCCACCTACGCGCGCTTTACGCCCAGTAATTCCGATTAACGCTCGCACCCTCTGTATTACCGCGGCTGCTGGCACAGAGTTAGCCGGTGCTTATTCTGTGGGTAGCGTCCAGTACTCAATGATATTAGCATCGGTACCCTCCTCCCCACTTAAAGTGCTTTACAATCTTACGACCTTCTTCACACACGCGGCATGGCTGGATCAGGCTTGCGCCCATTGTCCAATATTCCCCACTGCTGCCTCCCGTAGGAGTCTGGGCCGTGTCTCAGTCCCAGTGTGGCGGATCATCCTCTCAGACCCGCTATGGATCGTCGCCTTGGTAGGCCTTTACCCCACCAACTAGCTAATCCAACTTAGGCTCATCTATTAACGCAAGGTCCTAAGATCCCCTGCTTTCCCCCGTAGGGCGTATGCGGTATTAGCAATCCTTTCGAATTGTTGTCCCCCATTAATAGCCAGATTCCTAAGCATTACTCACCCGTTCGCCACTATCTCCAGGTGCAAGCACCCTTCAACCGTCCGACTTGCATGTGTTAAGCCTGCCGCCAGCGTTCAATCTGAGCCATGATCAAACTCTTCAGTTTAATTCATTCTTAATCAGCATTCATCATCATAAACATAACAACAAATACCAATTCGCCCATTCAATCACTAGCAAAATTTTCGCTCAAATAAATCTCGAGTCAATTTCTACCAAATCAAATGAACTTTATATTCAATTTAAAATATAAAAATCCATCCAATAATAGCAAAAATCCACACAAGTTGTTCTTCTATCTCTCTTAATGAATTATCAACCATCTCTTCAATTGTTGATTATTACTATCACAAATTTATAAGATAATATCTTATAAACATAAATACTTAAAATCAATATTTAATTTAAATTCAAAATATTATCATCTTGCGATAGATGTGTATTATAGACACAACTCAAACCTTTGTCAAACTTTTTTTTAAAATATCTTCATTATTTTTAATTTAATAGAGCGATATTTAAACAAATATAATAAAAATCTATTCAAAATCATCATTTTTCAATCTTCGGTTCTCGAATTGGTAAATTTGCCACCCCTGCCAATACCGCTAAAATAATATCGGCATACCACATCAACTGATAATCACCAAATTGTTGAATGGCTAAACCGCCAAAATATGCTCCGAAAAATGCCCCAATTTGATGACTCACCAAGGTCAAACCAAACAGAGTTGCCAAATAACGTACACCAAATAATTTCCCTACTGCACTTGCTGTTGGTGGTACAGTGGCTAACCATGTTAAACCCAAAGCAATGGCAAAAATATAAAAAGTCATGGTGGTTTTTGGTGCGATTAAAAATATCGCTATCATCACTGCTCGGCTTAAGTACATCCAAAATAAAATATATTTACTGCGATAATGCCCCACACACCAACCAATAAATAAACTCCCAATCACATTGGATAATCCAATCAATGCCAATGACCATGATGCAACATTTTCCTTTAAGCCTGCTAAGGTAATTTCCATCGGTAAATGGGTTGCCAAAAATGCGATATGAAATCCGCAAGTAAAAAATGCTAAATGAATCAATAAATAACTTTTATCTTTTAAGGCAATTTTAACGGTTTCCCCTAAACTCTGCTCTGCTGTTTGTGGCGTTGTCGTTTGTGATGGGCTTAGCGTTTGATGTTGCCCACGAGTAATCCACCACGCCACAGGAAACATCAATAAGGAAATACCAGCCATCGCCCACATTGCTCCTTGCCAACCTGTAAAACGCCATGCAATCAAGGGTTGTAACATTAAGGCAAAACTAAATTGCCCAAAAGATGAACTTGCATTGATAATCCCTGATGCCACACCACGATATTGTGGTTCAATACGATTGGCAACTTGCCCCATCAACAGAGAAAAACTGCCTGCTCCAGTACCAAAAGCAATCAATAAACCAATGCTAAAAATTAAACCCAATGGTGTAGCTAAAAATGGCGTTAAGGCACAGCCTAAAATGAGTAAAATTGTCCCTGATATTAAGACCCATCTCGCACCAAATTTATCGCCTAATGCACCTGCAATCGGTTGGGCAATGCCCCACATTAACTGACAAACTGCAAGAGCAAAGCTAATTGAAACAATATCTAAGGTGATACTTTCCATCGGCTTGACAAATAATCCTAAGGACATTCGTACGCCAGACGTGATCCATAAAATAATACCTGCCATAAAAATGAGTACAATAGATGTTTTGGACATACAATAATCCATCAATAAAAATTAAAAATTATAAGGGCGAAAAATATTTCGCCCCTACACAATAATCTCCATAACATCATTAATATCACAAAATAAACCCTAAATCAAAATTTAGGGTTTATTTTCATTATTTATTCTGTTGCACCATCTTGCTGTTCAATAGCTTCATCAATTTCATCGCTATTGTCATCATTTTCCACAGCTTCAATCGATACCACACCGACTAGCGTTTCATCATCTGCCAAGCGAATTAAGCGTACACCTTGTGTATTACGCCCTGCGGTTGCCACTTCTGATGCACGTGTACGTACCAATGTTCCGCCATCAGAAATCAACAACATTTCTTTGCTTTCATCAATTGCAACTGCACCGACTAATTCACCATTACGCTCGCTAGTCTTAATAGCAATTACACCTTTACCGCCACGTTTTTTGGTTGGGAAATCATCAACAGGAGTACGTTTACCATAACCATTGGCACTTGCACATAACACTTCCCCAGTTTCAGGTACAACCACAAGCGACACAATACGACTAATGATATTGCTGTTTTCTTCGCCATCATCTTGCTCGTTGATATCATCATCAACTTCGACATCTTCACCATCAACCGCACCCACAGACAAGGTTACACGCATACCACGCACGCCTTTTGCTGTACGTCCCATCGCACGCACATCGGTTTCGGCAAAACGAATCGCCTTACCTTCATTACTAAACAACATAATTTGTTGCTGACCGTCAGTAATCGCAACGCCGATTAAAGTATCGCCATCAGCCAATTCTAAGGCACGCAAACCATTGGAACGAACATTGCTAAATTGTTCTAATTCCACACGTTTTACTGTACCTGACGCAGTTGCCATAAACACATAATGATTTTCTGGGAAATCTTTAACAGGTAAAATCGCAGTAATGCTTTCATTGGCATCAAGTGGTAATAAATTTACCATTGGACGACCTTTTGCCCCACGAGATGCAATCGGCACTTCATAGACTTTTAAGCGATACACTTTACCCACATTGGTAAAACACAATACCGTTGCATGGTTCGATGCCACAATCAAATGTTGAATATAATCATCTTCTTTCATTGATGTTGCAGACTTGCCACGTCCGCCACGGCGTTGTGCTTGATAGTCTGATAATGGTTGTGTTTTTGCATAACCTGTTTGTGAAACGGTTAAAACAACCTGTTCTTCAGGAATTAAATCTTCACGGCTAAAATCGACACGAGATTCGATAATTTCTGTACGGCGAACATCGCCATATTGTTGAATGACTTCTGCAAGTTCTTCACGGATAATATTCATCAACAAGTTAAAATCACTTAAAATCGCTTCAAGATGTTGAATTTCCGCTAAAATTTCTAAATATTCTGCTTGTAATTTATCTTGCTCTAAACCTGTCAAACGATGTAAACGTAACTCTAAAATCGCTTGCACTTGAGCTGGTGATAAGCGATAAATCGCACCACTTACTCCAAATGGACGATTTGGGTCTTCATCTTCAATCACATCAGGGCGAATCGATTGCTGTCCCGCTTTTTCCAATAATGATAACACACCGCCTGCTTGCCATTCTCCCGCCAACAAACGCTCACGGGCTTCGGTTGGATTGGCTGATGTTTTAATGGTTTCGATAATCTCATCTACATTAGAAATCGCAACCGTCAAACCTTCTAAAATATGTCCACGCTCACGTGCTTTGCGTAATTCAAACAAGGTACGGCGTGTAACCACTTCTTGACGATGATGAATAAATGCAGAAATAATATCTTTTAAATTCATCAATTTAGGTTGTCCTTTATCGAGACAGACCATATTAATGCTAAAACTGGTTTCTAATTGTGTATTTTGGAATAAATTATTAACAATCACTTCAGCATTTTCACCATGTTTCAGATAAATGGCAATTCGCATACCTTCTTTATCCGATTCATCTTGTAATAATGAAATGCCTTCAAGTTTCTTTTCTTTTACTAGTTCAGCGATACGCTCAATCGCTTTCGCTTTATTCACCTGATATGGAATTTCAGTAAAGACGATGACTGTTCGACCTGTTTTTTCATCTTGCTCTAAGTGATATTTGCCACGAATATGCAAGCGTCCTTTGCCTGTACGATAGGCATCAACAATGCCTGATTTACCATAAATCACACCGCCTGTCGGAAAATCAGGCCCTGAAATATGTTGCATCAACCCTTCAACGCTAATGTGTGGATTATCCACATAAGCAAGACAAGCATTGACCACCTCCGTCATATTATGCGGTGCCATATTGGTTGCCATACCAACTGCAATCCCTGCTGAACCATTGACTAATAAATTTGGAATACGTGTTGGTAACACTTCTGGGATTTTTTCTGAACCATCGTAGTTATCTTCCCAATCAACCGTGTCTTTATCCAAATCTGATAGTAAATCATGGGTGATTTTTTGCATACGAATTTCAGTGTAACGCATCGCCGCTGGACTATCACCATCAACCGAACCAAAATTCCCTTGTCCATCGACCAGCAAATAACGTAAACTAAAATCTTGTGCCATACGCACAATGGTATCATACACCGCAATATCACCATGTGGGTGATATTTACCTATCACATCACCGACCACACGAGCGGACTTTTTATAAGGCTTATTATAATCATTGCCCAGTTCGTGCATAGCGTATAACACACGGCGATGTACAGGCTTGAGACCATCTCGCACATCTGGCAAGGCACGAGAAACAATCACGCTCATGGCATAATCAAGATAGGAATTTTTTAACTCATCTTCAATCGCAATAGGGCGAATTTCCGATACGCTCATGTAAGCTCCTTAAATCGCCGACACTCGGCAAAATTAGCAAAAATTTAACTTTAAATGGTAGCGAATTATAGCATATTTTATGATAATTATACAGTTAGGAAGATGTTTCATCATTGGAATTTTTGTTGTGTGGCATTTTGCAGTTGATACATTGACAAGGAAAAAGAAAACTATGCTCAAACCCCACACGAGATTGGGCATAAAGAAAAAAACTTTGTTTGCAAAACGGGCAAATATCTTTTGCAAAAAAGATAAATGTTGAAATATAAGCATAAATTATCCAACACAAAAATATCTAAAGATTTAAAAATATAATTGCTACAAAAAAGCACAAAATATGGCTTACAATAAAAAACAACCGCAAATGTAATAGTTTATGATACTGTTGATATTGTTCTGATAAATTATTCATTATTGATACACCTATTTTTAAGTTTAACTTTATACAAAAGATTATAATACAAAAATAACTTACAACTTTATTTAAATCATAAAAAGCCAGAGCAATCTAATAAATAATATAAAATATTGATTTTTAATAAATTATTATATTTAAAAATAATTTAATAAACTCAATAAGTTAAATCACTTATGTGATTACTCTGCAAGATTATACAGTCATAGCCAATATTGTTCATTTACTTGATGATTATCATCATTCAATGTTCACATTTTATTACATCACACTAATTTTTAGCTAATTTTTATTTTATATCATATATCCATCGCAAGACATTATGCCTAAATGCATAATCAATTTAAACTTTATTCGGAGTATTTTCCATGTTTAATCTTAAACAAATTATTTCTGCTACTGTGATTGCAACAGCAACTTTGACCACTGCTCCTGCAGTATTTGCTGATAATGATGAGCGTATTTATCAACAAAATAAAGATCAATATATTTCTAAAGAAAAAGCAGGTCAAATTGCTCAAAAACAAATCAAAAATAGCAAAGTTAAAAAAGTAGAATTTGACCATGATAGCCGTTATGGTGCGACTTTTGATGTTGAACTTGTCAATGCACAGGGTGTGGAATATGATGTAAAAGTCAATGCTAAAACAGGTAAAATCATCGCTCAAAACCACGATGACCGTGATGATCACGACGACCATGATGATTAATCATCAACAATGATAAAAAATAAGGGCTAAGTCATTTTACTTAGCCTTTATTGTATATTCAACAAAAGGATGCCCTTTCTCAACTTAAAATCATAATATAATATGATTTTAAATATTTAATTCTGTACGGGCGAATAATCATTCGCCCCTACATAAAATCAATAACTTACTATAAGTTGAGAATGACGTAAAGGATATTATTTAAAATACGCTCCTTCACTTTGACTATGGTCAGTTTGGTCAATAACGTGTTGTAATTCTGGTACAAACTCTTTTAAAGTTGTTTCAACCCCTTGTTTTAAAGTAACATCAATCGCTGAACAACCTTGACAACCACCACCAAATTTTAATACCGCAGTCAAGCCATGTGTTTCATCATCACGCACTTCAACCAGCATACAACTTCCCCCATGCCCAGCTAAACTTGGGTTAATTTCTGCTTGTAACACATAGGTAATACGCTCTTCAATCGAAGCATCAGGACCTACGCGTGGTACTTTAGAATTTGGGGCACGGAATGTTAATTGTCCACCAAAACGGTCTTTATTATAATCAATCACCGCATCAAGCAAATATGGAATTGATGGTAAATCGATAAAAGCAGTAAAATCTGCATATTCTTGGCGATAATCTGTTTCTACACGTTCATCTGGCGTACTATAAGCCATACAACATTCTGCACGTGGCGTACCTGCATTTTCCACAAAAATACGCACACCGATACCATCAGTTTCTTGCTTTGCTAATAATTCTTTTAAATACTCTTGTGCCGATGGCGTAATGAGTAAATTAGGAATTTGTTGTTCATTGTTTACAGAATCAGTCATTGTTAAACTCTCAGTTAATTTAATCTGCCTATTGTACTCTATTTTGAGCCAACTAGGAAAAAAACAACTAATTTCGTCAGAATTATCTGTTATGATATGGTAATCATGTTATGCTATAATGTGTTCCCTTTAACAATTATTGAATGATTAAATAAAATTTTATGGCTGAACTACTTGGATTATCACATACGCTTTTTATTATCCTAATTACCACAGGTATTTCCTTATGGGCATTAAAAGATATTAATGTAATGAACCGCCTGATTTTATGGGTACCTGCAGTAAAACAAGGACAATACGATCGTTTTATTGGTTCGGGGTTTATCCATGCTGATGGCTTTCATTTACTTTTTAATATGATTACCCTATTTTTCTTTGGGCAAGCTATTGAAAAATTTTATACACAATTTTTAGATGGATTGGGATTTATTTTATTTTATTTAACAGCCATGATTGTTGCGAGTATCCCAAGCTATTTACAAAATCGTCATAATTCACAATGGGCAAGTTTAGGAGCTTCAGGAGCAGTTTCTGCAGTATTATTTGCTTTTATTTTATTTGACCCTTGGAATTTAATTATAGTACTCTTTATACCCATGCCTGCAATTATTTTTGCAATACTCTATGTCGCTTATAGTATTTGGGCAAAAAATCGTGGTGTATCAAGAACAAATCATTCAGCACATCTCTGGGGAGCTGCTTATGGTATAATAATGACTATTGCTTTAGAACCACGTATTATTCCCCATTTTATCAGCCAATTAATGACCCTTCCTAAATGGTTTTAATTACTACATAAATCGCATAAAAAATATCCCTTGAATACAAGGGATATTTTCTTTTTAAATCGTATTCAGCTTACCAACCTTTTACAACACCATCTTTAAAGTGTTTTTTCGCTTCTTCATAAACTTCTTCAGTTTGATAAGATTTCACAAAATTTTGTACCGCTGGCGTATCTTTGTTATCTTCACGAGCAACAATGATATTTACATACGGAGAATCTTTCGATTCAACAAATACACCATGTTCAGTCGCATTTAATCCAACTTGACCTGCATAAGTATTATTCACAACTGCTAAATCAACATCATCAAGTGCTTTTGCAGCAATAGATGTATCGACTTCTTTGATGCTTAATTTCTTTGGATTTTCAACAATATCTTTCGATGTCGCAAATAAATTTGTACTATCTTTAAGTTTAATCAAACCTTGTTTTTCCAACAAAATTAAAGCACGAGCCAAGTTACTCGGGTCATTTGGTACTGCAACAACAGCTCCTTCTTTTAAATCAGCAACTGTTTTAATTTTCTTAGAATAACCCGCTAAAGGATACACAAAACTATTACCTACAATAGTTAAGTTTTTAAGATTTTTTTCCTGCGTGTCTTTATCAAAATATGGCTTATGTTGCATCGCATTAGCATCTAAATCACCTTTGCTTACTGCACTATTTGGAATACCATATTCAGTAAATGGTACTAATTCAACTGTTAAATTATATTTTTCTTTAGCAATTTGTACCGCTTTTTCAGCTACAATTTGCTCAGGACCAGACATCACACCCACTTTAAGCACTTGAGCAGTTGCAGTTGTTGGTGCTTGACTTGGTTTATCATTTGCTTTTGATGCATTATCACCACCACACCCCACTAATGCCATTGTAGTTGCAAAAGTAAATAAACCTGCTAATTTCTTTAATTGCATAATCAATTCTCACAATAAGATAAATTAGCTAACATTATAATCAAATTCATCTTAAATGAAAATCATTAGATGATATATCATCATCACAATACATCATTAACGATGGTCAAAACGTTGTGCCAAATAGTCGCCCATTTTTTGACAAATCATCACAAAAGCCACAATAATAATAGTTGCGACCCATTTAACATAGACCATATTTCGGTGTTCACCATAACTAATGGCTAAATTACCCAAACCGCCACCACCAACAGCCCCAGCCATTGCCGAATAACCAATCAAAGTGACTAAAGTTAATGTAATACCATTAATTAAAATCGGTAATGATTCTGGAAAATAATATTTACTGACAATTTGCCAATGTGTTGCCCCCATCGATTTTCCAGCTTCAGTTAAACCTGTTGGAATTTCCATCAAAGCATTCGCTGTTAAACGTGCTACAAATGGAAATGCAGTAATTGCTAAGGGAACAATTGCAGCCGTTGTTCCTAATGTCGTCCCCACGATAAAACGTGTAAATGGCAATAATAAAACCAATAAAATAATAAAAGGAATAGAACGTCCAATATTAATAATGATATTTAATAAACGATGACTAGTCTTTTGTTGTAAGATTTGTCCTTGCCCTGTTAAAAAGGCTAAAAATCCCACAGGTACACCGATGATCACTGCTAAAAATGTTGCCGTGATACTCATATACACCGTTTGCCATGTGGATAAAGCCACCATTTTCCACATTTCAGGCGTTAATTCTGCGGAAAATTGTTGTATTAAATCAGCCCACATAGCCGAGTACCTCAAGCTTAACTTGTTGTTTAATTAAATATTTTTTTGCTTGTTCAATATCATCTGGTTGCCCAATCAATTCTACAATACTAATACCGAATTTAATCCCATCAACATAATCAATCTGCGATGTTAAAATATTAAAATCCACATCAAATTTTTTACTTGCTTGTGATAGTAATGGAGCGTCTACCGATAATCCTGTAAATTCCAATTGAATAATCGGACAAGCATAATCTGTTTTAGGTGTTGATGATAATTGAGCTAAATAATCATTCGGCAAACCTGTATTTAATGTTGAATAAATAAACTGTTGTGCTAATTCTGTTTTTGGATTAGCGAATATTTCACTCACTGTACCCTGTTCAACTAAAACGCCTTGATCTAAAATCGCTACACGGTCGCAAATTTGTTTAACCACATCCATTTCATGAGTAATCAACAAAATAGTAATACCTAATTCTTGGTTAATGCGTTTTAATAATCGTAAAATTGCTTGTGTCGTTGCTGGATCTAAAGCACTGGTTGCTTCATCACATAATAACACTTTGGGGTCGCTAGCTAATGCTCTAGCAATGGCGACTCGTTGTTTTTGTCCACCTGATAAATTAGCAGGATAAACATTAGCTTTATCTGCCAAACCCACCAATGCTAATAACTCATTGACTTTATTTTGGATTTTTTGTTTATCAACTTTTGCTAATTCTAAAGGCAATGCCACATTATCAAACACAGTACGAGAACTCAACAAATTAAAATGCTGAAAAATCATACCAATTTGACGGCGTGCAGTAATTAAATCTTTTTCATTTAATGTAGTTAAATCAATGCCATCAATTTCAACAGAACCTGATGTTGGACGCTCCAGTAAATTCACGCAACGAATTAAGGTACTTTTTCCTGCACCTGATGCTCCAATTACACCTAAAATCTGACCTTTATCTATTTCAAGAGATATGTCATTTAATACGGTCAAAGGATTACTATGCTGATGGAACGTTTTATAAATATGCTGAAGTTTAATCATGAAATATATAATTGTGATAATAACAAATAGAGAAATAGATTAATGTATTATAGCAAATTATAGGGGGAAATAAAATGATAAATCAAAATATCACACGATGAATAATGTGTATAAAAACACTCCAAAACCTTGTTCATTTTGGAGTGTTTCTGATTTATTCTGCTAATTTTTCATCATCAACAGGTGGTAAATCTCGTGTTGCCTTAGCAATTAAATCAAACATATAATTACCATAAGCATTCGTTTTATCATAATGAAAACGCAAACGTGGCGTTACACGAGTTTTAATTCTACGCCCTAATTCTTGACGTAAAAAACCACTCGCATTATTTAACACCTCTAAGGTTTCTTTATGCTGTTCTTCACTTTGTTCATCAAGTTCACGTCCCATTACAGTAACATAAACATCAGCATAGCCCAAATCAGCACTGACTTTTACCCCAGAAATGGTCACTAATCCACCCAAACGTGGATCTTTTAATTCAAGGCGAATTAAATCGGACAGCTCACGCTGTACCGAATCCGCCATACGTTTTAAACGCTGACTACCTGCCATTAAAGACTCCGTTTCACAATTTGTACATCATACACTTCAATTTTATCAAGTGGTTTGATGTCATTATAACCTTTCACGGCAAGACCACATTCCATACCTGCACGCACTTCAGTAACCACGTCTTTGAAACGGCGTAATGATTCCAATTCACCTTGGAAAATCACTATATCATCACGTAAGACACGGATAGGCTTATTACGATAGATCGTACCTTCCATCACCATACAACCTGCAGCCGCACCAAATTTACTCGAACGGAATACATCACGCACTTCAGCCACACCAAGAATCGTTTCACGATGTTCAGGAGCAAGTTTACCACTCATTGCATCTTTCACATCATCAATCAATTCATAAATCACGCTATAGTAACGAATATCGATACCTTCCATATCGCTCTTTTGACGAGCTGATGTATCGGCACGTACGTTAAAGCCGAGCAATACACCTTCTGATGATTGAGCTAAAATTACATCTGATTCAGTAATCGCACCCACACCAGAACTGATGACATTTACTTGCACTTCATCGGTTGATAATTCCACCAATGCCGTTTGTAAAGCCTGTAACGTACCACGTACATCTGTTTTTAAGATGATATTGACTGATGGAATTTCTTTCTTACCCATTGATGCCATCAAGTTTTCTAAACGCATTGAACTTTGACGTTCTAAGCGTTTTTGACGTTCACGGTCAGCACGAGCGTCCGCCACTTCACGAGCTTTTTTCTCATCAGTAACAACTAAAACTTCATCACCTGCCATTGGTGCTTCAGGCAAGCCTAAAATTTCTACAGGAATCGATGGACCTGCTGATTTAATTTTTTGACCATTTTCATCAATCATGGCACGCACACGACCGTATGATGAACCTGCAAGCACTAAATCACCAATCTTCAGTGTTCCATTTTGTACTAGAATCGATGTAACCGCACCACGGCCTTTATCAACTTTCGCTTCGATGACAACACCTTGTGCGGCACCTTCTGCTGATGCTTGTAATTCCATCAACTCTGCTTGTACCGAAATCAAGTCTAATAAATCGTCAATGCCTTGTCCTGTATGTGCAGATACTTTCGCCACAGGTACATCACCACCCCACGCTTCTGCAATCACTCCATGTTGGCTTAATTCACTTAATACACGATCGACATCAACGGTATCTTTATCCATTTTGTTCATGGCAACGATAATTGGCGTATTGGCAGCTTTAGCATGATTAATCGCCTCAATGGTTTGTGGCATCACGCCATCATCGCCTGCAACCACAATGACTACAATATCAGTCGCTTTCGCACCACGAGAACGCATTTCAGTAAATGCTGCGTGTCCCGGTGTATCTAAGAAAGTAATAATACCTTTTTCAGTTTTAACGTGATATGCACCAATATGTTGGGTAATTCCACCTGCTTCACCTGCAGCCACTTTAGAACGGCGAATACGGTCAAGCAATGAAGTTTTACCATGATCCACGTGTCCCATAATCGTTACAACTGGTGGACGTGTTGATAATTCACCACGCTCTTGTTCAGCTTGTTCAAGTAAGTTATCCTCAACTGCTGTTTCAGAAATTAAAACTGGATTATGTCCCATTTCTTCCACAACTAAAGCAGCAATTTCTTGCTCAATCGATTGATTTTGCGTCACCAGTTCGCCCATTTTCATCAATGTTTTGATGACTTCACGAACTTTCACTGCCATTTTTTGTGCCAAGTCAGATACAACAATAGTTGAACTGATTTCTACATCATAAACTTGTTTTTTAACAGGTTTTTCAAAACCATGTTTATTGGCTTGCGATGATTTTAAACCACGTTTATGGCGATTATTTTGCGTGAAGTTTTGTTCTTCTTGGTTACGTCCACCTTTTTTCGAGCCACGACCTGTATTTGCACCACCACCACGTTTAATTTCACGGTCTTCACGTTCAAATGAATCTTCGTATGCTTGACCGACTAAACCTGATGCCAATGGTGTATCATTATCATCATCTTGATAACGATTATCATCATCAGAGTATTTTGATGCCATTTGACGCATTTGCTCTTCAGCAGCCTTACGATTTTCTGACTGCTTTTGTGCTTTTAACTTCGCTAATTGTGCTTCTTGTGCTTCACGAGCCTTACGTTGTTCAGGTGTTTCTTTTGTCGATTTTTGACCTTGATTTACCTTAACAGTCGTACCATTGCTACGTTTTACCACTACACTTTTTGCTGCAGGAGCATTTTTACTCGTATTTTTAGCATTATTAGCATTCATGGCAGCTATTTTCGCTTGAATGTTATTAGCATTTTCAGCTTTTTTCGCTTGTTCAGCCTGCTCTTTAGCCTGAGCTTCTGCTTTTGCTTTTTGTTCAGCTTTTGCTTTTTGCTCATTTTGTTGAGCTTTTTGTTCAGCTTTTGCCTTTTGTTCTGCTTCAGCACGCTCTTTATCTGCCTCAACTTTTTTAGGGTCAATGACAATTTTTTTGCGTGTTTCCACTAAAACTTTTTTGGTTTTACCTGAACTATCAACCATTTGTGTAGTTGATTTTTCTTTACGCTTTAATGAAAGCGGTTTTTTTGTTTCATTGCTAGATTTTTCACTCATTCTCTATCCTCCCTATTAATTAAACCATGATGCACGTGCATTCATAATTAATTGACCAGCACTTTCCTGATTTAAACCTTCAATATCAATAATATCATCAATCGCTTGTTCTGCTAAATCATCAACTGTAATAATACCACGTGTTGCTAAAATTTCTGCAATCGCAGTTGTCATACCTGCTAAAGCCAATAATTCTTCACTTGGTTGTGGTTTATTTTGTAATGCAACATTTAAAGCAGCTTCTTTTGCACGACTTTGTAATGTATCAATATCTTCTTCTGAAAGCTCTAAATCTTCAAAAGTCTCTGCCGATACATAAGCAATTTCTTCTAAAGATGTGAAACCAAGTTCAGCTAATGCTAATGCAAATTCTTCATCAATATCTAAATGAGTTACAAATAAATCAACATATTGACGCATTTCATTTTGCTGACGTGCTTGGAAATCGTCTTCCAACATCATATCTAACTTATAACCAGTTAATTCTGATGCTAAACGTACGTTTTGCCCTTGTAATCCGATAGCACGAGCCAATTGGTCATTAGTTGCAAAAATAATTTCTGCACGTTTTTCATCTTCATCAATCATGATGCGTGATACATCAGCAGGCTCTAAAGCACTTGCGATATATTGAGCTGTATCATCAGACCATACCACCACATCAATACGCTCACCATTCAATTCTTGTTGAATCGTTTGAATACGTGTACCACGCATACCAATACATGCACCCACTGGATCAATACGATTATCATTAGTCTTCACTGCAATTTTAGCACGCACACCTGGTTGGCGAGCAGCTGCACGTACTTCAATGATTTCTTCTGAAATTTCTGGAATTTCCTTTTTCATCAAAGCAATCAACATTTCAGGGCGTGAACGTGTTAATAATAATTGTGAACCACGACCATCACGATTGACTTTATATAATAATGCACATACACGTTGTTTAGGACGTAACATTTCTTTCGCAATAATTTCATCACGTGCTAAGAATGCTTCAGCATTATCACCCAAATCAATGATAAAGCCTTCTTTATTTTGTTTTTTCACTTCGCCATAAACCAATTCACCTTCTTTAGAGACAAACTGTTCAGCAATAATTGCACGTTCAGCTTCACGAATTTTTTGAA